>NZ_JBDZYD010000009.1:197297-265326 GCF_040064235.1 Amycolatopsis melonis
GGGGTGGGGGGGGGGGTTTTTGTTGGTTTTTATGGTGGTTTACACCCCTAATTACCACTCACGACCTCTTGGCGGCGGCAGACCCGGCCATCCGGACCACCCGGCCACCTGCGGGGTGCGCCTGGGTGGTCCAGGTGGGCTGAAAGGCGCTTTCGTCTCCTCTGGCGCGGCGAAAGGGACTTTCCTCGCGTCAGACGCCAGGAAAGTCCCTTTCAGCCCGCGCGCCGATCGTTGGATCCAGGTCAGTTCACGTACCACTCCAGGCGGGCCGTGTCCGGGGCGAAGGAAGTGACGTCCGCGCACACCTTGTGGTCCACCACCAGGCCCGTGGTCCGGCAGAACCGGGAGACCCGGGTGTCCAGGGCCGGCGCGGGAGTGAAGTTCCTGGCCAGCAGGTGCTCGCGGAGGACCTCGGGCGCCCCGGTACCAGCGGTCTCCACGACCTGCCAGCACTGGTGGGATCCGCAGTCGAAGCGCTGCTCGGTGATTGCCAGCTGGGCCGGGGCGGGCGTGACGCCCTCGTCTCCCGGTGGGGCCTCGTACGCCGCGAACAGGGAGGCCCCAGCGAAGAGGAATCCCGCGCACACCAGTGACGCCAGGCGGGCACCGCCGCGGCGGGCGGCGATCGCGCACACGACTGCCGCCAACGTCGTGTGGAGCCAGTAGACCTCGATCTTCGCCGGGACCCAGCTCCCGGCCAGGCCCAGTTCGCGTGGCAGCACGAACCACGCCATGAGCGCGAGCAGGACCGCCCCGACCGCCAAGCCGGTGCGGGGCGTGCGGGCCAGTGAGCACCACACCACCACCGGCAGCAGCGCGAACGTCCCGGCGATCACGTGCTTCCACGAGAACGCGGCGATGACCACCGCGGGCACCAGGACGGCGATGCGCCACCAGTGCGGTTTCACTCCGTCGAGTGTCATCCGGCCATTCTTCCGGCCGCCGATAAGCTGCGGTCATGGGGGAACCGATCCGGGTGATGGTGGTGGACGACCAGCAGGCCGTCCGGGAAGGCCTTGTTGCCCTGCTGGGGCTGGTCGACGGCGTCGAGGTGGCCGGGTCGGCCGCCGACGGGGCCGCCGCGCTCGAACTGGCCGCGCGGCTGGAACGGCTCGACGTCGTGCTGATGGACCTCAACATGCCGGTGCTGAACGGGACCGAGGCCACCGCACGCTTCGCCCGCGAACACCCCGGCGTCGCCGTCGTGGTGCTGACGACCTACGCCGACGACGAATCGATCACCGGCGCACTCGCCGCCGGGGCGCGCGGGTACCTCACCAAGGATGCCGGCCGGGCCGAGATCGGGGCCGCGCTGCGGGCCGTGGCCGCCGGGCAGCTGACCTTCGGCGCCGACGTCTCGCGGCAGGTCGCGACCGCGCTGGCCGGGGCGGGGCGGCCGCGCCGGGAAGCGCTGCCCGACGGGCTCACCGCGCGCGAGGCCGAGGTGCTCGGCCTGATCGCCACCGGGCTGAGCAACGGGGAGATCGCGGCCGAGCTGTTCATCGCCGAGGCGACCGTGAAAACGCACATCAACAACGCCTTCGCCAAGATCGGCGTGCGCAACCGGATCGAGGCCATGCGCTACGCCACCAGCCGCGGCCTCACCACCTAGGGTCCTCGTCGCGCCGGCCGTGGCGCTCGACGAACTGCTTGGCCTGCTCGTAACGCCCCGCCTTCTTCAGGGCGAACACGACCACGCCGAGCAGCAGGATCAGCAGGACGATCCCGCCGCCGATCAGGGCGTACCGCAGCAGCATGAATCCGATGACCTCACCCATGACGGGCTCCCTCGCAATCGACGACCAGCGACCGGGAGAACGCTAGGGCCGCACCCGGGTGGAAGAGGACCTCCGCCGGGTGGAGATCAGGGTGGAGACGCCTTTTGTATCGCCGGTCACGGCGCGTACTTCCCCCGGTGGGGGACGCTACGCTCGATCGGGTGGTTTGAAATCACGAAGAGCCGCAGTTCATTCACCCGGCTTCACCAGGTGTTTCACTCTGTCCCGCTTCTAAGCTCACCACATCCGTCTGCATTGGACAGTGGCCGACCGGGCCCGGCTGTGTGGAGTGAAATTGAAGAGACAACTGGCTTTCGGGGCGGTCCTCCTGCTCGCCTCGACAGTGGTGCCGTGGGTTGCCACGGCCGGGCCTGCCCTGGCCGACGCCTCGGACGGTGCGTTGACCGTCCGTGTGGTGCGTGACCTCAACGGCAACGGCAACTACGAGCCCGCGCTGGAGACCGGCGTGGCCGGGATCCCGGTCAAGGTCACCGACCCCGCGGGCGCCACGGCCGCCGGCACCACCGGCGCCGACGGCACCGTCAAGGTGGCGACCACCGGCCTGGCCGGCGGCAAGTACCGCGTCGAAGCGAGCATCCCGGCGTCCATGCCGTACCTCAAGCCCGCCCCGGCGGGCGGCTCGCTGAGCAGCCTCACCGACTTCGTCGACGTCTCCGGCGGCAAGGCCGCCGCGCTGACGATGGGGGTGTGGAATCCAGCCGACTACTGCCAGGACAACCCCGACCTGGTCACCGCCTGCCAGCGCAACGGCATCGCGCCCGGCATCGATCCCGCGGCGCGCTCGCTGATCACCTTCCCGTTCACCGCGCGCGGCACCACGACCAAGCCGGCACAGCTGGCCACCCAGGGTGACACCGGGACGGTCTACGGCATCGCCTACCGCAAGCAGGACAAGCGCGTCTTCTCCAGCGCGTTCGCCAAGCGGGCCACCGCCTACGGTCCCGGCGGCACCGGCGGCATCTACGTGACGAACACCGCCACCAAGGCCACCTCCCTGTTCACCAAGGTGCCGAACACCGGCACCACCGCGCACGCCATGCAGACCGACTTCGACCTGCCGTTCGTGAACGTGGTGGGCAAGGAAAGCCTCGGCGCGATGCGGATCAGCGAGGACGGCAGCACGCTGTTCGTGGTGAACCTGGCCGACCGCAAGCTCTACACCTACGACGCGACCGCGGCGACCGCGACCGCGCCGAAGGCCAGTTACCCCATTCCGGACCCGGGCTGTCCCGCGGCCGGGGACTGGCGGCCGGGTGGGCTCGGTGTCCACGACGGTGTCGTCTTCGTCGGCGGGGTGTGCTCCGGCGAATCGACGCAGAAGCTGTCCGACATGCGCGTGGTGGTCCGGGCCTTCGACGCCGCCGCGGGCACGTTCGGCGCGGTCCTCGTCGACCACCCGCTGGACTTCAAGCGCGGCGACACCCTGTGGCAGGGCAGCGACACGAACTTCTGGAACCCGTGGCAGTCGAAGTACCAGCCGCCCGCCCCGCGCGCCGGGCACCTGCTGGCCCACGCGGAGCCGCTGCTGACCGACATCCGCGCCGAGGCCGGGGGCGACCTCGTGCTCGGCTTCCGCGACCGGTTCGGCGACCAGGGCGGGCACGACATGCCGCCGTCGTCGGCGTCGGCCGACAAGTTCGACACCGTCAGCGGCGGTGACCTGAACCGGGTCTGCCGCCAGGCCAACGGAAGCTACGTGTGGGAAGGGTCGGCGGGCTGTCCCAGCAACAACACCGCCGACGCCAACGGCGGTGGCGAGCCGACCGACGTCGCCGAGTACTACCCCGGTGAGTACTTCAGCGACACCACCCACGGCAAGCCGCACAACGAAACCGCGCAGGGCGGCATCGCCGTCGTGTACCCCGCCGCGCGGATGCCCGCGACGATCATGGACCCGACGGCGATCAACACCGGCGGCATCGGGTGGTTCGACCGGGCCAAGGGCACGATGATGAACGCCGACTACTCGAACAGCTACCTCATCAACGATTCGAGCACCGAAGGGTGGGCCAAGGCCAACGGCCTGGCCGACCTCGAGGCGTTGTGCGACAACGCGCCGGTCCAGCTGGGCAACCGGGTGTGGTTCGACACCAACGGGAACGGCGTCCAGGATCCGGCCGAGCCGGCGGTCGCCGGGGCCAAGGTGCTGCTGCTGCCCTGCAACGGGACCGGAGCGGCACTGGCCACGAAGACCACCGGGGCCAACGGCGAGTACTACTTCGGCGCCGCGGACGGGCTGAAGGCCGGTACCTGCTACACGGTGAAGTTCGACTACTCGGGCGTGAACACGGCCACGCTGCCTGGCGCGCCACCGTTGTCGAGTATCAAGTGGACAGTGCCGAAGGCAGGCGGGAACCCCACGCTCGACTCCGATCCCGACCCGGCCACCGGCACCGTGAAGGTGACGATGGGCCCGGCGGGTTCGGTCGACCACACCGTCGACGCGGGGCTCGTCGCGCCGCGGGACCGCCTCGGCGACTTCGTGTGGGCCGACACCAACGGCAACGGCCTGCAGGACCCGGGCGAGCCCGGTGTGCCGGACGTGCCGGTCGTGCTGAAGGACGGCACGGGCAAGCAGCTGGCGACGACGAAGACCGGCGCGGACGGGAAGTACCTGTTCGACAACCTGCCGGACGGGCAGTACCAGGTCTGCTTCGACCTGAAGACGCTGCCCGCGCAGTACGCCGGTTACGTGGCGACGAAACCGGACGCCGGGGACGACACGAAGGACTCCGACGCCGACCCCGCCACCGGCTGCACCCCGGTGACGACGCTCGGCCCGGACAAGCGCGAGGACCTCACCCTCGACGCCGGGATCCGGCCGTCGAACCGGCTCGGCGACTTCGTGTGGGCCGACACGAACGGCAACGGCCTGCAGGACGCCGGTGAGCCGGGCGTGCCGGACGTGCCCGTCGTGCTGAAGGACGGCACCGGCAAGCAGCTGGCGACGACGAAGACGGGTCAGGACGGGAAGTACCTGTTCGACAAGCTGCCCGACGGTTCGTACCAGGTCTGCTTCGACCGGACCAAGCTGCCGGCGCAGTACGCCGACTGGCTGTGGACCAAGGCGAACGCCGGCGACGACACGAAGGACTCCGACGCCGACACCTCCACCGGCTGCACGCCGGTGACGACGCTCGGCCCGGACAAGCGCGAGGACCTCACCCTCGACGCGGGCCTGGTCGCGCCGCGCAACCGGCTCGGCGACTTCGTCTGGATCGACACGAACGGCAATGGCCTGCAGGACGCGGGTGAGCCGGGTGTGCCGGACGTGCCGGTGGTGCTGAAGGACGGCACGGGCAAGCAGCTGGCGACGACGAAGACGGGGCCGGACGGGAAGTACCTGTTCGACAATCTGCCGGACGGGTCGTACCAGGTGTGCTTCGACATCGCGCACCTGCCCGCACCGGTGGCCGATTTCCGGCTGACCAAGCCGAACGCCGGGGACGACACGAAGGATTCGGACGCCGATCCGGCGACCGGCTGCACCCCGGTGGTGCCGCTCGGCGTGGGCCAGCGCGAGAACCTGACCCTGGACGCGGGCCTGGTCTCGCCGCCGAACCGCCTCGGCGACTTCGTGTGGGCCGACACCAACGGCAACGGCCTGCAGGACCCGGGTGAGCCCGGTGTGCCGGACGTTCCGGTGGTGCTGAAGGACGGCACGGGCAAGCAGATCGCGGCCACCAGCACCGGGCCGGACGGGAAGTACCTGTTCGACAACCTCCCGGACGGCGCGTACCTGGTCTGCTTCGACCGGACGAAGCTGCCGGCGCAGTACGCCGACTGGCTGTGGACCAAGGCGAACGCCGGCGACGACGCGAAGGATTCGGACGCCGATCCGGCGAGCGGGTGCACGCCCGTGGTGCGGCTCGGCCCGGGTGCGCGGGAGAACCTGACCCTGGACGCGGGTCTGGTCCAGCCCCGCAACCGGCTCGGGGACTTCGTGTGGATCGACCGCAACGCCAACGGCCTGCAGGACGCCGGGGAACCGGGTGTGCCGGATGTTCCGGTCGTGCTGAAGGACGGCAGCGGCAAGGAGATCACGACGACGAAGACGGGTCCGGACGGGAAGTACCTGTTCGACAACCTGCCGGACGGGTCGTACCAGGTCTGCTTCGGCGTCAAGCAGCTGCCGGCGCCGGTCGCCGACTACCGCCTGACCAAGCCGAACGCCGGGGACGACGCGAAGGATTCGGACGCCGATCCGGCGACCGGCTGCACCCCGGTCGTGCAGCTCGGGGTCGGCAAGCGCGAGAACCTGACCCTGGATGCGGGACTCGTCGCGCCGCCGAACCGGCTGGGTGACCTCGTCTGGTCCGACGTCAACCGCAACGGCCTGCAGGACCCGGGTGAGCCGGGCGTGCCGGACGTCACGGTCGTGCTGAAGGACGGCAGCGGCAAGCAGATCGCCACGACGACCACGGGCCCGGACGGGAAGTACCTGTTCGACAACCTGCCCGACGGGACGTACCGGGTCTGCTTCGACCGGGCGAAGGTGCCCGTGCAGTACGCGGGTTACCAGTGGACGAAGCCGAACGCCGGGGACGACGCGAAGGACTCCGACGCCGATCCGGCGACCGGGTGCACCCCGGACGTCCCGCTCGGCGTGGGCAAGCGCGAGAACCTGACCCTCGACGCGGGCCTGGTCGCGCCGCGGAACCGGATCGGGGACTTCGTGTGGTCCGACGTCAACGGCAACGGCCTGCAGGACCCGGGTGAGCCGGGCGTGCCGGGCATCCCGGTGGTGCTGAAGGACGGCAGCGGCAAGCAGCTGGCGGACACGAAGACCGACCGGGGTGGGAAGTACCTCTTCGACGACCTGCCCGACGGGTCGTACAAGGTGTGCTTCGACACCGGTGACCGCAAGCTCACCAAGCCGGACGCCGGCCCCGACGACACCAGGGACTCCGACGCCCAGCCGTCCGACGGGTGCACCCCGCTGGTGACCGTCGGCCCGGCGAAGCGCGAGGACCTGGGTCTGGACGCCGGTCTCCTGACGGCGTCGGGCCCGGCCAAGGCCCGGCCGCTGTCGAGCACCGGGTTCCCGGGTGACTGGCTGGCCGCCCTCGGCGGCCTGGCCGTGGCGGCGGGTATCGCCGCGCTGATCGCGGCCCGGCGGGCACGCCGGACCGAGTGACCGCACGGGGGTGGGCGCCCTTCCGGGGGTGCCCACCCCTTGACCGTCAAGCCGTGAATGGCCCATGCACAGACTTCAAGTCCGTGAATGGGCCATTCACGGCTTTTCTGGTGGGCTTCAGCCGAGGAGGGCTTGGCCGAGGGGGACTTCCGGGCTGAAGCCCGGCAGGATCAGGAACGTTGCCGACGCCGTTGTCGTCGCGAACTTCAGGAGGGCGTCGCCTTCGCTCATCCGGTGCTGGGTGGCCACGAACGTGCGCAGTTCCTTCTGGAACGAGATGAACAGCAGGCCGTCGTCGGCGTTGTACGAGCGGCGCAGCATCACCCCCGCGCCCACGGTCAGCGGGTGGGCCCGCCGCACGTGGGCGTCCGCCGGGATGAGGTACTCGCCGTCCGGGGTTTTCGCGCCGAGGTCGAGGTCCGGGCCGGACAGCGGTTCCGCCGTCGCCTTGCGGCGGCCGATGACCTGCTCCTGGCGGGACACCGGCAGCGCGTGGAAGGCCGCCGTGTCCAGCCGCATCGCGCGGACCACCGCGATCGTGCCGCCGCGGACCGCGGGCGGGCCGTCGAGCCACACGTTGGCGGCCAGCTCCGCGTCGCCCTTGGGCAGCACGATCCCGTCGGCGAAGCCGAGCACGTTGCGGGCGGAACCGTCCGAAGCGGACGGTCCGCGGAAGCCGGTCCGCCGCCAGCGCGGGGCCAGTCCGGTCCCGGCGGTCAGTTCGGTCACCGCGAGCGCCGCGGTCAGCTGCTCGTCCGCGCACACCTGCAGCAGCAGGTCGCCGCCGCGGTGCGCGTCGTCGGCCTGGTCGCCGGGGAACACCGGCAGGTCCTGCGACCCGGGCAGGCCCGGCGGCACCAGCCGCGGGCCGAGGCCCACGGTGACGGTGAGCCGGGCGGCGGGCAGGTCCGCCAGCGCCGAGTCGCCGCCCGCGCACAGCGCCGCGGCACGCCTGCCGAGCGCGGCCAGCAGCGGGGCGAGCCGGACGTCGCCGGGAACGTCCCAGACGGACAGGTCGACGTGCCGCTGCGGTGGCGACGGCCGGGCGATCCCGGCCTGCTGCGTGCCGAAGGCGGCGACCACGTCCGGGTCGGTGGCGGCGGCGGAGGAGCAGGCGGACAGCAGCCCGGCGGCGCCCGCGCCGAGCAGCACCGAACGGCGGGACAGGGGAGTGACCACGCGCGGATTGTGCCGTTTCCCGCCGCCGGGAACGACAGATGTCACTCCACCAGGTGGCATTTCGCGTCGTTGGGCCATCCCGGCGGCCCGTGCTCCTATTGTTTCGCCGTGCGTGCGCTTCCCGTCGTCCTGCTCTGCGTGCTGGCCGCGGCCGGGTGCGCTTCCGGTCCCCGGCCGGACACCGCCGGTCCCGCGACCATCCGGGTGCCGCAGGACGCCCCGACCGTCCAGCAGGCCGTGGACTCCGCCCGTCCGGGTGACCTCGTGCTCGTCTCGCCCGGCGTCTACCACGAATCGGTGCGCGTCACCGTGCCCGACCTGGTGCTGCGCGGCACCGACCGGAACCGTGTGGTGTTCGACGGCGAGGTCCGCCGCCCCAACGGGATCGTGGTCACCGCGCCCGGCGTCGCGGTGGAGAACCTGACCGTCCGCAACCACACGCTCAACGGCGTCCTGGTCACCGGGATGGCCGACGAGTCCGGCGGGCTGGCCCGCGGCAGCGACGGCTACACGCGGCTGAACCCGGCCGAGTTCCCGCCGGTGCAGGGCTTCCGCGTCTCGTACGTGACCGCGAGCAACAACGGGCTGTACGGCGTGTACGCGTTCGATTCCCAGCACGGGCTGATCGAGCACAGCTACGCGTCCGGCAGCGCGGATTCCGGGTTCTACGTCGGCCAGTGCAGCCCCTGCGACATCGTGGTGCGCGGCAACGTCGCCGAGCGCAACGCCGTCGGCTACGAGGGCACGAACGCGTCCGGACGGATGGCCGTGGTGGGCAACCGGTTCGCCGGCAACCGGGTGGGCGTGTCGACGAACTCCGACTACCAGGAGGCGTTCGTCCCGCAGCGCGACGCGGCGATCGTGGGCAACGTGGTGGCGTCGAACGCGGAACCGGGCAGTCCCGCCCAGGCCGACGGCGGGTTCGGCGTCGGCATCGGCATCGCGGGCGGCACGCGCAACCTGGTGGCGCGCAACCTCGTCACCGGCAACCCGGGCGCGGGGATCGCGCTGGCGTCGGCCGAAGACCTGGCACCGCTGGACAACCAGCTGGTGGGCAACGTGCTGTCGGCCAACGGCGTGGACGTGGCGTACGCGGCTTCGGACCGGGCCCCGGGAAGCGGGAACTGCCTGCAGGACAACGTCCTGACGAGCACGGCCCCGGCGGGGATAGCCGGGACGATGGCCTGCCCGTCCCACCCGGCCACGGCCGCGGGGGTGCGGCTGACCCTGCCGCCGGCACCACGCGGAGTGCCGTTCCCGGACGTCACGGCACCACCCGCGCAACCGGACCTCCCGGACGCGGCGACGGCCCCACCACGGCCCGCGCGCGACCTGCCGGGGCCGGTCGATCTCGCCGGTTACGGCGTGCCGGAGCCTGCTCTGCTTGCCGAGTATGCGGGGGTCAAGCGGTGAACGGCCGCCCGCCGGACGTCATGAACGACTCGTTCATGACGCCGGACGTCATGAACGACTCTTTCCTGACGTCCGGTGCCGGGACCTGGCGCCAGGGCATGGGCCGCCGTCTCGTGGCCCTCGCCGCGGTGGTGCTGGTGGCGGCCTGTGGCGCCCCGGAGCCCCGGCCGCTGTCCGCGGCCGAAGCCGAACGGCTCGCGCTGGTCCGCTTCACCAACTACCGCACCCGGACCGCGAACTTCACCGCCACCGTGCCGACCGGGGCCGGGCCGATCGCGCTGCACGGGCGTGTCGACTTCGTCGAACACCTCGGCTACGCCGAGATGAGCACCGGCGGCCGCCACGACGACTCCTCCGCCGGTCTGCTCCAGTGGACGCCGTCCGCGGTGGCGTTCCGGGGCGGGGCGGGCCTGCTCGCCACCGACCCGCCGCCTCCCGACCGCTGGCACTTCCGGCCGCTGCAGCCGGGCCCGGAGCTGGACACCGCCCTGCGGCTGCTGCTCGGGCTGGGCACCGACCGGCCGGACAACGTCCAGCTGCTGCGCCAGAGCTCGGCCCGCTGGGTCCGCACCGACAGCGTCGACGGCACCCCGGTCGACGTGCTCGACGGCCCGCAGCCCGCCCGCGCGGCGCAGACCGCGGCGCGGGTGCAGTACTGGCTGGACGCGGGTGGCGCACTGCGCCGGGTCGAGGCCCGGATCGGCGACCGGCCGGACCCCGTCGTCGTCACCTTCGCCGCGGCCGGGCCGCCGGTGCCCGCCCCGGTGTCCGTCTTCCCCCGCTGAGGCCGTTCAGTCCACTGTGGCCGGTCGGCGACGTCGAACAAAATCGACGGCCGGAGTCGAATATCGTCGATGGCACAAGGGAACAGCTCGACCCTATGGCGGCGGATCGGGCGCGGTCAAGGCGTTGCGCCGGGCGTCGGCGGGGCCTTACCGTTCCTTTGGATCACTGTGGCCCCGACGTGGGAAGGTACCGATGCGGATCTTCGTCGCTGTCCTGATGTTGCTGGGCCTGGTCGCCGCCCCCACGGCGACGGCGAGCGCGGCGCCCGCCGCCCCGCAGGCACACCACGTCGGGTACGACCGGTACTCGCTCACCGTCGACGGCCGCCGGGTCCTGCTGTGGTCCGGCGAGTTCCACTACTTCCGGCTGCCCAGCCCGCAGCTGTGGCGCGACGTCCTCGAGAAGATCCGCGCGGCCGGGTTCACCGGCGTCTCGCTGTACTTCCACTGGGGCTACCACTCGCCGGCGCCGGGGGTCTACGACTTCAGCGGCGTCCGCGACGTCGACCGGCTGCTGCGGATGACCGAGGAGCTCGGGCTGTACGTCATCGCCCGGCCCGGCCCGTACATCAACGCCGAGACCACCGGCGGCGGCTTTCCCGCGTGGCTCAAGACGGTCGACGGGCGCGCGCGGTCGAGCGACCCCGGCTACACCGCCGCCTACCGGGAATGGCTCGGCAAGATCAACCCGATCATCGCCCGCCACCAGGTCACCCGCGGCGGCTCGGTGATCGCCTACAACGCCGAGAACGAGTACGCCGTCAACGTCGACCCGGCCTACATGACGCAGATCCAGCAGCAGGCCAGGGCCGACGGCATCGACGTGCCGATCGTGCACAACAACTGCTGCAACGCCGACCTCGCGAACTGGTCGTCCGGGCCGGGCGCGGTCCAGATCCCCGGCGTCGACGACTACCCGCAGGCGTTCAACTGCGCCGACCCGGGCACGTGGGGGACGTGGGGCGAAGGCGTCACGCGGCGGCTGCGGGACGACGCCCCGGTCTACGCCGCCGAGTACCAGGGCGGCGCGATCGACAGCGCCGGGGCCGGCTACGACAAGTGCCGGGAGCTGACCGGCCCGGACTACATGAAGGTCTACTACAAGTCGAACGCCATCGGCAGCGGCGCCACGATGTTCAGCTACTACATGCTCTACGGCGGCACGTCGTGGGGCTGGCTGCCGCAGCCCAACGACGTCTACACCTCCTACGACTACGGCGCGGCGATCACCGAGTCCCGCGGTCTGACCACGAAGTACGACGAGTTCAAGCGCCAGGCCTACTTCATGACCACGATGGCGCCGCTGACCAAGACCGACCCGGCGGCGGCGCCGAAGCCCGCCGACCCGGCCGTGTTCACCCAGGCGCGGGCCAACCCGGACACGCGGACGCAGTTCGTCCTGGTCCGCCATCCGGACCGCCGCACGGACACCGACGTGACGACGACGCTCGACTGGTCGACTCCGGACGGCGACTACCAGGTCCCGGTCCGGGTCGGCGGCCGCGACGCGAAGATCCTCGTCGCCGGCTACGACCTCGGCGGCCAGCGGCTGGTGTACTCGACGTCGGAGATCCTGACCCACGTGACCACGGGCGGCCGTGACGTCGCGGTGCTCTACGGGCGCGAAGGTGAGCAGGGGAGGACGGTGCTGCGGTACGCGTCGGCGCCGTCGGTCCGGGTGCTCGACGGGGACGTGCGCAGCTCGTTCGACGGCAAGGACCTGCGCCTGGACTACACCCACCACGGGCTGGCCAGGGTGCTCGTCTCCGGCGGCGGGCGGCCGCCGCTGCTGCTCCTGCTCGGCACGGACGAGTCCGCGGCCCGCTTCTGGCGGATGAACACCGAGGCGGGACCGGTCCTGGTCAACGGCACGTCCCTGGTGCGCGACGCCCGCCTGGACGGCGACCGGCTGGCGCTGCGGGCGGACACGGACGCCGCGGGCGAGGTGGAGGTGTTCGCCCCGGCGCGGCACCTGGTCGTCGACGGACGGTACGTCGCCACGCGCCGCACCCCGAGTGGTTCGCTGCTGGGCTCGCTGCCGGGGCCACGCGCGGTGACGTTGCCGGAGCTGACGGACTGGCGGTACCGCGCCGAGCCGCCCGCCACGGGCGACGACGGCTGGACGGTCGCGGACAAGACGACGACCGCGAGCCCGACCAAGCCCAAGACGCTGCCGGTGCTCTACGCCGACGAGTACGGCTACCACTACGGAAACGTCTGGTACCGCGGTGACTTCGTCGCCGACGGAACCGAGAAGACGGTGTCGCTCAACGCGATCACGGGCAAGGGCGGAAGCTATCTGGTGTGGCTCAACGGCCGCTACCTCGGCTCGGCGGCAGGCGGAACGCAGGCGGATTCGGACGCACCGGTGAACCCGGACCCCGGCCGCGGCGACTTCGCGGTCCCGGCGGGAACCCTGGTCAAGGGCCAGCCCGCGCGGCTGTCGGTGCTGGTGACGAACATGGGCCACAACGACGACTGGACGGCCGACGACACGCGGTTCAAGCAGCCACGCGGCCTGTTCGGCGCGTCGGTCGGCGACGCGAAGATCGCGTGGAAGATCCGGGGAGCGGTCGCGGACGCCGAGCGCGGTCCGCTGAACGCCGGCGGGCTGTACGGCGAGCGCCAGGGCTGGCACCTGCCGGGCGGACCGGCCTGGCGGGACCGCCCGCCGTCCACAGTGGAACCCGGTGTTTCGTGGTACCGCACGGGGTTCCGCCTGGACACGCCGAAGGACCAGGACGTCTCGGTCGCGCTGCGGTTCGGCGAGCGGGCCGGGAAGTACCGGGTGTTCGTGTTCCTGAACGGGTGGAACATGGGGCAGTACGTGAGTGGCGGGCCCCAGCGGGACTTCGTGCTGCCGAACGGAATCCTCAAGTCGTCGAACACGCTCACTCTGGCGGTCGTTTCGGCCGACGGCGGGGCGGGGAGCCCGGTGCCGGTGAGCCTGGTGGCGCTGGGCAACCACTGGACCGGCGGGCTCAGGTAGGCCGGGGGGACAGGCCCGTCGCCGGGCCTGTCCCCGTTACGCGTGGAGCTTGCGGAAGAAGTCCCGGACGTCCCCGGCGAGCAGGTCCGGCGCCTCCATCGCGGCGAAGTGGCCGCCACGGTCGAACTCCGACCAGTACCGGATGTCGTACAGCCGCTCGGCCAGCGGCCGGACCGACTGGGTGATGTCGTGCGGGAACACCGCCACCCCGACCGGGACCGGGCACTGCGCACCCGTGCCCCGCGGGGTGTCGTGGTGCAGCCGCGCCGAGGAGGCCGCCGTCGCGGTCAGCCAGTACAGCGAGACGTTCGTCAGGATCTTCTCGTCGGCGATGGGCGAGCGCGGGTCCGTCCAGTGGGCGAAGCGCTCGGCGATCCAGACCAGCTGCGCCACCGGCGAGTCGGTCAGGGCATAGCCGATCGTCTGCGGCGTGAGTGCCTGCAAGGCCTGGTACGGCGGGCGGTTCGCCATCAGCTGCCGCACCTTGTCCACCCGCGCTTCGTCCGATTCGGACAGTGCAACACCCTCGACGGGCCGCGTCGGCAGGTAGTTGACGTGCACACCGACGACGTGCTCGGGCGCGACCGCCCCGAGAGCCAGCGAGATGCCGGCACCGAAGTCACCACCCTGCGCACCGTAACGCTCGTAGCCCAGGCGGTGCATCAGCTCGGCCCACGCCCGCGCGATCCGCGTGCTGTCCCAGCCGCGTTCGTGGGTCGGCCCGGAGAAGCCGTACCCCGGGATGGACGGGATGACCAGGTGAAAGTCCCGTGAGAGGGGCTCGATCACGTCGAGGAACTCCAGGAACGACCCGGGCCAGCCGTGGGTGAGAACGAGCGCCAGCGCGTCCGGGTTGGCTGACCGGACGTGCACGAAGTGGACGTTCTGGCCGTCGATCTCGGTGGTGAAGTGCGGCAGCTGGTTGAGTTTCGCCTCGTGCGCGCGCCAGTCGTAGCCGGTCCGCCAGTACTCGGCGAGTTCCCGCAGCCGGGCGAGCGGGAAGCCGTAGTCCCAGCCGGCGTCGCTGACTTCGTTGGGCCAGCGGGTACGGGCGAGACGGTCGGCGAGGTCGTCGAGGTCGGCCTGGGGGACGGCGATGCGGAACGGGGTGATCATGGGAACCTCCGGGAATTCGTTGGTGAGACCAACTGTAAAACCTGGAGTTAGGTAGAGGTCAACACCTGCGCCGGGGTGCGTTTTCCTGCCCGATCGGCCGCACTTTGACCGGGCCCGGACCGGGCCGCTGCCTGGTGCACTGGAGTCACCAAGATCGTCCGGAGGAGGGAACGGCGTTGAAACGACTGACATGGCGGCTGGGAGCGGTCCTGCTGTCCGCGGTGGCGTCGCTGGGGCTGCTGGCCGGCCAGGCGCACGCGGACACGACGGTCGACGACAGCTTCGAAGGCAATCCGGCGGACCGCTGGGGCGGAGTGCCGTGGGGTGACGGGAGCAACGGCTTCGACATCGGCCGTGGCCTGGCCCGCACCGGCGCGAACAACGGCTGGCTGCTGGCGGAAAACGGTGGTTCGGCGCTGGCCAGGAGCATCTTCTTCCCCCGCTCGGCAGGCCAGTGCGCGGCGCAGATCTACGCGAAGCCCAGCACGGACGACACGTTCATGGTGCTGGAGGTCTGGGGCCTGGACCCGGACGGCTCCGGAGTCTACGACTGGCGGCGCCGCAACTATGCCGAGTACCGGCTCAACGCCGGCGGCTACCAGCAGCTGCCGTTCGGGGTGACGGCGTCGACGTTCGGCGGAACCGCTCAGCTGGACTACCGCGTGTTCCTCCACGGCGGCGGCCCGGGCCGGCTCAGGATGGCCCGGCTGGACGACTTCTCCGCCCACTGCTGGTGACCGGTCAGCGCCACAGCAGGAACGCCACGGCAGGGGCGGCGCCGAGCACAAGACAGGGCACCCCGGCCCGCAACAGCATCCGGCCATCCGCACGCCGGGCAGTCCAGACGGCCACCGTCCCGGCAAGCGCAGTCCACGCCGCCGCGGCGCCGAGCACCGCGAACGTGCCTCCGGAGCCCGTCCAGTCGCGCTGACCGCGGGTCAGGGCGAAAAGCAGCAGCAGTGCGCCCCCGGCGGCGACCCCCAGCGCGACCAGCAGGCCGCCGAGGGCCGTAACCGCGGCTCGGGTGTGGTCTCGGGGCATGTGGGGCACCGTACCGAACGGCGAAGCGGCGGGTGCGTGGACCGCACCCGCCGCCGCTTTCCCCGGTACCTAGCCGAAGTTCACGTCACTGCACCACATGTACGTCTGGTCCTGGTGCGACGCTTGCCAGATCGTGAACACGACGTGGTGGCCGCGGTAGGCGCCGGACGTCTGGACGGTGAACGTGATGTCCTTGGCGGGGGCGTACTTCCCGGTCTGCGTGATGAAGTCCAGGTTGCCCCAGCCGAGGCGCTGGGTGGCCGGGTCGTAGCCGTTCTTGCTGACGTAGACCCGGAAGTAGTCGGCTCCGTGACTCGCCTGGTCGTACAGGTGCATCGAGAACGTGCTGCCGATGCTGGTGGTGCGCCACGGGCCCGGGGTGTTCAGGGAGTTGTTGCGGGACAGTGCGTTGCTGCACAGCTGACCGTCGGGGGTCGAGCCCTGGAAGTTGCCCTTGAGGCCGTCCCGCAGTGCGCTCATCCAGTTCCACATCGTGTCGGCGTTGGCCTGGAAGGCCTGCCAGCACATCGGGTCCTGCTGCTGCATCGCGGGGTTCGTGTGCTGGCTGCCCCAGTCCTTCCAGCACTGGTAGGCGCGGGTGGCGGGGCCGACGATGGTGCCGTGCGCCGAGGCGGGCGGGGCCCAGGCGAACAGGCCGGCCAGCACGGCGGCGATCAGGACGAAGATGCTTCTCCGCCGGGCGGGGGAGCCGGCGGCAGTGCGCATACGCATGGATGGGTCTCCATTCTCGGCGATGAGCGGTGGTGATCCATCTGGGAGCGCTCCCAGCGTGCGCCTCAGGGTATACGCGAATCGGGCAAACTTCAACGAGACGTCGAGCGATGGTTTCGGTTAATTTCGGACCGGCCCCGCGACGACCGGTTTCCCGTCCCGCCAGAAGAACCGCGGTTCGGTGCCGGTTTCCCAGATCGGCAGGTACGTGACGCGGTATCCGAGGTAGTACGACACGCCGGGCTGCGGCTCGGCCCCGGTCAGGCGGGCGACCTGCTCGCCGTCGACCCGGTGCTCGCCGTCGTAGACCACCTCGGGGCCGAGGCCGAGCACCTCACCGGCGCGCGCGCCGGTGAGGTGCTTCAGGTCCTGCTCGACTGCCAGGGTTTCATCGGCATGAAACCCGTACAGCTGCCACACGTCATCTCCCGGGGCGGCGGTTCTTCACCGGCTTGCTGGTCTGGTCACCGGTGTCCGGGTCGAAGCCGCCGAGGTGCTCCTCGTCGCTCTTGCGGTAGCACTCTACCTCGCCCTTCTTCGAGTCCCATTCATAGATCTTCTTCTTGTCCTCCCACCGCGCCCGGCCGTTCTTGGGCGATACGCGGGCGGGATTGCCCAGCCCCGGCAGGGACGTGGGCGGCGGTACCGGCTGGTGGGCGTTCGACCGGTTGCTGCTCGCCGCGTAGTAGTCGACCGCCTTGTCGATGATGGCGACCACCACCACGACCACGATCACCACGGCCACCGCGGTCGCCAGCAGCGAGATCGCCGCCGCCGGGGCGAGCAGTGCCGCCAGGAAGGCCCACTTGCCGTCCGGGTCGACCTTGTTCAGCGGATCGCCCTCGGCGTAGGCGTAGCGCGAGTCCGTCTGCTCGAACTGCGGGTCCACGGTGAGGAACTGCGCCGTCGCCGGGTCGTAGAAGCGGGCACGCAGGTACACGAAACCGGTTTCGGCGTCGGTGTACTGGCCGGCGTACTGCAGCGGCGTCGCCGCCGTGCCGCCGTGCGTGCTCGCCCCGTACTCGGCGTAGGAGTAGGTCCCCGCGATCTTGCCCGCGTTGTCGGTCAGTGCCCGCGTCGAGCCGATCTGGTCGTGGAAGAACCAGAGCGTCGAGCCGGACCCGAGCTGGGCGATCGGCGCGCCGTTCGGGCCGTACACGTAGCTCGACGTGCCGTCCGAGAGCAGGTTCGGCACCGGGCCCGCGCCCCAGGTGAACGCGGTCGACGCCGTGCCCACGGTTTTGCCGGTGCGCAGCCCGTCACCGTCGTAGCGGTAGGTGGCGTTCGACGGCCCGGTCACCGAAGTGAGCCGGTTCGCCTGGTCGTACCCGTACGCCGTGGCGGCGCCGGTGGCCGGGGTGGCCTTCTTCCGGTTGCCCTGGCTGTCGAACTCGTACTTCGTGGCGCCGGACGGCGGGGCCGCGCAGTCCGGGTTCGCGACCGTGCCCGACGGGAGCGTCCAGCACAGCTGGTTCGCCGGGTCGAACGCCAGGGTTGCCGCGCCGAGCCCGACGGGGTTGTCCGCGGCGTCCACTTTGTACTGTGCCGTGGCCGCTCCGGTCGTCGCCGACGCCAGCTGTCCCCGCGGCGAGTAGCCGTAGGTCTGCGCCGCGCCCGGCAGGCCGGACGGCGTCAAGCCCGACAGCTTGTGCGCCGCGTCGCGGCCGTAGGTCAG
Organism: Amycolatopsis melonis; assembly: GCF_040064235.1. Taxonomy (NCBI): domain Bacteria; kingdom Bacillati; phylum Actinomycetota; class Actinomycetes; order Pseudonocardiales; family Pseudonocardiaceae; genus Amycolatopsis; species Amycolatopsis melonis. The sequence goes on from NZ_JBDZYD010000009.1 coordinate 215,164, forward strand.
CGAGGCCAGCGTGGCCGTGCCCGCCTTGAGCGTCGACGACGTGAGCGTGCCGCTGTCGTCGAACCCGTTGGTCACCACCGTTCCGTTGGGGTAGGTGGTCGTCTTCAGGTCGCCGTCCGGGCCGTAGCCGAACCCGGTGCGGTTGGCGTTCCAGTCGGTGACGGTGGCGAGCCTGCCCGCCTTGTCGAAGGTCTGGACCACCTTCTGTGCGGCGCCACCGGGATAGGTGATCGCCGTCGGGTGCCCCGTCTTGTCGTACTCGTACCCGATCTTCGCCCCGGAGCCGCGGGTGATCCCGACCGGTTCGCCGAACGCGTTCAGGTCCCAGGTCGTCGTCCCGGTGCCGTCGGTCATCGACGTCCGCTGCCCGGCGGCGTTGTAGCCGTAGGTGACCTTCGGGGTGACGCCGTCGGAGTACGACACCGACGTCAGGTGGTCGGTGGCGTCGTAGCCGTTGGTCGTGACCCGGCCCGCCGGATCGGTCACCGTCAGCGGATTGCCCACGCCGTCGAGCTTCGTGGTCGTGCTCCGGTTGTCCGGGTCGGTGACCACGGTGCGTCGTCCCTGGCCGTCGTAGCCGAACACCGTCCGGCGGTTCAGGCCGTCGACCTGCGCGGCGACCGTGCCGTCCGGGTGGTACTCGAGCACCTCGGTCGTGCCGTCCGGCCTGGTCGTCTTCACCGGCCTGCCGGTGGCGTCGAAGGCGAACTGCGTCGTCTTCTTCAGCTCGTCGGTGTAGGAGACCTTGTTGCCGTCGGCGTCGAACCCGGTGGCCGTCGTGTTCCCGAGCGGGTCGGTGGTGCCGGTGACGTGACCCTGCGCGTCGTACCGGACGGCCGAACAGCCCTTCGCGGGCGGCACGCAGCCGGGGCCGACGCCTGCCGCGGACCCGGACGGGCTGACGATCGACGTCACCCGTCCCGTCCCGGTGTCGTAGCCGAACTGCAGCTTCCCGCCTTCGGGGTCGGTCGTGGCGACGACGTTGCCGAACGCGTCGTAGGCGTGCGTCGTCGTGTTCCCGCCGGCGTCGAGCACCCGGCTGCGGTCGGCCGGGTGCGCCGCGTCGTCGTGGAAGAACTCGGTCCTGCGCGCGGCGTCCTGCCCCGCGACCGTGGTCGAGGTCAGCACCCGCTCGCCCGCCGCGCCTGCCGGGAGGTGGCCCGGCTCGTCGTAGCCGTTGGTGGTGCGCACCCCCCGTGGGTCGATCGACGTCAGCAGGTTGCCGTGGTCGTCGTAGGCGAACGCGGTGGTGAACCCGTTGGCGTCGCCTGCCGAGACGAGGTTGCCGTGGTCGTCGTAGCTGAACGTCCGCGTGTGCCCGTTCGGGTCGGACAGCGTGGACACGCCGAGCGTCACCGGGTCGTAGGTGTAGCTCCACGTCCCGGCGTCCGGCCCGCCCGCGCCCTTGGTCTCGGAGACCAGCAGGCCGTTGGCGTAGGTGTAGAGCGTCTTGCGGCCGGTCGGGTCGGTCACCTGCGTCTGGCCCGCCTGCAGCCCGCCGTCGGGGCCGTAGGTGAACGTCGTCGTGTGCCCGGTGGGATCGGTCTGGGTCTTCACCCGCTGGGCGCTGTCGTAGACGTTCGTGGTCACCGGCACCGGCGTCGCGGTGCTGCCGAAGTGCCGCGGCGTGCGCAGCGTCGTCATCAGGTGCGTGTCCGGCGCGTAGCCGAACACCGTGTGGTCGTCGTCCTTGAGCGACGGCGTCCGGGTGGTGCCGACGCCGTAGACGTCGGTCAGGTTCCCCGCGGCGTCGTAGCCGTAGGTCACCTTGCGGCCCGCGGTGTCCTCCAGCGCGGTGATGTGCGAGCCGGTCCAGGTCAGCGTGTACTTGCGGCCGGCGGGCTCGGTGATCGTGCTCAGATGCCCGGCGCCGTCGTAGGCCAGCGTGGTCGCGTACGGCGGGTTCGCCTTCGTCCCGGCGAGGTCGGTCTGCGAGAGCAGCCGTCCGGTCGCCACGTCGAAGGTGAAGACGTCCTTGCCGCGCCGGGTGAACACGTACGTCGAACCGGACTTCACCAGGGTCGCGTCATAGCGCGGCGCCGACGGCGCGTAGCTGCCCGAGGTGTTCAGGAACGTGACCGACGAGCCGTCCTCCTGGCGCAGCGTGACGTTGCCGGTGGCGCCGTCGGTCCTGGCGCTCGCGTTGTACGAGTAAGTCCAGCCCCAGCCGAACGGCCCGTCGGCGGCCAGCGCCTTGCCGGGACCGTTCGGGTCGGCCAGCGCGGAGGCGTACGTGCGGGTGAACTTCAGCGGTGCGCCGCGGCCCGGGGTCGCCAGGTCGGTGAACGTCTCGCCGAAGTAGCCGGTCGCGGTGTCGACCGGGTCGCCTTCGGTCCGCCTGCTGCAGCCACATTGGACGAACGCGGGATTGCTGCCGTTCGGGGCGTCCTGGATGCCCGGCGGCCCGCCGATCGGCGCGCCCGGCGTGCCGCCCATCGGGATGAAGGCGACCGCGTCGTAGGCGACGTCGAAGTTGTAGAGCAGGTCACCGGCACCCGGGAGAGTGGTGCTCTTGTTGGACAGCTGGACGTTGCCGCCGTTCTGCATGGCGAACGTCCCGATGGTGACCCATTCCTCGGAGTCCCAGTGCTGGTTGACCCGGATCTTCCACGGGCTCACCCCGCCGCCGGGGTTGATCTGGTAGACGACGTTGGTCGCCGACGCGCCGAGCGCGGGAATGTGGATCTTGATCTTGTAGTACTGCAGCTTCGGCAGGTTCGGCGTCCAGGTGCCGGTGTTGATCAGCGCCGGGTTGCTGCCGTCTTCGGTGTGGGTGAACAGGATCCGGCCGCCGAAGCCGGAACTCAGCTGGTGGGTGTCGACGGCGCCGATCGGGTCGCCCGCGGAGTTCGTGCCGTAGGCGTAGTCGAAGGTGCCGCCGTTGGACCAGTTCGCCGCGCCGCAGCCGGCCAGGTTGACCGGCGGGCTCGGCTGCTCGTCGACGATGATCGGCGGCCCGTTGCCCGCGTCGGGCACCTTGCCGTCGAGCGCGCACGTCGGCGGGTGCGGGTTGGCCACCCGCGGCTCGGTGGACCCGGCGCCGACGCTGTAGCTGCTGACCGCGCAGTTCGCCGCGCAGTTGTTCACCCAGGTGACCGGCTGGTGCCACCAGCACTGGAAGCTGTCGAGCATGCAGTGGCTGGCGCCCGGGTTGGTGGGGTTGGTCGCGTTCGGGTCGCAGCGGTTGTCGGGCGAGCAGAACGTCGTGGTCGGCGGGATCCGCAGCCAGTTCGCGCCGCCGCGGTAGTCCGGCGGGGCGAACGCCCGCACGCCGCCGCGGATGATCGGGCTGCCCATCCAGCCCATCACCCGTTCCTGGTACGGCCAGCTCGACGGGTGCTTGGCGTCGTCGTAGGTGTCCTGCAGGTAGGGACGGCGGTTCGGCGGGTAGTCGAGGTTGGCCGGGTTGTTCGTCCAGCCCAGCCCCCAGGTGCCGGACGGCCCGGTGCAGGACGGGCCGGGCGTGCAGCCGGTGGTGTTGCCGTTGGCCGCGTTCGGCTGGATGCCGCTGTTGTACGCCCACGCCGCGAGGTACCAGTTCTCGAGGTAGCGCGGGTTGCCGCCGTTGGCGGTGATGCCCGCGTCGTAGAGCTGGTTCCAGATCGACTGGAGGATCTGCAGGCCGGCGGCGATGTTCTCCTCGTAGTCGACGGCGATCTTCGTCTGCCCGTTGGGGGAGTAGCTGCTGTTGTCGCCCGCCCGCATGCCGGTGGTGACCTGCGTGACGCCGTAGCCGCAGTCGGCGGAGCCGTAGTCGATGGAGACGATGTCGCCGTGGGCGCCGTAGTAGTCGGCGACCAGCGGGCCGCCCGCCATGCCGGGGATCGCGTGCCAGGACGCCTGGCTGTAGTTGCTTTCCTGGGCCATGATCGCCTGCATCACCGAGCGGGGCACCGAGTCCCAGGTGTCACCGTCCGGGTGCTTCAGCGGGATCTTCGGGAAGTCCGAATTGGACGCATAGGGGTTCAGGCCGAGGTTGGCGAAGTTGGCCGGGCGGCCGAGCGAGCCGGTGAGCAGGTTCTGCTGCGCCATCTGCACGGCCCAGCTGAGCTGCTCCGGCGACGGCTGCGGCACCTGGCGGTTGCGGTCCAGCCGCGGCACCGAGCAGGCCGGGGTCTGCGCCTGGGTGGCCTGGGGCTGTGCCTGGGTGGTCTTGGTGGGTGCGGTGTCGCCCTTCGGCTCCGGCTTGCCCACGCGGGGCCGGGGTTCCTTCCCGGCGCCCTCGGGCACGAACTGCGCCACCGAGGTGTCCGGGACCGCCCTGGCCGCGGCCCGCGGGCGGGACAGCACGGCGCCGGTCTTCGTGGCCAGCAGGACCGGCTCGGCGCGCAGCGGGTCGGCGGCCGGGCCGATCGCGGCGTCGCCGTCGAGGGAAACGGCCGTCACGCCCTTCGGCAGCGCCGCCGTCTTGACCTGGACCAGCGCGGTACCCGGCTCGACGCGCTCGGCGCCGCCGACCACGGTGCGTCCGGCGCGGCCCTGGAACAGGCGCAGGGATGCGGCAGGACCGGAGCCCAGCTTCGTGACCCGGCCGTCCTTGGCGTGCCGGATCCCCGCCGCCGGTGCTCCACTGTGGAGGGTCAGGAAGTCGACACCGCCGTCGGCGGCGGGCCGCAGCTCGTAGGCGGCGCCGTCGAGCTGCGCGATCCGCTGGAGCTTCCCCTTGCCGTCCACTTTGACCAGTGTCGGGCCCGCCGCACCGACGACGCCTTCGCCCGTGGGCACGGCCGACGTCACCTGCCCGTCCACAGTGGACTTGGAAAGCACCTTGCCGGTGGGCAGGTCCACGGTGAGCAGCTGGGTTCTGGCCTGGTCGGTCCCCGGGTTCAGGGTGAACACCGCGTCGTCGCCGGTGCCGCAGCCCGGCGAGTGGTACTTCAGGCCGACCCCGGCGGCGACTGGGCGGACCGCGCCGGAGGACAGGTCCACGGAGTAGGCGAACGCCCCGTGGTCCCGCGCGGTGTTCAGGTTGACCGCGGTGCGGGGCAGGATCGCCACCGCGGCGAACTTCCCGTCGCCGGAGACACACTGGTAGCCCGTCCACGACTCGTCGTCGAGCCCGGCCGGGCGCAGCACGGCGAGGTCCTGCCAGGCGAACCCGGACTTCTCCCGCGCGACCTGCAGGTGGTAGCCGGCCCCGTCGCCGAAGCCGTCGACCAGCACGTCCGCCGAAGCGGCCGCGCCGGGCCCGAAGTCCGCGGCCGTCCCGCCCGGCTTGGCCGTGACGGCGGCAGCGCGCGCGGGCGCCGCCTCGGCGGGCGACACCCCGGCGGCAAGCAGGACGGCCGGCAGCAGGGCGGCGATCCAGCTGGATCTCGGACGTGCTGCGGGCGCGGATTTTCGAGGCATTCGATCCCCCAAGTCCCCATGAGGCGCTTTCTGCGCGGAGCGGACAGTAAAGGAAAAAATGCCGCCGCGGAACTCCCATTCGAGGGAGGAACACCATGCCCGGCCGTGACTCGCAGCACAACGTCCCGACCGGTTTCAGCCAGGGCCGAAACCCTTGACCGCCAGGGCGTCCGGCCGCACGCTGGGCCCGCTCGACGCACCACGGAAAAGGGGATCGAACGTGCACAGATCGCTGCTCGCCCGGGCTTTCGGGATTCTGGCCCTGCTCGTCACGACGCTTTCGCTCGGAACGGCCACGACGGGCGTGGCCTCCGCGAGCACCACGGCGAGCTGCTCACACGCCGGCTGCCGCGGCCTGGACCCGCAGGCGTCCGGCTGTTCGTCCGGCGCGTACACGCTCGACAGCTTCACGGCTCACTGGGGTTCGTACGTCGAGCTGCGGTTCTCCCCGGACTGCGGGGCGTACTGGACCCGCATCACCCCGGCCCGCAACAACCGCGACTACACCGCGTGGACGCAGGCGTCGAGCGACAGCTCGTACTACGAGACCCGGGTGTCGGGGAACTGCTGGTACAACGGCACCGGCGTCCCCTGCGACGCGGTGTGGACGCCGATGACGACCAACGCGCTGGTCCGCTCCTGCCACTCGTCCGACGCGTACGAATGCACCGACTGGCACGTCACGAGCATGGGCTGAGCGCGCGGGCCCGCCGAGCGGCCTGGGGGTGGGCTCGGCGGGCTCCGGTCACCGCCGCATCCGTGGATCCTGCGACGGGTCGGCGTACATCGGCGGGCACCCGTGCTCGATGGCTTCGGGCCGCAGTTCGTAGTGCCACGGCTCGTTCCGGAAGATCTGGCACAGCCCATAGGCCGCGCCGTGGCGGGACAACCATGTCCGGGCCGCTGGCGGGCCGATGTCGACCGCGTTTCCCGACACGTGCGGGGACGTCTCCGGGGTGGCCACCCAGCGGGCCGCTTCCCTTTCCGACCCGTAGCGGGAAATCGCGCCGGCGAGGAGCCGGGCCTGGTACTCCGGGGAACGCCAGCCGCCGTTGACGACGAATTCGACGCCGTCGTCCGCCGCGGCCTTCGCCGCCTGGCGCAGGGCCGTGAGCAGGGCCGGATCCAAGTTGGCCACGGCAGGGACGCCGTCGTCGAAGACCGTCGTGCCGTCGGGAACGGCGCCGTGTTTCGTGCCTTCACTGTCGGTCATACCACCAGTCAAGGCAGCGGGCCATTGCGAGCCCGTATCGCGTTTCCGATATGCCCGCGATATCCCCGGCTCGTAGGATCGAACGGGTGCGCGTGCTGATCGTCGAGGACGAACCCTATCTGGCCGAAGGCATCCGCGACGGGCTGCGCCTGGCCGCGATCGCGGCCGACATCGCCGGCGACGGCGACACCGCCCTGGAACTGCTGAGCGTCAACGCCTACGACATCGCCGTCCTCGACCGCGACATCCCCGGCCCGTCGGGCGACGAGATCGCCGCGCGGATCGTCGCCTCCGGCAGCGGCATGCCGATCCTCATGCTCACCGCCGCCGACCGGCTCGACGACAAGGCCAGCGGGTTCGAACTCGGCGCCGACGACTACCTCACCAAGCCGTTCGAGCTGCGGGAACTCGTGCTCCGGCTGCGCGCGCTCGACCGCAGGCGCGCGCACAACCGGCCGCCGGTGCGGGAGCTGGCCGGGCTGCGGCTGGACCCGTTCCGCCGCGAGGTCTACCGGGACGGCCGGTACGTCGCGCTGACCAGGAAGCAGTTCGCCGTGCTCGAAGTCCTGGTCGCGGCCGAAGGCGGCGTCGTCAGCGCCGAAGAGCTGCTGGAACGGGCGTGGGACGAGAACGCCGACCCGTTCACCAACGCCGTGCGGATCACCGTCTCGGCCCTGCGCAAGCGGCTCGGCGAGCCGTGGGTGATCGCCACCGTGGCAGGCGTCGGCTACCGCATCGACGTCGCGCCGGGGGACGGCCGTGGCTAGGCGGCCCGGGCTGAGCGTCCGCCTCAAGCTCACCCTCAGCTACACCGGGTTCGTCATGCTCGCCGGGGTCCTGCTGCTCGCCGCCATGGGCGTGTTCCTGCTGGCCTACCAGCAGCTGGGGCGGGAAACCCTGGGCGTGGTGATCTCCCCGCCGGGCCGGGAGCTGATCCGGGCCTTCGCGCCCGCCGCGGTCGCGGTGCTGCTGTTCCTGCTGGTCTTCGGCCTGTCCGGGGGCTGGTTCCTGGCCGGCCGGATGCTCGCCCCGCTCAACCGCATCACCGCCGCCACCCGCACGGCCGCGACCGGCTCGCTGTCGCACCGGATCCGGCTGCCGGGCCGCAACGACGAGTTCCGCGAGCTCGCCGACGCCTTCGACACCATGCTCGCGCAGCTGGAAGCGCTCGTCGCCGAGCAGCAGCGGTTCGCCGCCAACGCCTCGCACGAACTGCGCACCCCGCTGACGGTCATGCAGACGCTGCTCGACGTCGCCCGCAGCGATCGCGGCCACGACCCCGCCGAGCTGGTCGAGCGCCTCCACGTCGTCAACGCCAGGGCGATCGAGCTGACCGAGGCGCTGCTCCTGCTCAGCCGTGCCGACCAGCGGTCGTTCACCCCGGAGGAGACCGACCTGTCGCTGCTGGCCGAAGAGGCCGCCGAAACGCTGCTGCCGCTGGCGGAAAAACGCGGCGTCAGCCTGGAAACCGCGGGGGAGGTGGCGCCCGCGTCCGGCTCACCGGCACTGCTGCTGCAGATGACCACCAACCTGCTGCACAACGCGATCGTCCACAATGTCCCGGACGGCGGCACCGTGCGGCTCACCACGTCGGCCGGTGCCGGATCCGCTTGGCTCACCGTCGAAAACACCGGCGAGCCGCTGGCGCCCGAGCTGATCGCGACGCTCGCCGAGCCGTTCCGGCGCGGCACCGGCCGCATCCGCACCGACCAGGCGGGCGTCGGGCTGGGCCTGGCCATCGTCCGGAGCATCGTCCGCGCCCACGACGGCACCCTCGCCCTCGAACCCCGGGACGGCGGCGGCCTCCGCGTCACCGTGCGGCTGCCGTCGTGATCTCCTTGCGGTAGGTGTGCGACGTCTTCGTCCGCCGGAAGCCGATGTCCTGGTAGAACCGGTGCGATTCGGGGCGCGTGACGTCCGACCGGACGACGACGGTGCGCAGGCCGCGCCGGGCCAGCCACGCTTCGGCGGCGGCCACCAGGACGCGGCCGACGCCGGAGCGGCGGGCGGCGGTGTCGACGACCAGCCCGGTGATCTCGCCGAGGGCGTCGTCGTGCAGCACCAGCCGCCGCTCGACGGTGACGAAACCGTCCACACGGGATCCGTTCACCGCGACGAGCACCGCACGGGTGGCACCGTCCACAACGGACACCAGTCGCGCGGCCACCGCGTCGGGTTCGCTCGGGTAGCCGAGCTGGGCCAGCAACACGGTCAGCCGGGGCACGTCGGTGGCGCGGGCCGGGCGGACGGTGGTCATGCGACGGGGAAGTCGAAGTAGGTGTCCGGATAGGGCTCGCCGCTGAGCGTGTAGTGCCACCATTCGCGGTCGTACCGGCGGAACCCGCAGGACTCCATGATGGAGCACAGGTGCCGTCGGTTGGCCGCTTCGGCCGGGGTGATCCCGCTCGCGCCGTGGTGGGACACCGGGTCCATCAGGTCGTGGTGCCCGCCCATCGCGGCGAGCTCGCCGGTGGCCAGGTGGTAGAGCGTCAGGTCGACGGTGCTGCCCCGGCTGTGCCCGGACCTGGTGGCCACATAACCCTTCTCGAACATCTCCGCCCGGTCGATCCGCGGGTAGTGGCGTGCCTTGGTCCGGCCGTCCTCCGGTTCCTGCGCCCAGCGCAGGAAGCAGTCGACGGCACGCTGCGGGCGGTAGCCGTCCCACAGGAGAAGGCCGAAGCCGAGCGTCTCGGCCTTCTCCTGTGCCCGTTCCAGCGCCGCGCACAGCGCCCGCGTGCCGATCACCCGGTTGGCGAGGTAGCCGTCCACCGGCTTGCCGGTGAAGTTGTCCCAGGTGGCGTACTTGGCGTCCCAGCGGAGGCCGGGGACGAACTCGTCGACGAAGACGAAGTCGTCGTTCATCGTCACTTCTCCGCCAGCGCCGCCGCGACCAGCCGGTCGACCATTTCGGACGGACCGATGCCGGCGGCGGTCATCATCCGGGGGTAGCGGCTGTAGGAGGTCATGCCCGGCAGGGTGTTGACCTCGTTGAGGATCACCCGGCCGTCCTCGGTGAGGAACATGTCCACCCGCGACAGTCCACGGCAGCCCAGCGCGCGGTAGATCGCCTTCGCCGTCTCCTGGACGAGCGCGCGCTGCTCCGGCGGAATGTCGGCGGGCACGACGAACGTCGCGTTCTCCGAGCCACTCTCGGGGTTCTCCTCCTGGTGGATCCGGAAGAAGCCGTGCGACAGCGCAACCCGGTCCACCTCGCCGACCGTCAGGTCCGGGTCGTTGCCCAGCACGGCACAGCCGATTTCGGCGGCCTGGACGGCGGCTTCGACGAGAACCTTCGAGTCGTACTGCCGGGCGACCGCGACGGCCTCCGCCAGCTCTTCCCCGCGGGAGACCTTGCTGACGCCGAAGGACGACCCGGACCGGGCGGGCTTGACGAAGACGGGATAGGTGAAGTCCGCGGGATCGGCCTTCTCGTCGCCGTCGAGGATCCGGAACTCCGGTGTGGCGATCCCGGCGTTCGCGGCGACGACGTAGGCGAGCGACTTGTCCATGCACAGCGCGGAACTGGCGATGCCGCACCCGACGTAGGGAATGCCGGACAGCTCCAGCAGACCCTGGATGGCACCGTCCTCACCGGACTTGCCGTGCAGCACGGGCAGCACGACGTCCAGGCCGATCGTTTCGTACCGGCCCTCGTCGAAGACGAGTAGGCCGTGGACGCTGCTGTCGGGGGAGAGCACGGCGGGGCGGCAGGGACCGGTCTCCCAGTCGGTGGCCGGTCCGTCGCAGAGTTTCCAGGCCCCGCTCATCGTGATCCCGACGTAGTACGGCTGGTACTTTTCGGTGTCGACGTGCCGCGCGATTTCCTGCGCCGACTTGACGGAGACGGGGTGTTCTTCGGAAGAGCCTCCGAAGAGGATCGCGATCTTCAGTTTAGCCATGCTGGTTCCCGCTTTCGAAGTTCAGGCAGTTGAGGAGGCTGTTTTCGACGGTGTCACGCAGGGCGTGGTCGGTGTAGTAGGCGGTGTGCGGGCTGATGAGCACGTTCGGCATTTCCTGCAGCCGCGCGATCAGGCTGCTTTCCGGCAGTTTCCGGCGGCAGTCGGCGTAGAAGACCCCTTCTTCCCCTTCGACGACATCCAGCGCGGCACCCCCGAGCCGCCCGCTTTCCAGCGCGGCGACGAGGGCTTCGGTGTCGACGAGCGGACCACGCCCGGTGTTGACGACGACGGCGCCGGGCTTCAGCTGCGCGATCCGGAACCGGTCGAGGAGGTGGTGCGTTTCGGGCGTGAGCGGGGTGTGCAGGGTGACGATGTCGCTCAGTTGCAGCAGTTCGTCGAGCGGAACATAGTCGGCGGAGTTCCGCGGCCGGCTGTCATGGGCAAGCACCCGGCACCTGAACCCCCGCAGCCGATCCATGACGGCAACACCGATCCGCCCGGTACCGACGACCCCGACGGTCAGATCCCGCAGTTCTTTCCCGCGCACGGCACTGAGCCGGTAGTCGTGGGCATCCGTCCGCCGCAGCACGGATTTCGCATCCCGCAGCGTCATCAGCATGAGCATCAGGGTGTAGTCGGCCACGCTGTCGGGCGAATAGCTGACGTTTTCCACGACAATGCCGACACTCGCGGCGTATTCGACATCGATGTGGTTGCACCCGATGCTCCGCGTGGAGATGTATTCGACACCGGCTTTGCCGAGAGCCCGCAGGGTCGCGTTGGTGATCCGGTGCTTGTGCCCGACACTGACACACCGGTTCCCGACGGCGAGCACGGCATTGTCCTCGGTGACGCCGGCTTCGGTGATGGTCGCGGCGACACCGCACCGGGAAGCCATCTCCCGGAAGAGGCCGGCCTCGTCAGGGCCGCACCCGTAGACGGTGATCCCGGTGCCGGGAAAGTCCACCAGCACCCGGCCCCCGGGGCGCGCTGGTTCGCTGTCGGTCATACCCCCGAGTCAAGACGGGAGCATGTTGCGGGCCCGTATGCGGTTTCCGATATACGGGCGATATGTGGCCGGAGGAAGCCGCTAGCCTGCGGCATGAGCTACGACCTGTTCGCCCAGGCCTTCGCCGGCGGTGACGCGGCCCCGATGCCGTCGTCGGCCTTCGCCGTGTTCCTGCCGTACGTCGACCGGGCGGACTCTGCGCGTCATCACTGGCACGTGCACACCCCGGACGGCGGCGAGGCCGACATCCACGCCGACGTGACGCCCGGAACCTTCAGCGGCTTCATGATCAACCATTTCTCGGCGGGGCAGCCGCTCGACCTGCTTGCCGAGTTCGCCGTCCGGGCCGGCGCCGTCATCATGGTCCCCGGCGGCCCGTGGCTGCTCACCGCCGAAGCCCAGCGCGGCGAGCTGCCTGATGACCTGCCGGGCACTGCGGTCCTGATACGCGACGGCGGCGATCTCCGGCAAGCCTTGGAACTCCGCTGATGCTGTCGCCGCGGGAGCGGACCGTCGTGCTGCTCACCTGCTGCCTCAGCGTCGTCGTGGCCGGGCTCGACACCACGATCGCCAACGTGGCGCTGCCCTCGATCCGGCAGGCCCTGCACGCGCCGGTCAGTGGGCTTCAGTGGATTGTCGATGCCTACGTCCTCGTCATCGCCTGCCTGCTGCTGTTCTCCGGCTCGGTCGCCGACCGGTTCGGCAGGCGGCGGGTGTTCCAGGCCGGGCTCGGGCTGTTCTCGCTCGGCTCCTTCCTCTGCGGCCTCGCGCCGACCCTCGGGGTGCTGATCGCCGCCCGTGCGCTGCAGGCGGTGGGTGGGGCGATGCTGAATCCCGTTGCCATGTCGATCATTGCCACCACCTTCGGCGACCCGCGGGATCGCGCCAGGGCCGTCGGCACCTGGGGTGCCGTCGCCGGGCTGGGGGGTGCCTGCGGGCCCGTGCTCGGCGGGCTGCTGGTCAGCGGCTTCGGGTGGCGCTCGATCTTCTGGGTCAACGTGCCGATCGGGATCGTGGCCATCGTCCTCACGCGGAAGTTCGTGCCCGAGTCGCGGGCCGCGCGGCCACGGTCGTTCGATCCGCTCGGGCAGCTGCTCGTCGTCACCTTCCTCGGCCCGCTCACCGCCGCCGTCATCGAAGGGCCCCGGCTCGGCTGGGGCTCGCCGGTGATCGTCGCGCTGTTCGCGGTGGCCGCCGTCTCCGTGCCCGGGCTCGTCGTGGTGGAACGGCGGCGCGCCGAGCCGCTGGTGGACGTCCGGTGCTTCCGCAGCCCGGCCTTCTCCGGTGCGGCGGTCATCGCGGTGGCTGCCCTGCTGGCCGTCGTCGGGTTCCTCTTCCTCAACACCCTCTACCTGCAGGAAGTCCGCGGCTTCAGCGCACTGCGCGCCGGCCTGCTCACCATCCCGATGGCCGCCGCCGGGGCAGCCTGCGCGACGATCTCGGGCCGCATCGTGGCGGCCCGGGGCGCCCGGCTGCCGCTCGTGCTGGCCGGGGTGCTGCTGACCGCCGGAGCCGGATTGCTCGCCGGAACCGGACCCGATACGGGCATGGGGTACCTCATCGGCGCCTATCTGGTGTTCGGGGCGGGATTCGGACTGGTGGGGACGCCGATGACCAACGCCGCCCTGGCGGGAATGCCGCGTGACCAGGCCGGAGTCGCCGGGGCGATCGCCTCGACCTGCCGCCAGACCGGCGGCGCGATCGGTGTGGCGGTGTGCGGTTCGCTCGTGGCGAGCGGTGCGCCGAGCTGGGTTGCGTGGACCGTCTTGGCTGGTTGCGGGGTGGTGACGGTGCTGCTCGGCCTCGTTTCGACCGGGCACTGGGCCCGGGAACCGACCACGGCGACCCGATGAGCACGGCAGCACCGGGGGGGGGGCGGGTTCCCCTGACGAATGAATCAGCCACCCTGAGGTCGCGGGTCTTCGGCAGGCACGATACGTTGCGCGCAACTTGACGCGGTCGGCCGCTGCCGGCCGACCAGAGCCGCCGGAGGGCCTGCCGGTCCGACGGCCACCCCTGAATCCGGAGAAATTCACCATGACAAAGCTCGGCGGAGAAAACGGCGGCTGAAGCCTGCTCAGTCCTCGATCAACATCCGCGCTGCGTCGCGAGGCTTCACCTCGAGGCGCATGCCGAGTTCCCGGCCGGGAGTGAGACCCAATCCCGTGAAGGTGTAGGTCTTGCTCTCGTTCGGGTTCTCCGTGCACCGAATCTCGAAGGAGTCGCTCGGCTCCTCGAAGCCGATCGGCTCGCAGTAGGCCTCGTGCCCGACCGGCAGCGTGATCCGGTATTCCGCGAACTCGACGGGCATCAGCTTGTTGAACTTGAATACGAACTCCTCGGGCTCGCGGCGCTTGACCAAGGGGGCGCACTTGCCCGGCCAGAACCATTCGATCTCCACTTTGATGTCCGCGCCCATCTTCACCGGCGCCCGCAGGTGGCAAATCAGCTCGAAGCGGCCATCCGTCAGCCAATTGACCGTGGCGCGCCACGAAGTGCCGCGTTTTTCCTCCAGCAGCAGGCTCCGCACCTTGACCCGGACCTGCTTCTGGACTGCTTTCGGCTGCTCCCAGCGGGCCCCGAACTTCAGCGGGAGAAAATACAGCTCGCGGCGCATCGACACCGCGTGGATCCGGATGACCTCCTTGGCGCTGCCGTCCGCGGCGATCACCGCGGCCTGCCGCCAGCTGAGCACCCGGGCCACGTAGCCATGTCGTTCCCCCAGGAACCGGCAGTACCGTGACAGCAGGAAACGATCTTCGTCGGCCTGCTGCTTCAGCCGCGCGCGGTCATGCAACAACACCAATGCGAAAGTCAGCGCCAGCAGGATCATGAGAAGCAGCGCGGAGAGCTTGATCGCCGGCACGCCCGGAACCGCCGCCACGGCCACCGAAAAGCCCAGAACCGCGAAGATCGAGCGAACCGTCGCGGCTGCCCCGCGAGCCAGTAACTGTCTGTCGAACCACTCAATAAGACTCTTCAGCATCGCCGGAGCCTTTCGCGCATACAGCTTCGACACGTACCTGCAAGTCAGCCGATGGTAGGCGGGGTGTTGACTGCTCGTAAACCGAAGAGAGCGCTTCGTAACCTCCGGGCTGCGAATCGCAGCTGGACAGGCGACGTTTTCGCCTGTGATTCCGGGCGGCGATCTCGGTACACGTAAGTGACGGACAGCGGGCTCCCTCGCGCGCGGAGCCGGGGGTGGAGGCGAGACCTGAGTCACTTGAAACCCATACCCCCTAGGGGTACTGTCATCCTCAGCTCAACCGAAGGAGGACGCCATGACCACCAGCACCTACACCGTCACCGGCATGACCTGCTCGCACTGCGTGGCCTCGGTCAGCGAAGAGGTCGGCGCCATCGATGGCGTCACCGAGGTCGCGGTGGACCTGCCCACCGGGGCCGTCACCGTCACCAGTAGCCGTCCGGTCGACGACGCGCAGGTCAAGGCCGCCGTCGAAGAAGCCGGGTACCAGCTTGCCGGGTAGGCCCGGCCTTCATACGAGGAAGCAGACATGAACACCACAGCACGGCTCGCCGTGTTCGGCGGGGCGCTCGTCCTGCTCGCCGCCGGCGGGTTCGCCGTCGGGAACGCCGCGGGCCCAAAACCGGCGGCGACCGGTGAACACGTCGAGGAACACGCCGGCGAACACGCCGGTATGGCCGCCCCGGTGGACGACCTGCCGGGCGGGCTGGCCTCGAGCCGGGACGGCTACACCTTCTCCGTCGCCGACCGGACTCCCACGCCCGGCCGGTTCTCCTTCACCATCACCGGGCCGGACGGCAGGCCGGTGACCGCTTTCGACGTCGAACACGAAAAGAAACTGCACCTCATCGTGGTCCGCCGGGACACCGCCGGCTTCCGGCACGTCCATCCCGAGATGGCGCCGGACGGCACCTGGAGCGTTCCGCTCACCCTGTCCGCCGCCGGTTCCTACCGGGCGTTCGCCGACTTCGCGCCTGCCGGTGGCAAGCCGGTCACCCTCGGGACCGACCTGTCCGTCGCGGGTGACTACCAGCCGGCGAGCTACGCACCCAGCCGCGTCGCGAAGGTCGACGGCTACACCGTCGAACTCGCCGGGGACCTGACCGCCGGGAAGACGTCGCCGCTGACGCTGACCGTCTCGCGCGACGGCGTTCCGGTCGCCGGGCTGCAGCCCTACCTCGGCGCCTCCGGGCACCTGGTCGCGCTGCGCGAAGGCGACCTCGCCTACCTGCACGTCCATCCCGCGGGCGCCGACGGGGCGCAGGTGAAGTTCGCCGCCGAAGTTCCCAGCGAGGGCACCTACCGGCTGTTCCTCGACTTCAAGCACGGCGACGTGGTGCGGACCGCCGAGTTCACCGTGCCGACGGCGGGGAGGGCGTGATGACCGAGATCGAACTCGCGATCGGCGGCATGACCTGCGCGTCGTGCGCGAACCGCATCGAACGCAAGCTCAACAAGCTCGACGGCGTCACCGCTTCGGTCAACTACGCCACCGAAAAGGCGCGCGTGCAGGCCCCCGAGGGCGTCGACTCGGCCACCCTGGTGGCCACGGTCGAGGCCGCCGGGTACAGCGCGACGCTGCCCCAGCCGGAGCAGCCCCAAGAGCCGGAGGGCGAGGACGATCCGACGAAGCCGTTGCGGCAGCGCCTGATCACCAGCGCCGTCCTCGCGGTCCCGGTGATCCTCCTGGCGATGGTGCCCGCACTGCAGTTCACGTACTGGCAGTGGATCTCGCTGACGCTGGCCGCGCCGGTCGTCACCTGGGGTGCCTGGCCGTTCCACCGTGCCGCGTGGACGAACCTCCGGCACGGCGCGGCCACCATGGACACGCTGGTGTCCCTCGGCGTGCTCGCCGCGTTCGCGTGGTCGTTGTGGGCGCTGCTGTTCGGCACCGCGGGCCTGCCGGGCATGGTGCACCCGTTCGAGCTGACGATCGCGCCGTCGGACGGTGCGGGCAACATCTACCTCGAGGTCGCCGCCGGTGTCACGACGTTCATCCTCGCCGGCCGCTACTTCGAGGCGCGGTCGAAGCGCCGCGCCGGTGCCGCGCTGCGTGCGCTGCTGGAGCTGGGCGCGAAGGAAGTCGCCGTGCTGCGGGACGGCGCCGAGGTGCGCATCCCGACGTCGGCGCTGGCCGTGGGGGACCGGTTCGTCGTGCGGCCCGGCGAGAAGATCGCCACCGACGGCGTGGTCGAAGAGGGCAAATCGGCCGTCGACGCCTCGATGCTCACCGGCGAATCGGTGCCGGTCGAGGTCGGCGAGGGCGACGCGGTCACCGGGGCGACGGTCAACGCGGGCGGGCGGCTGGTCGTGCGCGCAACCCGGGTCGGGGCGGACACCCAGCTGGCGCAGATGGCCAAGCTGGTCGAGGACGCCCAGAGCGGCAAGGCCGAGGTCCAGCGCCTGGCCGACCGGGTGTCCGGGGTGTTCGTGCCGATCGTCATCGGGCTGGCGGCCGCCACCCTCGGCTTCTGGCTCGGCACCGGCGCCGGCACGGCGGCCGCGTTCACCGCGGCGGTCGCCGTGCTGATCATCGCCTGCCCGTGCGCGCTCGGGCTGGCCACGCCGACGGCGCTGCTGGTCGGCACCGGCCGCGGGGCGCAGCTGGGCGTGCTGATCAAGGGCCCGGAGGTCCTGGAGTCCACGCGCCGCGTCGACACCGTCGTGCTCGACAAGACCGGCACGGTCACCGCAGGCCGGATGACGCTGGTCGGCGTCCACGTCGCCGACGGCGTCGACGAGACCGAGCTGCTGCGCCTGGCGGGCGCTCTCGAGGACGCGTCGGAGCACCCGATCGCCACGGCGATCGCCCGCGCGGCCCGCGAACGGACCGGCGAGCTGCCCGCCGTCGAGGACTTCACGAACGTGGAAGGCCTTGGCGTGCAAGGGATCGTCGAGGGACACGCGGTCCTCATCGGACGCACGGCGTTGCTCGAGGACTGGAGCCGGCCGCTGCCGGACGACCTCGCCGCCGCGAAGGCCGCGGCGGAGGAACGCGGGCACACCGCGGTGGCGGTGGCCTGGGACGGCGCGGCGCGCGGCGTGCTCCTGGTCGCCGACACGGTGAAGCCGACGTCGGCCGAGGCGATCTCCCAGCTGCGCGAGCTGGGCCTGCACCCGGTGCTGCTCACCGGGGACAACGCCGCGGTCGCGCGGGCGGTGGCGGCGGAAGCCGGCATCGACGAGGTGATTGCCGAGGTGCTGCCGTCGGACAAGCTCGACGTCGTCAAGCGGCTGCAGGACGAGGGCAAGGTCGTCGCGATGGTCGGCGACGGCGTCAACGACGCGCCGGCGCTGGCCCAGGCCGACCTCGGGCTGGCCATGGGCACCGGAACCGACGTCGCGATCGAGGCGAGCGACATCACCCTGGTCCGCGGCGACCTGCGCGCGGTGGCCGACGCGATCCGGCTGTCCCGCCGCACGCTGCGCACGATCAAGGGCAACCTGTTCTGGGCGTTCGCGTACAACCTGGCGGCGCTGCCGCTGGCCGCGGCGGGCCTGCTGAACCCGATGATCGCGGGCGCGGCGATGGCGTTCAGCTCGGTGTTCGTGGTGGGCAACAGCCTGCGCCTGCGGGGTTTCACCTCGCGCGCCACGTCCTGACCGACCACGCCGCCGGGGCATTCGCTGCCCCGGCGGCCGCTGGTCAGCTGCGGGCGAGCAGCCCCTGCATTTCGGTGATTTCCGCCTGCTGGGCGTCGATGATCCTCCGGGCGAGGTCCTTCGCGCCGGCGTCACTGCCCTTGGCGAGTTCGGTCTTGGCCATTTCGACGGCACCCTGGTGGTGCTTGATCATCGAGCCGAGCCACAGCCGGTCGAACTCCGCGCCCTTGGCGGCTTCGAGCCGGCCCATGTCGTCCCCGTGCATCGATTCGTGGCCGCTCCCGGCGCCCCAGGCGGACAGCCAGCCCTCCATCTGCCGGATTTCGGGGTCCTGTGCCTTTTCGATCCGGTTCGCGAGATCGGCGACCTTCGGGTCGGTGCTGCGCGACGGGACGAGCTTCGCCATGTCGAGCGCCTGACGGTGGTGCGGAATCATCTGCTGGGCGAACGCGACGTCGTCCGCGTTGTGGCCGGCGGTGCCGGTGGTGCTGCAGCCGCCGAGGAACACGGCGAGGGCGAGCCCGCCGAGGATGACGATTTTGCGCATGACAAATCCTTCTCTGAATGGGGAATACGTGAATGGGCCGGAACGCGGCCGATCACGTACGCAGCACGCACAGAGAAGTGAGGATGGTGTGCCCGGTCCGGTCGGGCGGACGTCCGGGACGCGGAGAACCACGCGGCCCGGGGGCCCGGAAGAGGAGCGTGCCGAAGATCGGCAGGACGAGCAAGGCGACCAGCGCGACGAGCAGGGCACCGAGCACGGCCAGGCAGAGATGCAGGACGTCGTGCATCCCGTCGCCATGCCCATCGGAGTGGGCGGGCGCCTGCATCGCGGAGACGGACACGGCCGAGGCGGGGGTGTCCGGCATCCCGGACGCCGGGCTGACGTGATGCATCGCGACGACGCAGAAGGCCAGCGCGCACAGCAAGATGACCTGCCGTATGTGGCCGAACCGCTTCGCCGTCACGTCACCACCGTAGCAATGGCGTGGCAGCCGGGTCAGTGGCTGGGGCCTGCTCCGGCCCGGTCAGACGCCGTCGCCGGGAGCGTCCTCGAGTACTTTCGCGATCATCGTCACCCAGCTCTTCTTGAAGCAGATGTTACGAAGATGCCCCGAACGGACCAAAAAGGAACCCCAGCCGCTGGGCGGCTGGGGTTCCTCGTGCTCCCGGAGCGATCAGCGCTGCAGCGTCAGCAGGCCCGGCCGCCACGGCAGCTGGTCGTAAGGACCGCCTGCCGAGGGGGACTTGCCCTGGTACAGCAGCTGCAGGTTGCACGGGTCGACCGTCATGGTCTGGTCCGGGTTGGTGCGGACCAGGTCACCGTGGCTGATGTCGTTCGTCCACGATGCGCCGCTGTTGGCCTTGCCCGCGAAGGGGTTGCTTTCGCTCGCCGCGTTCGGGGTCCACGAACCGCTCAGGCTCGACGACGTGAACGAGCGGAAGTAGCGGCCGCCCGCGCCCATCGCCTCGACGATCATCAGGTACTGGTTCTGGCCCTGGACCTTGTAGACCTGGACCGCTTCGAACAGGTTGGCCTGCGTGTCGCTCATGATCGTCGTGTAGTTCGAGCCGAAGTTGCCCGGGAAGTTCCCGATCGGCATGCTCGCCCGGTAGATCTTGCCGTTGTCGCCGGCGAAGAACAGGTACATGTTCTGGCTGTCGGCGATCAGCGTCTGGTCGATCGGGCCCGTGCCGGAACCGGAGATGCTGCCGGTGAACAGCGGCTGCGGCGACGACCAGCCGTTGGGGTTGGTCGGGTCGCTCGACGTGCGGTAGATGAACGGCCAGGCACCCCACTGGTAGGCCAGCACCCAGATGTTCTTCGGCGCGAAGTAGAACAGCGTGGGCGCCACCGCGGACTGGCTCATCCCGGTCTGGCCCGCCGAAGCCATGTCGGACCAGTTCGTGAACGGCGTGAAGGCCATCGAGCCGTACGACGATCCCGAGACGTTCGACGCGTACACCAGGTGCTTGCCGTTGTAGACGACGTTGGTGAAGTCCTTGAGCGACACCCAGCCGTTCTTCGGGTTCGCCAGCACGCCCGAGGAGCTCCAGCGGTACGTCGACGGCAGCGAGCAGCCGGTGTTGCCGCCGGTCGTCGTGGTCGTCGTCGGCGGGGTGCCCGACAGGCCCGTCCACTTCTGGTTGCTGCCGCCGTTGCACGTCCAGATCTCCACCGCGGTGCCGTTGGCCGTCGCGGCGCCGGTGACGTCCAGGCAGAGCCCGGACTGCACCCCGACCACCGTGCCGTCGGCGTTGACCCGCCACTGCTGGTTGGCGCCGCCGTGGCAGGTCCAGATCTGCACCCGGGTCCCGGCGGTGGTCGCGCTGCCGGGGACGTCCAGGCACTTGTTGCCGTACACCGTCAGCAGCCCGGCGGAGGTCGCCGTCCACTGCTGGGACGCCCCGCCCGAGCAGTCGTAGATCTGCAGTGCGGTTCCGTCGGCCTGGTTCGGCGCGTCGAGGCACCGGCCGGAGCCGACTCCGCGCAGGGCGCCGGTGGAATCGGCCAGTGCGTCGTTGGCCCCCAGCAGAACCCCGGCCGCGACGGTCGCCGCGGCGGTGAGCAAAGCGATCAGGGATCGGCCGCTGCGGCCGATTCTTTTTCGGTTCATGACGAACTTCTCCCAGCCCGGACGACTGTTACCGCTAACATGGGTGCGTCAGCCTGTGCTGGTGGGTGAAGAATTGTCAATCACCGCGCGGACTTCGCCGCTTCAGGGCATGTCCCGGGCTCGCGAAGGACTGAAAGTTACACCGGTCAGCGTGCGGGTCACACCGCCACGGACGGGCGGGTGATCCCGGCCGGGCCCACCGGCCGGACGTCCGGTGAGGAACGCCCGCCGGGCGCGGGCGAACCCGTGGCGGTCGTCGAAGATGTCGTGGCTCATTTCGGCGAGCTCCCGGACCCGGTAGGTCTCCAGCGGCCTGCGGTGCTCGTCGGCCTCCCGCACGGCCCGTTTGCGCCTGAGCAGGGCTCTCGCGCGGCCACTGCCGGCCAGGTCGGTCGCGTAGGCCAGCACCGCTTCGGCGAAGCCGTCACGGCCGGCCGGGGCGAGCTGGTCGACGAGCCCCATCGCGGCCGCTTCGGCGGCGGTGACCGGTTCGCAGTCGGTCGTCAGGCGCTGCGCCCGCTCGTCGCCGACCCGCCGCGGCAGCACGTACGTCCAGTACTCCGAGCCGTACAGGCCCATCTTCCGGTAGTGCGGGTTGAGCAGGACGCCGTTGCGGGCGATCACCCGGTCGGCGCCGAGCGCCAGCATCACCCCGCCCGCCCCCGCGTCGCCGCCGAGCGCGCACACCACGAGCTGGCGGGTGCAGCCGATGATCTCGCGGCAGACGTCGTCGATCGCGGTGATGTTCCGCCACGCCTCCGCGGCAGGCGCCGGATGGGCGTCGATGACCCCCAGGTGCAGGCCGTTGGAGAACACCTCGCCGCCCGCCAGGACCAGCACCGCGGTGTCCTGCGCGGCCGCGTGCCGCACGGCCGCGGTGAGCCGGCGGCACTGCGTGGTGCTCATCGCGCCGTTGTAGAAGGCGAAGCGCAGCCACCCCACCTTGCCCACCCGCCGGTAGCCGATTTCCCGCAGCTCCGGCGGGCCCGCGATCTGCGGCACGCCGGACACGCCGTCCCCGAGCGCGAGCGCGGCGGGCAGCTTCACGGTCGTGCCCGGCGCTTCGGGCGCCAGCCGCCGTGCCTGCCCGATCCACAGCGCGCCGTCGCCGGTCCGCACCAGCACGGCGTCCTGGCGGCGTGCCACGACGGTGCCGGGCTCGCCGGGCGGGGCGTCCCCGGGATGGGCGTCGAACACCGCGACCGGGACACCGGCCAGCTCGGTGTGCACGCCGGGACGGCCGTCCGCGGCGCGGATGCGGCGCAGGATGTGCCCGGTCGGGTCGGCCCAGGAGAACGCCCGGTCGGCCTGCCGGACCAGCGGGCGGACGGCGCCGGGCCGCTGCCGCTGGGGCCGTGGCGTGAACCCGGGATCCTCGGCCTTGGCCGCCACTTCGCGGATCAGGCTCAGTGCGGCGTCGGACACTTCGGTGTTGTAGAGGGTGCTCTTGCGCGGCGGATCGGACGGCATCCGGAACGTCCGCGTGCCCCAGACCGGGCCGCTGTCGAGGTCGCCGGTGGCCTGCAGGGCGGTCACGCCCCAGGTCGGCTCGCCGTCCATGATCGCCCAGTCGAGCGCGGACGGGCCGCGGTCGCCCTCCGGACCGGGATGGATGATGATCGTGCGGTGGCTGCGCCAGACCACCTCGGGCACCCGCTGCCGCAGGAACGGGCAGACGATCAGCTCCGGATCGGCCGCGGCCGCCGCGGTGGCGATGTCCCGCGGATCGTGCACGGTCCGGACGGTGACGTGGTGGCCGCGGGCGCGCAGGGCGTGCCAGGCACGCTGGCTGAGGCCGTTGAAGGCCGAGCACAGCAACAGGATTCTCACCGGGCCTCCGCTCGCCGCCGGGACGACCGATCGACGTTACCCGACACACCAACGGATGCGACGCGGCCAACGGGGTAACTGCCTTCGGCCAACCGGGCTCCCGGCGGCGGCGGTGCAGTAGTTTTTCACTGACCGTCGAGGGGAGCTGACATGCCGGGACGTCTGCGGATCGGCTGCGCGATGTGGACGCACAAGGCGTGGCTGGGGCGGTTCGTGCCGCAGTCCCTGCCGGCGAGGGAGCGCCTGCGCGCGTATGCCGGCTGGTGCACCGCGGTCGAGGGCAACACGACCTTCTACGCGACGCCCGCCCGGGACACCGTGGCGACCTGGGCGCAGCAGACCGGCCCGGACTTCCGGTTCGTGGTCAAGCTGCCCAAGGTCGTCACGCACGAGCGGCGGCTCACCGGCGTCGAGACGGAGATGCGGGCGTTCCTGGACGCGGTGGCACCGCTCGGCGACCGGGCGGTCCTGTGGACGCAGCTGCCGGGCTCGTTCGGCCCCGCGGACGTCGACGTCCTCGCGCGGTTCCTGCGCCGCCTGCCCGCGGGCCTCCGGCGTGCCGTGGAGGTGCGGCACCCGGGGTTCTTCACCGACGCGGGTGCGACGTCGCTGCTGGAGGGCGCCCTCGCCACGGCGGAGGCGGAGTGGGTGCCGTTCGACACCACGGTGTTCTTCCGGAGCCCGCCGGTCAGCGAGGCGGAACAGGAGTCATGGGCGCGGAAGCCGCGGCTGCCCCGGCGCACGCGGGCGCTGACGAACGACCCGATCGTCCGGTACCTGGGCCGCGATTCGGCGGAGGAGACGGCGGCGGGCTGGCAGCCGTGGACCGAGGTGGTGGCCGCGTGGCTGCGCGAGGGCCGGTCCCCGACGGTTTTCGTGCACACACCGGACAATCACGACGCGCCCCTGCTCGCGCGCCGGTTTTACGAGGACGTCCGTGCGCTGGTGCCCGGCCTCGACAAGCTGCCCGAGCCGGAGCCGGTCGAGCCCGCGACGCTGTTCTGACCACTCTTGCGCAATCCGGAATTTCGTGTCCTTGTTGCGCGAAATAATATTTCGTGCCCGCGCGGGCGGTCCGTTAGCGTCGGATTCATGGAATGGAGCTTTCACCCCGCCGAAGAACTTCTCAGCGCATTGCGGGCCGGTGCCGTGACGTCGGCGGAACTGACCGACGAGGCCATTGCCCGCATCGAGCGGGACGACCAGGCGATCAACGCGATCTGCGTGCCGGACTTCGAGCGGGCGCGGGCGGCCGCGCAACGCGCCGACCGGGCACGGGCGCGGGGTGAAGAGCGGCCGCTGCTGGGCGTTCCGGTGACCGTCAAGGAGTCCTACGACGTCGCCGGCCTGCCCACGACCTGGGGCATCCCGCCGTACCGCGACTTCGTGCCCGGCGAGGACGCCGTCCAGGTGGCGCGGCTCAAGGCCGCCGGTGCGGTGGTGCTCGGCAAGACCAACGTGCCGCTCGGGCTGCAGGACATCCAGACCTTCAACGCCATCTACGGCACGACCGTCAACCCGTGGGACCACACCCGCACGCCGGGCGGCTCGTCCGGCGGGTCGGCGGCGGCACTGGCGTGCGGGTTCGGTGCGCTGTCGATCGGCTCCGATCTCGCCGGCTCACTGCGCACTCCCGCGCATTTCTGCGGTGTCTACGCGCACAAGCCGACGCTCGGGCTGGCCGCCCACCGCGGGATGGTCCCGCCGACCGAACCGGCCTGGCCGGTCGTCCCCGACCTCGCCGTCGTCGGGCCGATGGCGCGCACCGCCCGCGATCTCACGCTGCTGCTCGACGTCATGGCCGGACCCGACCCGCTGACCTACGGCCTGGCCCACCGGCTGGCCCTGCCGCCCGCCCGTCACGAGCGGCTCGGCGACTTCCGCGTCCTGGTCCTCGACGAGCACCCGCTCATCCCGACCGCCGCCGCGGTGCGGGAGGGCGTGAACCGGGTGGCGGCCGCGCTGGACCGCGGCGGCGCCCGCGTCGAACGGCACAGCCCGCTGCTCCCGGATCTGTCGGAGGCCGCGAGGCTCTACATGCAGTTGCTGATTTCCGGTGCCGTGGCCCGGTTTCCCGTCGAATCGCTGCGGAAGCCGGACCCGGACGACGAGAGCCTCGACGCCGTGCGGCTGCGCGCCATGACGTTCAGCCACCAGGAATGGCTGCAGGCGGACCGGCGCCGCGAGGCCCACCGCCACGGCTGGCGGCAGCTGTTCACCGAATTCGACGCGGTGGTGTGCCCGGTCACGCCGACGCCCGCGTTCCCGCACGACCACCACCCGAACCCGCTGGACCGGCGCATCGCCATCGACGGTGCCGAGTACCCCTATTTCGACCAGCTCGTCTGGGCCGGGCTGGCCACCATGCCGGGCCTGCCCGCCACCGCCGTGCCCGCGGGCCGGTCGCCGGAGGGCCTGCCGGTCGGGGCGCAGCTCGTCGGCCCGATGTTCGAGGACCGCACCCCGCTGCGCCTGGCCGAGCTGCTCGAAGCGGAGATCGGCGGCTTCCGTGCCCCGGAACGGGGTGGCCTTCCTGCCACGCAGCGAAGGCCACCCCGGGTGCCTACGGCTTGATGTAGAGGTCCCACGACCAGGTCGACGCGGAGCAGTAGTAGGCCGACCACCGGCCGTCCTGCTGCCCGAAGTAGCCGTTGATCTGGCAGTCGCCTTCCTCCGGCCAGCTGGACTCGTAGTAGTACCTCGGGTCCACGCCCGCGCTCGCGGGCTGCGCGAACGCAATGGTGGACGCCAGCGCCCCCATGACGGCGGCGGCCGCCGCGATCTTCCTCTTCACCTGTGTCTCCCCCGTTCTCTTCGTGGACACGTGCGGGGACAAACAATCATGAAAGGGACGTCCTTGTCTGCCGAACGGCGGAAGTCGCAGTCCGGCGACAGTTGACGGTTGTGGTCCAGGTCACCTAGTCTCACGGAAGTTTCCACCGGTTGAATCGTTTCAATCCGACGGCCCCGAGTGGGGCAGGCTGGAAGGCGGCGCCGCATGAGAGCCCTGCTGCTGGTCGTCCTGATGGTTTTCACCTTGCTGCCGGGCACTTCGGACGCCACCCCGGCCGGGGAAGCGGTCGTCGTCGCCGGGCTCACGGTGAACGGCCGCGTGAACCCGCTGGGGATTCCCGGTGCGGCGCCGGTCTTCGGCTGGCAGTCGTCCTCGACGCGCCGGGCGGTGACCCAGACCGCCTACGAGCTGCAGGTCGGATCGGCGCCCGGCACCGACGGCGTCTGGCGCTCCGGGCGCGTCAAGTCCGCGCGGCAGGTCGACGTCGCCTACGGCGGACCGGCGCTGGCCTCCGGCACCCGGTACTTCTGGCGTGTCCGGATCTGGGACGACCGGGGCACGCCGAGCCGCTGGAGCGCGCCCGCGTGGTTCGAGACCGGGCTGCTCACCGCGGCCGACTGGGGTGCCGCGGCGTGGATCGGCAAGCCGTCGCCGTCGTACGAGCAGTGGACGGACTACACCGTCACGGAGTCCTTCCGGCTCAACAACATCGCGTTCGGGACCTTCCTGCGTGCCCGGGACGCCGGCAACGCCTACATGTGGCAGCTCAACGTCGGCGATTCGGCGACGTCGGTGCCGATGCTCCGGCCGCACCGCCGGGTGAACGGCGGCTACTCGGTGCTGGCCGAAGTGGACCTGCGGCCGTTCGGGTTCACCCGCGCCGGGCTGCTGGCCGGGACGCACACCGTGGCCTACACCGTCGAGGGCGACACCGTCCGGACCACTTTGGACGGTGTCGTCGTCGACACGCGGACGGTCACGGACTTCGCGAGCGGCCGCGCCGGGCTGCGCACCTACGGCGCGGAATCGGTCACCGTCGGGAAGTTCACGGTGTCCAAACCGGACGGAACCGTGCTCGCGAACGCGGAAATGGCCGTGCCCAACCCGTTCACCGGTGGCAGCATCGGCACCGGTGAACTGACCGTGGCCGGGGACACCGACGCGTTGTGGACCGGCCGGGACGCGGCCGGGCCGTTGCTGCGGACGTCGTTCGCGACCACGCCGGGCAAACGTGTGGCGCAGGCCCGGGTCTATGCGTCGGCGCACGGGGTGTACCAGCTGACCCTCAACGGCCGCAAGGTCGGCGACCAGTTCCTCGCGCCGGGCTACACCGAGTACGCCAAGCGCATCCAGTCCCAGACCTACGACGTCACCGGCCTGGTCCGGGCCGGGGCGAACGGGTTCGGGGCCGCGCTCGGCGACGGCTGGTGGGCCGGGAAGATCGGGCTGGCAGGCAAGGGGCAGTACGGCACCGACCTCGCGCTGGTGGCCCGGCTGAAGATCACCTACACCGACGGCAGCACGCAGTGGGTCGACACGACGCCGGACTGGAAGTGGCACACCGGCCCGTTCGCGGCGACCGACAACCAGCTCGGGGAGACCTACGACGCCCGGTTCGAGCAGCCGGGCTGGGCGGACGCCGGGTTCGGCGACGCGGCGTGGGCACCGGTCGCCGTGCGCCCCTCGGACACGGCCAAGCTGTCCCCGCAGCCGGACGAGCCGGTGCGGGAAACCCAGGTGCTCGCCACGAAAACCGTCACCAGCCCGGCCCCGGGTGTCACGATCTACGACCTCGGCCAGAACATGGTCGGCGTCGCCAGGGTGAAGATCACCGGCAAGGCGGGGGAGACGGTCAAGCTGCGGCACGCGGAGGTGCTCAACCCCGACGGCACGATGTACGTGGCGAACCTGCGCGCGGCGACCGCCACCGACTACTACCGCTTCGACCGGGACGGCACGGTCACCTACCAGCCGGCGTTCACCCAGCACGGGTTCCGCTACATCGAGGTCACCGGGCTCGCCACACCGCCGTCCGCGGCGGACGTCCAGGGTGTCGTGTGGGGCTCGGACCTGCGCCGCACCGGGACGCTGGGAACGTCCGACGGCATGCTGAACCAGCTGCTGAGCAACGTCGCCTGGGGAGCGCGGGGCAACTTCCTCTCGATCCCGACCGACACCCCGGCGCGGGACGAGCGGCTGGGCTGGACCGGCGACATCAACATCTTCGCCCCGACCGCCGCCTACCTCAGCGACATGCGGGCGTTCCTCGGCAAGTGGCTGACCGACGTCCGCGACGAGCAGAAGGGCAGCGGGTCCATCCCGGCCGTCGTCCCGTCCACCAACGGCGCGTTCGACGAAAGCGGCGTCGGCTGGGAAGACGCGCTCATCACCGTGCCGTACTCGCTGTGGCACGCCTACGGGGACGCCCGGGTGCTGCGCGAGAACTACGACGCGATGAGCCGGTTCTTCGCCTACGCACGGGCGAGCGCCGGGCCGGACAACCTGGAAACCGGGCGGCTGACGTTCTTCACCAACGACTGGCTGAACCTCGACGACCCGTCCGACCAGGGTGTTCTCGGGACCGCGATCTGGGCGCAGGACGTCCGGATGATGGCGGAGATGGCCGCCGCGGTCGGCCGGACCGCCGAAGTGGCCGAGTACACCAAGCTCCACGCCGACGTCCGCGCGGCGTTCACCAACGCCTACGTGGCGGCCGACGGAACCGTGCGGGGCAACTCGCAGACCGGCTACGCGCTCGCGCTCGGCATGGACCTGATCACCGACCCGGCGCTGAAGGCCAGGGCGGGGGAGAAGTACGTGGCGAAGCTCGCCCAGAGCGGCAACCACCTGAGGACCGGGTTCATCGGGACGCCGTGGCTGCTCCCGGCGTTGACGAACATCGGCCGCGACGACCTCGCCTACACGCTGCTGTCCCAAAAGGACTATCCGTCGTGGGGCTACGAGATCGGCAAGGGCGCGACGACGGTCTGGGAGCGCTGGAACTCGATCCAGCCCGACGGCACGTTCGGCCCGGTGGACATGAACTCCTTCAACCACTACGCCTACGGCGCGGTCGCCGACTGGATGCACCAGTACATCGGCGGCCTCCGGATCGCCGAAGCCGGCTACCACCGCAGCATCGTCGAGCCCCACATCGGCGGCGGCCTCACCCACGCCGAGGGCGCGATCGACACGGTCTACGGAAAGCTGTCCAACGCGTGGGCGCTGACCGGCGACGGCCTGACGATGACCGTGACGGTGCCGGTGAACACCACGGCCGAGGTGGTGATCCCCTCGGGCGGCGCGGCATCCGTGACCGAGTCCGGCAAGCAGCTCCGGTCGGCGCCTGGCGTCCTCGACGTCCGGTACGACCCGGCGAAGAAGGCCACCGTCGTGGTCGTCGGCTCCGGCCAGTACCGCTTCAGTGCCCGGAAGTAGCGGCGGGACTCAGAACGGGGTGAGCAGCAGGCTGAGGGGCGTCGCCAGCACGGTGACGACGGTGGCGGTCACCAGCGCGGGCAGGAGGCGCGGGCCGGTGGCAGGTGGGCGGCGGAGGCGGTCGATCCGGGACGTCGTGGCTGCTGTGGCGCTGAGGGTGGCGGGTGGGGTGGCTGTCGCGCTGAGTGTGCCGGGTGGGGTGGGTGCCGCCGCGCCCAGCGTCTCCGCCGCCGCGCCCAGTGTGCCGGGTGGAGTGGTTGCGGCGCTGAGGCTGCTGGGTGGGGTGGTTGCCGCCGCGCCCAGCGTCTCCGCCGCCGCGCCGAGCGTGCCCGGTGGGGTGGCCGTCGCGCCGTGGGCGCGGAACTTCTCCAATGCCGTGGCGACGGCCTCGCGTCCGTGGCGACGGGCGGCGCGGTCGTCGGCGCGCATTTCCAGCAGCAGCTGGATGTCCGCGCTCAGCCTGCGGCAGCCGGGGAACAGCCGGGCCAGTGCGGTGAACGGGGCGAGCGCGAGGTCGTGCCGTTCGCGCAGGTGGGCGTGCTCGTGGGCGAGGACCGCGGCCAGCTCGCCGTCGGTGAGCAGGCGGCGGGCGCCCGTGCTGAGCACGATCTCGGCCGTGCGGCCGGGCACGCAGTAGGCGACCGGCAGCGGGTGGTCCACGACCAGCGCGCCGTCGCAGGGCTCGGCGAGCAGCGCGAGGAGGCTGCGGTGCCGTGCCCGCTGCCGGGCGACGCGGACCGCGCACCACAGCTGCTGCGCGACGAGCCCGGCGGCCAGCGCCAGCCCGGCGGTGATCGCCGGCATGCCGAGCGGATCCGGCCCGGCCGCGGCGAAGGACAGCAGGCCGGGCAGGATGCCGCGGCGCAGCGGCATGAGCCCCAGCGCGAGCAGCGCGCTGACGGCCGAGACGACGATCGTCAGCGCGATCGCCTGCCACAGGGCCACCGCCAGCCGGGGCCGCAGGCTCGGCCACCGCGCCCGCCGCAGGTAGCCTGCCGCGAGTCCGGCCAGCATCAGCGCGGCGACGTGGTGGAGGACGTAGATCACGGCCGTCGCTTGCGGGTGAGTGCCTTGCGCAGGACGTCGGCCTCCTCGGCGCTCACCGCCTGGGCGAAGTGCGTCAGTGCGCCGTCGCGGTCGCCGGTCTCGCCGAGTGCCTCGAACATCAGCTCGGCGACGTACTGGTCGCGGCTCGCGGCCGGCGCGTACAGCCATGCGCGGCCGTCGCGTTCCCGGCGCACGAAACCCTTGTCCGCCAACCGGGACAGCACGGTCATCACCGTCGTGTAGGCGAGCCCGCGGTCGGCGAGCGCCTCGTGGACGGCGCGGACGCTGACCGGGCTGTCCCGGCCCCACAGCGCGTCCATCACGGCGCGCTCCAGCTCGCCGAGCTTCCCCATCGGCCCTCCGTTCGTCACGACACAGCGTAGTAGACACGTCCGCGTCGCGTGTAGTACTACTTCTCGTAGTACTACGACACGTAGTGAAGGAGGGGATGCGATGCGGCGGCCGGCGGTCGTGCTGACCCTGGTGGCGGGCTGTCTCCACGGCTGGGGACTGCTCCGGGGCGGGACGCACTACTACTACAGCGCGGCGGTGCGCAGCATGAGCACGAGCTGGTCGGCGTTCGCTTTCGGCGCGCTCGACCCGGCCGCGAGCATGACGGTGGACAAGCTGCCGGGCGGGCTGTGGGTGCAGGCGCTCTTCGTGCGGGTGCTGGGATTCCACGCCTGGGTCCTGCTGCTGCCGGGTGCCCTCGCCGCGACGGCGACGGTGCCGCTGCTGTTCGCGGCGGTCCGCCGCTGGGCGGGGACCCGGGCCGGCGTGATCGCCGCCGTCGTGCTCCTGGCCTCTCCGGTGACGTTCGCGGCCGCGCGGGTCAACCTGGTCGACCCGCTCCTGGTGCTGTGCCTGGTGGCGGCCGCCTACGCGCTGACCCGCGCCTTCGACGACGGCCGCTGGCTGGTCGTGTCCGGCGCCCTGGTCGGTGTGGGCTTCCAGGTCAAGATGGTCGAGGCGTGGGTCGTCCTGCCGGCCCTGCTCGCCGCGTGCCTGGTGGCACCGGGACCACGGCTGCGCCGGGCGGCGGTCCTGGGCGGGACGGCGCTCGTGGTGTCGATGGCGTGGCTGGTGGCAGTCGGCTTCGTCCCGCGAGACGAACGCCCGCACGTCGACGGCAGCCCCGGCGACACGTGGTGGGAAATGGTGTTCGGCTACAACGGCCTCGACCGCGGACTGACCGGCGACGGCGCCCCGTACGGCGGGCCACCCGGGCCGCTGCGGTTGTTCGACGACCAGCTCGGCGGCCAGGCAGGCTGGCTGCTCCCGCTCGCGCTGGTCCTCGCGGCCGCCTGCTGGTGGACGTCCCGCAAAGATCCACTGTGGACACTCTGGGGCGGCTGGCTGCTCACCGCAGTGGTGGTCCTGAGCTTCCTGCCGGGCCTCCACCCGTACTACACAACGCTGCTCGCCCCGGCACTGGCCGCGACGATCGGCGCCGGAGTGCCCCCGGCCTGGAAGTGGTGGCGGGAACGCACCGGCCTCCGCTGGGTCCTGCCGGCCGGCGGCGTCCTGTCCGCCGCGGCCGCCGCGGTGATCATGACGCGGGCGGGCGGCCCCGGCTGGCTCGTGGCGGTCGCCGCCCTCGGCGTGGCGGTGTGGGGACATCGCCGCGGAGCCGCGGCGGCGGGCGCGGTGGTGCTGCTGGCGGGACCGGCAGCCTGGATCGCGATCACGCCCGCGGTACCGCGCAACTCGATGCACACGGCCAACCCGGTCGCAGGCCCGCAGACGGCCGTCGCGGTCTTCGGCGTCGCCGATCCCCGGATCACGCTGTCCCGCATCCTCGGCATGCCCCCAACCGGGCCGGTACCCCCGATCGACGCGCCCCTGCCGGGGTCGGACATCGACCCGGAACTGCTGGATTACCTGCGGGCTCACCACGCGGGCGAGCGTTTCCTGTTCGCGACGGGGGACGCGAGCACCGCGTCGCCGTACCTCGCGGCCGGGTACAGCGTGCTCCCGATGGGCGGGTTCACGGGCTTCTCGCCGTACCCGGAATTGGCTGAGGTGGCGGAATTGGTTCGCGAGGAACAGCTGCGGTTCCTGTATCTGACGGCGGTGCCGGGCCTGCCGGGCGTACTCGGAGAACGCGCGGCCTGGGCCCGCGCCCACTGCGCCCCGGTCCACCTCCGAACCCCGGGCGGCATGACGTTGTTCGACTGCCGGGGGTGACCGGACGTCTCACGCCGGGCACGGCCAGCGGGGTGCGTCGAGGCTGCGGTTCTTGCGCATCGAG
Source organism: Amycolatopsis melonis (assembly GCF_040064235.1). Classification (NCBI taxonomy): domain Bacteria; kingdom Bacillati; phylum Actinomycetota; class Actinomycetes; order Pseudonocardiales; family Pseudonocardiaceae; genus Amycolatopsis; species Amycolatopsis melonis. The sequence goes on from NZ_JBDZYD010000009.1 coordinate 247,204, forward strand.
CTGAACCCCAGCGCGGTGGTCTCCGCGCAGAACTGCGTCAGCTCGAGGTTGTACTCCACGTGAAAAACCGCCTTCCCCGCCTTGACGAACGCCGCCAGCCGCTCGCACTCGGTGAATTCGGCGCACTGCTCGTCGACCGCGAAGTCGAAGTCCGGCAGCAGGTCCTCCACCTGGCCCAAGTCGTTCTTGAGCCCGATCGAAAGGCCGAGCCCGTGGGCCAGCCCGGCCAGCAACCGGTTGTAGGACAACTGGTCCGCGGCCGTCAGCGGGAAGCCCGTGTCCGCCGCGTAACCGTCGTCGTTGTCGGCTTCGATTCCGTCGAAGCCCTTCTCCCGGCACTGCGCGAACCGGGCCGCCATGATCGGGCGGAGGATGTCCTGGCGGCGGATGTCCAGCCACTGCTCGCCCGGCCAGCCGTCGGGCTTCCCTTTCACCGCAGGGGGAAACGCCGCGGCGTCGGGCCGGAAGTCCTCGGCCGCGCCGGTGTTGACGTAGCAGACGACTCGGCGCCCGGCCGCGTGCAGGGTGGCGACCACCTCGGCGTCGTTGTCCACTCCGTCGATGTCGTAGACCTCCGCGTCTACGCCCGTGTCGACCTTGCCGCCGAGCTGCCACTGCCACGTCGTGCCCGGCGCCGGGACCCAGCGGCCGGTTGCGGGCCGTGCTGCCGCGCATGCGCCGGACAGGACGGTGAGCAGGGCGCAGCCCGCTACGAAACGAGTGAGGCGGGCAGGCAGTGCCATGGGTTGGGTCCCCCCTGGTCGGTGACGAAGACGTTGGCCGCGTTCCGGCGGCTCGCGAGCCGCTGCACCTCCGCGAAGTACCCCGGTGGCACCGAATGCACGAGGTGGGCGAACCGCTCCGCAGGCCAGCGCCGGACCCAGCGGGGGATGCCGGCGTCCACATAGGACGTGAACGGGCCCTCGAACGTGCCGAGGAGGTCGGCGTGCTCCGCGTACGCCTCCGCGGGGTGTGCGCCGTGGTTGAACGCGAGCGTGCGGACGCCGATCGCCCGCACGGCCCTGGCGAGCGACGCGTAGTGGCCGAGATCGTCGAAGGACGCCGAAACGCGGTCGAACATCACCCCGTCGACGCCGTACCAGTCGGCGTAACGGCCCGCCTCGGCGACCACCTCGGCGGCCGGCCTGCTCCCGTAGCCGGTGTCGACATAGCCGGCGACCTCGATCCCGGCTTCGCCCAGCCGTTCCAGCGGTCCCAGGAACACGTCGTCGAGCAGCGGGCCCGTGCCGCTGGCCGGGTTGAGCACGACGAGCCGGATCCGGGCCGGGTTGCGGGCCAGCTCCGCCCAGTCGTCCCGGCGGACGGCCGGGTGGAAGTAGGCCGGGACGACCAGCCTGGTCACGATGCCCGCCACAGGTCGGCGGCCGCGTCCGCGAGCCCGCGCCGGGGCCGCCACGCCAGGACCCGCGTGGCCAGGGTGATGTCCGCCTGCTGCCAGGGCACGTCCGCCGACCGTGCCGACCCCGGCGCGTCCTCGTACACCGCGCAGCCCGCGCCGCTGACTTCCAGCAGTTCCTTCACCAGCGCCCGCGCGGGCACGCCATGGCCGCTGCCGATGTTCAGCACCGGCGGCAGGTCCGGTGCCGTCAGCGCCGCCAGCACCGCGTCGGCGACGTCGCGGGCGTCGACGAAGTCCCGGACCGCGTCGAGCGGGCCGAGCCGCAGGTCACCGCCGTCGGCCAGGGCCTTCCGCAGGGCGGCGGCCGCCCGGCCCGGCAGCCCGCTGGCGGGCGCGCCGGCCCCGACCGGGTTGAAGACGCGGAGCACGACGCCGTCGAGCCCGGACGCGCGGGCCTGCGTGACGATCCGCGTCCCGGCCAGCTTGGTCACGCCGTAGGGGTTCAGCGGCCGGGGCTCCGCGGCTTCGGTGACCGGCACGCCCGGCGAGCCCCGGCCGTACTCCGCGGCCGAACCGAGGTGGACCAGCCGGACGCCCGGGCCGAGCGCCCGCACGAGGTTCTCCGTGCCGGCGACGTTCGCCGCGTTCAACGCCGCGGCGTCGCCGGTCACCGCGCCCGCGCAGTTGACGACGGCCCGTGGCGCGATCGCCGCGACCAGCCCGGCCAGCTCCGCCCTGCCGGTCGCGAGGTCGAGGTGACGGCGTCCGGGCGCGACCACCTCGAAGCCCCGCGCCGCCGCCGCGCGCCGGACGTGCCCGCCGAGGAAGCCTGCGGCCCCGATCACCAGGACGCGCATCGCGCGCCTTTCAGCAGGGACTCCTTGATGAGGTCGAACTCGGCGTTGGCGCGGTCGTAGTCGTCGGGACGGCCGATGTCGAGCCAGTAGCCGCTGAACGCGTACTCGTGCGGCGGGGTGTGCCGGGCCAGCAGGTCGAGGACCAGCTCGTCGAAGCCGAACGGCAGCCCGGGTGTGTAGGGCAGGAGGGTCCGGCGGCTCAGCCCGTAGACACCCATGCTGACCCGGTAGTCCAGCTTGGGCTTCTCGACGAAGTCGACCACCACACCGTCCTCTGTGGACAGGACGCCGAAGTCGACCTGTACCTGCCGCTGGTAGGTCGCCACGGTCAGCGGCGCGCCGCTTTCACGGTGCCGGTGCAGCAGGTCGAGGTAGGAGATGTCGGTCAGCACGTCGCCGTTCATCACCAGGAACTCCTCGGGCAGCTGGTCGAGCAGCTCCAGGACCGGGCCCATCGTGCCCAGCGCGGAACCCTGCTGGTGGTAGCCGATGTCCAGGCCCCACCGCCTGCCGTCGCCCACGTAGGAGCGGACCAGCTCGCCGAGGTGCCCGATCGCCAGCGTCACCCGGTCGAACCCGCAGTGCGCCAGCTGGCTCAGGACGATGTCGAGAATGGAGAACTCGTCCCCGATGGGCACGAGTGGTTTCGGCAGGCGCGTCGTGTAGGGACGCAGCCTGATGCCTTTGCCGCCGGCCAGGATCACCGCGTGCATGGTCGCCTCCTCGTGTCACTGGTTGTATTCGCCGGGCCGGTACCGCGCCAGGTTGCCCGGCTCGCAGAACCACTCGATCGTCTTGCGCAGGCCCTCGTCGCGGGTCTGCCGCGGGCGCCAGCCGGTGCGCTGCGTCAGCTTCGACGCGTCGCAGACCAGCCGCATGACCTCGGAGTCCTTGGGGCGCAGGCGTTGCGTGTCCTCGACGATGTCCGCCTGGCGGCCCATCAGCCGCGCGATGTCCGCCGCGAGCGTGCCGATCGCCACCTCGGCGCCGGTGCCCGCGTTGAACTGCTCGCCGAGCACCGCGGACGCCGGCGCGGTGCCGAGCGCGACGAACGCCTCGGCCGTGTCGGTCACGTAGGTGAAGTCCCGCGTCGGCGCGAGCGCGCCGAGCCGCAGCTGCCGGGCACCGGCCGCCAGCTGCGTGATGACCGCCGGGATCACCGCCCGCGCCGACTGCCGCGGGCCGAAGGTGTTGAACGGCCGGAGCGTGACCGCGGGCACCTCGAAGCTCAGGTGGTAGGACTCGACCAGCTTGTCCGCGGCGATCTTGGACGCGGCGTACGGGGACTGCGCCTGCAGCGGGTGCTGCTCGGTGATCGGCACCGTCCGCGCGGTGCCGTAGGTCTCGCTGGTCGAGGTGTGCACGAGCCGGGGCGTCCGGCACGCGCGCACCGCCTCCAGCACGTGCAGGGTGCCGATCGTGTTGGTGTCCACAAAGGACCGTGGCGCGGCGTAGGAGTACGGGATCGAGCCGAGCGCGGCCAGGTGGTAGACGACTTCGGCGCCCTCGACGAGCCGCAGCACGCTCGCCGGGTCGCGGACGTCGCCGAACACGACGTCGACCTGCTCGCGGATCCCGGGATCGACGGTGTCCAGCCAGCCCTGCGAGCTGTACATGTTGTAGAGCACCATGGCACGGACCCGGTGCCCGCGCCGCACCAGCGCTTCCACCAGGTGCGAACCGATGAAGCCCTCGGCGCCGGTGACGACGGCCAGTCCCGTCATGGATCGATCCCTTCTCTAGAAGTGCCTCGACGCCTTGCCCAGGACGGCCAATGCGTACACACAGAGGAACAACAGGAGCCCGGCCATGGCGGCCAGCTGCGCCCGCACCCCGAACCCGCGGCAGGCCAGCTCCACCGCGAACGCGGCAGCGCAGGCGGCGGGCGGCACGATCCGGGACCCCATGGTCTGCAGCAGCAGTGCCAGGAACATCGCCCCGCCCAGCGCCAGGTAGGCCCCGATCTGGCCGGCGGTGCCGCGGTCCGGCCCCGCCAGCCCGGACGTCCACGCGAGCGCCGTCGCCGCCGCGATCAGCAGCACGGTCGCCACGAGGTACTGGGTCAGGGCGGCGAGCAGGACGAGCCGGACGCGGCGGCCGAACACCCGCAGGCGGCCGGTGGACCGCAGCAGCCGCCTGCTGCGGCGCCGATACCAGAACAGCGTCCATTCGGCCGCGCCCATGGACAGCGACAGCGGGACCGCGGCCAGCAGCGCGCCGGTGTTCACCCCGCCCGGCCCGGCACCCCACGACGGCACGACCGGGAACGCGATCAGCGCGGCGGCGAGCAGGCCGAACACCGCACTCGGCACGGCCGCGGCGAGTTCCGTCCGCACGAACGGCCGTCCGCCGCCGCCTCGGGTCAGCCGGAAGGCCAGCGCGGTGCCCAGCAGCGGCGTCACCACGAGGACCCACCCGACGGCCGCGGCGAGGCCCGCGGGCCGTCCGAGCGCCAGGAATCCCGCGCCCGCCAGGCAACCCGGGGCCAGCACCAGCAGGAGCAGCCGTTCGGCCCGCAGCACCATAAGCACGGTCGCGCCCAGCAGGTACAGCCCTTGGCCGAGACCGAAGACCAGCGCCGTCGTCCGCGCCCCGGTCACCAGCCCCGCGACCGCCAGCGCGACCGCGACACCCAGCGCGGCGACGGCGAAGCCGTAGCGCAGCGTCCGCTTGGTCGCGGCGTCGTCGCCCCGGCCGAGCCGCACGTAGCCGAGGTAGGCCAGGCCCTGGCTGGCGGACCACGAGACCAGCATCGACACCAGCAGCACGGTGATCGACGCGGGCCCGCTCAGCAGTCCCGCCGCCGCGGGGAAGAACAGCGCGGGCAGGCTGTAGAGCAGTCCGTGCAGGGTGGGCCGGCCCGGGCCGAGCCGCCAGGGGTCCGGCTCCGCCGGGGGTTCGGCCGGGTCGAGCGGGACACGCCGGTGCAGCTCCTCGGCCAGGTCGAACACGTCGGCGTAGCCGTACTTCGCCTTGACGGCTTGGTCGTTGAGCCCGTCGAACTCCAGTGCCGCGGCGATCTCCAGCGCGTCGGCCGCTGAGCGGCAGACGTCGGCGAACTGCTCGCAGAGCCCGGTGATCCCGTCCGCCGGGGCCGGGTGACCCGGCAGGCCGGACGGCGGCGCGGCCTGCTGCAGGCCGGACAGGGTGCCCGCGCTCATCCGGCCACCTCCGCGTAGTGCAGCGGAAGCCCGGAGCCGATCCGCTCGTAGAGTTCGTCGAACGTCTCGACGGCCTGGTCCACGGTGAAGTACTCCAGTGCCCGCGCGCGGGCGCCGGAGCCGAGGCGGCGGCGGAGTTCGCCGTCGCCGAGCAGCCGCAGGCACGCCTCGGCCATGGCCCGCGGATTGCGGGGCGGGACCACCAGCCCGGTGTCCGCGATGGCTTCGGTGACGCCGCCGACGTCGGTCGCCACGCACGGCCTGCCACACGTCATCGCTTCGAGCACGCTGTACGGGAAACCCTCGGAGAGACTGGACAGCACGACGACGTGCCCGGCCTCGTAGGCGTCCCGGATGTTCTCGACCCGCCCTTCGAAGCCGGTGACCTCGCCGACGCCGAGTTCGGCCGCGAGGTCCTTGCACTGCCGCAGATAGCCTTCGCGGCCGCCGGGCGGCGACCCGAACAGGCGCAGCCGCGCCGCCGGCATCGCCTCGTGCACCAGGGCGAACGCGCGGATCAGCGTCTCGAGGTCCTTGATCGGATCGATGCGGCCCACCCACGAGATCGTCGGGACGTCCGGTTCTCCTTCGAACGCCGGGAAGTTCTGCGGGTCGACTCCGTTGTAGACGGTCTTGATCACCGCGCCGGAGGCACCGAGCCGCTGCTCCCACCGCGTGTTGTAGACGTTCCCCGGCGTGATGACCGCCGCTTCCCGGTAGCCGAGCGCGCAGAGGTGGTGCAGGAACCTCAGGTACAGCGCCTTCACCGGCCACCGGTACGGGCCACGGCGGGCGTGCAGGTACTGCTCCCGCAGGTAGATCCCGTGCTCGGTGACGATCACCGGCCTGCCGTGCCGCCACTTCACGGTGAGCGCGGGCAGCACGCCGAGCCCGTTGGTCACCGCATGCGCCACGTCGGCGTACTCCGGCGGATGGGACAGCGGGCGCAGGGAGTGCTCCAGCAGCTGCATGGCGGTCAAGGCGTCCTGGAGGCTCGGGCGCACCGGACCGGTGTCCGCCCTGCTCCCGCACCACAGGCGGGTGAACAGCTCGAACGCCTCGTCCGTCCCGAACGCCCCGGTGAGGCATTCCTGTTGCGCGTACTCGAAAAGCGCCCGCAGGATCTCACCGAACCGGCCGGCCGCCCCGGCGGAGCCGTCCGCCAGGACGCCGGTCAGCTCGGCCAGCAGCGGCGCGAACCGGCGGCGGGCCGTCCGGCCGGGCCTGCGCCCGGCCGGACCCGCGCCCCACAGGGGCACCCCGACCAGCGAAGCGACGTTCGCCGGCAGTTCCCACGCGGGCCGCTCGGCGCCGGTGGCGACGAGCGCGACCACGTGGAAGTCGTGTCCCGGCATCCCACGGACCAGCTGGTCGCACCAGACACTCACCCCGCCGAACTGGTGCGGGTAGGTGCCCTCGGTCATCAGCGCGACCTTCATCGGTCCACCCGGATCACGGCGACGTCGGGAACAGGGCGGCGGGCAGCGTCAGCTTCGCCCCGGCCGTTCCCAGCGTCGTGTAGTCCGACCGCTCCCCGGCGTACTGCGAGCCGAAGGTGGCGTTGCCGAGCTTCGTCTGGGCAGGCGCCGTCAGCGGCACCGAAGTCCCGGACGGCCCGGTGACGACCACCGTCGTGCCCTGGACGTACCCCGACACGGTGCCGGCGCCCTGCGTGGCCGTCCAGCGGTCCTGGGCCTGCAGGGCCTGGCCTTCCTGGGTGAGCGTCGCGTTGACGACCGGCGTGTTCGTGGCGAACACGCCGCGGTAGGCCGACAGCACCCCGCCCATCACCGGGTAGGCCAGCCGGTCCTGGACCAGGTTCGACTGGTGCATGTAGAACGGCCGCGGGTCGTTCTGCAGCACGTAGCCGAGCGTGATCTGGATCTGCTGCGGCAGGATGTAGGAATCCCATCCGGTGTTCGGGTCGAGCGGCGCGATGCACGTCGTCGTCGAGCTGCTTTCGCAGATTCCGCTGCCGCCGTTGGCCGCCGAGGTGTAGAGCCAGTTGTATTCCGACACCTCGTCGCGTTTCGTGGCCACGTTGTAGAACACGTTGATCGGGTGCCTCGGCACGCCGAGCGCGGCGCCGACCGGCCGCTGAGCCGCTTCGCGCGAGGCGTCGAGACCCAGCCACTTCACCCCGTCGGGACCCAGCGCGTTGACGAAGTTCGGGTTGTCGGACGGCTGCTGCGGCAGGATGAACGTGCCCGAATGTTCCCCGGCCACCAGTTCGCCGCCGCGCACGGGAATCCCGTTCTGCCGCGCCCACTGGGTGTTCTTCGTGATTTCGCTGTTGACGGTCGCGGAGGACACCCAGACGGTGTTGCCCGCGGCATCGGTCGCGCACCGCCAGGGAATGACGGTGAAGTCCTGCACGCAGCCCAGGAACTGGTGGGTGTAGGTGTGGTTGACCCACCGGAACTGGCTCGTCATGAGCTGGAACTGGAACAGCAGCGGGTCGAGCAGCGCGAAGTTGTCCTGGAGGTACTGCGCCGACGCGCCGCCGTTGAACAGCAGGTCCAGCGTGAACGAGTTCTGCTGCTCCCACGAGGACGCGTAACTGGCGTCGGCACCGCTCATCCGGACCGGGGTGGTGTCCGGCGTGCCCGGCGGGCAGGCGCCGTCGCCGGGGGTGCACTTGCCGGCGTCGCTCCAGATCGCGTCGTAGCTGAAGACGTCGTCGATGTGGACGCTGAAGTAGTTGCGCCAGTACCCGAAGTGCAGGCCCTTGGTGACCCAGCCGACGATGCCGTGCGCCAGGTACCGGAACTGGCCCTGGAAGTAGTTGTAGCCGAAGCTGATTTCCAGCTGCTGGCGGTTTCCGGTGGTGTAGACACCCGCGAGGGTGCCCGTCGTCGACGTCCCGGGGATCGGGGCGGTGAGGAACGGCGTGAAGCTCGACGTCGTCGTGTTCGCCAGCGGCTGGCCCAGGTAGCCGTAGGAGGTCGGGCCGCCGGGCGTGCCGTCGAACTTGAACGATCCTTTGAGGTAACGGAAAGCGTCGCCGCGCGCGGCAGCGGTGGCGGTCACCGTGACGCCGTCCAGCGAGCCCGCGTACGTCGGCGGGTTCATGCCCACGTTCGCCGACGGGTAGACGTAACTGTCCACCTCCCGGATCGCGTACGAGCTTTCGTAAGTCGTCAACGCCGTGCGTTCGTCCGGCGAAAGCGCCGGGGTGAAGTCGCCCGGCACCACGACACCTTCGAACTTCGCGTGCGGCGTGCCGTCCGCGAGGGTGTCGGCGAGGAAGGCGCCGGTGATGACCGGGCGCGCGCTGTCGTTCAGGTCGACGACGGTGGTGGCGACGCCTTCGGACGCCATCTGCCGCCGGATCGCGTCCACCCAGGGCGTTCCGTCGGTGACCACGAGGACGTTCAGGTCGACGCGGGGCGGGCCGGCCGCCTGCGCGGTGCCCGCCGTGACGGCGAACCCGCCCGCACACCCGGCCGTCAGCACCAGGGCGATGGCGGGGCGCCACTTTCCGAGATGTTTCACGCCAACTCCTTCTGCGGCTGGGCACGGCTGTCGGCTCGACGCTAGGCGCGCCGCGGCGCGGGGAACTCATCCAGCAGGACGAGAGTCGTTACGTCTTCGGCCCGGTTGCCGGGCGCATGCCCGAGGACACCGCGACCCGGACGGCTTCCAGGCTGCTGCCGACGCCGAGCTTGGTGAGGATCTTGTGGGTGTGCGTCCGGACGGTGTTGGCGGAGACGCACAGCTCCCGCGCGATCTCGGACCGTCGCTTGCCGTCCACCATGCTCGCCAGCACTTCCCGCTCGCGGTGGCTCAGCATGTCGAGCGGGCCGGTGCGGTCGCGGGCCCGCCGGAAGTCCTCCCGCAGCGCCCGCAGCACTTCACCGAGATGGGCGGGCGGGTAGCTGGCCTGCCCGAGCCCGGCCCCGCGCAGGACGTCGACGAGGTGGTCGATCGTGCTGTCTTTCGGCACCCAGGCGAGCACGCCCGCCTTGGCCGCGGCCACCGCCAGCGCGGTCTCCCGTCGATCGGTGAGCGCGACGACGGACAGACCGGGGAACTCGGCGGCCAGCCGGTCCAGCAGCACCCGCGGGTCGCTCCCGCAGTGTCCTATCTCGACAGTGACGACGTCGGGCCGGAGCCCGGCGAGCCGCGGCAGCAGCTGCGGGTCGCCGGCGGCCGCGCCGCCCACGACGCAGACCCCCGGCGCGAGCGACAGCCGCGCGGCGAGCGCGTCACGCAGCATCTCATGGTCGTCGACGAGGAAGATCCGCACCATGGGCATGTCCTCACGGTGCGCCGCGGCCACGCCGGAGTCATCGGGTGCCGGCATGAGCCCGTTCTCCTCCGATTGCACGACGCCACCGCTTCCGGGCGGCGGCCAGGTCGTCGTAGAGGTCGTCGACGCGCGCGGCGACCGAGGCGATGCCGTACCGGTCGAGCACGGCGTCCACCGCCACCCGCGGCCGGGGACCGGCCTCGATCTCCTTGCGGATCTCCGCCCGCAGCTCGGGCACGCCGCCGGTGACCCGGCGGGCGCGGTCGGTGCCGATCCCGTCGAGGGCCGGGCACGCGGTGAACAGCGCGGGCATCCCGTTGGCCAGTGCCTCCAGCACCGACAGCCCGAACGTCTCCTGCGCGGAGGTGGACACGTAGAGGTCGAGCGCGGAGAGCATGGCGACGCCGTCGGCCTGGTAACCGGCGAAGACCACGTGCCCGGCGACTCCGCAGGCGGCCGCGACGCCTTCCAGTCGGTCCCGGTCGGCGCCCTGGCCGACGATCAGCATCCGGCAGTCCTCGCCGAGCAGCGGGGCCGCGGCCTCGATGGCGAGGTCGATCCGCTTCGCCGCGTCCAGCCTGCCCATCACCCCGAGCACGAACGCGGCGGGCGGGATGCCGAGCCGGGCGCGGGCATCGGCCCGCCGCACCGGGTCGAACGCGAGCCCGTCGAACTCCAGCCCGTTCGGGATGGTGACGATCTTGCGCGGCGGCACGCCCCACTTCACGAGCCGCTCGCGCACCGTTTCCGACACCGCGATCGTCGCGTCCGAGAAGACGTCCGTGGCGAGGTAGAGCGCCCGCACGCCCGCGGTCATCCGGCGGCGCTCGATGTGCGTCTCGCCGATCGAATGCTCGCTCGTCACCACGACCGGGGTCCGGGCCAGCCAGGCGGCGACCCGGCCGTAGAGGCACGCGCGGTAGAGGTGCACGTGGACGACGTCGAACCTCTCCGCGCGGATCAGCCGGGCCAGCCGCAGCACGGCGGACAGCTCGGTGTTGCGGCGCATCCCGAGGTCCCGGACGCGGCCGCCGTCGTCGCGGATCATCCCGGCCACCGTGGCCGGGTTGTAGAGGGTGAGCACCTCGGCGTCGTGGCGGGTGTGCTGGAGCAGCATCCGGACCTGCAGCTCGGCACCGCCCACGTCCAGCCCGGTGATGATGTGCAGAACTCTCACGGTCGTTCTCCTTCGGATCGGCGGGAGCGGCGCAGGCCGGACAGGGGCGTGCCGAGGGTGCGGGCGAGGATGACCAGGTCGGTCCAGCACGACCGGTGCTCGATGTAGGCGTTGTCGAAGCGGACCCGCTGGGCGATCGACGTGTCGCCGTGCAGCCCGTGCACCTGGGCCCAGCCGGTGACGCCCGCCGGCACGCGGTGGCGCTGGTCGTAGCCGGGGACGGTCCGTGCGAAGCGGGCCGCGAAGTACGGGCGTTCCGGCCGCGGCCCCACCAGCGACAGGCTCCCGCGCAGCACGCACCACAGCTGCGGCAGCTCGTCGAAGTGGGTGGCCCGCAGCAGGCGCCGCAGCCGTCCGCAGGTCTCCTCGCGGACCGCCCAGCTCGTGTCCGGGGCCGGGTCGTCGAGCGTGCGCAGCTTGACGATCGTCACCGGACGGCCGTCGCGGCTCAGGCGCACCTGGCGGAACAGCACCGGGCGGCCGTGGCGGACCAGCAACGCCGTCATCAGCACACCGAGCAGCGGGGCCACCGCGGCGAAGAGGAGACCGCCCGCGACGACGTCGAACAGCCGTTTCGCGAACCTTCCCGCGGGGGCCGGGGAAAGGACGGCGAGCGGGATGGCGTGGATCTCGTCCCGGTACCGGGCGGGCACCGTGGTGCCCAGCTCGTACAGGCGCGGGACGACCGAGACGCGCACCCGGACCGCGCGCAGGACCGTCGCCAGCTCGGCGTCGGTCGCGGCCGGGAAGCAGACGAGCACGTGCCGGACGCCGTAGCGCTCGACGATCGCGGGCAGGTCCTCCGGGGCGCCCAGCAGCGGCAGGCCGGACGCCGTTCCCGGCGGCAGCCGGTCGGCGAATCCCACCGGCACCAGCCCGTAACCGGGGTGCTCCCGCAGGATCCGGGCGATTTCGCGGCCGAGTGCCCCGGTGCCGGCGATCACGGCCGGTTCGGCCAGCAGGCGGTGCCGTCGTGCCGCGCGGACCCCGGCGCAGCAGGCCAGCCGCCCGGCGGCCAGCCCGGCCGCGGCCGCCGCGACGAGCACCCAGGACCGCACCAGCACCGCCGGGACCGCGACGGCGAACGCGAGCCACGGCAGTTCCTCGCTCCAGCGCGGGCAGATCCGCAGCCGCTGGGCCCCGGACAGCCGCAGGACACCGGAAACCGCGGCGAGGTAGGCCAGCGCGGTCCACGACAGCCCGCCGGCCACGGCGATCGCGGCGGCCGGCGCCCCCGCGTCGCACACCGGCAGCAGGACCGTGCCCGCGAGCACGGCAGGCCACCGCGTGCTCCGCCGGGTTTCGCCGGGGCACGCCGGTGCTCGCGCCGCGGGCGCCCGGACGGTCATCCGAACTGCCGCGCGAGGGTGCGGGCTGCGTAGTCCGCGCCGTAGACGAACCGCATGACCGGTCCGTAGGAGCTGGCGACCGCGGGGCCGGCGAAGAACAGCCCGGGAACGCTGGACCGGAACCCGGCGCCGACCCACGGCGCGTCCCCGATCCGCCGCAGCCGGGCCCGCAGGCGCTCGTCGAGGAACGCCAGCTGCCCGACCCCTGGCCGGTAGCCGGTGGCCGCGATGACGTGCTCGGTCTCGACCTGCATCGGCCCGTCTGCGGAGTCGAGGCGCAGCCGGACTCTGCCGTCGACCGCCTCGCAGCCGACGACCGACCGGCCGAGCAGGACCGGGAACTCGCCCTCGGTGCGCGAGCGCAGCCACCACGCCCCGGCCGGTCCCAGCGCGGTCCGGGCCCGGTGCACGCGCACGTTCGGCGGCAGCTTGCGGTAGAGCCGGGGCCGCGTCGAGTAGAACCACGTGGACCAGCCGGAGCCCAGACCGGCTTCCGGTTCCCGCAGCCGGTGCAGGACCGGGCGGTCCGGTGCCAGCGGCGGGCCGTTCCAGACCAGCCGCGGTGCCCGCGCGACGAGCCGCACGCTCGCCCCGGACTCGTGCAGCAGGGTCGCGGACTCGATCGCCGACTGCCCCGCCCCGACGACGATCACGTCCCGGCCGCGGAAGGCGGCGAGGTCCTTGTGGGCCGAGCTGTGCGAGCAGACGCGTCCGGGCAGGCGGGCGAATTCCGCGGGTACATGCGCGAAGTACTGGACGCCCGGAGCGCACACGACTTCGCGGGCCCGGACCCGCTCGCCTGCCACGGCCAGCTCGTACCCGGTGCCCGTCGCCGAAACCCGCTCGACCAGCCGCTCGTCGAGGTCGGGCGCATGCGCCTGCCGGAACCAGTCGCCGTAGGCGACGAAGGTGTCCAGCGGAACCGGCACGCCGTAGTCGCCGTACTCGCGGCCGGTCTCCCGGCAGAAGTTCGCCAGGGTGTGCGTCGCGCCGGGGTCGGACAGGTTCGAGGCGAAGCCCTGGGATTTCAGGAACATCCCGGCGGGCATCGCGTCGCGCCACAGCTGCATCGGCTGCCCGAAGTGGCGGAAGCGCACACCCCGCCCGCGCAGGTGCGCCGCGATCGACAGGCCGTACGGCCCGGCGCCCACCACGGCGACGTCGGTTTCACTGGCCATCGGTTTCTCCTTCCGGAGCGGCCCGGCCGGGCCGGTGACGCGGGGTCGCCACGGGTGGGCGGCCGCGGCCGGGGAACGGCTTGCCTGCCACGCGCCACGCCAGGCGTGCGCACATCAGCCCGAAGGGCCGCAGGTCGTCGCGGGCGAACCAGGCCAGCTCGTCGACCTCGCGCAGGGACCGCAGCCAGGCGCCCGGTGTCAGCAGGCCCTGCCGCCAGTAGCCGAAGGCGGCCGCCGGGTCGTAGTTCTCGACCAGGAACCCGCGACGGAGCGGGGTGCCGTGCGGGATCTCCCGGCCGGTGAGGTGCAGGTGCGCGGCCACGGCCACGTCGACACCGGCGTCGTCGGCGAACAGCCGGAACTGGGCACCGAGCCGCGGGTTGAAGTCCAGCAGCTTGTACTGCCCGTCGCGCGGGTCCCGCCGCAGGTCGAGGTCCATGATCCCGCGATAGGACAGCCGCTCGAACAGCTGCGCGGCGGCCGTGGCGAGCCCGGGATTCGGCTCCGCCGTGCCGAACGCGGTCAGCCCGGCGCCCGCCGGGTAGGAACGGTGCTTGCGCCCGGTGAACGCCGGGCGGCACAGGGACTGTTCGTCGCAGTAGCCGTGGAAGAACCAGTCGTCGCCGGGCAGGTACTCCTGCAGCATCAGTTCGTCGCCCGCGGCACGTTCGAAGAGCCCGGCCAGCTGCGCGCGGTCGCGGACCAGGGTCGTGCTGCGCGTGCGTCCGGCCCCCTGCCAGGGACGCAGCAACTTGACGACCACGGGAAACCGGACCTCGGCCGCTTCGCCGAGGTTGCGGGCCAGAGTCGTTGCCGGACAAGGCATCCCGGCGTGCCGGCAGAGTCCGTACAGCGAGAACTTGTCGGCGACCAGCCTGGGGAGTGCGGGATCGGGTTCGGGGAACAGGAAGGTCTCGCGCAGCTTCGCCTGGTACTCGGCGACGAACAGCGCGCCCGCGTCGTCGGTCGGCAGCAGGACGCTGCGCGTCCCGATCCGCTCCCCGATCCGGCGCAGGCCCGCCAGCAGCCGTTCCGCATCGCCGGTCCCGGGCCGCCACACCCAGCCACCCCGCAGGTAGCGGGAGGCACCGGCCGGGGTGAAGCGGTCCTCCTGAACGGCGTAGACGGGCACGCCGAGCCGGCCAAGGCTGCGGATCACGCCGAGCCCACCGTGGTGGAAGACGTTCGCATCGAGCTTGAGCACGAGCGCGGGCGTGGCGCGATCCACGTCGGGCACGGGTCTCGGCTGACGGCGCATCGGCAGTCTCCTCGGTCGGACTCGGACGACGATCACACGTCCATCGCGCCCGGACCTCCGGCAACGGGACGACCTTCGCTACGCACAAGTCATGGGCTCACGTCTGCCGCCAGTCCGCGACAAGCCGCGGCAGACCACCCGCCCGCGGCCCGCTTGCTCACCTCGGCCAGCGCGGCCCAGGTGTCCCGCACGTCGAAGCCGCGCGCGCACCGGGCGGCCTCGGCCCCTTCCCGGACGGCTAGCCCGTCGTCGGCGAAGCGGCGGAGGATCTCCCCGGCCAGCGCGTCCGGCGGCACCACCGCGCCCGTGCCCGGCCGGACGAGTTCCCGCAGCCCCGCCACGTCGGTGGCGACCACCGACCGGCCGCACGCCATCGCCTCGAGGGTGCTCAGCGGCAGCCCCTCCCAGCGCGACGGCTGCACCACGACGTCGGCCGCGGAAAGCCAGGGACGCACATCGGCGACGTGTCCGGCGTGGCGCACCCCCGGCCCGCGGGGGACTTCGCCGTCGCCGACCAGCGCGAGCAGCGCGTCCGGGCACGCGGCGCGGATCCGCGGCCAGGCGGCGAGCAGCCGGTCCTGCCCCTTCTGCCGCGTCAGCCGTCCCACGCAGACCGCGAGCCGCACCTGCGGCGCGATCCCCAGCAGGGACCGCGCCGCGGTCCGGGACGGCGTGTCCGGCCGGAACCGGTCCAGGTCGACGCCGGTGCGGACCACGGTGAACGTCCCGCCGACGCCGCCGCGGCGGCCGGCCTCCGCCTCACCGGACCCGACGCACACGATGACGTCGGCCCAGCGGGCCGCGTGCCGCTCCCAGCGCAGCGCCGCCCGTGCCGTCATGCCGGTGGCGGCCGCCCAGGACCAGCCGTGCGGCTGGAACAGCGTCGGCAGGCGGCCGCGCACCGCCAGCCGTCCGGCGAGACCGGCCTTGGCCGAGTGCAGGTGCACCAGATCGGGCCGGAAGGCCCGCACCAGCCGGGCCAGGCGGCGGGCTTCGGCCGCCGTCGCCGGTCCCGGTTCCCGCGTCGCCTGCCAGGGGAGCAGCGGAACCCCTTGCCGGGCAAGGCTTTCCCCGATCCGCGCGGGACCGGCGACCGCCACCCGCCAGCCCCGGGCCCGCTGGTCCGCGGCCGCGGCGGAGACGTAGCTCGCGGCGCCGCCGCTGCCGGGCTGGAGGACGTGCAGGACGGCGACCACCGCGGATCACCGCGCCGCGGGTTCGAGCCGGCTGCTCCGGGCCGTCACGTGGTGACGCAGCCGCTTCGCCCGCAGCCGCAGCCCGCGGTCCCGGTCGCCGACGTAGGTGCGCGGAATCGCGAACCGCGAGTCGAGGCCGCTGTGGTGGACCGCGCAGGCGTAATCGTATCCGGCGGCCCGGACGGAGGTGACCGTTTTGCCGTCCAGGTCGCCATAGGGATAGCAAAAACCCGTCACCGGTTCTTCGACGACCAATTCCAGCGCTTCCCTGCTGCGGGTGATTTCCTCGGGCCAGGTCCGTGGCGGCAACGCGGGAATGTGGGTGTGCCACATCCCGTGCGAACCGATCTCGATACCCATGGTGACCAGTTGCCGCAGTTGTGCGGCGTCCATCAGTTTTTTGCGGGGGCCGTCGCCGTCCCACTCGTTGGTTCCGCCGAGCCGTCCCGCGACGGCGAAGACCGTCGCGGTGAAGCCGTACCAGGCCAGCACGTGCGCCACCGTCTCGGTGAAGTCCGCGTAGCCGTCGTCGAAGGTGAGCCCGACCAGGCCGCCGGCCGTCCCGCGGTCGTGGCGGGCCAGCAGGGTGCGCATCGACACCCCGCGCAGGCCCCGCCGCCACAGCCAGCGCATCTGCGCCTCGAAGCGGTCCGGGCTGACGGTGATGCGGTAGGGATCTTCGGTGTAGCGGGCGATCGAGTGGTACATCAACACGAGCGGCATCCCGGCTGCCGAGTCAGTCATCCGTCCTCCCGGTCGCCGTCGCGTAATCGCGCAACTACCCGGAGGCTAACGAAGGTGAGGGCGAGGTAAATCCGTTACCGGGACGATTCCTGCTCGCACCGTTGCGGTAGTCGAGGCTCCCCACGACGGGTCAGTGCACGTAACCCTCCACGCGTTCCGGACGATTAGAGGGCAATACGCCGCCAGGGCGTCCACGCGAGGTGCATGATGATTACGGACACTTCCCCGCTGCCCGATCCCGGGCCGGTCAGGCCGATGGACACCGGCGGCGTTCTCCACGATCTCGGACACGGTTTGTTCGCTTTGTCCTGCCTGACCGAATCGGTGCTGAATGCCGGGCCGCTGCCCGCAGGAATGCGAATACCGCTCACTTTGATTTCGGGCGAAACGGCCCGGCTGCTCGACCTCGTCCGCCAGGCAGGCACGGCGGAAAGCACGCCGAAGCCGGTGGACGTCCGTGCCGTGCTGGAGGCGGTGGCCCAGGTCGCGGCCCGCACGAGCGGCACCACGGTGACACTGAAACCCGGGGCGCCGGTGTGGCTGGTGACCGACGAAACGGCGCTGTGGCGCATGATCACCAACCTGGTGGACAACGGAGTGCGCGCCGCGGGCCCCCGCGGCGAGGTGGAGCTGGCGGCCGAGCCCGGCCCTCCGGCGGTCGTCACGGTCACCGACGACGGCCCGGGGTTCGGCGAAGGCGCCCGCGGCTGGGCAGGCCGCGGCTTGCGGGTGGTGTCCGAGCAGGCGGGCGCGGGCGGCGCCCGGGTCCGGATCGAGCGCCGCACCCCACGCGGCACGTGCGTCCGGCTTGAATTCGCCGAAGCGGTGTCCGAGGCCACGGGATGAGCCATGGCCACTCTGGTAATCGGTGACGACCATCAGGTGTTCGCGGACGCCCTGGGCACGGTGCTCGGCCAGCAGGGTTTCACGGTCCTCGACATCGAGCTGACCCTGGCCGGGACGATCGCGGCGGTGGGCGCCCTGCACCCGGACCTCTGCCTGATCGACCGCCACTTCACCGACGGCGAAGGCACCCGCGCGGTCAGCAGGCTGCGCACGATCGGCGAGGCGACCAAGGTGATCGTCCTGACCGCCGACCACGACCCGGCGGGCATGATCCTGGCGATGGCCGCCGGAGCGGTCGGCTACGTCCACAAGACCCGCGGCCTGCCTGCCCTGGTCGGAGCGATCCGCAGGGCGTATTCGGGTGACATCGTCGTCGCCCTGCCGTCCGGCGAAACGGCACGGCCCCGCGGCGACATGGACACCGTCCGCCTGGCCTCGTTCTTGACGACGAGAGAGCGCCAGTGCCTGGCGTTGCTGGCCGAGGGCCAGGGCACCACGGCCATGGCACACCGGCTGGGCATTTCGGCGACGACGGTCCGCACGCACGTCCAGGCGGTCCTGAACAAGCTCGGCGTCCACTCCCGCCTGGAGGCGGCCTCCCTGGCCGTCCGCCATGCCCTGGTGGACGACCTCGACCTGCACCGGCAGCCCGATCCCCGGTCGTGGGGGGGGGGGGGGGGGGGGTGGGTTTTTTAATCTGTACCAAAAGCCCCGCCCCCCCCCCCCCCCGCGCCCCCCGGCCACG
>NZ_JBDZYD010000009.1:265336-413070 GCF_040064235.1 Amycolatopsis melonis
GGCCCCCCATCGCCGGGTTTGTTTTTTTTACATTTTTTGAAAACACTTTTACGCACTCACGACAAGCCGCGGCAGACCACCGCAGCTCCGCGCCCAGTGCCGCACCGAGCCGGCTCATCGTCTCGCGGATGACCTCCTCCCCGATGTACTCGGGAAGCCACGCGCACGCGATCGAGGCAGAGACGACGTCGGCGGTCGCACACACCGCGGTCAGGCATTCCTCGATCCGCGCGAGGGACGGCCCGGAGCCGGTGGGGAAGCGCGCGCCGGGCAGCTCGGCGCCGTCGATGACGTCGATGTCGAGGTGGAGGTGAACGGGGCCGAGCCGTTCGAGTGCGGCGGTGATCGCCTCGGGGTCGGCCCGCACCCTGCGGACGTCGCTGGCAGTGAGGGCGGCGCGCTCGGCGGGGTCGAGGTCGCGGGCGTCGGCGAGCACCACGCTGGTGTCCGGGACGGGCCGCAGGCCGAGCGGGTCGTCGAACAGGCCGGGGGTGCGGCCGGTCAGCATGGCCAGTGCCATGCCGCCGACGTAGCCGCTGGTCGAGATGGCGGGCGTGTTGAAGTCGCCGTGCGCGTCCAGCCACACCACGGCCAGGTCGTCGTGACGGCGCTGCATCGCGGCCACCACGGCACGGGCGGTCGGGCAGTCGCCGGACAGCAGCAGGGGCCGGGCAGCCCGCGTCGCCACGTCGAAGGCGGCGCGGTGCAGCAGGCTCATCCGGGCGGGGACCGGGCCGTCCGGCAGGGCCGGGCGGGCGACCGGCGTTGCCGTGGCCGGGACCGGGAAGTCCGGGATGTCCTCGTCGAGGTGCCAGGGCGTGACGATCGGGTCCCACGTGCGGTCAGTCACGGGGTGGCTCTCCTTCGTTCCGTCGCGCGAGCAGGTCGAGCAGCCGGCGCAGCTCGGCGGCGCCGTCCTGCAGGTGCGCGGTGAGTTCGGCCCTGGCCTGGTCCGGGCTGCCGCGCAGCGCGTCCAGCAGCCGGCGGTGGTCGTCGGCCGTGCGGCCGAGTTCGTGGCGGGAGCGCTCGGCCAGCGCCAGTGCCAGCCGCTGTTCCTGCTGGAGCTGCTCGTGGAAACGGCGCAGCCGCGCGCTGCCGGCGGCCGCGACCAGGGTGGCGTGGAAGAGCCGGTCGGCCTCGAGCACCGCGGCGGTGTCGCCGCGGTCGAAGGCGTGCTCGATCCGGTCGACCAGCTCGGCGAGGCGCGCGTACACCGCCGGGTCGCGGTGGCTGGTCAGTGCGTCGGCGGCAGCCAGCTCCACCGCGGTCCGGGCAGCGTAGATGTCGGCGACGTCCGCCGCGGTGACGTCCGCGACGACGATGCCGCGGTTCATCCGGTACCGGACCAGTCCTTCGCTTTCGAGGGTCCGCGCGGCTTCGCGAACG
The DNA here is from genome assembly GCF_040064235.1 of Amycolatopsis melonis. Lineage (NCBI taxonomy): Bacteria > Bacillati > Actinomycetota > Actinomycetes > Pseudonocardiales > Pseudonocardiaceae > Amycolatopsis > Amycolatopsis melonis. Next base: position 266,723 of record NZ_JBDZYD010000009.1, read on the forward strand.
GTGCTGCGGGAGACGCCGAGTTCGGCGGCGACCGCCGTTTCGCGCAGCGGCGTGCCGGGTGGCAGCCGGCCGGACAGGACGGCCTGCCGGATCGCCTCGGCGGCCTGCTCGGTGGTGCTCAGCCGCTGGATGCCGAAGCTCCCGTCATCGCCGTCCAGGATCCGGGACACCGCCTCGCCTCCTCCGTTCGACCGGCCGCGGCACCCACATTGCCAGATTGTCCGACAATCTGGCAACTCAGGGTTCGGTGCCCCAGGCGAGGGTGCCGGACTGGTAGGCGGTGACCGTGGCGAGGTCGGCGAACGACGCGGCCGTGCGGTAGCTGTAGTCGTCGGTCTGGGTGAACGCGGACCAGTCGGCCTTCGCCACCCGCACCTGGACCTCGCCGGTGCTCGCGCCCGCGGCCAGGCTGCCGCCGGTGAATCCGACCTCGACGTAGGCGTCGGCTCCCGGGCGCGGCGTGCTCAGCTTCACCACGCGCAGGGTGACGTTGGCGCAGCCGGCGACCGCGTAGTCGCACCAGACCTGGTAGCTCGGGCTGGTGGCGTCGCCGGTGAACCAGTAGCGCGCGGTGACGCCGGTCAGCGCGACGGACGTGCTGCCCCGGTTGACGATCTGCAGGCCGGTGCGGATCTGGTTGTCGGTCGCGCCGCTGCCGCCGCGCTGCTGGACGGCGAGTGAGCCGGTGCCGGTGCTGCCGCCCGTGGTGGTGGTGACCGCCACCGGGCTGCTGGCCGCGGACTGGTTCCCGGCGGCGTCCCTGGCTCGCACCGAGAAGGTGTACGCGGTGCTGGGGGTGAGGCCGGTGACCTGGTAGCTGGTGGCGGTGGTGCTGCCGACCACCTTCCCGGCGGAGTCCAGCACGTCGTACCCGGCGACGCCGACGTCGTCGGTGGCGGCGGTCCAGCTCAGGGTCACACTGGTGCTCGCGGGAGTGGCGCTGACTGCCGTGGGTGCACTCGGCGGCGTTGTGTCCGCTGTGGACGGTCCAGGTGTAGTGCCCCACAGCACAGTGGAACCCTGGGCGAGCACCAGCCGTGGACTGTCCACAGGGGAGCTTCCGGCGGCGGCGAGACCGGTGTGCGACCAGTCGTTGCCGGCGTCCCAGGTGCCGGTGCTGGAGATCCGGAACTGCACTTCCTTGCGGTAACGCGACTGCCCGCCGGGCGCGACGCCGCCGGAGCACGGCACCTCGACGTAGTACACCGCGCCGGAGTACTGGTGCACGGTGGGCGCGTCGCACTGGTTGTAGGCGGAGGTGACCGAAATCTGGCCCGGCGTGGTGCTTCCGTCGAGCGTGAAGTAGTACCGCAGCGAGCCGGTGAACGTACGGGCCGGCCACGCCGACTTGTTCAGCACGTACGCCTTGACTTCGGTGAACGTGCCGCCGTCGGGCTGGTTGAGCGCGCCCTGCGCCAGGATTTCCGGGCCGTCCGGGGTTTCCTTCGGCGGGAAGTTCGCCAGGGGCGTGCCGCCGTACTCGCCGTAGAGGCGCGCAAGCGCGCCGGTGAAGCCGGCGTTGTAGTCGAGCGCCACCTCGTTCATCGTGTAGTTGGTGCGGTCGTCGGTGTAGGCGTCGTTGGGGGAGGAAGGGCCGCCGACGAGCGCGCCGTACAGCGTGTGCCGGCTCAGTGCCGGTTCGTTGATGTTGTCGGCCCAGGAGCCGTGTGCGGTGCGGTGGTGCGGGTTGCGCGGCGGGTTGACGCCGAACCCGACTTCGAAGCTCGCGCCGCGCGGGTTGTCGCCCAGCGCGTAGTTGATCTGCCGGACGGCGAAGTCGTGGTAGGTGGTGGCGCGGGCGGGGTCGGTGGCGCGCAGCCAGTCCGAGTAGGTGAGCGCCACGAACGCCGTGTTCGCCGCGTACCGCAGCGAGCCCCACTGGTCGAGCACGGCCTGGCCGCCGGGGGAGTAGGGCACGTGCTGGCCGTTGACGCCGGTGGTCCACCAGTCCAGCCAGCGGTTGGCGTCGGCGACGTACTCGGGGTCGTGGGTGAGCTGGGCGAGCAGGACGTAGGCGCCGTAGGACTTGTCGTCCCAGGCCAGCGTCCAGCGGTAGGAGCGGGTGGTGGTCTGCGGTTCGGTGGACAGCTTCTCGTACTCGGTCCGTGCCTTGGTCAGGTAGCCGGCGTCGCCGGTGGCCTTGTAGAGCCAGATCGCGCCCCACACCAGCTCGTCCTGGTAGCCGCTCCAGGACTTGTAGAAGCTCTGGGCGTCGGTGATGCAGTTGGAGTAGACGCCGCGGTGGTTGTCGGCGAAGGAGTACAGCTGCTTCGCGTGGGTGAGCAGGGTGGCCGCATAGGCCGGATCGTCGGACTGGAACACCATCGAGCCGGCGGCCAGCTGCGCGGCGGCCTCGCCGGCGAGGTCCGAGCCGGGGCAGGAGTCGTCGATGCGGTAGGCGGGCCGCGCCATGGTCATCGTCTCGGCGGGACCCCACCACTTGTGGTCGTCGTCGCCCTTGCCGACCTGGCCGTAGAGCACGTCGGGCTGGGGGTGCGCCTTGAGCAGCCAGTCGTCGCCCCAGCGCAGGTTGTCCAGCAGGTACTGCCACTGCCCGGAATTCCGGTAGGCGGCGCGGTTCTCCAGCGCACCCCAGCTGAGCATGGTCATGCTGAACTCGAACGGCAGCCCGAACTTCACGTGGTCACCGGCGTCGTAGAAGCCACCGGTGAGATCCAGCCCGGCATCCTTGCCGTCGCCGAGGGCGGACGGCCCGCGCCAGGAGACCCGGTTGCCGGCGGGGAGGGCACCGGAGCGCTGGGCATCGTAGAACCAGACGGCCTTCTGCAGCGCCTCGCCGTAGTTGAACTTCCCGCCGGCGGCTCCGGCGGACGACCACGGGACCGCGAGCGTCAGCCCGGCGACCAGCAGTGCCACGACGGCCCAGGACATCGACTTCGTCGTCGAAGTGCGCACTCCGCCTCCTCGGTTCTGGGAGCGCTTCCAGAAAGCAGGGTAAGGAGCCGGGTCGGCCGTGTAAAGCATCCATTTCTGCTACAGGTAAATCCGTAGGTGTGCCCGTCCCGGATCCTGGGAGCGCTCTCAAGCGTCGCCGGGAGCCTCGGCGAGCGACAGGCTGTTCCCGTCGGGGTCGAGCACCACGACGTGACGCACCCCGTTGCGGTAGGTCTCCACCGGTTCGTGCCCGATGCCGTGCGCGGCAAGGCGGGCGAGGATGTCGTCGAGCCCGGTCACCCCGAGCGTGACCATCGCCCCGCCGACCCGTGCCGCCCGCACGTCCCGCGCGTCGACGACGACCCAGGCGTTCTCACCGACCTGCCAGAGGTGCTCCTCCCCGATGACCTCGTCCGCCGCCCGCCCGAAGAACGCGCTGTACCACTGAAGTGCCCCGGCCAGGTCGCTGACGCACATGACGCTGTACAAGTCCACCCTGATCACTCCGCCCGGCAACCCTGAAGAGGGCCGCGGTGTCTGCCGCGGCCCTCTTCAGTGTCGCTCAGTTGTGGACCGTGTTGCAGGCACCTTCGTGGCCACTGCCGGCATAAGTGGTGGCGCAGTAGTATCCGCCGGCGACGTAGCCCCGGGGCAGACCCGCGGGTCGGAACCAGCGCAGCCGGTGGACGAATGCGGCGTCACGCCCTGCGGTGCGGCCCCATCGAAGATCTCGAGCGTCCCACTGGCCGTGTCGACGCGCTTGACGAGCCCCGCGGCGCCCGCATCCCCGACCGTGACCCCGGTCAGGACAACGGCAGCGATCCCGAGGGCGGCAGCGACCCGGCGGACGAACCTGGAAGCGTTCTTCATCGATTCCCCAATTCTCGACAGACAACGAATTCACCGAGCGAACCGGGTATTCCCGGCCGACCTCGGTCAGCATGTCGGCGCCCGGTTCCCTGCCGGTACCCAGCCGGTACCCGCGACGCCGGCCGGAAGTTTCGTGGCGGCTTCGACGTCGGCGAGGTTTGTACGCTGGGGTGATGGAGGCGGATCTGGCTCGCGAACTGGAGCGGGTGGCCGCCGCCGTCGGCGTTCGATCGCGCGCAGCCTGCGTGGGCCGGCGGCACGGGCCGCTCATGCGTCTTCCGCGAGCTGTGCCCGCGACGTTCCTCGCCGGCCTGCCCGCACGCCCGCAGTAGCGGGCACTGTGCGATCAGCGGCTACAGCGCGAGCATCGCCGTGGCGACGTCAGCGGCGGCTGCATCGGGGATGGCGGTGGCGGCGTGGTCGAGCACGAGCAACCGCGCACCGGGGATCTCCCGCGCGAGCGCTTCGCCGTTGCCGACGGGGAAGAACCGGTCGTGGCGGCCGTGCACCACGAGCGTCGGCATCGCGAGCTGTGGCAGGCGCTCACGCCAGCGCGGCCGGCAGTCCAGCCGGGAGAACACCATGCCCAGCTGGTTGGCCATCTGGACCGCGGGCTCGGTGCCCGGCGTGCGGTCGAAGACGCGCTCGGCCCGTGCGCGGGCTGCGGCGGGGTCATCGCCGAGGATCACCGCCGCGGCGGCGGCCCGTTCCGCCACGGCGGCGCGGTCGGACCAGTCCGGCGCCGGCAGCGCGAACAGCCGGCCCATCGCTGCCGCGTCGTGGTCGGGCAGGTCGTCGTCGACGGGCCCGGGCGCGACAGGCCGGGTTCCGGCGAGGGTGAGCGCCGAGAAGGCATCCGGGTGGTCCAGCGCGGCGACCTGGGCGACCATCCCGCCGACACCGATGCCCGCCAGGTGCACGGGCCGGTCGTCGAGCCGACGAGCCAGCGCGACGGCGTCCGCGGCGAGGTCGCGCAGCGTGTACGCCGGCGCTTCGGGGTCGACGGTCGTCGACGCACCGGCGTCGCGCAGGTCGTAGCGCACGACGTGACGGCCGCCGCGGGCGAGCGCTTCGCACAGCGCGTCGGGCCACGAGAGCATGGTCGGCCCTCCGGCGAGCAGCACCACCGGCGCCGCCGGGTCGCCGAAGCGTTCCATCCCGAGCGTGACGCCATTCGTCGATCGCATCGTCAACCTCCGAGTTGTCCGGTCACACGACCGACGAACGGGATTGCCGCAGCACGACACTCCCGCGGTGTCTCAAGAGCGGAGGCCGAGCATCGGTCAGCGGTTCGGCCGGGCAGGTCGTCTCTCGACGTCATGAGCGAGAGCTTATGGGCGAACAGTGGGGTGTTGCACAGGGTAGTGTCGGGGAATTCAGTTCGTTGGCCGGCCGTGAGGGGGATCGGGTGACCATTCTTTCGGCTGACGAGTTCGTCAGGCTTCGCTACGCCGAGGATCCGGAGGACTACCGAAGAGCCGCCAGTGAGAGTGCTCCTCTTGCGGTGTGGCTGGAAGTCATCGAGCGGTATCCCGATGCGCGGGTGTGGGTGGTGCGGAACAAGACCGTCCCCATGGAGATCCTCGAAGATCTCGTCGATGATTCCGATGTCAGGGTCCGGTATGCGGTTGCGATGAAACGAAAATTGACGCCGATGCTGCTTGCGCACTTGGCTTTGGATGAGGACGAATCCATCAGGCTGAGGGTGGCCATGCACAGGAATACTTCACGTGAAACCTTGGAGTACCTCCGAAACGATTCCTGGGATCGTGTCAGGGAGACGGTGCGTAAGCGACTCGTCGCTGATCGGCGACAGTGAGGACCGCACGGCCTCTGACCAGCGATGTTCGTCCTCGGGCGACCTAGCCTGAACGCTTTGGGCCCGCGACGGCAAAGACGGGGTGTCAGGGCGAAGCGAACCCGAGGAGCTTCATGTCGTCAGACGCGGAACTGATCGGTAGGTCGCTGCGCGGGGACGCCGATGCCTTCGTGGAAGTGATCAGCCGGCACGAGACCGCGATCGGGAACTATCTGGCGCGCAGAGTGGGGCGGCAGGCAGCCGAGGACGTGCTCGGCGACGTGTGGGTGGCGGCTTACGAGTCCCGCGCGAACTACGACCTTTCGTACCCCGAAGCCAGACCCTGGTTGTACGGCGTCGCGTTGAACAGGCTGCGCCGGCACTGGCGGTCCGCGCCGGCCGAGGAGCCTGCCTCGGATCTGACCGGTGTGGCGAGTGGCTGGGATCCCTGGCCTGCGGTGGACGTCCGCGTCGACACGCAGGCGCTGCTGAGCAGGGCGCTGGCTCGGCTCAAACCGGAAGAGCGGGAAGTGCTGGGCCTGGTCGCCTGGGAGGACCTGACGGTCGCCGAGGCCGCGCGGGTGCTCGACATTCCGGCCGGCACGGCCCGCCGCCTGCTGCACCAGGCGCGCAAGGCGTTGCGTGAAGCTCCCGAAGTGGTGGCGCTGCTGCAAGTCCCGACAACGTGAAAGACAGCCCCATGGACGAAATGGATCTCATGAAGAAGCTGCGTGACGTGCCGTCCCCCGGTCCCGAGGCCTACGACAGTGCCCGCGCGGCACTGCGGACGGCGATGGCGGAGCCTGCGGCCACGGTCGTGCGCCCGAAGCGCTGGTTCTCCTGGCCCAAGGCGAGCGTCGCCGCCGTGGGCGCGGCAGCCGTCGCGGCGGCGGTGGTGATGGTGAGCACCTCCGGCGGCAGCGTCCCGGCCGCCCCGCCCGCCGCCGCCCCGCAGGCGGTCGAGGGACCGCTGGTGAAGCTGGCCTCCGCGGTCCACGCGGCCGGCACGCAGCCAGGAGACGCGTCGCTGATCATCAACACGAAGTTCGGGCTGAACGGCAAACCGGACCTCTACTACACCATCTACGCCGACGACGGCAGGCAGTTCACCGGCGACTCGACGAAGACCCTGGCGGAAGCAGTCGCCAAGGGCGACGCCCAGCCTCCCACGCCGTACGACGGGAAGGTGATGGCGGCGGCCCGCCTCGCCGCGACCGGCGACGTCGACCAGGCCAGGATCGCGATGATCACCGCGGCCAACAACGCTCTGGGCGTCGGCCTGAGTCCCGCCGAGGCCGAAAAGGCCTGGGCGGACGCCCAGGCGGAGACCGCGGAGATGTTCCGCAAGTACGGCAAGCCGGTTCCCGCCCCCAAGCCGCGTCCGACGGGCAAGGAGCTGGAGAACCTGATCAACAACCACCTGTGGAGCAACACCCAGCACGCGCTGTTCGCCAACGCCGCCGACGCGGAGGTCCGCGCGGGCGTGCTGAAGCTGTACGCGACCATCCCGGACATGACCGTCGGCAAGACCACTGTCGACGGCCAGGCCGCACTGACGATCACGGTACCCCCCGCCGTCCTGGGCGGCGGCGCGGATGTCCTCACCATCAACGCCGGCAACGGCCTGCCGATCCGTGAGGAGATCACCTCGGCGGACTCCGGCAAGCGCTATGTGGTGAACTACAAGGCCTCCCGCGTGACGCTCGCCGACGTGGCCGCGGGCAAGATCTGATCCTCCGCCCCGAACCGTCCTGGGAGGGCTTCTCGGCCTTCCCAGGACGGTTCTTTCTGTGCGTCCCCTTTGATGAGACTTGGTCCCGTCACCGGTGCTAGAGTGATGGGACCAAGTCTCATCAAAGGAGGTCGATCATGAAGCGCATCCAGTACCACGAGTACGGCGGGCCAGAGGTCATGCGGCTGGAGGAGTTCGAGCCCGCACCGCTTGGGGCGAACCAGGTCCTGGTCCGGATGCGGGCTGCCTCGGCCAACCCGATGGACTGGGGCATCCGCGCCGGCCGTCTGAAACTCGTGACCGGCCGCAAGTTCCCGCGGGGGCTCGGCTACGACTTCGCCGGCGTCGTCGAGGCGGTCGGTGAGCGGGTGACCCGGGTGCGCGTCGGGGACCCGGTCGTCGGCGGTACCCGGATCAAGGCGTCGGGCGCGTTCGCCGACGTCATCGTCGCGCACGAGGACGACGTCGTGCGCAAACCGGAAGACCTGTCCTTCGAACAGGGCGCCACGCTTCCGATCGTGGGCGTCACGGCCCTGCAGGCCTTGGTCACGAGGGGGAAGCTGCAGCGGGGACAGGCCGTGTTCATCCACGGCTGCCTGGGCGCGGTGGGCCGCTGCGCCGCGCAGATCGCCCTGGCGCGCGGAGCAAGAGTCGGCGGCAGCTGCCGCGACACCGCGGCGACCGAGGCACAGGAACTCGGTGTCGACCCGGTCGTCGCTTTCGGCTTCGCCCCCAAGGCACTGACCGGCCGATTCGACCTCGTCCTCGATGCCGCGGGCGTCCCTGGCACGCTCCCGCCCGGCGAGGCGCGGAAAATGCTCCGGCCCGGCGGCCGGATCGTCGGCGTCCACCCTTCACCCGGCAACTACCTGCGTAGCGCGTTGCCCGGTCCCTTCCACGTCTTCGCCACCCAGCCGAACGTGGCCGACCTCGAAACCGTCGTGGAGACCGCCGCCGCGGGAACGTTGCGGCTGCCGATCGCCCGCACGGTCCCGCTCTCCGAGGCCATACCGGCCCTCACCGAACTCGAACAGAACCGCCTCGGCAAGCGCGGCAAGCTGATCATCACGGCCGGCTGACGCCGCCACAACGAGGCGCAGAAGGAGAACCATGGCCGTCACGATCGTCGCCGCCGATGACGGCTTCGAACTCTCCGGCATCCTGGCACTTCCGATGGGCGTGGCCACGATGCCAGGGTGATCAGTGCGTTCTGGGTGGCCTCGCTGATCGAGGACTCCTCCGGACGCCAGGACGAGAGCGTTTTTCCGTTGGGCAGCTGGGCTTTCTTGCGGCACATGCGCCGGGTCGCGCCGGTTCCGCGCGCCGCGGGGAGGAGGACTGGCAGCACGCACCTCCACTGCTGAAGTCCAATGGACAGAATGCTCGGGGTGTCACTGTTCCAGGAATAGGTGATGCAGATGGCCGTCGACTCCGCCTCCTTCGCCGCGGCCGAAGCCGACCAGCTGCGCCGGGCCGGCCATGGGCGCCAAACGCTCCTCGGCGAAAGAAAAGCCATCATGGCCCGCTTCTTCGACAGCTGCGCCACCAACGGCCTCGATCGGGAACTGAGCATGCGGATCTTCGAGTAAATCCACGCGTTCTCCGGGTACAGCTTCCCCGAGGCGCACTCGATGTCTTTTGCGCCGTCCGGAACGACCCATTCCTCACGCGCCTCCAGGCAAGCGATGGCGGCGCGGGCGAAGAACTCGCGCGGGTCGCGGCCCTGATCGGGTCACCGGTTCCTCATGGCTGATCGTGTCGATGCACACCGTACGGGCAGCACCGGGACCTCCTCCGATGTCGCGGGCAGGTACACATCACCCTGGCAACGAGCCCGCACCGGATTGCAGGACGTTCACGGCACCCGCGGTTGCAGACGATTGTTTCCGCGACGTGACAATCGAATCAATCGAAGCCGCGGTGACCGTTGACACGTGCCTGCCTTCGGTGGGTAACATCCCCGAGGGTCGTGGCCGCCACATATATCACATATGTGAATACCTCGGCGTGGCATATGTGAATAGATTGGCGAATCGGTGAATCTCGGGCGCTGCTACCGGCCCCCGGGTCTTCCTGTGTCGAAGGAGAGACTGTGGGCAGGTCGAGTGCGAGAGTGTGCCGCTGGCGCTTCCTCAGCGCCGTGTTCGGTGTGGTCGCAGCGGTCCCCGTGGCGGTCGCCGCGCTGCCGGCCGACGCCGCCACGGCCGGGACGGTCGTGGTGAACGCGGACGGCAGCTACAGCGTCGAGGTGGCCGCACCGGCCTATCACTTTGCCGGTTCGGTGGGCGTCCCCGTCAGGAAAGTGACGACGTTGGCCGGGAACGACGCGGTCGGCGCCTATCATGAGACCGACTTCGACTACACCGTCGGTGGGGTGGATCGCAGTAGCAGCATTCGCGCCTACGACAGCACCCAGGTCATTCTCTTCGGCACCACGTACGTGCAGGCATCGGCGAATGCCAACCCGTTCCCCGTGCTGGCGCAGCGGCCCGCCTTGCCCAGCCGGGAGCACTTCAGCAGTTGCTGGGCCAACCCCAAGATCAACCTGGCCGGTGACGCGGGGATGAGCCCGTACCTGGCTTTCGACGCCTCGGGCAGCGGCTACCTGGTGTCGGCGGCCAACAATCTCACCACCGGCACGGTGCGATTCGACAACGGCGCCCTGGTCAGCGGGGTCACCCCCCGCATCGACTCGCTGCCGGCCGGCTTCACATACAAGACAGTGCTCGCCTACGGCACGAGCATCAACAAGGTGTACGACACGTGGGGCCACGCGTTGACCAGCTGGTCCGGCAAGCACCGTCCCGCGCAGAATGCCTCGCCCACGCTGGCCAAGCTGGGTTACTGGACCGACAACGGCGCGGCCTACTACTACAAGTTCGACAACGCGCTCGGCTACCAGGGCACGCTGCAGGCGGTGCAGCAGGACTGGCGCCGCAAGGGCCTGCCGATGGGCAACTTGCAAATCGACAGCTGGTGGTACCCGAAGGGGCCCAACAAATCCTGGCAGGACAAGCAGGACGGGCAGTATCAGCTCACCGCCGATCCGACGCTGTTCCCCCAGGGTCTGGCGGCGTTCCAGAAGAGTGTCGGGATTCCGTTGATCACGCACACGCGCTGGATCGACCCGGCCAGCCCGTACGTTCAGCAGTACCAGATGTCGAACACGGTGAGCATCGACCCGGCGTACTGGAACGATCGCATGGCGTACCTCAAGTCGTCAGGAGTCCGGACGTACGAGCAGGACTGGCTGTGCCTGAAGGCCCAGCCGAACTTGAACCTCACCGACCGCGAGGCGTTCCTGGGCAACATGGCCGCCGCCGCGAAGGCCAACAGCATGGACGTGCAGTACTGCATGGCGCTTCCGCAGGACTTCCTGGAGAGCACGAAGTACGACGCCGTGACCAACATCCGCACGTCCTTCGACCGGTTCGGGCGGCCGCGCTGGGACGAGTTTCTCTACAGCTCGCGGCTGGCCAGCGCGGTCGGTTTGTGGCCGTTCGCCGATGTGATGATGAGCACGGAGACCCGCAATCTCCTGATGTCGAACCTGTCCGCCGGCCCGGTCGGGGTCGGTGACCCCATCGGCGCGGAGAGCGTCGCCAACCTCACCAAGGTCGCCGAGGCGGACGGGACGATCGTCAAGCCGGACACTCCGATTGTTCCCAACGACGCCACCTACGTACGCGATGCCTCCGGAACCTCCGGTGCGATGGTCGCCACGACGAGCAGCCGGCATGGCGCGATGAACGCCGGCTATGTCTACGCCTATGCGCGGCCGGTGACGCCGGACACCGTCCTCGAAGCCGAGACGGCCACCGTGTCCGGTGCCGCTGTGGCGCACACCGGCTCGGGCTTCACGGGCACCGGCTACGTCGACTACCAGCACAACACCGGCGACTACATCCAGTGGAACGTCAACGCGCCGACCTCGGGCAAGTACACCCTGTTCTTCAGGTACGCCAACGGCGACACCGTCGATCGGCCGCTTGCCGTCACCGTCGACGGCGGCGCACCCACCACCGAGCCGTTCTCCACGACGATCGGGTGGAACACGTGGCAGGCGAAGTCGATGATGGTTCAGCTCTCCGCCGGCGCGCACACCGTACGGCTCAGCGCCACCGGCGTGCCCGGTCCCAACATCGACAACCTCGGGGTCAGCGCGGGCGACGCCCGGCAGAACGCCCCGTTCACGGCGGCGGACTTCGGTATCAGCGGCACCGCGTACGTGTACGACTACTTCGCGGACGCCGGCTCGGTCGTCAACGCCACCACGACGTACACCGGGCACGTGACCAGCGATGGTACGTACTACCAGGTGGTGCCAATCGGTGCCTCCGGCATCGGCTTCCTCGGTGATGCGGGCAAGTTCGTTTCCCTGGGGCAGCAGCGGATCCGGTCGCTGTCCGACGACGGCGCGGTCCATGCCACGGTCGCGTTCGCGGCCGGGGACGGGCCGGTCACCGTCCACGGTTACTCGCCGACGGCGGTGACCGCGGTCGCCGCGGGTGCGACGGTCGACCAGGTCGTCTACCACGCCACGACGCACCTGTTCTCCGCCCGGCTCACCCCGGCGGCCGGCGTGTCCACGGCTACCTTGACCATCACCCGTTAGCCCGCTACCAGAGCGTGACCGGCGGCAGGGACCCCTCACCGCATTGATCAACAGGGCGTGTCGCGCCCTCACACCAAGTCCGTCAACCCGGAGTTTTCATGTCCGCCCACCCGGATCATCACGCGTCCGCCGACAACGGGCACCGCACGCGAAGTACACCGTTACCTTCGGTAACGCGGTAGTCGGCTACCGCAAGTCGGTGAAGACCTCGGCCATCGACGACACCACGGTCGGCCAGCTGATGCACGGCATCCTGGCCACGTTCAACGAGTACCAATCCCGCCAGTCCGGTGCCGACATCGCCTACAAGATGGGCCAGAAGGCCCGCAACGGCGGCACACTCGGCCGCGCGAAGATCGGCTACACCTCTTCGACACCGTCCAGGAGATCCTCGAATCTCGCATGACGGCACAAGAACGCCGTCGCGTCCACCACCACTACAAGGGGCTGTGCCAATCACCCCACGTCAACGTCACGCTCGTTGCGGATGCGGTTGAGCGCCACTACTCCGCGATTTGCTTCAGCCAGCCGTTCATCGCTGACTCCGCACGCCTGCCGCGCAAGCAGATCACCGCACAGCTCAAGGAACTCGACACGAAGGAGGAGAACTTGATCGACCCTGCTGCCGACAGCACACTGCCTCGGACCCAGGTCAAGGAGAAGCTACGCGACATCGCCCGCGAACGCCGCCGGCTGGAGGAACGCCTCGACACAGCCAACGCCGACCTCACCGACAGCGCTCAACTCGTCAACGCCGGCCTTGCCCTCCTCGAACAGCCCGACCAGCTGTACCGACGCTGCAACGACCAACAGCGGCGCCTCCCCAACCAGGCGATCTTCCACACCCGCTACATCGAGGACGACAAGATCACAGACGGTGAGCTCCACGCCATCCAAGATCAGCGGGCCGCAGCAACCACATGGAGGGCGCAAGCAAAAGGACCACCCGCGATGCGGATGGTCCTTGCACGCCTTCTGGCGTCGGGGTCCTACTTCGTGGCCTTCATTCAGGCACTTGTTCTAGTAAGACCACTAAGGTGGAGCTAAGGGGACTCGAACCCCTGACCCCCTCACTGCCAGTGAGGTGCGCTACCAGCTGCGCCATAGCCCCGGAGCGGAGTTGAACTCCGCATCTCGTATGCCCATACAGTACACCCCGCCCCGGGCGCCTTCGCACGGGGGTCCCTTCATCAACTTCCCGCCTCGCAAAAGCCTCTGACCAGCAATTTTACGCTTGTGGATACCCCCGAACGGGGTGTTCGGGAGGCCGACGCCGGGTAGTCGCCGGGATACTGAGGTCCCCAACGATCCGGGAGCGGCAGATGACCTCCTCCTTCGCAGCGTTCACCGTCGTCGAACCGCGCCGGGCGTGGCCGATCGCCGCCGTGCGGGGGGCGTTCGCCGTGCTGTTCGGCCTCTTCGCGCTGATCTGGCCCGGTGCCACCGTGCTCGTGCTGGCCATTCTCTACGGCGTGTACGCGATCGTCGACGGCATCGGCGGCCTGATGCAGGCCTTCCGCCCGGGCGACACCGCCCATCGCGTCGCCTACGGCATTCTCGGCGCGCTCGGCATCGTCGCCGGCATCCTCGTCCTGGTCTGGCCGGGCATCACCGTGCTGCTGCTGGCCCTGCTGGTCGGCTTCTGGGCGATCGTCACCGGGATCGCCGAGATCGCCGCGGCGGTCCGGCTGCGCAAGCAGATCCAGGGCGAGGCGTTCCTCATCGCGGCCGGCGCGATCTCCGTCCTCGCCGGCGTCCTGATCGTGATCAACCCGATCGCCGGCGCGTACGGCATCGCCCTGCTCGTCGGGATCTACGCGCTGCTCTACGGGATCATGCTGCTCGTGCTGGCATTCCGGCTACGCAAACTGCGGGACTGAGTACCGTGCGGGTGTGTCGACCCGCGAACTGGTGGTGCTGGGCACCGCGAGCCAGGTGCCCACGCGCCACCGCAACCAGAACGGCTACCTCCTCCGCTGGGACGGCGAGGGGATCCTCTTCGACCCCGGCGAAGGCACCCAGCGCCAGATGCTGCGCGCGGGCGTGGCGGCCACGGACATCACGCGCATCTGCATCACCCACTTCCACGGCGACCACAGCCTCGGGCTCCCCGGCGTCATCCAGCGGCTGTCCCTGGACAAGGTCCAGCACCCGGTGCACGCCCACTTCCCGGCGTCCGGCGCGCACTACTTCGACCGGATGCGGCACGCGACGGCCTTCTTCGAGCAGGCCGACCTGCGGGAACACCCGATCGCCGAAGACGGGCCGATCGCGGCCGGCAAGCTCACCCTCGAAGCCCGGCGGCTCAGCCATCCGGTCGAGGCCTTCGGCTACCGGCTGACCGAGCCCGACGGCCGCACCATGCTCCCCGACCGGCTGCGCGAACGTGGCATCAGCGGACCCGACGTCGGCAGGCTGCAGCGGGAAGGGCGGCTCGGCGACGTCCGCATCGAGGACGTCAGCGAGCCGCGTCGCGGGCAGCGGTTCGCGTTCGTGATGGACACCCGGCTCTGCGACGCCGTGTACGCGCTCGCCGAGGACGCCGACATGCTCGTCATCGAGGCGACGTTCCTCGCCGAGGACACCAAGCTCGCCCGCGACTTCGGGCATCTGACGGCTCAGCAGGCCGCCCGCGTCGCCGCCGAAAGCGGGGTCCGGCAGCTCGTGCTGACCCACTTCTCGCAGCGCTACCCCGATCCGGCGCGCTTCCTGGACGAGGCGAAGGCCGAGTTCGACGGCGAGATCGTCGTCGCCGAGGACCTGGAGCGGGTCCCGGTGCCGAAACGGCGGTCCTCCCCGGCCGGGCACCGCGAGCCGTAGGCTGCATCCGTGAGCCAGCCGATCCTGATGACCGTCGACGACGATCCCGCCGTGTCCCGCTCGGTCGCCCGTGACCTGCGCCGGCGCTACGGGAAGGACTACCGCGTCATCCGCGCCGACTCCGGCCCGGACGCCCTCGACGCGCTGCGCGAGATCAAGCTGCGCGGCGACGCCGTCGCGGCGATCCTCGCCGACTACCGGATGCCGCAGATGGACGGGATCGCCTTCCTCGAGAAGGCGATGGACCTGTTCCCGCACGCCCGCCGTGCCCTGCTGACCGCCTACGCCGACACCGACGCCGCCATCCAGGCGATCAACGTCGTCGACGTCGACCACTACCTGCTCAAGCCGTGGGACCCGCCGGAGGAGAAGCTCTACCCGGTGATCGACGCACTGGTCGAGACCTGGAAGGCGGTCGGGGACCGGCCGGTCGAGGAGGTCAAGCTTCTCGGCCACAAGTACTCGTCGCCGTCGTTCCACATGCGCGACTTCCTCGCGCGCAACGCCGTGCCGTATCGCTGGTACTCCGTCGACGAGGACGAGGGCAGGCGCCTGCTCCAGGCCGCCGAGGCCACCGAGACCGACATCCCGGTGGTCGTCACGCCGGACGGCACCGTCCTCAAGCAGCCGACCGGCAGCGAGATCGCCGACGCGGTCGGCCTGTCGACCCGCCCGGCGCAGGAGTTCTACGACCTGGTCGTGATCGGCGGCGGCCCGGCCGGGCTCGGCGCCGCGGTGTACGGCGCGTCCGAGGGCCTGCGCACGGTCCTGGTCGAGAAGAAGGCCACCGGCGGCCAGGCCGGGACCAGCTCACGCATCGAGAACTACCTCGGCTTCCCCGACGGCGTCTCCGGCGCGCAGCTGACCGACCGGGCGCGGCGCCAGGCCCAGAAGTTCGGCGCCGAGGTGCTGACCGCCCGTGACGTCGTGGGCCTGGAGGCCCGCGGCTCGTCCCGGGTGATCACCTTCGGCGACGGCACCGAGATCGCCGCGCACGCGGTGATCCTGGCCAGCGGCGTCACCTACCGCGCGCTGGAGGCCGACGGCGTCGCCGAGCTGACCGGCCGCGGCGTCTACTACGGCTCGGCCGCGACCGAGGCGCCCGAGTGCAAGGGCGAGCACGTCTACATCGTCGGCGGCGCGAACTCCGCCGGGCAGGCCGCGGTGTTCTTCGCCAAGCACGCCAGCGACGTCACGATCCTGGTGCGCGGCGCGTCGCTGGAGGCGTCGATGTCGCACTACCTGATCGAGCAGATCGCCGGCATCGGGAACATCCACGTCCGCACGCACACCACGGTCAAGGCGGCACACGGCGACGACCACCTCGAGCGCATCACGCTCTGCGAGAACGGCGTCACCGAGACGGTCGAGACCGGCCACCTGTTCATCTTCATCGGCGCCGCGCCGCGCACCGACTGGCTCGGCGAGGCGATCCTGCGCGACGACCACGGCTTCGTCCGCACCGGCCCTGACCTGCTGACCGCGGGGCAGCGGCCGCCGGGCTGGCCGCTCGACCGTGATCCGCACTACCTGGAGTCGTCGATCCCCGGCGTGTTCGTGGCAGGCGACGTGCGGTCCCAGTCGGTCAAGCGGGTGGCCTCCGCGGTCGGCGAGGGCGCGATGGCCGTCACCCTGGTACACCGGTACCTGGAGGAACAATGAGCGCACTGCCGCGGGAAGAGCTTCGCGGCCTCTTCCTGTTCGAACACCTTTCCGAGGAGCAGCTCGACTGGGTCGCCGCCAACGCCGTGCTCGAGGAGTACGCGGGCGACACCACGGTCATCCGCGAGGGCGACGAGGCGACCTGCTTCTACGTGATCCTCAACGGCGCCGTCCGGATGACCCGGCTGGTCAGCGGCACCGAGATCGAAACCAACCGCTCCGACCAGCGCGGCGCCTACTTCGGCGCGACGCAGTTCTTCGTCCACCAGGAAGCCGAGCACCGCTACGGCGCGTCGGTGCAGGCGCTGAGCGACCTGACGTTGCTCGCGCTGCCCGCCGCGGAGTTCTCCGTCGAGTTCCGTAAGTGGTTCCCGATGGCCACGCACCTGCTGGAGGGCATGTACCTCGGCTGGCGCAACAGCGACACCGTGATCGGCTCCCGCCGTCGCCTGCTCGCCCTCGGCGAACTCTCGGCGGGCCTGACGCACGAGCTGAACAACCCGGCGGCCGCGGCCGTGCGGGCCACGGCGTCGCTGCGCGAGCGGGTCGCCGGGATGCGGCACAAGCTGGCCTTCCTGGCGAAGAAGGACATCGAGCCGGAGCTGCTCCACCAGCTCATCGACGTCCAGGAACGCCTCGTCAAGCAGGTCGCGCAGGCGGAGAAGCTGACCGCCATGCAGCAGGCCGACCGCGAGGACGAGATCGGCGACTGGTTCGACGACCACGGCATCGACGGCGGCTGGGACCTCGCCGACATCTACGTCCGCGCCGGGCTGACCACGTCCGACCTGGACAACGTGCTGGAGCAGGTCGGCGACACCTTCATGGACGGCGCCGTCCGCTGGCTCGCCTACGCGCTCGAGACCGAGATGCTGATGGGCGAGATCGAGGACTCCACGACCCGCATTTCGGCGCTGGTCGGCAAGGCCAAGCAGTACTCCCAGATGGACCGCGCGCCGCACCAGTGGATCGACGTCCACGACGGGCTCGACTCCACGCTGGTGATGCTCTCGGGCAAGATCGGCGACGGCATCCGCGTCGTCAAGGAGTACGACCGCGACCTGCCGAAGATCCCGGCGTACCCGGCCGAGCTGAACCAGGTCTGGACGAACATCATCGACAACGCGCTCGGCGCGATGCACGGCGAGGGCACGCTGACGCTGCGCACATGGCGCGTCAATGATCAGGTCCGCGTCGAAATCGGCGACACCGGTCCCGGCATCCCCGCCGACATCAAGCCGCGGATCTTCGAGCCGTTCTTCACGACCAAGCCGGTCGGCGAAGGCACCGGCCTCGGCCTGGACATCTCGTGGAAGATCGTCGTCGAACGCCACCAGGGTGACCTGCGCGTCGAATCGGAGCCGGGGAACACCCGGTTCGAGGTCTGCCTGCCGACGGCCGAGCAGGCCTCGCTCTGATGGCGTCCGTCCCGGCGGTCACGACCGAGCTCGGGACGCTGGTGGGGCTGGCGGGCGACGGCGTCCGCGTCTGGCGCGGCATCCCGTACGCCCGCCCGCCGGTCGGCGAGCTGCGGTGGCGGGCGCCGCAGCCGCCGTCGCTGTCCGGGGGCGTGCACGTCGTGACGGAGTACGGCCCGCACGCGATGCAGCCGCCGGATCCGATGAACCCGTCGGCCGCGTGCGACGAGGACTGCCTGTACCTCAACGTCTGCACGCCGGAAGGGCCCGCGCCCGAGCGCGGGTGGCCGGTGCTGTTCTGGCTGCACGGCGGCGGTTACCGCGTCGGGCACGGCGAGCAGCTCGGCGACGGCGAGGAGTTCACGCGCGCCGGGATCGTCGTCGTCACGATCAACTACCGGCTCGGCTCGCTGGGTTTCCTGCACCTGGGTGTGATCTTCGGCGAGTCCGAAACGGACGCCGGCGTGTGCGGCCTGCTGGACCAGATCGAGGCCCTGAAATGGGTGCGCCGCAACATCTCCGCGTTCGGCGGCGATCCGGCGCGGATCACCGTCTACGGCGTGTCCGCGGGCGCGAAGAGCGTCGGGAACCTGATGGGCAGCCCGCTCGGCAGGGGGTTGTTCGCGCAGGCCATCAGCAGTTCCGGCGGTGCCGATCACGTGGCGACGCCGGAAGCCGGGACGGCGCTGGCGCGGCGGTTCCTGGACGAAGTCGGCTGCCACGACATCGCCACGCTGCGATCGATGCCCGCCAAGGAGTTCGTCGAGGCGCAGGAACGGATTCTCACCGGCTTCCAGGCGCTGTGGCTCTGGCGCCCGACACTGCACCCGCGCGTGCTGCCGGAGGTGCCGATCGAGCCGATCCGCCGGGGGAGCGCGGCGGGGATCCCGCTGCTGATCGGCTGCAACAGCAACGAAGGCAGCACGTACGCGATGATGCTCGGCGACGACGTCGCGACGGCTCCGGCGTCCGATGTCCTCGCGGGGATTCTCGGCGACGACGGCGCTTCGCGGCTTCTCGAGACGTACCTTCGCCGCGTTCCCGACCTTAAGGCCGCGAAGATCGCCGCACTGGGGGACGAGCGGTACGGCATTCCGACGCAGCGGCTGGCCGACGCGCAGTCCGCGCACGCGCCCGTGTACCGCTACCGGATCGACATCGCCGCACCCGGCGTGCCCGAACAGCTCGACGGCGGCCACGGCACGGAAACCACGATGGCGTGGAAGGTTCCGCTGCCGCTCGCCGCGCAGGCGACCTCGGTGAACCCGGCCCGGGAACGCGCGGCGCTGCTCATCCACCGGTGCTGGGTGCGGTTCGTCCACGACGGTGCCGCCTCCGCGGACGGTCCGGAATGGCCGGTGTACGGGCCGGAACTGCGGCCGGTCATGGTGTTCCGGGAGGACACGGACCTCGTGCTCGACCCGCGTGCGGACGAGCGGGCGGCCTGGGGTGACGCCGAATGGGCGTCCGGGACCTGGTTTCCCGTTGTGTAGCAAGACTTTCCGAGCTGTACCCGTGTGAGTGATGACTGTCGAACGCGCGTTCGAGTAGCTTCGTGGGTGCGGGCCGACCGCGGCTCGCACTGCACGAAGGGAAGAGCTATGGGCGCGTACCGAGTTTCGGCAGAGTCAGGGTCACGGCTGCCGTGGTCAGCCAGGTCAGCAGATCCGTCAGGGGAATGCGGGAAAGCCGGTCCGGCCATTCCGCCGCCACTGCGTGCAGCACGAGTTCGCCGTGCCGTGGCTCCACTTTGGTCAGAGTTATCCCCGTCGGGAGTTCCGGCAGGGGAAGCACGATGGGATGGAAGGCCCGAGGCGGGCGCAGCTTCCGCTGTCCGATGTGGAGGGTCTGCGGCACGAGCACCACGGCGTCGTCCGCCACCTGCGGCCGCAGGGTCAGGTGGCCCCAGCGCGGGTGCTTGGCCCAGCGGATCTGCAGCAGCCCGGAACCGGCCGGGTCCGCGACGATGCCGGGGCGGGCTTTCGCCACCCGCTCCCGCAGCACATCGGCGGACACCGCGATCTGCAGCTGCACGCGCGCGGGCTTGGCGGCCGGCGTGGGCAGCGAACGGAGGCGGACGTCTTCGGCGAGCACGGTGACGCGGCGCAGCGGAATGCTGCCGCTGTCTTCATCGCTGTCCGGCGCAGGTTCCGGCCAGTCGATGTCCTCGGCGACGATCCGGACGTCGCCGAGGCGGCCGGTGGCCAGCCGGAGGCTGTCGGCCGGGTAGTCGAGTTCGGTGAGGGTGAGGCCGACTTCGCGGTCGCCCACGGTGGCGGTCAGCCTGCGGCCGACGAGCTGCTCGGTGACCGTGCGCGCCAAGGCGGCCGGCGTGACCGGGACGTTGGGCAGCAGGGAACGCCCGGCCGCGGCCAGCCCGGCCAGCTCGGGCCAGGGGGACCAGCCGTCGAACCACCTGCCGTCGCTCATCCGCCCAGTGTCGCCGAAGGACACGGGCGGCGCCGACGGCGGGTGGTCCCGCGGCGGGCCTGCGCAGCGGATCGCAGCCGGGTCACCGGCCCGCGAAGCGGGCGATGATGCCGGTCACGACCAGCCAGAACACCGCGGCCAGGCCGAAGTCGAGAATGACGGCCAGGCTGGGGCTGTCCACCGGGAACAGGCCCGGGAAGAACAACGCGAGAGGAACCGCCAGTGACTTGATGAACTGGAAGAAGGCGTTGCCGGCATTGGCACCGGCGAGCACCATGATCATGTAGAGAACTTCGATCCCCGCGAAGATCGCGCCGATCGCCGTGATGACCCGCACGGCCGTGTTCCGTCTGGTGGTGGTTCGCCAAGGAGACATGCCCCGAAAATTCCCGTATCGGGTGACTGATCAAACGCGCCAGGCAGAAGATTGCGCCGTTCGGCCGCTCCCGTTGCTCTCCGGCCACTCCCAGCCACCCACGGTGGCCGCCCGTCCCCGGCCAGCCGCCGCGAGCCACCCGCCCCTAGCCACCGACCGCGAGCAACCCACCCCGAGCCACCGACCGCGAGCCACCCGCCGCGGCCACCCACCGCGAGCCACCCGTTCCCAGCCACCCACCCCTAGCCACCGACCGCAAGCCACCGACCGCGAGCCACCCACCGTGGCCACCCATCTCGTCCCGATGACGGCAGGTAGGTCCGGCCCGGACGGCACCGCCCGGAAAGCCGGTCCGGCCACTAACCTGGCGGGATGCCGGAGGCCACGCAAGACCCCGTCGAGGAGCAACGGTTCGTCCGCGACGACTGGTACGGAGAGGAGATCACCGGCCGCCACTACGTGCGGTGCGAGTTCCACGAGACCGACTTCTCGGAGGCGGTCACCCGGAACTCCGTGTTCACCGACTGCGTGTTCGGCAACGTGCGCTTCAACGCTTCGCGGCACACGGACTCGGCCTTCACCGGCTGCGCCTTCAAGCGGTGCAACTTCTTCGACGCCGAGTTCACCGGGTGCAAGCTTGTCGGTGCCACCTTCAGCGAGTGCGAGCTGCGGCCGCTGCGGGTCACCGGTGGGGACTGGTCGTTCGCCGGGCTGGCGGGGGCCGACCTGCGTGCGGTCGCCTTCCACGGTGTGCGGATGCGGGAAGCCGACCTCAGCGGGGCGGACTGCGCCGGGGCGGTGTTCGCCGACGTCGACCTGTCGGCGGCGGTGCTGCACGCCGTCAAGCTGGCGCGCGCCGATCTGCGGGGCAGTGACCTCTCGGCGCTCGACCCGCTCGACGCCGAGCTGGCCGGGGCGATCGTGTCACCCGAACAGGCTGCGGTGCTCGTCACGTCGCTGGGGCTGCAGGTCCGCGCGTAGGCTCGGCAGGATCCGGAAGGAGTGCGCATGGGTGTCGTGACACCGGGTTTCCAGGGCCGGGCCCGCAGCGGCGACTCGCGCCTGCCACCCGGGCAGTACCTGGCGCAGGACTTCCCGGTGCTGTCGGCTGGCCCGACGCCGCGCGTGCGCACGGAGACGTGGGAATTCACCGTCACCACCGAGACGGGCGAGAAGCACAGCTGGAGCTGGGCCGAGCTGATGGCCCTGCCGAGCGAGAAGCCCACAGTGGACATCCACTGCGTCACCCAGTGGTCCAAACTGGACACCCGGTGGCGCGGCGTCCCGGTGGACACGCTGGTCGGCGGGCTCGACACCGAAGCCGACTACGTCATGGTGCACTCCTATGGCGGCTACACGACGAACCTGCCGCTGGCCGACCTGCTCGACGGCCAGGCCTGGATCGCCTACGAGTACGGCGGCAAGCCGCTCACGCCCGAGCACGGCGGCCCGGCGCGGCTGCTCGTGCCGCACCTGTACTTCTGGAAGTCCGCGAAGTGGGTGCGCGGGCTGGAGCTGAAGACCCGGGACGAGCCGGGCTTCTGGGAAAACGCCGGCTACCACGACTACGGGGATCCATGGCGCGAACAGCGGTATCAGGGCGACTAGCCTGGCGGGTCGCCCGCCTGGCCGGATTCCGCGACGAGACGCCGACGGCGCGCACGCTCGTCTTCGACCTGCCCGGCTGGCCGGGACACCTGGCGGGCCAGCACGTCGACGTCCGGCTCACGGCCGCGGACGGCTACCGCGCGCAGCGCAGCTACTCGCTCGCCGCGCCTGCCGACGGCGACCGGGTGGAGCTGACGGTCCAGCGCGTCGCCGACGGCGAGGTGTCCGAGCACCTCACCGGCCCGTACGCGATCGGCGACCCGGTCGAGGTCCGCGGCCCGGTGGGCGGCTGGTTCGTCTGGCGACCCACGGACCCGGCCCCCGTCCTGCTCATCGCGGGCGGCTCGGGCATCGTGCCCCTGATGGCGATGATCCGCGCCCGCCGCGCGGCGGGCGTCCGCACCCCGTTCAAGCTGATCTACTCGCTGCGCACCCCGGCGGAGCAGTACTACGCGGACGAGCTGCGCAAACCGGTGGCGGGCCTGGACGTCACGTATGTGTACACGCGAGAGCTGCCGGAAGGCCGCCCGGGAATCCCACGGCGCATCGACGTGGCGACGCTCAACACGGCAGGCTGGCCGGCAGAGTTCGGCGCATCGTGCTTCGTCTGCGGCCCAACAGGTTTCGTCGAAACGGCGGCGGACATCCTGCTGGCCCTCGGCCACGACCCGCACCGCATCCGCACGGAACGCTTCGGCCCCAGCCGCGACTGACGGTTGCCCGTCCGGAGCGGGGTCGGCGTTGTTGCCTCGTCGGCCGCCCGGTGCAGCTCCCGGCCTCGCTCGAGAAGGTCGGTGTCACCCAGATGCCCGGCAGCTTCGAGCGCGCCGTTCATCCACCAGGCCGTCCCGCTGCGCAGCACTTCCTCGCCCAGCGTTCTGAGGGCGTTTCCACGTCGGCGTCCGTCAGGCGGTACTGCGCCAGATGCTCGAGCAGCCGATCCGCTCCATTGCCCGTCGCGGCCCTGCGAGCAGGCGGTCCTGGTCTTCGGAGATCGTCACCGTCCCAAATTGTCCCGGCCGTACGTGCGAGACCTCAGGGTGCGTCCGGCCGGGACAGCAGTTCGCGCAGCGTGGCCAGCAGCTCCCGCCGGTCCGCCGCGCCGAGCTTGCCGCGGATGCGGGCCATGTGGTGCTCCACCGCCTTGCCCGAAATGAACAGCTTGCTGCCCGCCTGCTTGTACGTCAGGCCGTCGACCACCAGCCGGGCCACTTCCAGCTCTCGCTCGCTCAGGGCCGCCAGGCCCGCGCCCGCCGCCGAGGGTTCCGTCGTTCCCGGGTCGCGGCGGGCCGCCGTTCCCTGGAACTGGCGGGCCGCCTCCAGGAGCTGGACCATTGCCTTGCGGTCGGATGTCCGGATCGCCGCCTGGCCGGCCAGGCGGGCCGCGTCCCAGCGGAGGCCCAGGTCGTGCAGCTCGGCCGCCGCGGCCGCGATCGCGTCCGGGGCGAAGCTGCCGCCCAGGACCGCCAGCCAGCACTCGGCCGCGGTGGCCAGGGCCTGGGGGTGGCGGCCGCAGTGGGCGTGCCTGCTCAACGTTGCCAGGTGGGTCTCGGCCGCCTCCGCGTCCTCCAGTGTGATGGCCGCGTGCAGCTCGTGCCAGACCAGCGAGACCGTCCACAGTGGAGGCTCGGACAGCCGGGAAAGCAAGCCGTGGGCCCGTTCCAGCTGTCCCGCCAGTTTCGCGAAGGCGCCCGTGCGGGCCGCGGCGATCGCCAGCTCGCCCAGCGGCAGCAGCGAGAACAGGTCCGTCTGCTGGCGCATCGACGCCTGGTACGCGCGGTTCCACGACCGCTGCAGCCCGACGAGGTCGCTCGCCCGCCGCGCCAGGCCCAGCTCCAGCGTCGCGAAGAACAGCTCGTCGCGGGCTTCCAGCGGACGGCCCGCAACCGCGTCGCGGTGCTCGGCCGCCGTGGCGAGGTCGCCTGCCGTCATCGCCACCCAGCCCAGCAGCAGCCGGTGCCGGACGGCCAGGAGGTCGCCGCCGATCCGCCCGTCCAGCGCGCGGGTCAGCACCGACTCCGCCAGCGCCAGCTCGCCGGTGTGCAGCGCGGTGAGCGCGGCCAGCGCGGCCGGGCTGTCCGGCAGCAGCGTGCCGCCCAGTGCGGGTTCCAGCATCGCCGCCGCGCCGAGCAGCGTGGACAACGTCTCCGTCGCGCAGCCGGACACCGAGTCGGTGATGCCGCGCGCCATCCGGGTGGCCGCGCCCGCGAACAGCGTCGGCGCGACACCCGGCGCCGGCGCGTCGAGCAGACGGCGGGCGCCGTCGACGTCGCCGGTGCCGGCCAGCGCGATCGCCGCGAACGCGTCGGCGCCCGCCCAGTTCGCCGTCGGCTGGGCGGCGGTGCGGGACGCCCAGTGGTACAGCTCGGCGCTGCGGGCCAGTTCGCCGCGGTGGGCCAGCACGGTCGCGGCGATCGCGGCGCCCGCCGCGCGGGTTTCCGCGTCGGCGTCGCCGAGCATCCCGTCGCCGAGGCGCAGCGCCGTGTCGAGGTCGCCGGACAGCGCCGCGGCGCGTGCCCAGCCGGTCATGACGGCGGACGAGCGGTCACCCGCCTCGGCGGCGGCTTCGAACAACCGGGTCGCGAGCCGAGCGTCCGTCGGAAGCGCTTCCCCCGCCGCGGCGGCGAACGCGGCCGCCGCCGACGTGCCGGAACTGCCCGTGCCCAGCAGGGACTGGGCCAGCTCGAGCACCGGGAGGCCGTCGGCCAGCTGCAGTTCGACCAGCCGCTGCACGGTGGTCAGCCGCCGGGCGGGCGGCCCGAAGTCCCGGACGGCGGCCGCGGCCAGGGGCAGCAGCGTGTCGTCCGGGGCGAGCAGGCCGGTCGCGCGGGCGCCTTCGACGATGCCGGGCAGCTGCTCGGGCCCACGGTCCAGCAGCGCACACAGCAGGTCGAGGTTGCGTCCGGCGCCCGCTTCGGCCGCGATGAGGTAGCGCAGGACATCGTCGTCGAGTTCGTCCAGCTCCGGCCGGAACTCCTCCAGCCGCCCGAGCAGCGCCCGTTCGGCCAGCCGCGGCACGCCCCCGCTGCGGGCATGCAGCTCCGCGGCGGCGGCCGGATCGGCGGGAGCACCCGTCACGGCGGTCATCAGCCGCGCGATGTCGTCGACGCCGAGCGGGCCGAGCTGCAGCAAGGTCCACCCGGGCGCCACCGCGGCGGGCCGGTGCGCGACGACGATCGGCCCATCCGCCCCGGCGAGCAGTTCTTCGAGCTGGTCGGGCCCGAGCCGGTCGGCATCGTCGACGAGCACGGCCTCGACCCCGGCATCCCGGTAACAGCGGTCGAGAGCGGCGAGCAGGACGCTCTTGCCGTACCCGCCGGGAGCAACGACGGCCAGCCGCAGCGGAGCACCGGGATCGGCGGAGACCCGGTCGAGCAGCTGCCGCGCCGCCGGATGCACGGGGACGGAGTGGAGCGGGGTGACCTGCGTGAGCAGTGTGTTCAACAGTGACCTTCACCGGAGGGGGCGCCGGGGCGGGCGCAGTGGCTCGGAGCGGGGGGAGGAGGACGGGGCGGGGAAGTAGCCGGGGGCGGGCGCCGGACCAGGAAACGCTCTGGCGCCGGTGGCGGCCGCGGCGTGGGCAGGTGCAGGGCCGCTGCCGGGGGCAGGGGTGGCGCCGGGGGCCAGCGGGGGCCCGGGTGTGGCTGCCCTGCCGGGGAGCGGCGCCGCGGCGTGGGCAGGCGCTGGGCTGCTGCCGGGTGCGGAGCCGCCGGTGGCTGGGGTGGCGCCGGGAGGCAGCGCGGTGTCGCGTGGGGCGGCCGCGGCGTGAGCAGGCGCAAGGCCGCCGCCGGATGCAGAGCCGTCGATGGCTGGGGCGGTGCCGCGTGAGGCCCCCGCGGCGTGGGCAGGCGCAACGCTGCCGGGCGCGGAACCCCCGGCATGCCGCGTAGCGCCAGCACCCGGCACCGTGCCCGAAACCGGCGTGGGCGCAGGAGGCGCCGTCCCCGACCCCGCATTGGCCTCGCGGGCCGTGAACGTGATCAAACCCGCCGAAGCAGCCGTCGCCAGCACCAGAATCGCCGCCGCGAGGGGGCGCTTGCGGCGGAACAAGCTCAGCGGGCCCGTCCGCTCGGGCAGCTCGAACGGGGTGATCTCCACCGGGGGCCGGGGTGGGCGCTCGCCCAGCTCGCCGAGCGTGTCCACCTTCGGCAGCAACGTCGTCTCGACCGCCGGGGGCTCCTGGGGCGTCACCCGGTGGTCCGCGCGCAACGTCGCGAGCGCTGCCGCGCCGAGGGCCGCCGTGGCCGGGGGCACCGGGCCCGCGAACATCGGGCACGGGGGACGCGGCGGGACCGCGTGCGGGGGGACGTCGCCGCAGAACACCACTCCCGCCAGGCCCTTCGGGGGTGTCGACGCCGCTCCGGCCAGCGCGAACAGCGTGCTCAGCGCCGCCGCCGGGGCCACTCCCTCGGCGCTCTGGCCCAGTTGCCAGCCGCCGGCTCCGGTGGCCGTTGCCAGCGTCACGTTCACGCCGTCCGCGCCGAACTCGCACACCCCCGCCACCTGGGTTCCCGGGCCCGGGAGGGGCAGGTGCGCGCCGAGGGCGGCGATCGAACCGGGCACCAGCGTGACCGCCGTGAAGCCCGCGTCGGCCAGTGCCCTGCGCAGGACGTCGCGGCGGTAGCCGCCCCAGTCGCCCGGGTGCGTGAGGACCAGGTGGTGCGGGGCACCGCCGAAGAGGTTCGCCGCGTGCTCGGCGATGCCCTCGACCAGCACCGTCGTCAGCGTCTCGGGCGGGAACGCCTCGCCTTCGACCATCATCGGGACGTCGTCGCCGATGCGGCGGTGGAAGCCGGTGAGCAGCCGGGACGGGACCTGGGCGCCCGCCTGGGCCGCCGCGTCGCCGGTCAGCAGGTAGCCCTCGTCGTCGAGGAACAGCGCGGACGCCGCCGCGGGCGTCCGCTCACCGAGCCACAGGGGCTCGGGCTCGCTCCAGCCGGGGCCTTGGCGGCGGCAGGTCGCGGCGTGGGTCCGTCCCTGAGCCACATCGATCCCGAGGACGTAGGGCAACGGCGCTTCCTCCTCACCTCTCGGGGTCCGAACGGGGTATGGGCATTCCCCCTAGGGCTCGGGGAATCCTCACCCAAACGGGTTAGTCAAGCAAGGGGCTGGAGGGATTTAACCCAACTGAGCGCGTCTCGGATGAGCCCCTAACTCCCTAACGATGACATATCGATCCCCTATCGGCTGACCGGACTGCGACTCGGAGTGATCCCCGATGTGCGCTGGGGGACCGTCTCCCTACCTTGAGTGCGGAGCAGCGGTCCTTGCGGTCGCTGCTGTCCCCCGAACCACCGGACCAGGAGAAACTCCATGGAATCCGTGCAGACCTTGCACGACTTCGCCCTGAACCTGCTCAACGACCCGACCGCGCTCGCGGCCTTCGGGACGGACCCGCAGGGCGCCCTCGCTGCCGCCGGTCTCGGCGACGTCAGCGCCGCCGACGTGCACGAGGTCATCCCGCTGGTGCTCGACTTCGTGCCGGTCGACAGCCTCCCGGCCGTCGGCTCGCTGCCGCAGGTCGGCGACCTCACCAACGTGGGCACCGACGCCACCGGCATCCAGGGCGCCATCGACCAGCTCACCGCGCTGACCCAGGGCCTCGGCCTGCCGGCCGTCCCGGCGCTGCCGGGTGCCGGCGAGCTCCCGGGTGTCGGCGAGCTGCCGGGTGTCGGCGAGCTGCCCGCCGTCGCGGGTGTCGGCTCGCTGCCGGCCGTGAACGAGGTCACCAACGCCGCCAACGTCACCGCGCTCGCCGGCAACGTGACCGGCGCCATCTTCGGTGGCGACCTGGCCAACGGCCTCGACTCGCAGGCGCTGGCCAACCTGACCGCGGCCCCGGGCTACCTGACCGACGCCAACTCGATCGCGCCGCTGGCCACGCTGGCCGAGCAGCCGGTCGTCGGCGGCGTGGGCACCGCGCACACCATCGGCACCGAGGTGCTCAGCACCGCGTCGGGCCCGGCCAACGAGGTCGCCTCGCACGTCGGCGACGTCAGCGGTGACCTGACCCACACGGTCGACGGCATCGTCGGCCAGGTCGGCGACTTCAGCGGTGTCCTGCAGGGCGCCGGCCTCGGCCACGCCGGTGGTGGCGAGCACCACCACGGCGGCCACGGCGCGCTCGGCGAGGTCTCCAACGTCGTGACCAACGCCACCGGCATCAACGTCGACGTCGACCACAACGCCGTCGGCCAGGTCGGCGAGCTGGCCGGCGGCAACGCGACCGCCGTGCACGACGTCGTCTCCGACGTTGCCGACGTCAGCCACAATGCGCTGGGCAACCTGCACATCGGCGACGTGGCCTCGGGCAACGAGATCCACATCCTCGGGCACTGATCCCCGAACCGGTCACCGGTGCCCGTCCCGCGGTCTGGGTGCAGCCGCGGGACGGGCACCCGGTGTGCGCACGGGGAGTGAACCGGGGACACTCGACCATCGTGACCGCACCGGCATGGCTCGAAGTGCTCAACGAGACGCTGGACGCGTGCCGCACGCACGGCCGCGCCGATCTCGCCGAGCGCCTGCGCAGACGCCGGGACGCCCCCGCCGGGCAGACCCGGCTCGGCGTGCTCGGCTTCCCCAAACAGGGCAAGGGATACCTGCTCAACGCGGTGCTGAACGCGCCCGTGTGCGCGGTCGGCGACGCGCCGACCCCCGCGGTGCCCACCGAAATCGCCTACTCCGCCGAACCCGCCGCCACCCTCGTCGGCCGGTCCCGCGAACGCATTCCCGTCGCGGTCGAACGGCTGCCCGGCGAGCTGGGGGCCCGGCCCGCCGGCACGCTGACCCGCGTCGAGGTCGGGGTGCCCCGCGAACTTCTTTCCGCCGGGCTGGTCCTCGTCGACACCCCGCCGGTCGGTGACCCGCGGTCACCACGGACCGCCGCCGCCCTCGACCTGCTCGCCGAAGCCGACGCGGTGATCCTCGTCTCGGACGCGACCGCGCCGCTGACCGCCGCCGAGCTGGCGCTCGCCCGGCACGTCCGCACGTGGTGCCCGCACGTCGTGCTGGCGCTCACGAAGATCGACGCCTGCCCCGGGTGGCGTGCCGTCGCCGAGAAGAACCGCTCGATGCTCGCCGAAACCGGGATCGACGCCGCCGTCCTGCCGGTTTCCGCCGTCGTCCGCCAGGCCGCCGCGAAGGCGGGTGACCCGGAACTCAATGCCCGCTCGGGCTTCCCGGAGCTGCTGGCCTGGATCGCCGAGCAGGCCGCGCGGCCGCCGGAGCAGTCCCGCGCGCTGCTCGCCGCGGTCGGCGTGCGGGCCGCCGCCGCGGAACTCGTGGAGTCGCTGCGCGACCGGGTCGAGGCCGCGGGTCAGGACGCCGGGCTCGGCCAGGCCGCGCTGCTGCAGCGGGCGCAGCGCCGCGCCGACGACCTGCGGCGGCAGAACACCCGCTGGCAGAACCTGCTTTCCGACGAGATCGCCGATCTCATGGCGGACGTCGAATACGACCTGCGCGAGCGCACCCGCAAGATCGTCACCACCATCGACCAGACCTTCGACGAGGGCGACCCGGTGAAGGTGTGGGACGACTTCGCGGCGTGGCTCGACGAGGCACTGACCGAAGCGGTCGAAACCAACTACTCGTGGCTGACCGAGCGGGCGCAGTGGACCGCGCAGGCGGTCGCGGCGTGTTTCGGCGCCCAGTACGACAACGCGCTGCCCGAACTGCCGCTCGACGGTTCGGGTGCCGAACACCTCGACGACGTCCGGCGGCCGAAGATCGAGAAGTTCAAGATCGGGCAGCAGGCCTTCACCGGCCTGCGCGGCTCCTACGGCGGTGTGCTGATGTTCGGCCTGATCACGAGCCTGCCGTGGCTCGGGCTGCCGCTGATCAACCCGGTGTCGCTCGGCGCGGGTGCCGCCTTCGCCGTGAAGACGATCCGCGACGAGGGCGGCATGCGGCTGCAGCGGCGGCAGGCCGTGGCGAAGCAGGCCGCGCAGCGGCACGTCGACGACGTCTTCCTGCGCTACAGCAAGGAGTTCCGCGACGCGATCCGCGTGGTGCAGCGGCGGCTGCGCGACCACTTCACCGGCCTGGCCGAGGAACTCGCCGACGAGCTGACCCGCGAACGCGAGACGATCCTGGCAGGCACGGCCGAGCGCGAGCGGCGGACCGGGCACATCCGCCGCGAGATCGACCGGCTCGCCGCGCTGCACTCGCGCGCGGGCGAGCTGGGCACGATCGCCGGGCGGCAGCGGCGGCGGGAGCTTTCGGCGTGACGCAGGACGTCCGCGACCTGGTGTCCGCCGCGGCCGGGCTCTACCGGGACGACCCGCGGGCTTCGGCGGTCCTGCACGACTGCCTCGACCGGCTGGAGCAGCCGCTGCGCGTGGCGTTCGCCGGCGCGCCGTCGTCGGGCAAGACGACGCTCGCCGCGGCGCTCGGCGAGTGGCCGACCCGCGCGCTGCGCGACCTGGTGCTGCTCGACGATCCCGGCCCGGCCGACGAGGTCCCGGACGCGACCGTGCGGCTGGTGCGGCACCTCGAACCGGACGAGCTGGCGGCGGCGCACCCGCCGGGCGGCTCGGCGTTCGCGCGGCAGAGCGCGGTCAACTCGGTGCTGGTGCTGTCGCGGGCCGACGAGGTCGGCGCGGGCCGGATCGACGCGCTGCTGACGGCCAAGCAGCTGGCGCGCCGCGCCTGGCGCGAAGACCCGCTGTGCACGGGATTCCTTGGCGTGATCGCGGTGGCCGGGCAGCTGGCCTACGGCGGCCGCTCGCTGCGCGACGACGAGTTCGACCTCCTCGCGGCGTTCGCCGCGGTGCCGCGCGAAGAGCTGGAACGGCACGTGCTGTCGGTGGACTCGTTCACCGATCCGGCGTTCCCCGGCCCGATCCCGGTCGAGACACGCCGGTCGCTGGTGGAGCGCTTCGGGATGTTCGGCGTCCGGCTGGCGCTGACGCTGATCCGCACCGGCTGCGACGACCGCGTCAAGCTGTCGGCGGAACTGGTGCGCCGCAGCGGTCTCGGCGAACTCCGCGACACGCTGGCCGGCTGTTTCGTCGCCCGCGCCGAGGCACTGAAGGCGCGCACGGCGATCATCCGCCTGGAGACGCTGCTGGCCGCCCACCCCCGCCCGGGCGGCGACCGCCTGGTGTCCCGGGTCGAGCGGTTCGCGGCGGCCGCGCACGACTTCCGCGAGCTGCGCCTGATCGCCGACATCCGCGGCGGCCGCACGGCGCTGTCGGGCGAGCCGGCGGAGGAGGCGGTCCGGCTGCTGGGTGCCCAGGGCACGGCCCCGGCGGACCGGCTGGGCCTGGAGCCGGACGCGGACCCGGAGGACATCTACGAGGCCGGTCTCGACGCGCTGCGGCGGTGGCGGCACGAGGCGGAGCGGCCGGACCGGCCGCATGCCGAGCGGGCGGCCGCGCACGTGGTCGTCCGATCCACGGAAGGCTTGCTGGCGCTCTTCGCGTAGCTCTTGCGGCCCGGTGTTGACCTTCGCCGGGGTGCGGCGCACGATAGGCCGGGCCATGGTCCGGCGCCGGCCCGAAGGGACTCCACCATGCCCGAAGACCACCGCCCGCGGGTCCGGCTGTTCGGCGAGCTGCTGGGGCACTGGGCGCGGGAACGTCCGCAGGACACCGCGCTGATCTTCGGGGACCGGAGCTGGACCTGGGCGGAGTTCGACGAGCGCGTCCGGCGGCTCTCGGGCGCCCTCGCGGCCGCCGGGATCGCCCGCGGCGACCGCGTGGCCTTCGTCGACAAGAACCACCCCGCCTGCCTGGAGACGACCTTCGCCGCGGCCGGGCTCGGCGCCGCGAACGCCGTCGTGAACTGGCGGCTCTCCGGCGACGAACTCGCCTACGTGCTCAACGACGCGGGCGCCAGGGTCGTCTTCGTCGGCGCCGAACTGCGGCCCGCCCTCGACGCGATCCGCGACCGGCTGCCCGCCCTCGAACGTGTGATCGTCGTCGGCGGGGACTCCGACGAATACGAGTCCTTCCTGACCTCCGCCGCGCCGCACCCCGGCGCCGACGTCGACCCCGGCGACGGCGTCCTCGTCCTGTACACCAGTGGTACCACTGGTTTCCCGAAGGGCGCCGTCCTGACGCATCGCAGCGTCCTCGCCCACGGCCTCGCCGCCGGCACCGCGTTCCCGATCGGCCCGGGCGACGTCAACCTCGTCGCCATGCCGCTGTTCCACGTCGGCGGCAGCTGCTACGCGGTTTCCGGGTTCCTCTACGGCGAGCCGTCCTACCTGACGCGCGAGCCCGACGCGGCTTCGCTGTTCGCCGCGCTGCAGGCCGGGATCACGCACGCCTTCCTCGTGCCCGCCGTCGTCGCCGGGATCGTGCAGGGAGGCGAGGCCGCGCTCAAGGCGTTCTCCCGGCTGAAGTACCTCTGTTACGGCGCATCGCCGATGCCGCTTCCGTTGCTGCGCACGGTACTCGCGGCCTGGCCGGACGTCCGGTTCGCCCAGGTCTACGGCATGACCGAGCTGTCCGGCGCGGTCACCGCGCTCACCCCGGAGGCCCACCGGGACGAAAGCCGCCCCGAACGGCTGGCCTCGGCGGGCACCGCACTGTCCGGAGTGGACATCCGGATCGTCGACCCGGTCACCGGCGAGGATGCCGAGACAGGCGAGGTCTGGGTGCGCACCGAGCAGCGGATGGCGGGCTACCTCGGCAAACCCGAGGCGACCGCGGAGACCATTGTGGACGGCTGGGTGCGCACGGGCGACGTCGGACGTCTCGACGACGGCGGGTTCCTGTTCCTCGAGGACCGGGTCAAGGACATGATCATCACCGGTGGGGAGAACGTCTACTCGCCCGAGGTCGAGCGCGTGGTCGCGGAGTTCCCCGGCGTCGCCGAGGTGGCCGTGATCGGCGTGCCGGACGACCGGTGGGGCGAGCAGGTCAAGGCCGTCGTCGCGCCCGAGCCCGGCGAGCAGCTCGACCCGGGCAAGCTGGTGGAGTTCTGCCGCGAGCGGCTGGCCCACTACAAGTGCCCGCGCAGTGTCGACGTCCTGGAAGCCTTGCCACGCAACGCGACCGGCAAGATCCTCAAGCGGTCGTTGCGCGAACCGTACTGGCGGGACCGGGACCGGAACGTCTGATGGCCGATTACGACGGCTTCGCCGAGGCCTACGCCGCCGAGAACGAAACCAGCCTGATGAACGCGTGGTACGAGCGGCCCGCGATGCTGGCGCTCGCCGGGGAGGTGACCGGGCGGCGGATCCTCGACGCGGGCTGCGGCGCGGGCCCGCTGTCCGCGGCCCTGCGCGAGCGGGGCGCGATCGTGACCGGTGTCGACGCGAGCGCCGGCATCCTGGACCTCGCCCGCCGGCGCCTCGGCCCGGACGCGGACCTGCGGGTCGCCGACCTGGCCGAACCGCTGCCGTTCCCCGACGACGCGTTCGACGACGTCGTGTCGTCCCTCGTGCTGCACTACCTGCAGGACTGGGGACCGACGCTGGCCGAGGTGCGGCGCGTGCTCGTCCCGGGCGGCCGGTTCCTCTTCTCGGTCGACCACCCCATGGCGATCAACGTCATGCACCGCATGAACGGGCCGCGGCCGGACTACTTCGCGACCTACCAGTGGTCCGAGGACTGGACGATGGGCGGCCACACGACCCGGCTGAGCTTCTGGAACCGCCCGCTGCACGCGATGACCGACGCCGTCACCGCGGCCGGGTTCCGGATCACCGCACTGCACGAACCCCGGCCGGTGCCCGAGGCCCGGGAGCTCTATCTGGAGGATTTCCCCATCCTGGACACGTTCCCGAGCTACCTGTTCTTCGTCCTGGAAGCCTCGTGAGTTTCGGTACGTCAGGCCTGGCTCCCACCGATCGGCGCCTGCTGAAAGGGACTTTCCTGGCGTTTGATGCGAGGAAAGTCCCTTTCGCTGCACCAGACGAGACGAAAGCGCCTTTCAACCCACCCGGGCGCACTCCGCCGGTGTCCGGAGCGGTTCCAGAGGGCCGGGGCGCCGCCGATAGGGGTCGTGAGTGAGAAACAGTGTTCTAACCCTGTTTCTCACTCACGACCGGCGGCGGGCGATACCGGCCGCCTGCGAGCTGCGGCAGATCCGGGACTCAGGCGTTGCCGAGGACCCGGGTCACGGTGATCTCCAGCACCACCCGCTGCGGGTTCGGCTTGGGCTGCCGGTAGCGGGCGGCGTAGCGGTTTTCCGCGTCCCGCACCGATTCCGGGTCGTCGCGCAGGACCGCTCGTCCCTCCAAAGTGGACCAGCGGGGGCCGTCGAGCTGGCAGACCGCGGCCGGGATGCCCGCCTCGCCCGCCGCGCGGACCATGCGGGCCTTGACCGACGAGGCGAACGTGATCACGCGGGCCAGCCCGGCCTCGAAGTCCACCGTCACGCCGACCGCGACGACGTGCGGGGTGCCGTCCGGGCGGACCGTCGTCAGCGTGGCCAGGTGGCGCTCGGTCCAGAACGCGCGGAAGTCCGCGCCGCGGGCGTCGAGGTCGATCTTCATGACGTCCACGCTAGCCCGTCCGGGTGGCGGGGCCGCCGGGAGACCCACCCACAGTGATAGTAAGGAAACTTTCCTAACAGTCTTGACCTGGTCTTGAACCGCGTGTCAGGCTCTGATCGCCCTCGCCGCAGCCAACGATGTCCTACGGAGGAGCGATGAGAAAGATCGTCCGGGCGGTGGTGGCCACGGCCGCGCTCGCCGCCGGGCTGGTGAGCGTGCCGGCGTCCGCGTCCGCGGCGGGCACGCCGTACGTGCCGGGCACCCTGCGGCCCAGCGTCTCGCAGGCCACTCAGGACCAGGCACTCCAGAAGTACTACGACTTCTGGAAGCAGAACTTCCTGACGACCAAGTGCGGCACCGGCACCTACGCGGTGCTGTCCAAGGACGCCGACCACGCCTTCGTCGCCGAGGGTGAAGGATACGGCATCACGATCTCGGCGATGATGGCCGAGAAGGACCCGCAGGCCCGCGCGATCGTCGACGGGATACTCAAGTTCGTCAAGGCACACCCGTCGGTGAACGACCGCGACCTGCACGCGGCCGAGCAGGACTCGAGCTGCCGCAGCGTCAACGGCAGCGACTCCGCCACCGACGGCGACCTGGAAATCGCCTACGGCCTGCTGATCGCGGACAAGAAGTGGGGCAGCTCCGGCACGGTCAACTACAAGGCCGAAGCCGTCCGGATCATCAACGCGATCAAGCGCAGCGAGGTCAACGGCACCACGAAGTTCACGCTGCTCGGCGACTGGGCCGACGACGCGGACTACCGCAACAGCTCGCGCTCCTCGGACTGGATGCCGGGCCACCTGCGCGCGTTCGCGAAGGCGACCGGCGACAGCTTCTGGGACTCCGTCCGCAGCCGGTCGGAGACCGCGGTGAGCCAGCTGCAGTCGCAGTACGCGCCGAACACGGGCCTGCTGCCGGACTTCGTGGTCAACACGAACTCGACGCCCAAGCCGGCGCCGTCGGGCTTCCTCGAGGGTCCGTACGACGGCAAGTACAGCTGGAACGCCTGCCGCGACCCGTGGCGCCTCGGCGTGGACGCGATCACCGCGCCCGGCAGCGCGGCGGCGAACCAGGTGCGCAAGATGAACACGTGGATCAAGTCCGCAACGGGCGGCGACCCGGCAAAGATCCAGAGCGGCTACTCGCTGTCGGGCTCGAAGACCGAAAGCGGGCAGCACCCGTGCTTCACGGCCCCGTTCGCGGTGGCGGCGATGACGGACCCGGGCAGCCAGGCCTGGCTGGACCGGCTGTGGACGGCGGTCTCGACGTGGTCCCCGGACGCGACGGACTACTACGGGACGGGCATCACGATCCAGGTCCTGCTGGTACTGAGCGGCAACTACGTGGCCGCGTAGGAATTCGGGTGCGGGTGGCCGGTTCGTGCGTGAGACTGATGCGCATGACCGGTCACCCGCGCAGTGTCGAGGAGCTGACCCGCGCCCTCGACGCGGGGAAGCGGTTCAAGTACGTGTACTTCTGGGGGCACCAGCCGCCGCGTGGGGGCGGTGTCGGTGCGGGTTGCTTCAGCCAGTGGTGGCCGTCGCCGTTCGAGGTGGACGGTGTCCGGTTCGCCACCGCCGAGCACTACATGATGTGGCGGAAGGCGAAACTCTTCGGGGACGACGAGGTCGCCGCGCAGGTGCTCACCGCGGTCCATCCGAAGCAAGCCAAGGACTTCGGCCGCCGCGTGCGGGGGTTCGACGAGCGGACGTGGGTGGTGCACCGGTACGAGATCGTGGTCGAGGGCAACGCCGCGAAGTTCGGCGGGAACCCCGAACTCGGGCAGTACCTGGCCGGAACGGGGAACCGCGTCCTCGTCGAAGCGAGCCCGGTCGACCGGGTCTGGGGCATCGGCCTCGCCGCCGACGACCCGCGGGCCGGGAAGCCGCGGGCCTGGCGGGGGCTCAACCTGCTCGGCTTCGCCCTCGCCGACGTCCGGGCTCAGCTGGGTTCGCGCAGCGGGAGTCCCGCGGCGCGGTAGATCTCGTCGATCACCGTCATCGTCTCCACCGCGTCCCTCGCCGACGTCTTGACCGGAGCACCGTCGAGGACCGCCGCGGCGAACGCGTCCAGCTGGTAGGCGTACGACGCCCGCCGCGGGAACTTCTCCGTCCGCCGGTTTCCGCCGACGCGGACCGAAAGCCGGTGGAACGCCTGGGGCATCACCGGATTCAGCACCGACAGCGACCCGCGGGAGCCGGTCACCTTCGCGCTGATCTTGAGCAGCGACGACGACCACATCGAGCACTCGATCCGTCCCGTGTGGCCCGACGGGTAGCGCAGCTCGGCCACCATCGCCCGGTCGACGTCGCGAGAACGCAGCTTCGCCGACGCCGAAACCACCGACGGGGTCTCGCCGCCGAAGGTGCGGGCCATGTGGACCGCGTAGCATCCTGCGTCCATCGTCGCGCCGCCCGCCAGGGCGTAGTCGTAGCGGATGTCCGAGAACTTCGGCAGCGGAAAGCACAACGCCGTCTCGACCCGCTCCAGCGTCCCCAGCTCGCCCGACGCGACGATCTCCTCCACCCGCAGCGCCAGGGGGTGGTAGCGGTAGTGGAACGCCTCCATCACCACCCGGTCCGACGCGTCGGCCAGTGCCGCGATCTCCCGCGCCTCCGCCGCGTTGGCCGTGAACGGCTTTTCGCACAGCACGTGCTTGCCCGCCGCCACCGCCGCCCGGGTCCAGCGGCCGTGGAGGCCGTTCGGCAGCGGGTTGTAGACGGCGTCGACGTCCGGATCGGCGAGCAGGTCCTCGTACGACGAGTGGACCTTCGGGATGCCGTGCCGGGAGGCAAACGCTTGCGCGCGCTCGGGTGAGCGTGCCGCGATCGCCGTCACGGACACCGAGGGTTGCGCAGAAGCGGGGCTGACCAGGGCCGCCGGGGCGATGCGGGCCGCCCCCAGGATGCCGATCCGCAGGCTCATGACCGCGAAGCTAGCACCAGGACAAAACTTCAACAGCCAGTTGACCTCTTCAACACCGAGTTGTAGCGTTCCGGCCAGCCGAACAGTGGAGGTCCGTTATGTCCCGTTTTCGTGCCGTGCAGGCGGTGGTGCTGGCGAGCCTGGCCGTCCTCGTGACCGCCTGCGGGGGCGGTCCGGACGGCGCGGGCGGGACGTCGCAGGCCGCCGGCAGTCCCGCGTCGGGCATTCCGGACACCGCCGCGATCGTCCAGGGTGTGCAGAAGGACGCGCAGCTCAACGCGGCCCTCCCGGCGAACATCAAGCAGGCGGGCGTGCTGCACCTGGCGTCGAACCTGCAGTCCGCGCCCAACAACTTCTACGCCGCCGACGGCAAGACCCCGATCGGCTACGAGGTCGACCTCGCCAAGGCGATCGCCGCCAAGCTCGGCGTCACCGTGGCCCACCAGGACATGGCGTTCGGCTCGCTCATCACCAGCCTCCAGTCCGGCCGCATCGACCTGACCATGGCCGGGATGAACGACACGAAGGCGCGCCAGGCACAGATCGACTTCGTCGACTACTTCACCTCGGGCATCACGATCATGATCCGCAAGGGCAATCCCGACGGCATCACCGGCCCGGACACCCTCTGCGGCAAGAAGGTCGCCGTCGTCCAGGGCACCAGCCACCAGAAGTTCGCCGCCGAGCAGAGCACGAAGTGCACGCAGTCCGGCAAGCCCGCGGTCGACGTCACCGCGACCGACAGCGACAACCAGAACCAGAACCAGCTGCGCACCGGCCGCGTGCAGGCCATCCTCAACGACCTGCCCAGCGCCGTCTACATCTCGCGCACCGCGGGCGAGGGCAAGTTCTTCGAGGTCGTCCCGGGTGAGCCGATCGACGGCGGCCCGTACGGCATCGGCGTCAACAAGGCCAACACGGCCCTGCGCGACGCCGTGCAGAAGGCCTTGCAGGCCCTGATCGCCGACGGCACCTACGGCAAGATCCTGCAGGCCTGGGGCGTCGAGCAGGGGGCGATCAAGGAGGCCGCGATCAATGGCGGCTCCTGAACCGCTCCCGATCGTCCGGCTGCGGCACTGGGGCCGCTGGGTCGCCGCCGCGGTCATCGTCGCCCTGCTCGTGCTGCTGGGCATCGCCCTCGGCAACGCGCAGATCGCGTGGGACCAGGTCCCGGACTTCGTCTTCTACAAGGTGATGGCGACCGGCCTGCTCAACACCGTCGTGCTGGCCGTGCTGTCCCAGGCCGTCGCGATCGTGCTCGGCATCGTCATCGCCCTGCTGCGGCGCAGCGCCAACCCGGTCGCCCGCTGGTTCGCCGCGGGCTACATCTGGATCTTCCGCGGCCTGCCGGTGCTGCTGCAGATCCTGCTCTGGTACAACCTGGCGCTGGTCTTCCCGGTGATCGACATCCCGTTCCTGGTCCACGAGCAGACGAACGTCCTGATCAGCGCGTTCACCGCCGCGTTCCTCGGCCTGGCGCTCAACGAAAGCGCGTACATGGCCGAAATCGTCCGCGCCGGGCTGAACAGCGTCGACTCCGGACAGACCGAGGCGGCGAAGTCGATCGGCATGACGCCGGCCGCGACGCTGCGCCGGGTCGTGCTGCCCCAGGCCATGCGCGTGATCATCCCGCCGACCGGCAACGACTTCATCAACATGCTCAAGGGCACGTCGATGGCGTCGGTGATCGGCGTGACCGAGCTGATCCACGCGGCCAACAACATCTCGTCCAACAACCTGCTGGTCATGGAGACGCTGCTGGCCGCGGCCGTCTGGTACATGGTCGTGGTGACCGTCGCCGGCGTCGGCCAGCACTACCTGGAACGCGCGTTCGGGCAGGCCGACCGCGGGCCGCTCGCCCGCGCGGGCAAGGCGTTGCGCGGGGTGCCGCTGGTGAGGAGTGCCCGTGTCTGAGCCGTTGCTGCGTGCCGTGGGTGTCCGGAAGTCCTACGGCCACACCGAAGTCCTCGGCGGGATCGACCTGGACGTCCACAAGGGACAGGTCGTCTGCCTGCTCGGGCCGTCCGGTGCCGGGAAGAGCACGTTCCTGCGCTGCATCAACCACCTGGAGACGATCGACGCCGGCCAGATCTGGGTCGACGGCGAGCCGATCGGGTTCCGGCAGCGCGGCGGGAAGCTGTACGAGCTGCGCGAACGCGAGGTGGCGCGCCAGCGGCGGGACATCGGGATGGTGTTCCAGCGGTTCAACCTGTTCGCGCACCGGACCGCGCTGGAGAACGTCGTCGAGGGGCCGATCCGGGTACTTGGCGTGCGGCCCGACGAGGCTCGCAGGCAGGGCCTGGAGCTGCTGGACCGGGTCGGGCTCGCGCACCGCGCCGACGCCTACCCGGCGCAGCTGTCCGGCGGGCAGCAGCAGCGCGTCGCGATCGCCCGGTCGCTGGCGATGAAACCGAAGCTGATGCTGTTCGACGAGCCGACGTCGGCGCTCGACCCGGAGCTGGTCGGCGAGGTCCTCGAGGTGATGAGTACGTTGGCGGGGGAGGGGATGACCATGGTCGTCGTGACGCACGAGATGAGCTTCGCCGCGGAGGCCGCCGACGAGGTGGTGTTCCTGGCCGACGGCGCGGTCGTCGAGACCGGGCCGCCGTCGGAGGTATTGAGCGCGCCGAAGCACGACCGCACCTGGCAGTTCCTGGCGAGGATCCTCGCGTGACGCGCATTTCGCCCCGGTACCTGCTCCAGTTCGACGAGCCGGCGGGCTACCTCGACTTCGCCCGCTTCGGGCCGCCGTCGCACGCGGTGCTCGACACGACCGCCGCCCTGCTGCACCAGGCCACCACGGCCGGTCCGTCCACTGTGGACGAGCTGATGCGGCAGGAGATCCGGGCCAAGGCCGCCGCGGCGCGGCTGTCCGGTTCGGACACCGACCACACCGTGCTGCTGCCGCACACCAGCCTCGGGCTGTTCCAGGCCGCCTTCCACAGCTCGGGCGAGGTGCTGGTGTCCGCGGCGGAGTTCCCCGCCAACACCTACCCGTGGGCCCGCGCCGAGCAGGCCGGACGCCTGCGCGTCCGCCGCCTGACCGGCGGTCACGTGACGCCCGAGCGGGTCGCGTCCGCGTTGACTCCGGAGATCACGACGGTCAGCGTCAGCGCGGTCGACTTCCGCACCGGCTACCGGGCGGACCTCGCGGCGCTGCGGGACGTCGTCGGCGACCGGCTGCTGGTCGTCGACGGCATCCAGGGCTTCGGCGTGACCGAGGAACCCTGGGAGGTCGCCGACATCCTGGTCGTCGGCGGGCAGAAGTGGCTGCGCGCGGGCTGGGGCACCGGGTTCGCCGTGCTGTCCGACCGCGCGCTGGAGCGGATGGACCCGGTGCTGTCCGGCTGGACCGGCGCCCGCGACCCCGGCCTGTTCGACGACGAGATCCACCCGCCGGACGGCACCGCGCAGGCGTGGTCGCTCTCCAACCTCAGCCCGATCACCTCCGGCGCGTTCGCCGAGGCCCTCGAACTGGTCGAAGACGCCGGCGTCGGCGCCATCGCGGCCCGGATCGCCGAGCGGCTGGCCGCCTTCGAGGAGGTGCTGGCCGCCTGTGGCGCCGAAGTCGTCTCGGCGGTCGATCGCCGCGCCGGAATCCTGGCGTTCACGCTGCCCGGCCACCCCGCCGAGCAGGTCGGCGCGGCGCTGGCCGCCGCAGGCATCGCCGCGACCGTGCGGCCCGAGCACGTCCGGCTCTCCCCGCACGCGTCGACCCCGGCGGCGGCCGCGGACCTGCTCCGCGACGCCCTGGAGACGCTGACCCGGCCGCGCGAGCCCCTGGCCGTCCCGGCCGCGGGCGCGACCACGCACGAGGTGCTCACCGCGCTGGTCCCGGCTATCCCGGGGCTGGCGGCGATGCTCGGTCCGGGCAACGAGGTCCTGCTGCACGACCTCAGCAGGCTGCCGGACTCGATCATCGCCATCGCGGGCGAGGTGACCGGCCGCAGCGTCGGCGGGCCGATGACGGACCTGCTGCTCGGCCTGGTCCGCCGCGGCACCACCCAGGACCTGACGAACTACCGCACCCACGGCCCGGACGGCCGCCCGATCCGCTCGTCGACGCTGTTCCTGCGCGACGCCGACGGCGTGGCGGTCGGCTGCCTGTGCGTCAACAGTGTCGACACGGCTTCTTCCCCCGGCGGCAACGGCGAGCCGGAGACTTTCCCCCCGGACGTCGACAGCCTGCAGCGGTTCCTCGTCGACCGCGCGGTCGCGAAGGCGGGAATCCCGGTGGATCTCATGAAGAAGCGGCACAAGGCGGCGGTGGTGCGGGAGCTCGACGAAGCCGGTTATTTTCTCATCAAGGACGCGGTCGACCACCTGGCCGGCCGCCTGGACGTCACCCGCTACACGATCTACAACTACCTCAACGAGATCCGGGCCTGACGCTGCCCGAACGGACCTTGTCCCCGGCGCCGCCCCGGCGGATCATGGCGCGCATGACCGAACCGGACACGCAGCGGGCGCTGGTGCGGCTCGAAGCGGACGCCGAGGCCGACGCCGAAGAGCTGGACCGGCTCGCCCGCAGGCTGCGTGCCGAGCTGCGCGAGCTGGACGTCGACGTGCTGCCGGTCCCGGCCGAGCTGCCGGAGGGCGCGAAGGCGGCGGACCCGGTGACGATCGGGTCGCTGCTGGTGGCGTTCAGCGCGGCGGGCGGGGTGTTCCCCGGCCTGGTCGACACGCTGCGCGAATGGCTGGGCAGGCAGGGCGGCAGGCACCGGATCAAGGTGACGGTCGACGGCGACACGGTCGAGCTGGAGCGGGCGACGTCGGCGGAGCGGCAGCAGCTGATCGACGCCTTCGTCCGGCGCCATGGCTAGCCGTCACGCGCTCCTGATCGCGACCGAGACGTACGCCGACCCGGCGCTGCGGAGCCTGACCGCACCCGGCGGCGACGCGCGGGAGCTGGCGGCGGTGCTGAGCGACCCGGCGATCGCGGGGTTCGAGGTGACAACCCTGGTCGACGAGCCGCACCACGTGGTGGGCGAGGCCATCGGCGAGTTCTACCGCGGCCGCCGTCGCGACGAGCTGACGCTGTTGTATTTCACCGGCCACGGCGTCAAGGACGACGACGGGAGCCTGTACCTGGCGATGGCCAACACGCGCCGCGACAGCCTGATGTTCACGGCGCTGGCGGCGGAGCTGGTCGACCGCGCGATGGCGGGCTGCGCGTCCCGCCAGAAGGTGCTGGTGCTGGACTGCTGTTACAGCGGCGCGTTCCCGGCGGGCAAGCTGGCCAAGGCGGGCACGGACGTGCACACGCTGGAGCGGTTCCAGGGCCGCGGCCGGGCGGTGCTGACGGCCTCGGACGCCACGCAGTATTCGTTCGAGGGCAACGAGGTCGTGGGTTCGGCGGCCCGTTCGGTGTTCACTCGCCACCTGGTGGCGGGCCTCCGCGACGGAAGCGCGGACCTCGACGGCGACGGGGATGTGACGGTCGACGAGCTGTACAGCTACGTTCACGAGCGGGTGGTGGCGGAGATGCCCCGCCAGCGGCCGAAGCACCAGTCCGATGTGGAGGGACGCATCGTCCTGGCCCGGAACCCGAGGTGGCGGCTGCCGGAGTATTTGAGACACGGACTGGCAAGCCCGATCGCGGCCGACCGGCTGACGGCCCTGGAAGGCCTGAAGCGGCTGAACCGGGTGGGCAACGAGGTGGTGAGGGAAGCAACGGCAGCCGAGATCCGGCGGTTGGTGGACGACGACAGTCGGAGGGTGTCCGGGGCCGCGGCCGCCTGGGTGGCGGAGGTCGACGGGGTGGCTGCGGGACCGAAGGGTGGGGCCGAGCCGGTTGCTGCTGCGGTGCCGGAGGTGGTGGAGCCGGTGGCGCCGGGACCGGAGGGTGCTGTGGCGGAGCCGGTTGCCGCTGAGCCTGCGGTGCCGGAGGTGGTGGCGCCAGTGGCTCCGGGGCCGGAGGGTGGTGCGGCGGAGCCGGTAGCTGCGGTGCCGGAGGAGCCGGTTGCCGCTGAGCCTGCGGTGCCGGAGGTGGTGGAGCCGGTGGCTTCCGGCCCAGAGAGCAGTGCGGCGGAGCCGGTTGCCGCGGGAACGGTTTCCGAGCCGGTCACCGCTGAGCCGGAGCCGGAGCCGGTCGCTGCTGTGGCCGAGCAGGCCGTTCCGGAACCGGACCGTCGGCCGCCCGGACCGGCTGTTGCCGGATCCGAACGGCCGGTCGTCCCGGAACCCGAGCCCGCTCCGAGCGACCCCGCCACCTCCGACGAGCCGGAAACACCCAAGAAGAAGCTCTCCCGCCGGGCGAAGATCTGGCTCTCGGTGGCAGTCGTGCTCGTGATCGCCGGGACCGTCCTGCTCATCGTCCTGCTCTCCGTGAGCAGCGGCAACAGCAGCGGCAGCTTCGACAACCATTCCTGGGGCTGATCACTCCAAAAAGGACTCCACCGCGTCGGCCGCCGCCGCAATACCGCCGTGGCTACGGATCTCCGCCTTCAGCTCCGCCAGCTGGGACGCCACCGAAGCCGACGACGTCACCTCGTCCACCGCCTCCCGCAGCGATGACGCCGTCACCGACTCAGCCGCCAGTTGCCGCCCGGCTCCCAGCGCCTCCAGCTGGGCCGCGTTGCCGAACTGGTCCGCCGCCTGGGGGATGGCCACCGTCGGGACGCCGAACCACAGCGCCTCCGTTGCCCCGCCCATCCCCGCGTGCGTGATGAACGCCGATGCCGCCTCCAGCACCGCCAGCTGCGGGACGCTCTCGGACACCTCCACCGAAGGCGGCAACGGCCCGAGATCCGACGGCGACACGTGCTTTCCCAGCGACATCACCACATGCCAGTCCGCGGCGAACGCCTCGACGCACGCCCGGTACACCGGCAGCTGGTCGGTGAACGCCGTCCCGAACGAGACCAGCAGGACCGGGCGGCCCGACGGCGGTGGCGTCCACGAACGGTCCGCCAGGCGCTCCGGATCCAGGCACGGCCCGACGAACCGCACGTGCGGGCCGACGCGTTCGGCGTTCGGCTGCATGGCCCGCGGGATCAGCGACAGCACCCGCGGCGGATGGCTGATCCACTCCCACGGATCCGCCGAAATCCCTTCCGTCCGCAGCCAGGCGGCGTACGTCTCGGCATAGTCCACACCGGACGG
Source organism: Amycolatopsis melonis (assembly GCF_040064235.1). Classification (NCBI taxonomy): domain Bacteria; kingdom Bacillati; phylum Actinomycetota; class Actinomycetes; order Pseudonocardiales; family Pseudonocardiaceae; genus Amycolatopsis; species Amycolatopsis melonis. The sequence continues at coordinate 311,430 of NZ_JBDZYD010000009.1, forward strand.
TGACGTCCGGATCGGGGTCAGGACCTCGGCCATGTCCTCGTCGTAGCCATCCCACGCCACCAGGGTCGGCGACAGTTGCACGGCCGGGACGTCGTACCGCACCCCCAGCAGCGGCGCGCCCAGTCCGCCGATGTCGTACAGCAGCAGGTCGGGCCGGTCGGTGTCGAACCGCCCGGTCAGCGACGGGTGGATCGCGATCGCCTCGTCGAGGAAGACGCGCATCGCCTCCGCCGGCTCCTCCGGCCAGACCGCGGCTTCGCCGAGCGGGAAGATCGTCGGGTGCTCGACCACCGTGGCGCCGGTGGACGCGGCCAGCGAGGCCAGTGGCGAGCCGACGACGTAGGACACCCGGTGGCCGCGGCGCACCAGCTCGCGGATCACCCCCAGCGACGGGTAGATGTGGCTCGGTGCCGTGCAGCCGACCATGACGATGTGTTTGCGCAGCATGATGCTCCTTCAAGGAAGAGAAAGAAGAAGGACGGCGCGCAGAAAAGGGACTCACCGATGGCGGGGAGCCCGGCGGTCACGCCGTCTCAGACGAGGCGGAGCCGGATGAAGAAGATCATGTTCGGGACCGTACGCGATCCGGGATGCCCCGCGCCACCCGATTTCCATCTTTCGTAGGGCATTCCGGGCACGCGGCCGGTTGCCGTCCCCGTGAAGCCCCGCGCGGGTCTAGGGTTCATCCGCCCGAAGTCGCCAGGGAAAGGGAGAAAACAGTGAGAGGTGCCGTTCTCGCCGCGGTGGCCGCCGCCGCGGTGACGTCCGCGCTCGTCACCGCGCCGGCCGCGACCGCCGCGCCGGCCGCGCCCGCGAGCCCGGCGGCGATCGCCTGGGGCCCGTGCACCAACCCCACCCTCGTCGCCGCCGGCGCCGAATGCGGGTTCCTCGGTGTGCCGCTCGACTACTCGAAGCCCGGCGGGGAGCAGATCCAGCTCGCCGTGAGCCGCGTCAAGCACAAGGTGCCCGACGCGCAGTACCAGGGCGTCATGCTGACCAACCCGGGCGGCCCCGGCGGGTCCGGCCTGCTGCTGGCCACCCGCGGCCCGCGGGTGCCCAACCACGCCGGCGACGCCTACGACTGGGTCGGGTTCGACCCGCGCGGCGTCGGCGACAGCAAGCCCGCGCTCAGCTGCGACCCGAACTACATGGACTACAACCGGCCGCAGTACGTGCCGTTCACCCCGCAGCTGGAGAAGACCTGGCTCGACCGCTCCAAGGGGTACGCCGAAGCCTGCGCGAAGAACAACTCGCGGGCGCTGCTGGAGAACATGAAGACGACCGACACGGTCCGGGACATGGACTCCATCCGGCAGGCGCTCGGCCAGAAGCAGCTGAACTTCTACGGCTACTCCTACGGCACCTACCTCGGCCAGGTGTACGGCACGCTGTACCCGCAGAACGTGCGCCGGATGGTGCTCGACTCGACGGTCGACCCGCGCGGCGTCTGGTACGGCGACAACCTCAACCAGGACATCGCGTTCGACAAGAACATCCTGATCTGGTTCGGCTGGCTCGCCCAGCACGACGACGTCTACCACCTCGGCAAGACGCAGGCGGCGGTGCGGCACGTCGTCGACGAGCAGCTGCTCAAGACGTCGTTCACCCCGGCGGGCGGCGTGATCGGGCCGGACGAGATCCTCGACGTCATCCAGCAGGCGTCGTACTACCAGCTCCGCTGGACGCTCCTGGGCGACGCGCTGTCCCGGTTCGTCAACAAGGGCGACTGGCAGAACTGGAAGACGCTGTTCGAGGCCTTCGGCGGCCGCGGCGACGACAACGGCTACGCGGTCTACCTCGCCGTCCAGTGCACCGACGTCCAGTGGCCGCAGAGCTGGCAGAAGTGGAAGCGCGACAACTGGAAGACGTTCGCGAAGGCGCCGTACTTCACGTGGCAGAACGCCTGGTTCAACGCGCCGTGCCTGTACTGGCCGGCGAAGCCGGGCAAGCCGGTGAAGGTCGACGGGCGTGGCGTGCAGAGCGTGCTGATGATCGACGAGACCCTCGACGCGGCGACGCCGTACGAGGGCAGCCTCGAGGTCCGCAGCCGCTTCCCGGGTGCGTCGCTGATCGCGGAGCCGGGCGGCACGAGCCACGCGATCACCCCGCGCGGCAACGCGTGCGTCGACACCAAGATCGCCGACTACCTGGCGACGGGCGCACTCCCGGCCCGCAAGCCGGGCCGCACGGCCGACGTCGAGTGCGCCCCGCTGCCCCAGCCGACACCCCCGGCACCGACGGCAGCCGCGGCACGGGCCGACACCGGTCTCGCCGACGGTCTCCTCTCCGGCCGGTTCCTCGGCTGACCTGCAGAAACCCCTGAGGAGCGGGGTGTCGGGCCAGTGCCCGGCACCCCGTTTTCTGGGCGCGGACTCTCCGGAACCGTGGACTTTGTGTTACAAAGTAGGCTCACCAAGTCCAGGAGGGGAGGACGCCATGACTGGGGGACCGGCGTTCGCACTGCGCGGCCTGACCAAGCGGTTCGGGTCCGTCACCGCCGTCGGCGGGGTGACCGTCGAGGTCGCGCCCGGCGAGGTCGTCGCGCTGCTCGGGCCGAACGGCGCGGGCAAGTCGACCACCGTCGACCTGCTGCTCGGCCTGAGCAAGCCCGACGCGGGGGAGGTCATCGTCGCCGGGGGCAGCCCGCGCGAAGCCGTCGACCGGGGGCTCGTCGGCGCGATGATGCAGAACGGCGCGCTGCTGCCCGACGTCACCGTCGGCGAGATCGTCGGTCTGGTCGTCTCGACGCACGTCCAGCCGCTGCCCGCGGCCGAGGTGATTGCCCGCGCGGGCCTCGGGCACCTCGTGAAACGCCGCTGCGGCAAGCTTTCCGGCGGGGAACGGCAACGCGTCCGGTTCGCGCTCGCCCTGGCAGGCGACCCGCAGCTGCTCGTGCTCGACGAGCCGACCGCGGCGATGGACGTCGACGGCAGGCGGGCCTTCTGGGCCGCCATCCGCGAGTTCGCCGACGGCGGCCGGACCGTCCTGTTCGCCACCCACTACCTCGCCGAGGCCGAGGACTACGCCGACCGCGTGGTGCTGATGCGCCACGGCGTGGTCGTCGCCGACGGCCCGGTCGCCGACGTCCGGGCCGCGGTGTCCGGGCGGGTGCTCAAGGCCGTCGTCCCGGGCGCGACCGAGGCGGACCTCGCCTCCCTGCCCGGTGTCACCGGCGTCCAGTTGCGGGCCGGCCGCGCCGAACTGGCCTGCGCCGACTCCGACGCCGCCGTCCGCGCCCTGCTCGCCGCGCACCCGCGGGCGGCCGACATCGAGATCACCGCGCTCGGCCTCGAAGAGGCCTTCCTGGCGCTGACCAGCGAGGAGGCCGCCGCGTGAACACGACCTACCTGGGCCTGGAGATCAAGCGGATCCTCCGCAGCCCCCAGTTCACGATCTTCACCATCGGCATGCCGGTGGCCATGTTCCTGCTGTTCGGCTCGATCTTCGGCAAGCTCGTCGCGCCCAACGGCCTGCCCGCCGACGTCCAGACCATGATCAACCTGGCCGCGTACGGCGCGAGCGGCGGCGCGCTGTTCACCGGCACCCGCGTCGCGCAGGAACGCACCGACGGCTGGCAGCGGCAGCTGCGGCTCACGCCGATGCGCGGCCCCGGCTACCTGGCCGTCAAGGTCGTCTCCGCGATGGCGGTGGCCCTGCCGGTCCTCGTGACGGTCTTCGTCGCCGGGCTCGCGCTGGGCGTGCACCTGACGGCCGCGCAGTGGGGCCTGGTGCTGGGGTCGCTGTGGCTCGGCGTGCTCCCGTTCGCCGTCCTGGGCCTGGCCATCGGCCTGTTCGGCAAGGGTGACACCGTCGGCGCGGTCACCGGCGCGCTGATGATGCCGCTGGGCATGCTCGGCGGCCTGTGGATCCCGCTCTACGTCCTCCCGGACTGGATGGCCACGCTCGCGCACTTCTTCCCGACGTACTGGCTGGGCCGCCTCGGCGTCGAGCCCCTCGCCCACGCGGGCGGGCTGGGCCCGGCCGCGCTGGTGCTGGCGGGCTGGCTGGTCGTGCCCGCCCTGGTCGTGGTGCGCCGGTTCCGGCTGGACACCGCCCGGCTGTGAATGCGTGTTAACTTCCGTGCAGCGCAGGGGAGGAGGCCGGGCCGGGTGGACGACGAGCCGTTGTCGGCGGAGGAATCGCTGGACCTGATCGCCCGGCAGCACCGGCGGACCCGCCGGGAACTGGGCGGCGGCCCGGCGCGGATGCTCGCCGCCTGGGCCTTCGCGTGGATCGCAGGCTGGGGCTTCACCTACTACGCGACGCAGGCCGAGGACGTGCCCGGCTGGGTCGGCGGGGTCGTCACCGGGGTGTTGTTCGTCGCCGCGATCGCCTACACCGCCTACGTCAGCGCCCGTGCCGCGCGCGGCATCCGCGGCCCGTCCCGCACGACCGGCGCGATGTACGGCTGGAGCTGGCTGCTCGGCTCCGCCGGCCTGATGGTCGTCGACCTCCGGATCACGCAGTTCCAGGCGCTGTCGCCCGGCCAGGTCTCGCTGCTGTGGTCCGGCTCCTGGCTGCTGCTCACCGGCGTGCTGTACCTGGCGGGCGGCATGGTCTGGCAGGACAGGCTGATGTACGGCCTCGGCGCGTGGATGATCGTGTCGGCCGCGCTGAGCGTGCTGGTCGGCTTCCCGGCCAACTTCCTGGTCCTCGCGGCGTGCGGAGGCGGCGGGTTCCTGCTCGCGTCGGTCGTCTACTTCGTGCGCGAGAACCGCTGATGAGCGAACTGCCGCAGCTCGACCCCGTCATCCACGCCCAGGCCCGGCTGCGGGTCACGGTCGCGCTCGCCGGGCTGCGCAGCGGCGACCAGATCACCTTCCCGCGGCTGCAGCAGCTGCTGGACATGACGGCGGGCAACCTCTCGACGCACCTGCGCAAGCTCGAAGACGCCGGGTACGTCGAGATCACCAAGGCCTACGAGCACCGCACGCCGGTCACCCTGGTCCGGCTGACCGCGCACGGGCGGGCGGCGTTCGAGAGCTACACCCAGGCGCTGCACCGGTTGCTGGACGCCACCGGCGGGGGCTGACGTGGCCCGCTGGGTGATCCACCTGGACCTTGACGCCTTCTACGCGTCGGCCGAGCAGCTCACCCGCCCGACGCTGGCGGGCCGTCCGGTGCTCGTCGGCGGCACCGGGCCGCGCGGTGTCGTTGCCGGGGCGAGCTACGAGTCGCGGGCGTTCGGCATCCGCTCGGCGATGCCGATGTCCCAGGCGCGGCGGCTGCTGCCGGCGAACGGCGTGATCGTGCCGCCGCGCTTCCGCGTGTACGAACGGCTCAGCCAGGAGGTCTTCACCGTCGTCGCCGAGGTGGCGCCGGTGCTGGAGAAGATCTCCCTCGACGAGGCGTTCGCCGAACCGCCGTCGCTCGCGGGCGCGTCGCTGGAAGACGTGACGGCGTTCTGTGCCTCGCTGCGGGCGCGGATCCGCGCGGAAACCGGGCTGGTGGCGTCGATCGGGGCGGGCAACGGCAAGCAGATCGCGAAGATCGCCTCCGACGAAGCCAAGCCGGACGGGCTGCTGGTCGTGCCGCAGGGCACCGAACGCGAGTTCCTCGCGCCGCTGCCGGTGCGCGCGCTGTGGGGGATCGGCCCGGTCGCGGAGGGCAAGCTGCGCTTCATCGGCGTCCAGACGCTCGGGCAACTGGCCGCACTGTCCGAAAAGGACGCTGTCGCCACGCTGGGCGGGGTGGTCGGCCGCGACCTGCGACGGCTCGCGACGGGATTCGACGACCGCCCGGTCACCGGCCGCGGCGAGACCAAGCAGGTCAGCGCCGAGACGACGTTCGACACGGACATCATCGACCTGGCCTCGCTGCGGGCGGAAGTGCGCCGGATCGCGGTGGGGGCGCACCAGCGGCTGGTGAAGGCCGGGCGGGTGGCCCGCACGGTGGTGGTCAAGCTGCGGCACACGGACATGCACACGGTGACCCGCTCGGAGACGATGTCCGCCCCGACGGACGACCTGGCCGCCCTGTCGGCCACGGCGGAGCGGCTCCTGCTGGACCCGGCGGAGTTCGGCGGGATCCGGCTGGCGGGGGTGGCGTTCAGCGGGCTGTCGGTGCCCCACCAGGACGCACTGTTCAGCCTGGCGGTCCCCGAGACCCCTTCGACGGTCGTTTCCGCGGCGCCGGTTGCCGTGGCCGCTGCCGCGCCGGCTCCGTCGACGTGGCGCCAGGGCGACGACGTGGTCCACGAGGAGTTCGGCACGGGCTGGGTCCAGGGCGCGGGCCACGGCCGGGTGACGGTCCGCTTCGAGTCCCGTTCGACGGGCCCGGGCGCGGCCCGCACGTTCCCCCAGGACGACCCGGCCCTGCGCCGCGGCGACCCGGGCGACTGCCTGCGCTGATCTACCCGGCCGAGCAGCCCTGCAGCTTCGCCACTTCCTGACCCGCCAGCAGGAACGCGCCGACGCCGTAGGCAGCGGTGTCGGTCACGTGAGCCGCGGCCGGGCGGTCGCCGACCGGCTGGACATACCCCACCAGGCCGTTCGGCTGCAGAGCGGTTGCCGACAACGCCGTCCACGCCTTGTCGACCACCGGGCGGAAGCGTGCGGCGGGCAGGATTCCCGCGTTGACGCCCCAGCCGAGGCCGAACGCGAACAGCGCCGTGCCGCTGGACTCCGGGCCGCCGTGGTGCCACGGGTTCAGCAGGTCCACGTTCCAGAACCCGTCGCGGCGCTGCACCAAGGCCAGCGTCGCGGCCATCTTCCGGTACACCCGCAGGTATTCCGGACGGCGCGGGTCGTCGGACGGCAGGACCTGCAACACCTTCGCCAGCGCAGCCAGTGCCCAGCCGTTGCCGCGGGACCAGAACACCCCCGTGCCGGCGAACCGCGCGTCGCGGTACCAGAGACCGGTGGCTTCGCTGAACAACTTCCGTTCCGCAGTGGAAAACAGTGTGTGCATGACGTCCAAATAGGACGGATCGTGGTCGATCAGGCTCATCCGCGCGAACGACGGCATCGCCATGTTCAGCGCGTCCACGTAGTTCCAGTAGTCCCGGTGTCCCGCCCGCACCGACGCGACCTCGTCCCTGATCCGCGTGCGGATCGAGTCCAGCGGGATCTCCGGATGGAAATACGTGTACAGGTCCAGATAAGCCTCGCCCGCCGCCTGGTTGTCCGGGAAGAACGGGCGCTCCGGGTCGGAGGGGAGCTGGTAGCCGTTCGCCTTGGCCCATGGGTACGTCTTGTGGTTCGACTGGCCGGTGGTCCGGACCAACGCGAGGTTGCCGACGTGGAACGTCGCGTTCTGCCAGTCCGGGGCGTCGAGCCCGGTTCCGTTCGCCACCCAGTAGTTGCCCGCGGCCACCATTTCGCTCGCCACCGCGCAGTCCGCCGCCGTCGCCGCCGGGGCCGTCAGCAGGCCGCCGACGAGCGCCACGAGCACGCCCGAGATTCCCGGGAAACGCATGGAAGCGTCCTCCTCAGCACGTCAGGGCGGCGGGTCGTCCGCAGCGAGTGAAGCGCTTCCCGGTAACCGTGTCAAGGTGCCGATGAGCGGTACGGCGCAACGGTTTCCAGCAGACGGCGGGCCGCGGATTCGGCGCCGTCGGCGTTCTTCGCCAGCACCAGCGTCAGCACGCGGGAGTGCGCGACGAGCGTGTCCGCCGGTTCGCCCTGCGCCCGCAGTGCCGCCACCACGGGCACCTGCAGCTGCGCGATGAGCGGGTTCCCGGACGCGCGGATCAGCGCCGCGTGGAACCGCGCGTCCGCGTCCTGGAACACCGCCGGGTCGGGGGCGTCCGCCATCAGCGCGTACGCCGCCGCCATCGTGGACAGCTCGTCGGGACACCGGTGCCGCGCGGCCATCCGCGCCGCCTGGGGCTCGATCGCCAGCCGCAGCTCGAACAGCTCGCGCAGGTGCTTGCGGCCGTCGGGACCGTTGACGCGCCAGGCGATGACGTCCGGGTCGATCGCGTCCCACGCCTCCGGCGGCAGCGTCCAGGTGCCGACGCGCGGGCGGGCGGTGACCATGCCCTTGGACTCCAGCACGCGCAGCGCCTCGCGGACCACCGTGCGGGACGCGGAGAAGCGGCGGCCGAGCTCCTCGGGGACGAGCGGCTGCCCGTCCCCGAGGACGCCTTCGACGATGAGCCGCCCGAGTTCGTCGACGATGCGCGCGTGGAGGTTCACTCCGGCAGGCCGACGCGCCGCTCCCCGCTGCGCAGCTGCTGCAGCACGACCGCGATCACCAGCAGGGCGCCGTGGGCGACGTTCTGCCAGAACGGGTTGATGCCCAGCCCCGACATGCCGTTGTCGAGCACGCCAAGGATGATCACCGCGAGCACGGTCGAGATGATCGATCCGCGGCCGCCCTTGAGCATCGTGCCGCCGAGCGCGGCGCCGGTGACGGCCTGCAGTTCCAGGCCTTCCGATCCGGACGTCGGCTGCCCGGAGCCGGTGCGCGCGGTGATCAGCACGCCCGCGATCGCCGCGACCACGCCGACGAGGGCGTACACGCCGATGATGTACCGGTTGATGTTGATGCCTGCCAGGCGCGCGGCGGTGTCGTTGCCGCCGATCGCGTAGACGTTGCGGCCGATGTCGGTGTACTTGAGCAGGAAGTGCAGCAGCGCCGCGACGATGAGGAACACCCACACCAGCGACGGCAGCCCGAGCACGGATCCCTTGGCCAGGAAGATGAACAGGTCGTCGCCGCCGGTGTAGCCCTGCGCCTTGCCGTCGGAGATCACCTGCGCGATGCCCTTGTAGGTGGCCAGCATCGCCAGCGTCGCGACCACCGGGTTGACCCGGCCGAAGATGATGATCATGCCGTTGACCAGGCCGCACAGGATGCCGACGCCGACCGCGGCGAGGATGCCTACCTCCGAGTTGCCGGTCGAGGTGAACACCATCGCCGAGACGACCGAGGCGAGCCCGGCCATCGACCCGACCGAGATGTCCAGCGCGCCCAGGATGATCACCAGGGTCTGGACCAGCGCGAGCAGGCCCATGATGGTGATCGCGCTGCCGATGAGCAGCAGGTTGTTGGTGCGGAAGAAGTTCTCGTTCAGCGCGCTCAGCAGGACGACCAGCGCGATCAGCGTGATGATCAGGCTGGAGTTCTGCACGCCGATGCCGGTCAGCACGCGGCGCGCGGCGCTCGGCTGAGCCGGGGCGGCGGGGGCCGACGTTTCCTTGGTGGGGGTGCTCATGCGCCGATCTCCTGGTCTTCCACGGCGGGTTCGGTTTCGGGGATGGCGAGGGTCAGCACGGCTTCCTCGGTCGCCTCTTCGCGGCCGAGTTCACCCGCGAGCCGCCCGGCACGCATCACGAGGATGCGGTCGGCCAGCGTCAGCACCTCGGGCAGGTCGGAGGAGATGACCAGCAGCGCGATGCCCTCGGCGGCCAGGCCGTCGATGATCCGGTAGATCTCGGCCTTCGCGCCGACGTCGACCCCGCGCGTCGGCTCGTCGAGGATCAGCAGCTTCGGCCGCCGCGCGAGCCAGCGCGCGAGGACGGCCTTCTGCTGGTTGCCGCCGGAGAGCTTCCGGACTTCCTGTTCCATCGACGGCGTCCGCACGCGAAGCTCGCGTACGTACTCCTCGACGAGCGCGCGCTCCTTCGCGCGCTTCACGACACGGAAGCGGCGAAGGCGGTCGAGGACGGCGATGGAGACGTTGTCGCGTACGGACCGCTGCATGAGCAACGCGTCCGTCTTGCGTTCTTCGGGCGCGAAGCCGATCCCCGCCTTCACGGCGTCGCCGGGGTTGTGCGCGCGAAGCGGCTTCCCGTCGAGTTCGACGGTCCCGGACCGGATCGGCAGGTCGCCGACGATCGCGCGGGCCAGCTCGGACCGTCCCGCGCCGACCAGCCCGGCCAGGCAGACCACCTCGCCCGCGCGGACCTGCAGCGAGATGCCGGTGACGTCGTCGGTCGTGACGTCGTCGAGCTTCAGGACCACGTCCCCGGTGTCCTGCGTGACGCGCCGCTCCAGGGCCGAGAGGTCGCGGCCGATCATCATCCGCACCAGGCTGGGCTCGTCGGTCTCCGCGGCCTGCTGGACGCCGACGAGCTTGCCGTCGCGCAGCACGGCGACGCGGTCGGCGAGCTGGAAGATCTCCTTCATCCGGTGCGAGACGTAGACGACGGCGACGCCGCTGTCCCGCAGCCGCCCGATCAGCCGGAAGAGCGCCTCCACCTCGTGTTCCGACAGCGACGACGTCGGCTCGTCGAAGGCGATCACCCGCGGTGGCGTGGCCGCGGTGAGCACCCGCAGGATCTCGACGAGCTGGCGTTGCGCGGCGGACAGCGCGACACCGAGCGTCGCCGGGTTGAGCACGCCTTCGAAGCCGTACTCGACGAGGGCGTCGTGCGTGGCCTTCATGAGCGTGCGGCGGCTGAAGACCCTGGCCTTGGCGGGGAGTTCGCCGACGAAGACGTTCTCCGCCACCGAAACGTGCGGGATGATCTCGGGCTCCTGGTAGATCACGCGCACCCCGGCGGCCATCGCCGCGCGCGGGGTGTCGAAGGTGACCTCGGTGCCGTCCAGGAGGAGCCGCCCGTCGTCCGGGCCCTGGTCGCCGGACAGCACGCGCAGCAGCGTCGACTTCCCGGCCCCGTTCTCGCCCATCAGCGCGAGGACCTCGCCGGAGCGGAACTCCAGCGAGACGTCGTCGAGGGCGGTGACGCCGGAGAAGCGCTTGCCGATGCCCTCGACGGCGAGCGCGGGAGGAGAGCCGGACATGGTGTCCCTTCCATACGGCGGCAGGACCGGCACTTTCACGTGAAAGTGCCGGTCCCGGGGAGAGCGGTCAGGTGCAGTTGACGCCGGCCTGCTTGTAGTTGTCCTTGTTGACGATCGTGGTCTTGGCGATCGTTTCCGCGGGCAGTTCCTTGCCGTTCTTGATCTTGTCGACCAGCACCTGGATCGCCGAGCGGCCGACCTCGGCGCCGGAGATGTACAGCGCGGCCTTGTTGCCGGTGTCCTTGCCCGCGGCCCAGTCCTTGCAGTCGAGGTACGCGCCGAGCCCGACGCCGATGATGTTGGCGGGCTGCACGCCGGAGTTGGCCAGCGCGGTCACGACGCCGGTTTCGTTCTCGTCGTTGCAGCCCCAGACCACCCAGTGCTTGACGCCCGGGTTGGAGCCGATCACCGCGCCGGAGCGGTTCTGCGCGTCGACCGGGGAGTTGTCGGTGCCGACGTCGATCACCGGGACGTCCGCGCCCGCGGCCTTGGCGAACGCGGCATTCGCGGCGTTGACGCGGTCGGTGCAGACGGTCAGGTCCTGCTTGTAGGCACTGATGATCTTCGTGTCGGCGGGGGACCAGCCCGCGGCCTTGAACAGCTTCCCGGCTTCGGTGCCGACCGAGTCGCCCATCTGGCTGCCGTTGAAGCCGACGAACGGCGCCTTCTGGCCCGAGCCGTCCTTGATGACGTCGTCCGAGGCGACCAGCGGGATGCCCGCGCTCTTGGCCTTGTCGATCACCTGCGGGCCGATCGCCTGGTCGGGGACGACGATGGCGACCCCGTTCGCGCCCTGGGCGACCGCGGCGTCGAGTTCGGTGATGGCCTTGTTGGCGTCCTGGCCGAGGTTGACCACCTTGAGCTCGACGCCGAGTTCCTTCGCCTTCTCCTGCGCCCCTTGGGCCTGCTCGACGAAGTACTGCTGGTCACCCTGTTTCTGCAGGTAGTAGAGGGTGATCTTGCCGTTGGCCGGCGCCTGCTGCTGCGGCGCCGCGGTGTCCTTCCCGGACGAGCAGGAAGCCAGCAGCACGCCGGAAATCAAACAACAACCAACAACGCTCCAGGTCCGTGACCTGTGCGGGTGTGTGGACATCAAGGGCTCCCAGGGGCCGGAGACGGGGATGGGGCTCTGAAGTGACTCGTATTACAAAACACCCATTCGTGGAGCGTCAAGGCGGAGTTAGCGGAGCGAGACCTACTCTGCGTGACCACTTGGGGGCGTCCGCCCAGGCATTTATCGTATTTTTTCGGCCCTGGACTGGGCGTTGTCCGGGTTTTGTCCGGTGACGATGTTCTGATCGGTGTTGTCGACTGTGGTGCGATTCGGACATGGCTGGGGGACGCCGTCTCCGTCCGATTCGCCCGGCTGGCAGGATGGCCGGACGACGTCCGAGGGGGATCGATGACCAAGCACCGCGTCGCCGCGCTCGCCGGAATCGCCGTCCTGGCGGCCGCCTGCAGCAGCCCGCCCCAGCAGGGGCCGGCGCCGACGCCGTTCCCCGAGGCGGCGTCCTCGGGTTCCGCCGCCGCGCCGGAGGGGTCGTTCACTGTCGTCGCCACCGGCGACGTCCTGATCCACCCGGCGCTGACCGAGCAGGCCGAGGCCGACGGCGGCGGCAAGCTCGACTACCGGCCGCTGCTGGCCGGGATCAAGCCGCTGGTTTCCGGCGCGGACCTCGGGATCTGCCACCTGGAGACGCCGCTGGCGAAGGAAGGCGGCCCGTACAGCGGGTATCCGTCGTTCAGCGCGCCGCCGGAAATCGCGGACGCGGTGAAGGACACCGGCTACGACACGTGCTCGACGGCGTCCAACCACACCATCGACCAGGGCGCCGAAGGTGTCACGCGGACGCTGGACAAGCTCGACGCCGTCGGCGTCAAGCACACCGGCTCCGCCCGCTCGGCGGCCGAGGCGGCGAAACCGCTGATCCTCGACGTCCACGGCGTCAAGGTCGCGCAGGTGTCGTACAGCTTCGGGTTCAACGGCATCAAGGTGCCGTCCGGGAAACCGTGGCTGGCCAACCAGATCGACGTCGACGACGTCCTCGCGGCGGCCCGGAAGGCGCGGGCGGCCGGCGCGCAGGTCGTCATCGCGAGCCTGCACTGGGGTGTGGAGTACCAGCACGAGCCGACGACCGAGCAGCGGTCGCAGGCGAAGCGGATCCTGGCGTCGGACGACGTCGACCTGATCGTCGGCCACCACGCCCACGTGGTCCAGCCGTTCGAGAAGATCGGGGACAAGTGGGTGGCCTACGGGCTCGGCAACAGCGTCGCCCGCCATTCGGAGCCGAAGGGCGACACGGAAGAAGGCGCGGCGGCCCGCTTCCGTTTCGTCCGCGACGGCGACCGCTGGAAGGTCGGCAAGGCCGAGTACGTCCCGACCCTGATCAAGCTCGACTCCCCGATCCGCCTGATCGACTTGTCGACAGCCGAGAAGTCCGCCCAGGTCACCAAAGCCCTCGAGGACACGGACAAGAACATCCTGAGCCTAGGAGCCGACAAGGACGGCCTCACCCGCCCCGGCAAGTAGGCCGAACTCGCGTGATCAGAGCCGTAACTCGCGTGATTAGCGCCGTAACTCGCGTGATTGAAGCCGGATCTCGCGAGTTACGGCTTCAATCACGCGAGTTCGGTCCCCGATCACGCGAGTTACGGGTTTCAGTGGGTGCGGGTGGTGATCAGGCGGGCCAGGGCGGCGAGTTCGGCTCCCGCTCGCGGGACCGGGTTGACTGCCGCGAGTTCGCGTAATGCCTTGGCCTGCAACGCGTCCGCCTGGGACTGGCTCCACTGGCGTCCGCCTGCCGTCTCCACCAGCGTCGCCGCGCGGGCCAGCGTGGCGTCGTCGAGCGGTGACGGCTGGGCGTAGAGCGCGGCCAGGTCCGTGCCCGCGGGAGTGCCCGAGCACAGTGCCGTCACCACCGGCAGGGACTTCTTGCGGTTCTGCAGGTCCGAGTACACCGGCTTGCCGGTGACCGCCGGGTCGCCCCAGATGCCGAGCAGGTCGTCGATGTGCTGGAACGCCAGCCCGACCGCGCGGCCGAACGCGCCGAAACGGTCCGCGTCGCGCTGCCCGGAACGTGCCCCCAGCGTGCACGCCGCTCCCAGCAGGGCCGCCGTCTTGCCCTCCGCCATCCGGACGCACTCGGCGGGGGTGACGTCGTCGCGCTGCTCGAAGTCGAGGTCCGCAGCCTGTCCCTCCAGCAACGCCAGTACCGCGTCCGACAGCAGCCGCGCGTCCGGCGCCCCGCGCGGGGCCAGCACGTCGAACGCCAGGTTCAGCAACGCGTCCCCGGCGAGCACCGCGGGCCCGGTGCCGAACACCGTCCACGCCGTGGCGCGGTGACGTCGCGTGGTGTCGCCGTCCATGACGTCGTCGTGCAGAAGCGAGAAGTTGTGCACCAGCTCGACGGCCACCGCGGCCGGGACGGCGTCGGCGGGATCGCCGCCCGCCGCCTCGGCGCACAGCAGCACCAACGCCGGCCGCAGCGCCTTGCCGCCGCTCGCCGTCGACGGCCTGCCGTGCGCGTCCCGCCAGCCGAAGTGGTAGCAGGCGATCTGCCGCATCGTTTCCGGCAGCCGGTCGGCGGCGGCGCGCAGTGCCGGGTCGACCAGTCCGCGGCTCCACGCGAGGACGTCGGCGAGCGGACGGGCCGCGGTCCGCGTGTTCATGGTCGTCATGGGTGGCCGATCTCGACGTCGTCGAGCACGCCGAGGGCGTCCGGGACGAGCACGGCCGCGGAGTGGTACGCGCTGACCAGGTACGACGTCACCGCGCGGTCGCTGACCCCCATGAACCGGACGTTCAGTCCCGGCTGGTACTCGTCGGGCAGGTCCTTCGGGCGCAGGCCGATGACGCCGGAGTCGTCCTCGCCGGTGCGCATGGCCAGGATCGACGTCGTGCCCGCGGGGCTGATCGGGAGCTTGTCGCACGGCAGGATCGGCACGCCCCGCCAGGCCAGGACGCGCTTGCCGTCCACCACCGTCGTGTCCGGATAGACGCGGTGCGCGGTGCACTCGCGGCCGAACGCGGCGATCGCCCGCGGGTGCGCGAGGAAGAAGCGCGTCTTGCGGCGGCGGCTGAGCAGGTCGTCCAGGTCCAGCGGGCTCGGCGGGCCGGTGCGCGTGGTCAGCCGGTGCTTGAGGTCGGCGTTGTGCAGCAGGCCGAACTCGGTGTTGTTGATCAGCTCGTGTTCCTGCCGCTCCCGCAACGCTTCCACGGTCAGCCGCAGCTGCTGTTCGAGCTGGTTCATCGGCTGGTTGTAGAGGTCGGTGACGCGGTTGTGCACCCGCAGCACGGTCTGCGCGACGGCGAGGTCGTACTCCCGCGGCGCGGGGTCGTAGTCGACGTAGGTGCCGGGCAGGACGGGTTCGCCGTCGTGCCCGGCGGTCAGGTCGATGCTCGCCTCACCGGCCTTGTTCTGCGGTTTCCTCGGCCGCGCAAGGGCTTCCGCGACGTGCGTGCGGAGGGCTTCGGACCGGCCGTTGAGCCGGGCGTAGGCCGCGGCGGGCAGCACCAGCGCGATGACGCGGGTGGCGGCCCGCGCGGTGAACGGCCAGGTGCCGGTGGCGCCGCCGAGGAGTTCCTCGCCGAAGTGGTCGCCGTCGGTGGACGTGCCGAGGTGGACCTCGTCGCCGTACTCGCCTACCTGGTACCGGCCGACCTTGCCGTGGGCGACGAGGACGATCGTGTCCCGCGGCGCGCCTTCGGCGAACAGCGTCGCGCCCGGTTCGTACTCGCGTTGCTCGAACGCGTCGGCCAGCGAGCGCAGCGCCTGGTCGTCGCCGAACCCGCGCAGCAGCGCCAGTTCGGTGAGTTCGGCGGGCACGACCTGGACGCGCGCGCCGGTGCTGTAGAAGCTGACCTTGCCGTCGCCGACGGTGTAGGTGAGCCGCCGGTTGACCCGGTAGCTGCCCGCCGGGACGTCGACCCACGGCAGCTGGGAGAGCAGCCAGCGGCTGGTGATGCCGCGCATCTGCGGCACCGTCTTGGTCGTGGTGGTCAGCGTCCGTGCCGCCGTGACGCTCAGCGACAGCTGCAGTGACGCCGTTTCTTCGGTGACTGTCAAGGTTTCACGCGCCGATCGGGTTCGGGAGGCTCAGGGGGACGGGTGCCCGCGGGCTTGGGGACGACCCGGGCGGCGGCCGTGCCGAGCCCGGTCGGCCCGAAGGCCGACGCGGGCAGGGCGGGCGGACGCCCGGGTGGTTCCGGCTTCCGGGGCGGGGTGACCGGCTCGGGCACTACCCCTCCCGGCCGAGCTCGGCGGCCTCCAGCACGGCCAGCGCGTCCGGCACCAGCACGGCGGCGGAGTAGTACGCGGACACCAGGTAGGAGATGATCGCCTGCTCGCTGATCCCCATGAACCGCACGTTCAGCCCCGGCTGGTACTCGTCCGGCAGCCCGGTCTGGTGCAGCCCGACCACGCCCTGTGCCTCTTCGCCGGTACGCATCAGCAGGATCGAACTGGTCCGCGTCTCCGAGACCGGGATCTTGTTGCACGGCAGGATCGGCACGCCACGCCACGCCGGGACGTGGTGCCCGCCGAGGTCGACGGCGTCGGGGTAGACGCCGGCCTTCGTGCACTCGCGCCCGAACGCCGCGATCGTCTTCGGGTGGGCGAGGAAGAAGCCGGGATCCTTCCACACCAGGGAAAGCAGCTCGTCGAGGTCGTCCGGGGTCGGCGGGCCGGTGCGGGTCGGGATGCGCTGCGCGAAGTCGGCGTTGTGCAGCAGCCCGAAGTCGGTGTTGTTGATCAGCTCGTGTTCCTGCCGCTCCCGCAACGCTTCCACGGTCAGCCGCAGCTGCTGCTCGATCTGGTTCATCGGCTGGTTGTAGAGGTCGGCGACGCGGGAGTGGACCCGCAGCACCGTCTGCGCCACGGACAGCTCGTACTCGCGCGGCCGGGCCTCGTAGTCGACGAACGTGCCGGGCAGCACCGGCTCGCCGTCGTGGCCCGAGGCCAGCGCGATCTCCGCCTCGCCGTGCTCGTTGCTGGCCGCCGAACCCAGCGCCACGTACGCGTCGAGGTGCTCGCGCAGGGCATCCGAACGGGACACGATTTCTTCGAAGTCGCGGCGGGGCAAGGAAAGCACGGTACACGCGGTGACGGCCTTGGCGGTGAACTCCCAGATCCCGTCGCCGTCGACGAGCGCGGCTTCGCCGAAGTGGTCGCCGTCGGCGAGCGTGCCGAGCACGACCTGGTCGCCGTAGGCGCCGGTGCCGACCTTGGTGACCTTGCCGTGGGCGATGAGGAAGACCTGGTCGGCCTGGCTGCCGAACTCGACGAGCGCGTCGCCCGGCTCGTATTCGTGCTGGGTGAACCGGTCCGCCAGCTCGGTGAGGACCTCTTCGTCGTCGAATCCGCGCAGCGGCGCCAGTTCGCCGAGTTCCGGCGGGATCACCCGGACCTGGGCGCCGGTGGTGGTGAACGTGACGCGGCCGTCGCCGACCGCGTAGCTCAGCCGCCGGTTCACCCGGTACGCGCCACCGGAAACCTCCACCCAGGGCAGCAGCTTCAGCAGCCACCGGGAGGAAATGCCCTGCATCTGCGGGACGGACTTCGTCGTCGTGGCCAGCGTCCGGGCCGCGGCCCGGCTCAGGCTCAGCGGCTCCTGCTCGTCCACGTTCACGGAGTCCACCGGGTCGGTGACAGTCACAGCGAAAACCACCCCATCGTTCGCTTCGGCACTGGAATTTACGCGGTTTCACGACCCCCGCGAATTCAACCTAGCAACCGCGCTCGGCCGCACAATGACACGATCGGGTTACCGGGATAATCTCCGTTTCGTTACTTGATCATTTACACCAAAACCGGTCACGGCCTGTTTCTGGCCGTCACCCGGTCGTGAAGATGGCAGCTCGGTGGCGGAATACCCGGTCGCCTGCGGTGTGGAGAGAACGGGTGGACATGTGTAATAGCTGGGCCGAATCGGCGACAGGGGTGCCGGGTGTACGGCCACTCGGATGAATTCGGTATTCGCGGTTGTGGGCGGTGAAATTGATGACTAACTTGAGCGGTCCCCGGCGGCGGAATGCCCGACGGCGGCACTTCGCGGCGAAAGGACATGGATGAACATCTTCGTGGCCGGCGGGCTCTGGGTGGTGGGTGCGGCCTGCGCCGGCGGCGTGATCGCCTACCTGGTCCGCCGGTTCGGCCGGGCCGACGAGGGCAGGGCGGGCAACAACGACGCGGCGGGCCAGGTGTTCACCATCGTCGGCGGGCTGCACGCGGTCCTCGTCGCCTTCGTGCTCATCTCGCTGTACGACTCGGTGGGCGCGGTGAGCCAGAACGCGCAGACCGAAGCGGACAGCCTCGTCGCGGCGAGCTGGGCGGCCGACGCGCTGCCCGGCGACACCAAGGACCAGGTGCACCGCCTCGCGGCCGACTACGCGCGGACGGTCCAGGAGCAGGAGTGGCCGCGCCTGGCCGACGGCGGCCCGGTGCCCGCCACCGGCGCGACCCAGCTCGACCAGCTGCGCCGGGTGGTGGCGGCCGCACCGGCCGACGGTGACTGGGAGGTGGACCGCAAGACCGAGGCGAGCAACCAGCTGTGGTCGGTCTACCAGGCCCGCCAGCAGCGGCTGGCCCACTCCGGTGCCGGCGGGGTCGGCACGGTCGTGTGGTTCGCGCTGATCCTCGGCAGCCTGATCACCGCCGTCCTGCTGCCCAACCTCTTCGGCGGCACCCGGCTCGCCGCGCACATCGTCATCGTGTCCACCCTGGCCGGCACGATCACGTTGCTGCTGTTCGCGATCTACCAGCTGCAGAACCCGTTCAGCGGCGGGGTGAGCGTGGCCCCCGACGCGTTCGGCTCGGCGCTGGCCAGGCTGGCTTGACCGGCACCCCGGCCCGCTGGGCCGCGGTGCTCGGCGTCGCCGCGGTGCTGTCGGTGTGGCTCCCGCCCGCTGCCACGGCGCAGGCCGCGGGCTGCACGATCCTGCAGGCGGAGACCGAGCGCGACGGCGGCCCGACGACGTTGCGGCTGCTCTCCCTGCCGGACGGCGTGACGCAGCGGGTGACCCGGACCGCCTTCTGGATCAACGCGATGGGGTACTCGGCCGGGCAGGGCGTGGTCTACGGCGTCGCCGACGGCACCCGCGGCGGCCGTTACCACGGTGCGCACGCGGTGCGGATCGACGCGGACGGCGAGGTCACCGACCTCGGCGTGATCGGCCGGGCCGGCGCGCGGCACTCCGTGTGGAGCCTGGTCACCGGCGCGACGGCCGGGACTATCGCGGGCACCCGCTGGTACGTGCGGCAGGACGGCGATCTGTACACAGTGGACACCGACCCGGCGAGCGCGGACTACCTGCGCGTGGTGCACCGGACGGCGTTGCGGCCGGTCTCGCTCGCGATCGGCGTCGACGACTTCGCCTACGACCCGGCGGACGGGCTGCTCTACGGCGTCTCGGCGTCATCCCGCGGCGGGAACTCGGTGGTCACGCTCGACCCGGGCAGCGGCAGGGTCGAGGTGGTCCCGGGCCTGCGGTTCCCCGAGGGCGGCTCGTACGGCTCGGTCGCGCTCACGGCGGACACGATCTACGCGACGGCCAACCACGACGGCGGCCGGAGCGTCACCTACCGCCTTCCGCGCGACGGCTCGGGGCAGCCCGAGGCGGTGTCGGCCGGACCGGCGCTGGCGAGCAGTGACGCCGCCGGGTGCTACCCCGGCGTGCCCGCCCCGCCGCCTCCGCCGCCCCAGGAACCGCCGCCGAACCCGCCGCCGAACCCGCCGCCGAACCCGCCGCCGCGGGGTGACGGGCCTTTCCCGGCGCCGCAGTCTCCGCTGCCGGGCACGCAGCTGCCGCCGTCATCGGCCGGGCAGCCGACGTCCCCGTCGACGTCCCCGACGTCGCCGGGCGCGCAGCAGCCGGTCGTGGTACCGCCGACGGTGCCGGGCGCGACGCACCCGTCGCCGTCACGGCACGCGCGGACGCCGGACAAGCCGGTTTCGGTGGCCACGGGCACCGGGCTGACGACGGAGGCGAAACGCCGCTGGGGCGTGACGGCGCTGATCCTCGTGCTCGGCGGGGGAGCGGCGGTCGCCCACGTGCGGCGGCACCGCTGAAGCGTCAGTACTTGAACTGGTCGACGTTGTCGGCGGTGATGAGCAGCGGGTCGCCGAGCAGGATGGTCTTCGACGCGGCGTCGTACTTCACCGCGGGCAGCTCCAGGCTCACCTTGTTGACCGGGCCCAGCGGCTTGCCGTCGGCCACCTGCTTGGCCGTCCACGCCGTCAGGTAGCCCAGCGACTCGACGTTCCACAGCACCGACTGCGAGCACGAGCCGTCGAGCAGGAACGGCTTGATCGCCTGCGGTGTGCCGACGCCGACGGTGAACACCCGGCCGATCTTCTGCAGGTCCCGCACGGCCTCGGCCACTCCGGGCGCCGACGTCGTGCACTCGCCGATCAGGCCGGTGAGGCCGGGGTGGCGGGCCATCAGCTCCTTGGCCAGGTTCGCCGCCGTCTCGCGGTCTTCGCCCGCGTACACGGTTTCGACGAGCTCGGCCTTCGGGTACCGCCGGGCCGCGTACTCCTTCTGGACCGCGATCCACGTGTTGAGGTTCGCCGCGGCCGGGCCGCAGGAGACGATCGCGTACTGGCCGGCGCCGCCGGTCTTCGCCATCAGCGCGTCGACGAGCGCGGTGCCGATGCCCTGGGCGCTGGCCTGGTTGACGAACACCTCACGCTGGGTGCCCGGCGCGTCGGTGTCCGAGGTGATCACGTGGATGCCCTTGGCCCTGGCCTCGGCGATCACCTCCGCGAGCGCGGCGGGGTCGTTGGGCGCCACGACGATGACGTCGACCTTCTGCCGGATCAGGTCACGCAGGATCGTCACCTGCGCGGCCGGGTCGACGGTCGCCGGGCCGGTGAGCCGCCACTCCACGCCGAGCTGCTTCGCCGCTTCGACGCCGCCGGTGTTCATCGCCTCGAAGTACGGGATCCCCACGACCTTGGGCACGAACGCGATCCGGGTCGGCGCCGGCGCGGATGTGCTGCCCAGCTGGTCCGAGCAGCCCCCGAGTGCCAGCACCGCTCCCAGCAGCAGTGTCACGACCAGCCGGAAGGTCTTCGTCGGCCTTCGCATCCCCACCCATTCCTCAGGCACGTTCGATCGGTCTACGCACGGTGGAGACCAAGGGCGAACGTAGGGGTCCGGGTAACTGTGGTCAACGGGATGTGCGCAAAGGGTTACGGAAGTGAGTTCTGTCTCGGCGGTCTTGACCGGAAGATCCCCTGGTCGGCGGTGTTCGCTACCACGCGTGACATCGATCCGACGCTGCGAAACGGGGTGTGACGCGCGGAACAGGCGCGTGGTACCCCCAGGGGGTATAGTCCGAGTCATGAACGAACAGCACGGGGCTTCGTGGGCGACGGCGATCCAGGCGACTCTGCACTGCCTGACCGGCTGCGCCATCGGTGAGGTGCTCGGCATGGTGCTGGGCACGGCGTTCGGCCTGCACAACGCGGCCACTGTGGTCCTGTCGATCGCGCTGGCCTTCGTCTTCGGCTACGGCCTGACCATGCGGGGCGTGCTGAAGTCGGGGCTGGCGCTCGGGGCCGCGTTCAAGGTCGCGCTGGCCGCGGACACCGTGTCGATCGCCGTCATGGAGCTGATCGACAACACCGTGGTCGTGGCGACCCGGGGGCCATGGACGCGGGGCTGGCCAGCGTCCTGTTCTGGGTGGCACTGGCGCTCTCGCTGGCGATCGCCTTCGTCGTCACGGTGCCCGTCAACAAGTGGATGATCGGGCGCGGCCTCGGCCACGCCAAGGTGCACGCGCACCACCACCATCACTGACCGCTAGACGCTCGACAGGTCGATGGCCTGGTCGACCTTGCTCCGGTCGAGGACCCGCAGGATGCCTTCCAGCAGGTAGTAGTCGGCATACGGCAGGGACACCTCGACGCCGTCCTCGGCCGGGCGGTTGCGGGTGCAGCGCGCGACGCTCGCCTCCGCCCGTGCCGACTTCGCCGTCAGGCACGTCCGGGACACCGCGGTGAGGATGCGCAGTGCGCTGTCCCGGTACCGGCGGTGGTGGGTCAGCTCGGCCAGGTCCAGCAGGCCGCACGCGGTGATCACCCCGGCGGAGGCGTCCTTGACGTCGTCCGGTGCCTGCGGGGCCAGGTAGTCCCACACCGGGACGTGGTCGGGCGTCAGCCGGTCCAGCGCGAAGTCCGCGAGCCGGCGGGCGGTGGCCAGGAACTCCGGGTCGCCGGTGCGCCGGTGGATCGTGGTGAACCCGTAGATGCCCCACGCCTGCCCGCGCGACCAGCACGACGCCGGGCTGTAGCCCTGCACCGTGTTCGGCCCGAGCGGGGCGCCGGTGACCGGGTCGAAGTCGAAGACGTGCGGCGTCGACCCGTCCGGGCGCAGGAAGTTCCGCTGGGCCGTCTTCGCGTGCGCGACCGCGATGTCCAGGTACCGCGGGTCCGCCGTCTCCCGGCTCGCGAAGGCCAGCAGGTCGAGGTTCATGATCGTGTCCATGATGACCCGGCCCGCGTTCTTCGGGTCGTCGAGCGCGCCCCAGGCGCGGATGAACCGCCCCGCCGGGTTGTAGCGCTTGATCAGCGACGACGCCGCCTGGATCGCGCCGTCACGCCACTTCGGGTCGCCGGTGAGCCGCCACGCCGTCACCCACGACGGGTAGAAGAGGAACCCGAGGTCGTGCGTGCCCGTGTCCGTCCGGCGCGGCGCGAGTTTCTCCGCGGACGCCAGCGCGAGGGTTTTGAATTGCTCTTCGCCGCTGTACAGCCACGCCAGCCACAACTGGCCGGGCCAGAATCCGCCGACCCAGTCGCCGTTCTGCGAATAGGTCCATTTCTCGAACTTCGTGCCGACCGGGAACCCGGTGACGCCGGGCGCCACCGCGCGCAGCTTGGCCACCGCGTAGTCGGCGGCCCGGCGCAGGGTCCCGAGCGTCGCCGCGCCGGAAACCTCGGCTGCGGCAGGGGAAGCGCTGGTGCTCACGGCCACCGCGGCACCGGCCGCGGTGGTCAGCAGGGTTCTCCGGGTGACGTGCACAGGGACCGCCGTTTCCGTGGGAGGCGAATGTCCCGAGTTTTGCACAGTGGTGCCGCGAATGTACACCTTGTTCACGGTTGTGAATTCAGGTCCCGATGGGCGGAACATTTGACGCGAATTACCATTCACGACCGCGGCCCGGCTCGAAAAGGGCGAAGGCCCGGCGGGGGACACCGGGCCTTCGCTTGTATCGCGGGGGTGAGGGCAGTCAACCACGCGACGATCGTGGCTCGCTCGAGCCGGGAACTCAGCAGTGCGGGGCGACCGGCAGGTCCGAGCCCGTCTGCAGGTAGGTGTCCGACACGTAGTGGCCGGGGCCGATCCGGTCCCAGATGTTGCTGGTGCCGAACTTGCCGGTGACGGTGTCACCCTCGACGTAGCACTCGATGTTCACCTTGGCGTAGTTCGCCGCGAGCCCCTTGATGGCGGCCGTGGTGCTGGCGCTCGCCCGGACGTTCATCGGGTCGCCGGCGGTGCTGACGACACCGGTCGGGCCGGAGCCGGTCCACAGGTAGGTGACGTTGACGTTGCCGTTGTCCGACATGCCGAGCCCGTCCCAGAAGACGCCGTCGGCCAGGTCGATGCCCGCCGGGTTCTGCACCTTGTAGCCGAGGCCGCTCTTGCCGCCGTTGTAGCCGTTGTAGTACGCGGCGTACGCCTCGGGCTGGCCCTGCGGCAGGTCCTTGAACTTGGTCCGCACCGACGCCGGGTTCCAGTAGTCGTCCTGCTCGTTCCACGGGCCGACGTCCCACACCGGCGCGTACTCGCACTTGCTGCCGTCGGTGCGGCAGACACGCACGGAGTAGTTGCCGGTGCCCTTGGGCGCCAGTGCCTTGCCGGACGGCAGCGCGACGAAGTGGTCGCGGCTGGTGATGACGTGGCCGTTGGCGGTGGTCCCGCCGGTCAGGCCTTCGCGGGTGCCGTAGACCTTGTAGGTCAGCTCGGTCCCGGCGGCCAGCGCGCTGGCCTGCGGGGCGCTGTCGGCGTTCAGTGTGACGCTCTTGACGGCCGGGCGCACGCCGTCGGTGGTGCTGTGCAGGCTGATGCGCACCTGCACGGAGCTGACGGCGCTCTTCAGCGTCGTGCCGGCGGGCGTCCACTCGGTCCAGTCGTTCGCGCCGGTCCGGCCGCGGACGTCGACGTCGACCGAAGTTCCCTTGGGAGCGTCGGCGTTCAGTTCCGCGCTGACGCGGTTCGCGGGCGAGCCGAGCCGGTGCTCGGCGGTGACGAGGCTGCCCTCACTGCCGGCGAAGACCCGCGCGGTTCTGTGCCAGGCGGCGTCGGCCAGCGTCAGCGCCCCGCCCGCGGCGGCGACGTTGACGTCATCTGTGTCCACAGTGGACAAATCGGCGGTCCAGCTCGCGCTGCCCGACGGCGCGGACGCAGCCTGGGCGGGGGCTCCGGCCAGCGCCGTCACCGCCCCCGCGGCCAGAACCGCCGCGGTCACGCGGCCGGCCTTCCAACTCCGGATCATCCCCGGTTCTCCCTTCGCACCTGTTCACTCGAACGTGGCGAAAGACTGACCGGACGGCGTACACGATCCGTACAAGGAGATCACCGCGGTCTTGTGCCGGAGCGCGCTGAAGGGCACCTTGGGTGCGTTGAGCGCACCGAAGGCCACATTGGGGCGCTTGGGGTCTCGCGAGCCGTGAGGGTCGAGCGGAAACGGGTCAGGCGGAAACGATGTGCGGCGGCTCGGCAGCCGAGGCGGTCGAGGCGGTGGAGGCGGCGGAAGCGGGCTGGGGCCGGTTCGACAGCTCGCGCCACAACGCCAGCGCGCGCTCCGAATAGTCCCGGGACCGCTCCGGCTGGGACAGCGCCCGGTGCAGCTCGCCCAGCAGCTGCGACACTTCGGCCTCCGAGCGCCGGTCGCCGTTGCGGCGGTGGACCGCCAGGGAGTTGACCAGCAGCAGCTGCGCGTGCGCGAAGTCGCCGCTGTGCAGGCACAGCTCGCCGAGGTTCTGGTTGGCGTAGCCCACGCAGTGGTCGTCGCCGAGGTCGGTGAAGATCGCGATTGCGCGGTCCACGTGCTCGCGGGCCGCCGCCAGGTTGCCCTGGTGCTGGAACAGCAGGCCCAGCCGCTTGAACGCGTGGGCTTCGCGGTGGCGGTCGCCGATCTCCGCCGACAGCTCCAGTGCGTCGGTGAACCAGCGCTTCGCCGCCGCGTAGCAGCCGCGGGACATCCACACCGCGCCCGCGCCGAGGCGGGCCACCGCTTCGCCGTGCGGGTCGCCGGCTTCGGCGAACAGCTTGAGTGCCTCGTGGCAGTGGTCGAGGGCGAGGTCGTCCTCGCCTTCGATGCGCAGGAACGTCGCGAGCCCGGTCAGCGCGACGCCGACCCCCTGCGCGTCGCCGACCTGCTCGAACAGCTTCTTCGACTCCTCGAACGCCACCCGCGACTCGACGTACTCGTCCTGGTAGAGCAGATACTGCCCGAGGTTGCGCTGGACGATCGCCTGTGCGCGCAGCGAGCCGGTCCGCCGCGCCGCCGCCAGCGCCAGCACGTGGGTGCTGTACCAGTCGTCCTGGGGGCCGCGCAGGTCGAAGTACGGCGTCAGCGCCGACGCCAGCTGCCAGCACAGGTCGTCGAACCCGTGCTCGGCCGCCAGCGACACCGCCGCGACCGTGGTGTGCCGCTCGGCGGCGAACCACGCCGCCGGGTCGGCGGGAAGCACGTCGGCGGGCAGCGCCGGCCGCGGCAGCTCCTCGTCGTAGTACATGCCGAAGAAGTGCAGCGGCATGCGGCGCGCGGCTTCCAGCGCGAGCGCCAGGTACCCCTCGAGGACCCGGCGAAGCCCCGCGCGCGTCTTCGCCGCGTCGCTCTGCTCGGCCAGCTCGACCGCATACACGCGCAGCAGGTCGTGCAGCCGGTAGCGCGGCTGCCCGGCCGGGTCGGAGCCGACCAGCTCGACGAGGTGGCCGTCGACCAGCACGTCGAGGACGTCGTCGGCCTCGCGGCGGCCCAGCACGGCCGCCACCGCCCAGCCGGGGAACTGGACCGGCCCGAGCAGCCCGAGCCCGCGGAACGCGGTCGCCGCCGACATCGGCAGCAGGTCGTAGGACAGCGTCACGCTCGCCCGGACGGCCAGGTCGCCGACGCGCAGCTCGTCGAGGCGCCGGTGCTCGTCGTGCAGCCGTCCGGCCAGCAGCCGCAGCGTCCAGCCCGGCCGGTGGGTCAGCTTCGCCCCGGCCACCCGGATGGCCAGCGGCAGGTGCCCGCACTGGCGCAGGATCGCCGCCGCGCTCTCCGGCTCGGCGGCCACCCGCTCGGCCCCGACGATGCCCTCCAGCAGGCGCGCGGCCTCGGCCTCGGGCAGCAGGTCGACGTCGACCGGCGTGGCACCGGGCAGTCCCGGCAGCCGGATCCGGCTGGTCACCAGCACCGCGCAGGCCCCGGCGCCGGGCAGCAGCGGCCGCACCTGGGCGGCGCTGCCGGCGTCGTCGAGCACGATGCACATCCGCCGCCCGGCCAGCCGCGACCGCAGCAGCGCCGACCGCTCGGCAGGCTCGCGCGGCAGGCCCGCGTCGGGGATGCCCAGCGTGCGCAGCAGCTCGGCGAGCACGTTCATCGGCGCCCGCGGCGACGACGACGTGCCTGCCAGGTCGACGTGCAGCTGGCCGTCGGGGAAATCCTCGCGGACCGCGTGCGCGATCCGGACCGCGAGCGACGACTTGCCGACGCCGGGCGCGCCGGAGAGCACGACCACGGCGGGCGTGCCCGCGTCCGCGCGCTCGCGGACCAGGGTGACGACTTCGCGGAGCACGGCGTCGCGGCCGGTGAAGTCCGGCAGGTCGAGCGGCAGCTGGCAGACCGGCGCGACGTCGGCCGGGCGCGGCGCGGCCACGCTTTCCGGCACCAGCGTCGCACGCAGTTCGCGCAGCCGGGCGCCCGGTTCGGCGTCGAGTTCTTCGCGCAGGACGCGCTCGGCGGCTTCGTACGCCTCGATCGCGTCGCCGGTGCGGCCGGCGGCACGCAGCGCGACGATCAGCTGCGCCCAGAGCTCTTCGCGCAGCGGGTGCTCGGTGACCAGGCCGCGCAGCTCGGCGATGGCCTCGCCGCTGCGGCCGAGGCCGATCCGCGCGCGCAGGCGCTGTTCCTGCACGGAAAGGCGGAGTTCGGCGAGCCGGGCGACGGTGGCGCCCCAGCTGTGGTCGTGCGGCAGCCCTTCGAGGACTTCGCCGCGCCACAGCGCGTCGGCCCGGTCGAGGAGCTTGAGGGCGGTCTCGGCTTCGCCGCGGTCGAGCGTCTCCTGCGCTTCGGCGGCGAGTGCGGCGAAGTCCAGGTGGTCGAGTTCGTCCGGCGCCGCGGTCAGCAGGTAGCCGGAGGCCCGGCTGCTGATCCGCTCGCCCAGGCCGGGGTGGATTTCGGCGAAGCGTCTTCGGAGGGAATGGACATACGTGCGGATGTTCGCCGCGGCCGACCGCGGCGCCGATTCCGGCCACAGCACTTCCACCAGCACGTCGGTCGACACGACGACGTTCGGCTGCAGGGCCAGTGCGGCCAGCAGCAGCCGGGGCTTCGGGCCGCCGAGGGCGATCACCTGCCCGGCGGCGGTGACCTCCAGGGGTCCGAGGACGCGGATGGTCAGCGAGGTGGTCTCAACCTGCCCGATGAGTTCCCCCATATCCGGATGCTAGGGCCGCTCCGACCTCGGGCGATAGATCCATTCGGAGTGTCCGGGCCCACACGGGTGGCTTTGTACGGGACGTGTACGGCCCGGCGTCACGCTGCCGCCATGAAGCGTTCGAATCTCCGGCGTATCGCCGGCTTAGGGGTGATCCTGACGGCGGTCGGCACGCTCGTGGTCGGCGGCGCGCTGGAGGCGTCGGCCGCGGCGACCGGGACCGTGAAGACCGCGGGTGACCCGCTCAACGTCCGCCGCGCGCCCACCACGAGTGCCACGGCCGTCCGGACCGTCGCGAACGGCGCCGCCGTGACCATCGACTGCCAGATCAACGGCGCGTCGGTGACCGGGCCCTACGGCACGGGCACGCTGTGGGACTACGTGCCCGCGCTCGGCGGGTACATTTCGGACACCTACGTCTACACCGGACAGGACACGCGGGTCGCGCCCGACTGCGGCGTCGGCTCGGGCAGTGGCCAGTGCGCCGACGCCTGCGCAGGCGAGGCGCAGTACCGCGCGTCGGACTCGCACTTCCTGGTCTACGACAAGAACGCGGACGGCTACTCGGCCGTGGTCGCCTACTGGCTCAAGGGCGGCGCCGGGCCGTTCTACGTCTGGAACTCCGGCGGCGAAGGGTCCTCTGTGGACAAAGCCGTGAGCGTCCCGCGCGGCGGCTGGGTCTTCTACAAGGTCTGCGTCGCGAACTACACGACCGGCAAGCCGGACCTGAAGTCCTGCAGTGACGGCATCACCGACTTCGCGGCCTGACCGCGTCCCCTCCGAACGAAAGGCTTCCCCCATGGGCCAGGTCAGCAGGCGCAAGGTGCTCCTCGGCGGGCTCGCCGCGGTCACCGCCACCGCGGCTTCGGCGGCACTGCCGTCGTGGGCGAACGCGCGCACCGCGGTCGCCGCCCCGACCATCCACGACCCCTTCCAGCTCGGCGTCGCCTCCGGCGATCCGCTGCCCGACAGTGTCGTGCTGTGGACGAGACTCGCGCCGGCGCCGCTGAGCCCGGACGGCTTCGGCGGCATGCCGGACGCGACGTACGCCGTCGACTGGGAAATCGCGAACGACCAGGCGTTCAGCTCGATCGTGCAGAGCGGCTCGGTGAGCGCGGACCGCGCGTCCGCGCACAGTGTCCACATCGAACCGGCCGGGCTGCAGCCCGCGCGCGAGTACTTCTACCGCTTCAAGGCGGGCGGTTACATCTCGCCGGTCGGGCGGACGCGCACCGCGCCCGCCGCCGGCGCCGCGGTCAACCAGCTCAAGTACTGCTTCAGCTCCTGCCAGCACTGGGAGGAGGGCTACTTCCACGCGTACAAGGGCATCGTGGCCGACGACCCGGACCTGGTGCTGTTCCTGGGCGACTACATCTACGAGAAGAAGTCCGGCCGCACCGCGCAGGAGCGCAATCCGCGCAGCCTTGCCTTCTCCGAGGACGTCACGACGCTCGCGCAGTACCGCGCCCGCCACGCGCAGCACAAGACCGACGCCGACCTGCAGGCCGCGCACGCGATCGCGCCCTGGATCGTCGTCTTCGACGACCACGAGGTCATGAACAACTGGAACGGCACCACCTCGCCCGCGTCGGCGGCCCGAAAGGCAGCCGGGTTCCAGGCCTTCTACGAGAACACCCCGATCCGCTCGACGGCCAAGCCGAACGGCGCGTCGATCCAGCTCTACCGTCAGTTCACCTGGGGCAACCTGGCCCGCTTCCACATGCTCGACACGCGCCAGTACCGCAGCGCGCAGGTCGCCGACCCGTCCGGCGACGCGGGCCCGGCCTGCACCGACATGCGCAGCACCTCGCGCAGCATCCTCGGCAGCACGGAAGAGGCGTGGCTGCTCAAGCAGTTCGAATCGCACCCGGCCACCTGGGACTTCCTCGGCCAGCAGGTCTTCTTCGCCACCCGGGACGGCGACGGCAACAAGGCCACCTGCGAAAGCCCCGACGCGTGGCAGGGCTACGAGGCCTCCCGCAACCGCATCCAGCAGGGCTGGGTGGACCGCAAGGTCGCCAACCCGGTCGTGCTCACCGGCGACGTCCACCGGCACTGGGCCGCCGACCTGCGGCTCGACTACTTCGACCACAGCGCCCCGGTCATCGGCTCGGAGCTGGTCACGACGTCGGTGACGAGCAACAGCGACAACGCGTCGGCACCGAGTGCGGCCTGGTACGCCAACAACCCGCACGTCAAGTACTGCAAGGGCGAGCGCGGGTACGTCC
This sequence comes from Amycolatopsis melonis, assembly GCF_040064235.1. NCBI lineage: Bacteria > Bacillati > Actinomycetota > Actinomycetes > Pseudonocardiales > Pseudonocardiaceae > Amycolatopsis > Amycolatopsis melonis. Next base: position 341,000 of record NZ_JBDZYD010000009.1, read on the forward strand.
GCGTCACGACCACGCCGTCGCAGATGCGGGCGGACTTCATGACGACCTCCGACGTCAGCGTGTACGACCCCGCGTCGGTGGTGATCAAGAACGACGTCAGTTACGTGGTGCAAGCGGGCAAGGCGGGTTTGCAGAAGGCCTGAGCCCCGGACGTTACGCTGCGTCAGGTGAACGACGAACCAGGTCTGCGGGAGCGCAAGAAGCTCCGCACGCGGGCGGCGATCTCGGCGGCGGCGATCCGGCTCTTCCTGGAACGCGGGTTCGACGCCGTCGGCGTCGCCGAGGTGGCGCGGGAGGCGGAGGTGTCCAAGCGGACGCTCTTCGCCTACTTCCCGGCCAAGGAGGACCTGGTGCTGCACCGGTTCGCCGACCACGAGACCGACGCGGCGGACGTCGTCCGCGCCCGGCCCGCCGGGCAGGGGCCCCTGGCGGCCCTGCGGGAGGCGTTCCTGCGGGGGCTCCAGGCGCGGGAACCGGTGACCGGCCTGTGTGACGAGCCCGCCGTCCTCGCGGTGTTCCGGCTGGTCACCGGGACGCCGACGCTGGCGGCGCGGCTGGCGGAGTTCGTCGGCGCGGGCGAGGTGGCGCTGGCCGCGGCGCTGACCGAGGCCGGTGTCGGCCCGCTGGACGCGAGCCTCGCCGCGGCGCAGATCGTGGCCGTCCGCCGGACGCTGGCCACGGCGAACATGGCCGCGGTCGCCGAGGGCGTGCCCGCCGCGCGGCGGCTTTCGGAGGCCGTCGCGGCGGCCGAACGGGCGTTCACGCTGCTGGCGTCCGGAGTAGGGTTCGCCTGACCGTCCCGGTCGTGCCGGATTCACGGTGTGGACCATGAAAAACGCACGGGGCTCCCGGGCCTCGTGCAGGTAGACTTCGGGAGTCCTCAATGGACACCCCCGCTCGACACGGGGACCCGCGCCCCGCTGGGGGTGGCGCGGGTCCCCGTGATCTTGACAATGCATTGGGGATACTCGTAATCTGGCTGTTCCGCCGTCATGTTCGATTCCACTCCATGACAAGGCGGTTCTGGCGTGAAAAGATTCCTCCTGATCTCCTGTGCGGTGGCGGGTTTGGTCGTGGCCGGCGCTGGCGTCACCGCTGCCGCGCCCGGCGGCGTTTACGACGTCCACGACTACGGCGCCAAGGGAAACGGGTCGGCCAACGATTCCGCCGCCATCGACAAGGCGATCACGGCGGCCAACGCGGCGGGCGGCGGCACCGTCCGGTTCACCGCGGGGACGTACAAGTCGGCGAACACCGTGCACCTCAAGAGCAACGTGACGATCCAGCTCGACGCGGGCGCGACGATCACCGGATCCGGGGCCGACACCTACGACAAACCCGAGTCGAATCCCTGGGACGACTACCAGGACTACGGCCACAGCCACTTCCACAACGCGATGTTCTTCGGCGACAGGCTGACGAACATCGCCTTCACCGGCGCGGGAACGATCGACGGTGGCGGCCACCTCATCACCGGCAATCCCGATTCCGGCGAGGCCGACAAGATCCTTTCGCTCACCCGGTGTGACGGGCTCACGCTGTCCGGGATCAAGCTGCGCCGCGGCGGGCACTTCGCGGCCCTGATCAACGGCTGCAAGAACGTCGTTTCCGACCGCCTGACCATCGACACGGCGAGCGACCGCGACGGCTGGAACATCATCAGCACGACGAACGTCACGATCACCAACGCGTCGATCGCGGCGAACGACGACGCGCTGGTGTTCAAGAGCGACTACGCGCTCGGCGCGAAACTGCCGAACGGCAATGTCACGGTGACCAACGCGAAACTGTCCGCGGTGTGCTGCAACGCGCTGATGTTCGGGTCGGAGACGTGCGGCGACTTCACCGGCTACCACTTCTCGGACATCACGATCACCGGCGCCCACAAATCGGGAATCGGGATCGTTTCGATGGACGGCGCGAAGATCTCCGACGTCCACTACCGCAACATCACGATGTCCGGCACGTATTCGCCGGTGATGATGAAGATCGGCACGCGGAAGCGGTGCGGCAACAACCCGGGCGTCGGCTCGATCAGCGGGATCACGTTCGACAACGTCACCGGAACGCACACGGGCACGAACTTCAGCCCGACGATCTGGGGCGCGGACAGCGGCCACCGCGTGTCCGACGTGACGTTCACCGGCGTGAAGCTCAAGGTGCCCGGCGGCACCGGGACGATGAGCACCGGCGTGCCGAGCAACACGCCCACGGACTACAACCCGAAGAGCATCGGCACCCGCCCGTCGTACGGCTGGTACGTGCACTACGCGTCTGGCATCCGCTTCGTCGACAGCTCGGTGGAGTTCGTCACCGACGACGGCCGCCCGGCGAGCATCGTCAACAACAGCACGGACATCACGTTCGACCACTTCACGGCCGAGCGAGGCACCAAGAGCCCGTACGACCTCGGCTTCCAGTCGGTAACCGGCTACTGCGTCAAGAACTCGGGCTCCGCCCTCCGCATCAACGCAACAAACTCGACCTCCACCTGCTGACGTTCCCCGTATCTCCTGTGATGGAAGCCGGAACTCGCGTGATCAGAGCCGTAACTCGCGAGTTCCGGCTTCAATCACGCGAGTTCCGGGCTGGATCACGCGAGTTCCGGGCTCAATCACGGACGAAGGGGCCCCGGCGGTGAGCCGGGGCCCCTTCTGCGGCGCGCCTGATGGTCAGTGGGAGTACTGCTCGTTCATGATCAGGAACGCGCCCAGGCCGTGGAAGTCGTTGGTGCGGCGGGCCCGGGCGTAGTAATAGGACAGGTCGCCGACGTTGGTTCCTTCGCAGATGTCCGTGATGTTCGTCAGGCCGTCGGAGCCGAGTGACACCTTCTGCAGCACGCCCGCGTAGCCGCGGTCCGCGACCGCCTGGTACGACGACGGCAGGTAGCCGCGCTGGACGCCGCGGGCCAGCGTGAACGTGTACATCGACGACGCCGACGTCTCCAGCCAGTTCTTCGGGTCACCGCCGCGGTCGACGACCTGGTACCAGCGGCCCGTCGCCTGGTCCTGGTACCGCTGGTAGCCCGCGGCCAGGAACCGGACGACGTCGATCAGCGCCGCCCGCCGCGGGTGGCCGGCCGGCAGCACCTCGAGGATGTCGATGGTGGCCATGCCGAACCAGCCGATCGCGCGGGCCCAGTGGTACTTCGAGTGGTGCCCGGTCCCGGACGCCCACGACTCGGAGCCGTCCTCGTCGTAGGCGTGGTACAGCAGGCCCTTCGCCGGTTCGCGAAGGTGGCTGAAGTAGACGACGATGTTCTTCGCCGCTTCCTCGAAGCAGTAGCCGCCGTCGCCGAACGCGGCGCCGTAGAGCGCGAGGAACGGCTGGGCCATGTAGACGCCGTCGCCCCACAGCTGGCCGACCTTGCTCGTGGCGTGGAACATGCCGCCGTCGGACGTGCGCGGGTAGGACGGGAACCGCTTGCGCAGCTGGTCGGCCGCCGTCTTGTACTTCTTGCGGCCGGTTTCCGCATACAGCAGCGGCAGCATCTGGCAGGAGCGCATCGAGTCGAGGTTGCTGAAGCTGTTCGAGATCCCGCTGTCGGTGACGAAGCGGTCGTACCACGCGACGATGTAGTCGAGGTACTTCTTCTCGCCGGTCCGCTTGTAGAACAGGTACTGGCCGTAGAGGTACAGCCCGAGGGTGTACCCCCACCCGCCGAGCTTGTCCGGGGTGTAGCGGTGCATCGTCGAGTCGATCACCGCGCGGGACCAGTCCGGCGGCGCGGCGCCGCCGATCGGGGGCAGCCGGTCGGCCGCCCGCGCGACGGGTCCCGCCGCGGCGAGGGCGCCGAGCGCGCCGAGGGTGCCGGCCAGGACCGCGCGCCGGGTCGGGCGAAGGGGGTGCTCGGACATGCGTCGTCCCTTTCGTGCACTGGCCCCGGAACGCGGGTGGTGAGGTGGCCGGGATGCCGATCCGCCGTCCGTCGGCATCCCGGCCGGCTCTGGGGGGGCGCGGCGTGCAACCCGTGTCGCCGGAGCGATGGCCGGGGAGCGAAAGCGCTCTCCCGTGCAGAACATCTACTCGCCCCGCGGACACCGCGTCAAGGCAGATCGGATCTCTCGTGTCATATATCAGATATTTAACCCGAACGGCTGTCCCGGTCAGCGAAACGTGCCCCGGCGGGCGGACCTGCGCCTTGACCGCCGGGCGAAAGCAGGAGTACACCACCGGGTGGACCAGACCACTGGAGGGTCGCATGCCAGCCAAGTTCCTGCGCCGCGTCGGCACCGCGTGCGCGTCGATGCTGCTGCTGTCCGGGCTCGCCGCCGCACCGGCGTCGGCCGATCTGCAGAAACCGTCCCAGCAGTGGCTGCGTGACAGCCAGGCCGGCCTGTTCCTGCACTGGGGCATGCGCACCTCGCCCGGCTACACCAGTTGCAGCGCCTGGGAAAAGGCGATCACCGACGGCGGGTGGAGTCCCGCCTACTGGGTCACCGAAGCCGAGAAGCTGCACGCGTCCTACCTCGTGCTCGCGTCGTTCCACAGCAGGCTGGGCTACGCGCGTGCCTGGCCGTCGAAGATCCCGGGCAGCTGTACCACTCACCGGGACTTCCTCGGCGAGCTGGTCGCGGCCGCGAAGTCCCGCGGCCTCAAGGTCATCCTCTACATGACCAACGACGCCCAGTGGCACGACGAGGGCGGCCACGAGTGGCTCGACTCGGCAGGCTACTCGAAGTACAAGGGCAAGACCGTGAACCTCGACAGCCAGGACGGCTTCGGCCAGTTCAGCTACGACAACTTCTTCGAGGTCATGAAGAACTACCCCGACCTCGGCGGGTTCTGGATCGACAACGACAACGCCTACTGGGAGTCCCACGACCTCTACCGGCAGATCTACCAGCAGCGCCCGGACTACCTGCTGAGCAACAACAACGAAGACACGCCGATCATGGACACGATCAGCAACGAGCAGAAGACCGGCATGACCCCGTCCTACGACTACCCGCAGGCGACGTACACGCCGATGCCGAGGCTCACCGAAGCGTGCTTCAAGCTGCCTGACACGGGATCGTGGTGGTACGGCGGCTCGAACCCGCCGGTGAACCGGATGCTCAACCTCGGACGGCTGATCACGAATTCCGGGTCGTCGATCAAGTCCCTGATGGCGGAAACGGCGATGGTGAACGGGAAGTTCCCGGCGAACCAGGAGGCCTTCAACACCTTCGCCAAGTCCTATCTGGACGCGATCTGGGAGTCCCTCGGCGGCACCGAAGGCGCCGGGTACATGTACGGCGGCATGCAGCCGGGCTTCTGGAACGACGGCGCCCACGGCGTCATCACGATCAGCAAGGCCGACCCGGACCTGCAGTACGTGCACGTCCTGACCAAGCCGTCCGGCAGCACCTTGAAGATCCGCGACAACGGCTACCGTGTCCGGAAGGTGACGAACCTGCGTACCGGCGCGGCGATCGCGTTCTCCCAGGCAGGCGGTAGCTTGACGCTCACCGGTCTGTCCTCTTGGGACACTTACGACACGGTGTTCAAGGTCGAAACGGCGGGCCGCACCGGCATCGTCGACCCGAAGACCGTGACGGTCAAGGCGAGCGCGTCCACAAGCGGACACAGTGGGCAGTCGCTGAGCGACCGCAGCTACCTCACGTACTTCGACAACAACAAGACGCTGCCCGTCAACCTCGACTTCGACCTCGGGACGGCGGAGCGCGTCCAGTACCTCGGGATCAACCAGCGCGAGGACTCGGTCAGCTACGCCCGCTCGGACACCGAGCAGTCCGCGCGGATCAAGGGCTACCAGGTCTTTGTGTCGAGCGACGGCCAGAACTGGGGGAGCGCGGTGAAGTCCGGGACGCTGCCGAGCCACCGCGCGGTCCAGTTCGTCGACCTGTCCGCGGTGACGGCCAGGTACGTCCGCCTGCGGGTGACGAGCACGTACGCGGCGTCGAGTGACAGCACGCGTTACAAGCGGCTGCGGATCGACGAGGCCTGGCTCGGCTCGGCCTACGCGACTGCGGCGGGCTGAGCGAGCAGGTCGACGGTGAGGGCCGCGGTCCAGCTGAACGAGCGGGTGCCGTGGCCCTCGCCGGTGAACGGGTCGCAGTACTCCGCGAAGCCCGTCTCTTCCGCCGTGGCGAGGAGGTCGTCGCGCAGCCGGTCGGCGAGGGCGTGCTCGCCGTGGTGCAGGAGGCCCTGGCGGACCAGCCAGCCGACGTTGAACCACGACGGCCCGCGCCAGTAGCGCGCCGGGTCGAAGTCCGCTGCCGTCAGGTCGTGGCTCGGGACGCCGTGCACCTGCCCGAGGCGGAACCGCGGGCCGGTCGCCGTCGCGAGGAGGGCCGGGGCGACGCCGAGGTCCGGCAGCACCAGCGGCAGCAGGCCCGCGCACGTGTACGCGGGGGTGAGCGCGCCGGTCCGGACGTCGCGTGCGAAGAAGAAGCCGGCCGCGCTGTCCCACAGCGTCTCCTGCAACGCCTTCGCGACGCGGGCGGCGGCTTCGCGGTGCCCGGACGACGGCAGCCCGAGAGCGTCCGCGATCTCGGCCATCGCCAGTTCCGCGTCGGCCAGCAGCGCGTTGAACCCCGGGTCCTCCACGACGAACTCGCCGAAGGCGCGATAGCCGCTGTCCCGGTAGTCCGCCGCGAGCCGGACGTACCGGCCGTAGTCCTCGTCGCTCGGCCGGTCGGCGGCGTCGCCGTGTGCCAGGTCGCGGCGGACGAACCCGGTCGACGGCGTGACGCGCGCCAGCGGGCCGTCCCAGGCCGGGCTGTTGTCCATCCCCGACTCCCACGGGTGCACGATCGCCACCAGCCCGCGCCCGCCCGCGTCCCGGCGGGTCCGCAGGTAGTCGTGCCAGGCCACGAGCTTCGGGTACAGCGCGGCGAGGAACTCCTGGTCCGGCTCGGCTTCGTGCACCGCGAGCACCGCCCGCGCATGCACCGGCGGCTGGACCAGCCCCGACGTCCGCCCGGCACGCCAGAAGCCCGGCCCGGGGAAGTACGCCTCGGGCGGCGTGCCCGGGTCGAAGACGATGTGCGGGACGCGGCCGTCCGCCCACTGCGCGGCGAACAGCGTCCGCAGCTCGCGCCGTGCCCGCGCAGGCGAGAGGTGACGCAGGCCGAGCGCGATGAACGCCGAGTCCCAGCTCCACTGGTGCGGGTAGAGCGAGCGTGACGGCACGGTCGACGAGCCGAGCCAGTTCCGGTCGAGGATCGCGGCGGCCCGTGTTACATCCATATGTCCAATCTATCTCCAGCTTGTGTATTGTCAATGGACAAAAGTTCGAGGGAGGCCCGATGCCCAGTGCCGGAGAGCTGCTCCAGCTGGTCCGCACCGGGCAGGCGACCACGCGTAAGGCCCTCCAGGAACACACCGGGCTCTCGCGCACCACGCTGACCGCCCGCCTGGACCAGCTGCAGGCGGCTGGCCTGCTCGCCGAGGGCGGCCAGGACGACTCCACCGGCGGCCGTCCCGCGCGCCACCTGCGGTTCGACGACCGGCACGCCGTCGTCCTCGCCGCGAGCATCGACACGATGCACGCCGAAGCCGCGCTCACCGACCTCGCGGGACGGCGGCTGGGCCACCGCTCGGGCGCGCTGCGCGTCGCCGACGGCCCGGAACCGGTGCTCGGCCGGATCGCGCAGTGGTTCGAGGAGCTGCTGGCGGCGGAGGACCGGCCGGTCTGCGGCGTGGGCATCTCGGTGCCGGGCCCGGTCGACGGCGGCCGCGTCAAGCAGCCGCCGCTCATGCCGGGCTGGGACGGCTACCCGATCGGCGGCTTCCTGGAGCCGCGCTTCGGCGCCCCGGTGCTGGTCGACAACGACGCGAACCTGCTGGCGCTCGGCGAGCACCGCGCCCGGTACCCGGACTCGGCGGCGCTGGTCGCGGTCAAGGTGTCCACCGGCATCGGTGCCGGGCTGGTCATCGGCGGGCAGGTGTACCGCGGAATCGACGGCGGCGCGGGCGACATCGGGCACATCCGGCTGCCCGGGCACCCCGAAGCGCGCTGCCTGTGCGGCTCGCTCGGCTGTCTCGCGGCCGTCGCCGGCGGCGGCGCGCTGGCCGCGCGGCTGACGAAAATGGGGCTGCCGACGACGTCGGGTTCGGGGGTGCGCGAGCGGATCGTGGCCGGTGAGCCCGCCGCGGTGCGGCTGGCGGAGGTCGCCGGACGCCAGGTCGGGGAGGTGCTCGCGACGCTCGTCTGCGTCGTCAACCCCGGTGTGCTGGTGATTGCCGGAGACCTCGCCGAACCGCATTTCGTCGCCGGTGTCCGCGAAGTGCTCTACCGGCGGGCGCTGCCGCGGGCGACGTCGAGCCTGCGGGTGGAAATCGGCGGCCGCGGTGACGCGCTCGGCGGCGCGGTCGCGCTGGTCGTGGACACGGTGTTCGCCCCGGCCGCGGTGGACAGGGCGCTGACTGTCCCGAGTGGACTGACGAACCGACTTTAGTAGGTGGTGCAACCGCCTTTCGTTTCACCATTGCCGTCGCAGGGAACCGGACGTACCGCGCATAGTGACCCAATCCTCGCGTTTTCCGGCCGACAAATCGGATTTCCGTACCACGTCGAGCGGTCGGTGAATTCGCGCCCAGATAACGGTTTCGCAGGCACCTCCCCAGGCCCGGGGTGCCGATCTAGTCTCACCCGGTATTGCAGGCCCGTCACTGGGGGCCGCTTTTCCGAGAGGGAGATTTCCGTGCGAAGAAGCTCCACCCTGCTCCTTTCGCTCGCGGTGGTGGGTGGCCTGACCGGCGCCCTGCCGTCGACGGCGTCCGCGCAGGGGCGTCAGGACATTCCGCAGTCGCACCCGTTGTGGGCGAACGCGCAGGCGAAGGTCGCCGACACGGCGCCCGCCGCGAAGCTGAGCTTCCGGGTCTACCTGAACCAGCGGGACAACGCCGGTGCCGAGGCGCTGGCCCAGGCCGTGTCCGACCCCGACAGCCCCACCTACCGCCAGTTCCTGAACCCGGACCAGGTGCGCGACCGGTTCGCCGCGAGCGACGCCACGGTGAACGCCGTCAAGACGTGGCTGGCCGGCAACGGCTTCACCATCGGCGAGGTGCCGTCGAACCGCGCCTACGTCGAAGCAACCGGCACCGCCGAGCAGACCGAAAAGGCGTTCGCGGTCGACCTGGGCAAGTACCGGGTCAAGGGCCAGACGCTGCGTGCCGCCGACAAGAACCTGTCCGTGCCGGCGAACCTGGCGGGCGACGTCCTCGGCGTCGTCGGCGTCGACCAGGCGACCAACCTGTTCAAGCCGGACCACAGCACCGGTTCGGGCACGCCGTCCGACGTCGCGCCCGGCCCCGGCTTCCGCAACGCGCGGCCGTGCAGTGCCTACTACGGCGAGAAGATCGACACCACCGACCCCGCCTACAACGGCCAGCAGCTGCCGTACGCGCCCTGCGGCTACACCCCGGCGCAGCTGCGTTCGGCCTACGGCATCGACAAGGTCGGCGCCGACGGCAAGGGCACCACGATCGCCATCGTCGACGCGTTCGCCTCGCCGACCATCTACGCCGACGCGAGCGAGTACGCGCGCCGCAACGACCCCGCGCACCCGCTGAAGCAGAGCCAGTTCTCGCAGCACATCTTCCCGGTGAACCCCGACATGGAGCCGCCGGACCAGTGTGACGCGGCGGGCTGGTACGGCGAGGAAACCCTCGACGTCGAAGCCGCGCACGGCCTGGCGCCGGGCGCGAACATCCTGTACGTCGGCGGGTCCGACTGCCAGGACAACTCCCTCGACGTCGCGCTGAACTACGTCGTCGCCGGCCACAAGGCCGACATCGTGTCGAACTCCTACGGCGACACCGGCGAGGACATCCCGGCCGACGAGGTCAAGGTGTTCAACCAGATCTCGCTGCAGGCGGTCCTCGAGGGCATCGGCGTGTACTTCTCCTCGGGCGACAACGGCGACGAGGTCGCGCGCCTCGGCACGCCGTCGCCGGACTTCTCCGCCTCGGCGCCGTGGATCACCGCGGTCGGCGGCACGTCCATCGCGATCGGCAAGGACGGCAAGCGGATCTTCGAGACCGGCTGGGAGACCAGCAAGTCGGTGCTGGCCAACGGTGTCTACGGCCCGGCCAACTACACCAGCGGTTCCGGCGGCGGCACGAGCAGGCTGTTCGAGCAGCCCTTCTACCAGAAGGGTGTCGTGCCGGACGCGCTGTCGACGAAGAACCAGACCGGCAAGAAGAAGGGCCGCGTGGTCCCGGACATCGCCGCGATCGGCGACCCGAACACCGGCTTCCTGGTCGGCCAGACGCAGACCTTCCCGGACGGCGCCTACTACGACCAGTACCGGATCGGCGGCACGAGCCTCGCGTCGCCGGTGTTCGCCGGCATCATGGCGGTGGCCGACAGCTTCGACCACTTCCACCACGGCTTCATCAACCCGGTGATCTACAAGCTGACGTCCCGCACCTCGGCGATCACCGACGTGAAGCACGTCGACGGCGCGGTGGCCCGCGTGGACTACGCGAACCAGGTCGACGCGTCGGCAGGCCTGATCCACTCGGTCCGCACGCTGGACTACCAGGGCCTGACGATCCACACGGCCCCCGGCTACGACGACGTGACCGGCCTCGGCACGCCGAACGGCCTGCTGTTCCTGCTGCTCGTCTAGGTCAGGTCCGGCCCGGAGGTCCTGAATGACTCATTCAGGACCTCCGGGCCGCAGGAGCCCTACGGCTTTCCTGCTCCCAGCGGGATGACCGCGCAGACCTTCGTCCCGCCCGGCCCGCTGGTCACGTCGAGTTCCCCGCCCAGTGCCTGGACGCGGTCGCGCAGCCCGGCCAGCCCGGAGCCCGCTTCGGTGTCCGCGCCGCCGACGCCGGTGTCGGTCACCGTGACCCGCAGCCTGCCGTCCTCGACCGCGATGCGGACGTGCGCGTGGTCGGTCTGGGCGTGCTTCAACGCGTTCGTCAGCGCCTCCGACGTCACGAAGTACGCCGTCGCCTCCACCGCGCCGTCCAGGCGGGGCACCGTCCCGACCGACAGCGCGACCTCCATCGGGATGCGGTCGGCCAGCGACCGGACCGCCGCGACCAGCCCGGCTTCGGTGAGGATCGCCGGGCGGATGCCGCGGGCCAGCTCGCGCAGCTCGGTGATCGCCGTCTGGAGCTCCTCGACTGTGCGAGTGAGCAGTGCGCGGACCTCCGGCGGCAGCTCGGTGCCGAACCTCCGGTCCGCCATCCGCAGCAGCAGGACCACGCTCACCAGCCGCTGCTGGGCGCCGTCGTGCAGGTCGCGCTCGATGCGGCGGCGCTCCTCGTCGCCCGCCGCGACCAGCCGCGCGCGCGACGCCCGCACCTCGGCCAGCCGCTGCTCCAGCTCGGCCGCCAGCCGCTGGTTGTCCAGCACCAGCCCGGCCGCCGCGCTGAGCGCGTCGATCGAGCGGCTGTCCTTCCACACCTCGTCGTCCTGCACCAGCGCGGCCAGCCCGGTGCCGTCGCGCTCCAGCAGCAGCCGGATCATCTCGGCGTTGCCGACGCGGGCCCGCAGCACCCCGACCAGGAACGCCAGCGGCCACAGGCAGAACAGGATCCGGTAGGCCTGCAGCATCGGGTCCGACAGCGGATGCGCGTCGCCCAGCGCCGTGCCCACCGCGGAGGTCAGCGCCCCGAGCAGGGCGATCAGGATCACCGGGGACAGCAGCCGCCGCTGCGGCAGCCGCCCGGACAGCCACCGGTAGAGCAGGACGACGACCACCCCGGCACTGATCGCCGTCGCGGCCAGCGCCAGGACGCGGTCGGCGAACGCGCCGCGCGCCGAGCCCGCGGTGACCGCCAGCAGGTCACGCGGGTCGCTGTTGAACAGCAGCCCGAGCACCCCCGAGCCGAGCACCACGAGGTAGGCCGCGGCCACCAGCAGCCGTTCCCACCGCGAGCGCAGCCTGCCGTGCGGGAAGGCCAGCACGAGGTGCGCGATCACCGGGCTGGACGCGGCGCGCAGCGGCACGGCGATCGTGTACAGCACCGGGTCGGGGGTGAACTGCAGGTCTTCGAGGAACAACGCGACGCCGGCGAGCACGATGAGCACGCCGATCGGGTTGGCAGGGCGCCGCACGTGCGCGACCGCGCCCGCGAGCAGGAAGAGGAACCCGGTGGTCGTGCTGAGTGCGGTGTCGAGCGCGGAGTGCCCGCCGTCGGCGGCCTTCAGCGTCAGTGCGGTGACGCCCAGCACGCAGCCGGCGGCCAGCAGGCCGGTCATGGCGACCGTCCGCGGATGCTGCACCTCGCAACCCTCCCGGTGTGCCCCTGGCGGGCGTGTGAAGCGGTCCGGCAACGGCTAACCGTGATTCGCCCGTTCGGGCCGTCGCGTTACACCGCGCGGCGGCGCTTTAGGGTGATCGCGACAGGAGGCAGCAGATGAGCGGACACGGCCTGGACGCCGAGGTCTTCGGCGGGCGGATGCCGGCGGGCGGCCGGGACCTGGCGATCGAGACGCACGGCATCCGGCCGGTGCCCGAGGCCAACCGGTTCGGGCGGCCGTGGCGGCTGTTCAGCGTGTGGTTCGCGCCCAACCTGACCATGACCGCGGTGTTCACCGGCACCCTCGCCGCGGCGCTGGGCCTGGGGTTCTGGACCGGGCTGGCCGCAATGCTGGCCGGCACCGTGCTCGGCTCGCTGCCGGTCGCGTACCTGTCGACCTGGGGCCCGCGCACCGGCACCGGCCAGCTGCCGCTGGCCCGGCTGCCCTTCGGCCGCGGCGTCGTGCTGCCCGGCCTCGTGCAGTGGCTCGGCTCGATCGCCTGGGACGCACTGGTCGGCCTGTTCGGCGGCGAGGCGCTCGCCGAGCTGACCGGGCTGCCGTTCTGGGCGGCGGTGCTGGTCGTGCTGGTGCTGCAGTGCGCGCTCGGCGTCTTCGGCTACGCCGTGATCCACCGCGTGCAGGCGGTGATGAGCGTGCTGCTGGCGGTCGCGTTCGCCGCGCTGGCCGTGAAGGTCCTTTCCGGACACCCGATCGCCACCGCGGACACCGCGTCCGGTGCCGACCTCGCGGGCGGGGTCGTGCTGTTCACGACGATCACGCTGTCGCTGGCGATCTCGTGGGCGCCCTACGCCTCGGACTTCAGCCGCTACCTGCCCGCGTCGGCGTCTTCGCGCAGCGTTTTCCGGGCGACGCTGCTGGGCCTGGTCGCGTCGTACGCGATCGGCGAAAGCCTCGGCCTCGCGCTGGGGACGTCGCTGGGTGACCAGACGGCGTCCGGGGTGGCCCGCCTGCTCGGCGGCGGGTTCCCCGGCGCGCTGGCGCTCGCGGTGATCGCGCTCGCCGCGGTGTCGTCCAACGCGATGAACGACTACAGCGGCTCGCTGGCCCTGCAGACGGTCGGCGTCCGGCTGCGGCGCCCGGTGTCGGCGGTGGTCGTCACCGTGCTGGCGTTCGCGCTGATCCTGTGGATGCACAGTGGCGACCTCGCGGCGAAGTTCGAGAACGTGCTGCTGTTCGTCAGCTACTGGATCCCGCCGTTCCTCGGCGTGGTCGTCCCGGACTGGCTCGCCCGCACCCGCGGCGGGTGGCGCGTGGACGTCCTGACGGCGGTCAGCGTCCGCCCGTGGGCGGCGGTGGTGGCGTTCGCCGCCGGCTTCGGCGCGGCGGTGCCGTTCATGAACACGTCCCTCTACACCGGACCGGTCGCCGCGGCACTGCACGGCGCGGATCTGGCGTACTACGTCGGCCTGGTCGTTTCGCTGACGGCGTACCTGCTGCTCCGGCGCCGGGTTGACCTCAAGTAATATCGAGGTTTCACGATGGTGGGGCACCCTCTCGGAGGAGGAACCATGCCCACCGCACTCGTCACCGGCGCGTCCGCCGGTCTGGGCCGGGCGCTCGCCGCGGCCCTGGTGAGTCGTGATTGGACAGTCGTCGGCGACGGCCGGGACGCGGCCGCGCTGGAGTCGGCCGCCCGCGAAGCCGGTTTCACGGCCGTTCCCGGCGACGTCGCCGACCCGGCCCACCGCGCCGCGCTGGCCGCCGCCTGTCCCGGACTCGACCTGCTGGTCAACAACGCGGGCTCGCTCGGCGCCAGCCCGCTGCCGCCGCTGGCGCGGTATCCCTTGGCGGAACTGGAAAACGTCTACCGCGTGAACGTCTTTGCGCCGCTGGCACTGGCGCAGCTGCTGCTGCCGGCGTTGACGGCGGCGCGGGGCGTCGTGATCGACGTCAGCTCCGACGCCGCTGTCGAAGCGTACGAAGGCTGGGGTGGTTACGGTTCTTCGAAGGCCGCGCTCGACCAGCTGACCGCCGTGCTGGGCGCGGAAAACCCGGACCTCGCGGTGTACGCGGTCGACCCGGGCGACCTGCGCACCGCGACGCACCAGCGTGCGTTCCCCGGCGAGGACATCTCGGACCGGCCGCTGCCGGAGACAGTGGTCCCGGCCTTCCTCCGCCTGCTCGACGAGCGCCCGCCCAGCGGCCGGTACCGCGCCGCGGACCTGCTGGTGACGGCATGAACGTCCGCTTCGAGCTGCCGGAAGAACTCTCCGCGTCGGCTCCACCGGAAGCCCGCGGCCTCGCCCGCGACGGCGTCCGGCTGCTCGTCGCGTCACCGGCGGGTGTCGAGCACACCGTGTTCTCGTCGCTGGGCGACCACCTGCGGCCCGGTGACCTGCTGGTGGTCAACACGTCGGGCACGCTACCCGCGGCGGTCGACGCCACGCGGGCGGGCCGCCCGGTCGTCGTCCACTTCGCCACCGAGCTGGACGACGGCGCCTGGGTCGTCGAGCTGCGCGGACCCGGCGGGCCGCTGCTCGACGGCAGGCCGGGGGAGCGCCTGGAGCTGCCGTCCGGGGCGTCGCTGACGCTGCTGGCCCCGTCGGCACCGGGCACGACCCGGCTGTGGCGGGCGGCGGTGACGGTCGAGGGCCCGGTCACGGGCTTCCTCGCGGCGGCCGGCCGCCCGATCCGCTACGGCTACGTGCCGGGGGCGTGGCCGCTGGCGGACTACCAGACGGTGTTCGCCCGCGAACCGGGCAGCGCGGAGATGCCGTCGGCGGCCCGGCCGTTCACGACGTCGCTGGTGACCCGCCTGGTGACCGAGGGGGTGCTGTTCGCGCCGCTGCTGCTGCACACGGGGGTGTCGTCCCCGGAGGCGGGCGAGCCACCCCAGCCGGAACGCTTCCGCGTCCCCGCGCCGACGGCAGCGCTGGTCTCGTGGGTCCGCGACCGCGGCGGCCGGGTGATCGCGGTCGGCACAACGGCGGCCCGCGCCCTGGAGTCGGCGGTCACCGGCCCCGCGGAGGGCTGGACGAACCTGGTGCTGGGCCCGGACCACCCGGCGGCGGTTGTCGACGGCATCATCACCGGCCTGCACGCCCCGGAGGCCTCACACCTGCTGCTGCTGGAAGCGGTGGCGGGCGCCGCGGTGGTCCAGGCGGCCTACGACGCGGCGGTGCGGCGCCGGTACCTGTGGCACGAATTCGGCGACGTGTCCCTGCTGCTGCGTCGCTGACTAAGCGCCCCAAGGTGGCCTTCGGTGCTCCTCCCATGCCCCCACCCCCGCCCTCAACGGAGGCGCTTCGCGCCGCTGTGTTCACCAGCGCACCCAATGTGGCCTTCGGTGGGCTGAGCGCAACGAAGGCCACCTTCGGGCGCTAGCGGGAGACCTCGGCGTGCCGCCGCGCCCGGACGAACCCGGTCACTGCCACCACCGCGATCCCCAGCCCGGCCCCGCTCACGATCGAGGCCACCAGGGTCGCCGTGCCCGTGGCCAGCCCGAACGCCCCGCCGAGGTACACCGGGATGCACATCGACACCGGCAGCCAGGTGCGCAGCGTGAAGGCCCGCTCGGAGGCCAGCCACAGCACGAAGGCGACGGCCGCGGCGGCGGCGACCGGGATCCCCCAGACGACCAGGCTCGTCACCAGGTCCATGCCCAGTGACCTGAGCCACTCGAACGACGCCTGGCCCAGCCCGATGAACAGCACGACCAGCGCCACGCGGACGCCGGCGGTGCCCTGGCCCCTGCTCGTCATGTCTTCCTCCCGAAATCCGTGGTCACAGATACCACGTCCGGGTGACGTCGCCGGTTGCCCGGTATGACGACTTCTTCCGGGAACCACCGGGAGCGCTAGCGGCGCCCGGCGCCGATGTCAAGAAATCTCACCGGATGTCCCGGGATGCGGATGGCTATGCGCCTGAGTGGGTGACCGTGCGAACCTGCCCCGGACACCGACCCCGAAAGGCGATGTGACGTGCGCAGACACCACCGGACCCGCTTCCTGGCCTCGGCGCTGGCCGCCCTGACCGTCGTGGGCGTCCTCGCCGGGTGTACGCGTGCGGACAGCAGCGCCGCGCCCGCCGCGAACCAGGGCGCCGCCGCCGAGGTGCGGGTCGGGTTCTTCCCGAACGTCACCCACGCGCCCGCGCTGATCGGCGTCAAGAAGGACTTCTTCAAGACCGAGCTCGGCTCGACCAAGCTCACCACCCAGACCTTCAACGCCGGCCCCGACGAGGTCAACGCGCTGCTGGGCAACTCGCTCGACGTCGCGTTCATCGGCTCCGGCCCGGCGATCAACGCCTTCACCAAGTCCAAGGGCGCCATCCAGCTGGTCTCCGGCGCCGTCTCGGGCGGTGCGCAGCTGGTCGTCAAGCCCGACATCACCTCCGTCGAGCAGCTCAAGGGCAAGAACATCGCGACGCCGCAGCTGGCCAACACCCAGGACGTCGCGCTCAAGAAGTTCCTCGCCGAGAAGCAGCTGACCGGCCAGGTCAAGATCACCAACCTGGAGAACCCGAAGACGCTCGACGCCTTCCGCAAGGGCGAGGTCGACGGCGGCTGGCTGCCCGAGCCGTGGGCGTCCCGGCTCGTCGCCGACGCCGGCGCCAAGGTCCTGGTCGACGAGAAGACGCTGTGGCCGGGCGGGCGCTTCCCGAGCACCGTCGTCATCGTGCGCAGCGAGTTCCTGCAGCAGCACCCGGACACCGTCCGCGCGCTGCTCAAGGGCGAGCTGGCCGCGATCGACTGGGCGAAGGCCAACCCGGCCGACGCGAAGACCGTGGTCAACGGCGCGCTCAAGGAGCTGGCCGGAAGTACCCTGAGCGCAGCGGTCCTGGACCGCGCGTTCTCCGGGATCGAACTGACCACGGACCCGGTCGCGTCCGCGTTCCCGCAGCTCGCGCAGGACTCGGTCACCGCCGGGGTCGTGAAGTCGGCCGTCGCGCTCAAGGGCTTCGCCGACTTCGGCCCGCTCAACGAGGCTCTGAAGGACCGGAACCTGCCCGCCGTCGTAGCTCCCGAACTGACTGAATGATACCGGGGCTCCGCCCCGGGCCGGGGGCTCCGCCACCCGGAACCCCCGAAAGAAGAGATCGTGAGAGGCAGCCAGCGATGACCACGACCCTCCCGACCGGCCGGACCAGTTTCACGGGCGCGACCGCGGTGCGTCTCGACGGCGTGCGCAAGACGTTCGGCCCGGCGGGCCGCGCGGTGGTCGCCCTCGACGGCGTCGACCTGACGGTCGCGCCCGGCGAGTTCGTCTGCCTGCTCGGCGCGTCCGGCTGCGGCAAGAGCACGCTGCTGAACCTGGTCGCGGGGCTGGACCAGCCGTCGGCGGGCCGGATCACGCTGAACACGTCGCGGCCCGCGGTCATGTTCCAGGAGGCCGCGCTGATGCCGTGGCTGACTGCGGCCCGCAACGTCGAGCTGCCGCTGCGGCTGGCCGGGTTCGGCCGCGCCGAGCGCCGGGAGAAGGCCGCCGAGCTGCTGGACCTGGTCCGGCTGAACGGCGCGGGTGGCAAGCGGCCGCACGAGCTGTCCGGCGGCATGCGCCAGCGGGTCGCGCTGGCCCGCGCGCTGGCCGCGACCTTGCGCGTCGGCGGCGACCCCGAGCAGTCGCTGCTGCTGATGGACGAGCCGTTCGCCGCCCTCGACGCCATCACCCGCGACGTCCTGCAGGGCGAGCTGCTGCGCGTCTACCGCAGCACCGGCACGTCCGTGCTGTTCGTGACCCACGACGTGCGCGAAGCGGTCCGGCTCGGGCAGCGTGTCGTGCTGCTGTCGTCGCGGCCCGGGCGCGTCGTGCGCGAGTGGACCGACGTGCCGCTGGCCGACGCCGAGGAGCTGACCGAGGAAATCACCGGACACCTGCGCGAGGTGATCAGCACCCATGCCGCAGCTTGACCGGGCGGGGGACACCGACCTGGACGCGGTCGGCGCCGGACTGGACTCGCTCGACGCCCCGCCGGGAGAACGCCGCCCGGGATTCTGGAACCGCTTCGCGTGGGGCTTCCTGCCCCCGGTGCTCGCGCTGGTGCTGCTGGTCGTCGTCTGGCAGATCCTGTGGGCGGCGGCGTTCTGGCCGGAGACCCAGCTGCCCGCGCCACTGGCGGTGTGGGACGAGTTCTGGGACCGCGTCGTCACCGGCGACGTGTTCGAGTTCGTCTGGACGTCGGTCCACCGCGCCGCGCTCGGCTTCGTCGCCGGGGTGCTCATCGGGACCCCGCTGGGCCTGGTCGTGGCGAAGGTCCGCGTGGTCCGCGCGGCGATCGGGCCGCTGCTGACCGGCCTGCAGAGCCTGCCGTCGGTGGCGTGGGTGCCTGCCGCGATCCTGTGGTTCGGCATCAACGACGCGGCGATCTACTTCGTCGTCCTGCTCGGCTCGGTCCCGTCGATCGCGAACGGCCTGGTGTCCGGCATCGACCAGATCCCGCCGATCCTGCCCCGCGTCGGCCAGGTGATGGGCGCGAACCGCCTGACGTCGGCCCGCCACATCCTGCTGCCCGCGGCCCTGCCGGGCTTCCTCGCGGGACTCAAGCAGGGCTGGGCGTTCTCGTGGCGGTCGCTGATGGCGGCCGAGCTGATCGCACTGTCCCCGCAGCTGGGCGTCGGCCTCGGCGCGTACCTGAACCAGGGCTCGTCGCTGAACAGCATCGAGACGGTGATCGCGGCGATCTTCCTGATCCTGCTGGTCGGGGTGGGCATCGAGCTGCTGGTGTTCCGCCCGCTGGAGCGCGCGGTCCTGCGAGCCCGCGGCCTCACTTCGTCGCTGTAGAAGTTCCCGATGCCTCTGAAGGCCACCTTCAGGGTGAAGGTGGCCTTCAGAGGCAAAGCGCTAGCGGGAGCGGCGGGATCCCGCCCGGGTGCCGGACGAGAACGCCGCAGCACCCCCGGAACCCGAGCCCGCCGACCGGCGGGTGCTCCCGGCTGCGGTCGAGCGGCGGTTGCCGTTGGCTGCCGCGCCACCCGAGCCGGAGCGGCGGTTGCCCGCGGCCGAGGTGCCCCCGGTGCCGGTCGAGCGCCGGTTGCCGCTGGCCGCCGCGCCGCCAGAGCCCGAGCCCGAGCGGCGGACGCTGCCGCGCTCGCCCGGAGACTGGGACTGCTGGGCCTCGCGGGCGCGCTGGCCGCCGCGGTTCGGCTTCGGGGCTCCGCCCCGGCGGCCGCCGCCCGGTGCCGCGCCCGTCGCCGAGACCTTCTTCGGGCGGTTGTCCACCGCCGGGGCCGTCGAGAACGTCCGCTCGCCAGGGGCCAGCTCCGCCAGCAGCGGGTGGCCGGGGCCGAGCTGGGTGGTCGTCGGCTTGATGCCTGCCTTGCGGGTCAGGTCGCGGACGTCGCGGACCTGCGCGTCCGTCATCAGCGTCACCACCGTGCCCGACGCGCCGGCGCGGGCCGTGCGGCCCGAGCGGTGCAGGTACGCCTTGTGCTCCACCGGCGGGTCCGCGTGGATGACCAGCCGGACGTCGTCGACGTGGATGCCCCGCGCCGCGATGTCCGTGGCCACCAGCGTGCGGGCCGTGCCCGAGGAGAACGCCTCGAGGTTGCGGGTCCGCGCGTTCTGGCCCAGGTTGCCGTGCAGTTCGACGGCCGGGACGCCCGAGGCCACCAGCTTGCGCGTCAGCGCCTTCGCGCGGCTCTTGGTCCGGGTGAACACCAGCGTGCGGCCCGGCGCCGCGGTCAGGTCGACCAGCACCGGCAGCCGGTGGGTCTCCTCCAGGTGCAGGACGTGGTGCTCCATCGTCGCGACCGGCGACTGCGCCGAGTCGACGCTGTGCAGCACCGGGTCGTCCATGAACCGCTTGACCAGCACGTCGACGCCGTTGTCCAGGGTCGCCGAGAACAGCAGCCGCTGCCCGCGCTCGGGCGTCGCGTCCATGATCCGCCGGACCTCGGGCAGGAAGCCGAGGTCGGCCATGTGGTCGGCCTCGTCGAGCACGGTGATCTCGACGGCGTCGAGCTTGACGTGCCCGGAGCGCATGTGGTCGGCGAGCCGGCCGGGGCAGGCGACGACGATGTCGACGCCGTCGCGCAGCCGGGTGATCTGCGGGTTCGCGCTGACGCCGCCGAAGATGGTGGTCGCCTTGAGGCCCAGCGGCCTGGCCAGCGGCAGGATGGACGCCTCGATCTGCGTCGCCAGCTCCCGCGTCGGCGCCAGGATCAGCGCGCGGGGACGGCCGGGACGGCGCCGCGTCGGGCCCGCGGCGAGGCGGGCCAGCACGGGCAGCACGAAGCCGTACGTCTTGCCCGAGCCGGTGCGGCCGCGGCCGAGGACGTCCCGTCCGGCGAGGGTGTGCGGCAGGGTCGCCGCCTGGATGGGGAAGGGCTCGGTGACGCCCTGGGTGGCCAGCGCGGCCACGAGCGGGGTGGGCAGGCCGAGGTCTTTGAAAGTGCTCATAAGTCTGCGGGCGCGCGAAACGCCCTGGTCTCCGTTACCTGAGAAGGGTTGTCCTGCCCGGCGCAGACCGGTCAACGGCCGCGGCGCGTGGTAGTCGACAACAGCAGCGGGCCGAGGCAGAACTGAGCGGCCCGCAGTGATCAGTGTACCCAACGGGAGTGACGTACTCCCAGTGAGATTGCCCGCACTCGGAACGCCTTGCTAAGTTACCGGTCGGTAATCTAGGAGGACGACCATGCTGCTGAACCCGCGCGAGTACGACCCGGCGCACTTCGACGCCGAGACCCGGCGCCTGCTGCGCGCCACCATCGACTGGTTCGAGCAGCGCGGCAAGGCGAAGCTGGCCGAGGACTACCACAACCGCACCTTCTACGCGGACTTCATCGAGTTCGCGGGCAAGGAAGGCCTGTTCTCGACGTTCCTGACGCCGTCCGCCGACGCGGGCGGCAACCCGGACAAGCGCTGGGACACCAGCCGCATCGCCGCGCTGGCGGAAATCCTCGGCTTCTACGGCCTGAACTACTGGTACCCGTTCCAGGTCACCGTTCTCGGCCTCGGCCCGGTGTGGCAGAGCGGCAACGAGATCGCCCGCAGGCGCGCGGCCGAAGCGCTGGACGCCGGCGGTGTCGGCGCGTTCGGACTGTCCGAAAAGGACCACGGCGCCGACATCTACTCGTCCGACATGGTGCTGACGAAGGACGGCGACGGCTACCGCGCGACCGGCTCGAAGTACTACATCGGCAACGGCAACTGCGCGCGCACGGTGTCGGTCTTCGGCCGCATCGACGGTGTCGAAGGCCCGGACCAGTACGTCTTCTTCTACGCCGACTCCGAGCACCCGAACTACCACGTGGTCAAGAACGTCGTGCCGTCGCAGATGTTCGTCGCCGAGTTCCGGCTCGAGGACTACCCGGTGCGCGCGGAGGACATCCTGCACGTCGGCGCCGAAGCCTTCAGCGCGGCGCTGAACACCGTCAACATCGGCAAGTTCAACCTCTGCTTCGGCGGCATCGGCATGGCGACGCACTCGCTGTACGAAGCCATCACGCACGCGCACAACCGCGTCCTGTACGGCAAGCCCGTGACGGATTTCCCGCACGTGCGCCGCGAGTTCGTCGAGGCCTACGCGCGGCTGACCGCGATGAAGCTGTTCTCCGACCGTGCCGTCGACTACTTCCGCAGCGCGAATCCGGACGACCGCCGGTACCTGCTGTTCAACCCGATCACCAAGATGAAGGTGACCACCGAGGCGCAGAAGGTGATCGGCCTGGTCGCCGACGTCGTGGCGGCCAAGGGTTTCGAGGCCGACACCTACCTGGCGATGTCCAAGAACGACATCGACGGCCTGCCGAAGCTCGAAGGCACGGTGGCAGTCAACCTCGCGCTGATCGCGAAGTTCATGCCGAACTACCTGTTCGCGCCCCAGGAGTACCCGCCGGTGCCGACGCGCACCGACGCGGCGGACGACGAGTTCCTCTTCCGCCAGGGCCCGGCGCGCGGCCTGTCGAAGATCCGGTTCCACGACTGGAAGACCGCCTACGCCGAAGCGGCGCACATCCCGAACGTCGCGCTGTTCACCGAGCAGGCGGGCGAGCTGGTCAGGCTGCTCACGGAGGCGGCGCCGGACGAGGCGCAGCAGGCCGACCTGGACTTCGGGCTGGCGCTGGCCGAGCTGTTCACGCTGGTCGTGTACGGCCAGCTGATCCTGGAGCAGGCCCGGATCACCGGCCTGGACGAGCCGGTCGTCGACCAGATCTTCGCGGTGCTGGTGCAGGACTTCAGCGTCGCGGCGGTGGACCTGCACGGCAAGGCGAGTTCGACGGAGGCCCAGCAGGCGATCGCCCTGGGCGCGCTGCGCAAGCCGGTGGTGAATGCGGAGCGTTTCGACGACGTCTGGGCGCGGGTGCGGTCGCTGTCCGGGGTGTACGCCATGAACCCGTGACACCCGGGGTTCCGGTTGGCAAGATCGCGTTCGTGAACCGAGCGGCGGAGCTGATCTGGGACGCGTGGCTGACGGGCAAGCGCCTGGACGGTCTCCCCGCGGACGTCCGCCCGCGCGACCTCGCCGAGGGCATGGCCGCCCAGGCGGCGCTCGCCGGGCTCGCGGGACCGGTCTCCGGCTGGAAGATCGCGGCGACCACCGCGTACGCCCGGCAGTACCTGGACGTCCCCGGCCCGCTGGCGGGCCCGTTGTTCGCCCGGTTCCACCACGCTGAGGGCGAGCGGGTGCCGGCGGACACGATGACGATGGGGGTCGCCGAGCCGGAGTTCGCCTTCCGGATGAAGGCCGACCCAGGCCCGTCCCCGTCGCTGTCGGCGCTGCTCGACGCGGTCGACACGATGGTGATGGCGCTGGAAATGCCGGACAGCCGCTACACCGACCACCGCCACGCGGGCGGCCCGCAGCTGCTGGCGGACGCGGCCTGCGCGGGCAGGTTCGTCGAGGGCGGGGCGGTCCCGGCCTGGCGCGACCTCGACCTCCCGCGGCAGCCGGTGACCCTGCACGCGGACGGCAAGGAGGTCGCCCGCGGCAGCGGCAGCCTGGTCCTGGGCGACCCGCGGCTGGCGCTGCACTGGCTGGCGAGGGAGCTGCCCCGCCACGGGCTGGCGCTGCGCCCGGGCGACATCGTGACGACGGGAACGGCGACACCGCCCTGCCCGATCCGGCCAGGCGGCCACGTGGTGGCGGACTTCGGCGCGCTGGGGTGCGTGGAAGTGCGGTTCCCGGAGTGACGCCGCAACATCCCCGCCGCCACCAGCCCCAGGATCGCCGCGAACCCCGCCACCGCCGCGTGGAAACGTTCGGCGCGGGTTCGGTGGCAGTGGTGGGGACCGCGTCGGCTGCCGTGGAACTACGGTGCCCCAAATGACCTTCCGAGCCGGATTCGTGACCCTGGCAGTCGTGGTGGCGGCCCTCGACGCCGGGTTCTGGTGGTTCAGCGGCGCCCAGCACCACACGACCGCGCGGACCGGCTTCCTCCTGGCCTTCGTGCTGCTCCTGGCGCTGCTCGCGGCCGCGGCGGGCGTCGTCCGGTGGGAAGTCGCGGCGCCACTCGCGTCGGCGTCCGCTTCGGGCCTGTTCGCCGTCGGGGCGGCGGCGATCTTCAGTGTGGGCCTCGGATTCCTGCTGACCGCGGTCGTCGAGGCGGCGCTCGTGCGGCGGATGGTGCTCGAAGCTTCCCCGTCCGGCTGGCGGGGCGGGATGTGGCTGGTCAGCCTGGCCGCCGCCGTCGTGCCGGTGGGGTTGCTCGTGGTCGCCCTCTCCGCCCTCCGCTGAACGGGCACGCGGCTCACCCGGCCGGGGCGTACACCATCTCCACGACGCCGGACGGGAACGAAGTCGTCTGGAGCAGCCGCAGGTTCAGGGGCCGGTCCAGTTCGGGGAACAACGGCGCTCCCTTGCCCGTGGCGGCGGGGAGTACCCACAGCCGGTACTCGTCGACCACGCCGAGGCGGATCAGCGAGTGCACGAATGCCGTGCCGCCTGCCGCGACGAGGTCCTTGCCCGGCTCGGCCTTCAGCCTGGCGATCTCCTCCGCCGTGTCGCCGCGGGCGATCCGGGTTTCCGGCCAGTCGTCGGCCGATTGCAGGGTCCTGGAGAAGACGACCTTCGGGATCGCGTTCATGGCCTCGGCCGACGGGTGGCCGGACGTGGGCCAGTACCCGGCCATGATCTCGTAGGTGTTCCGCCCCATGAGGAACGCCCCGGCCTCCCACAGGCGGCTGACGAAGTACTTCTCCTGCTCCGGGTCGTCGATGCTCATCATGACGTCCCGGATCCCGTTGTCCGCGTCGGCGCTCTTGCCGTCGAGCGAAACGTAGAAGCCCAGAATCAGCTTGCGCATCCCCAGTTCCTTCCGTCGAGGTATGCGTCAACCCTGACGCCGACAACTCGGAGTGTCAAGACAAATATTTTTGTCGGTAGCGCCAACAGCGGACGGCCGTCCGGAGACGGCCGTCCGCCGAAGAGGGGCTACTTGCCGAACCCGGCCCGCCGCAGCGCTTCCGCCATGGCGCCGCCGGCTGCGTTCCCACCGCGGTCCCGGCCGCCGCCACCGCCACGACGGTCGCCGCCGCCACGGCGCTGGCCGCCGCCACCCTGGCCGCGGTCGCGGCGCTCGCCGCCGCGGTTGGCCGCCGGGGCTCCCGGCTCGTCGTCCAGGCGCAGCGTCAGGGAGATCCGCTTGCGCGGCACGTCCACGTCGAGGACCTTCACCTTCACGATGTCGCCGGGCTTGACGACCTCGCGCGGGTCCTTCACGAAGTTCTTCGACAGTGCCGAAACGTGGGCCAGCCCGTCCTGGTGGACGCCCACGTCGATGAACGCGCCGAACGCCGCCACGTTCGTCACCACGCCCTCCAGGCGCATGCCCGGCTTGAGGTCGGAGATCTTGTCCACGCCCTCGGCGAACGTCGCCGTCTTGAACGCCGGACGCGGGTCGCGGCCCGGCTTGTCCAGCTCGGCCAAGATGTCCGTCACCGTCGGGAGACCGAACTGCTCGTCCACGAAGTCGTGGGGACGCAGCGACGACAGCGTCCGCGTGTTGCCGATCAGCGACCGGATGTCCGTGCCCGTCTTCGACAGGATCCGCCGCACCACCGGGTAGGCCTCCGGGTGCACCGCCGAGGAGTCCAGCGGGTCGTCGCCGTCCGGGATGCGCAGGAAGCCCGCGCACTGCTCGAACGCCTTCGGGCCGAGCCGCGCGACCTCCTTCAGCGCCATCCGCGACCGGAACGGCCCGTTCGTGTCGCGGTGGGCCACGATGTTCTCCGCCAGGCTGGTCGTGATGCCCGAGACACGGGTCAGCAGCGGCGCCGAAGCGGTGTTCACGTCGACGCCGACGGCGTTCACGCAGTCCTCGACCACCGCGTCCAGCGAGCGCGACAGCGAAACCTCGGACAGGTCGTGCTGGTACTGCCCGACGCCGATCGACTTCGGATCGATCTTCACCAGCTCGGCCAGCGGGTCCTGCAGCCGCCGGGCGATCGACACCGCGCCGCGCAGCGAGACGTCCATGTTCGGCAGTTCCTGCGAAGCGAAGGCCGACGCCGAGTACACCGACGCGCCCGCCTCGGACACGACGGCCTTGGTCAGCTTCAGCTCCGGGTGCTTCTTGATCAGCTCGACGGCGAGCTTGTCGGTCTCGCGCGAGGCCGTCCCGTTGCCGATGGAGATCAGCTCGACCTTGTGCCGCGCGCACAGCGCCGCCAGCTCGGCGATCGACTGGTCCCACTTGTTCGCCGGCTGGTGCGGGTAGATGACGTGCGTGTCGACGACCTTGCCGGTCGCGTCGACGACGGCCACCTTGACGCCGGTCCGGAAGCCCGGGTCGAGGCCCATGGTCGCGCGGGTGCCGGCGGGCGCGGCCAGCAGCAGGTCGCGCAGGTTGGCCGCGAACACGCGCACGGCGTCGTCCTCGGCCGCCTGGCGCAGCCGCATCCGCAGGTCGATGCCCAGGTGCAGGAGGATCTTGGTGCGCCACGCCCAGCGCACGGTGTCGCCGAGCCACTTGTCCGCCGGGCGGCCCTGCTGGGTGATGCCGAACTTCGCGGCGATGCGCTGCTCGTAGTCGGTCGGGCCGACCTGCGGCTCGTCGGAGGGCTCCTCGGGCGCCATCGTCAGGTCGAGGATCTCCTCCTTCTCGCCGCGCAGCATCGCGAGGATGCGGTGCGAGGGGAGCTTGGTGTAGGGCTCGGAGAAGTCGAAGTAGTCGGCGAACTTGGCGCCTTCCTCCTCCTTGCCCGCGCGGACCTTGGCCACCAGGTGGCCCTGGTTCCACATCTTCTCCCGCAGCTCGCCGATGAGGTCGGCGTCCTCGGCGAAGCGCTCGACCAGGATCGCGCGGGCCCCGTCGAGGGCCGCCTGCGCGTCCGCGACGCCCTTGTCGGCGTCGACGAACACCGCGGCCGCGGCCTGCGGGTCGGTGTCCGGGTCGTTGAGCAGGCCGTCGGCCAGCGGCTCGAGACCGGCTTCGCGCGCGATCTGGGCCTTCGTGCGGCGCTTCGGCTTGTACGGGAGGTAGATGTCCTCCAGGCGCGACTTCGTGTCCGCGGCCATGATCTGGGCTTCGAGGGCGTCGTCGAGCTTGCCCTGGCTGCGGATGGACTCGAGCACGGCGAGCCGGCGCTCGTCGAGTTCGCGCAGGTAGCGCAGCCGCTCCTCGAGCGTGCGCAGCTGCGCGTCGTCGAGCATGCCGGTGACTTCCTTGCGGTACCGCGCGATGAACGGCACGGTCGACCCGCCGTCGAGCAGCTCGACGGCGGCCTTGACCTGCCCTTCGCGCACCCCCAGTTCTTCGGCGATCTTCTGCTCGACCGACACGCTCACGGCAACACGCTCCCGATTGACCTGGATCCGATCGCCACATTCTGCCGTTTCCGCCACCCCGACTTTCGGATGGGGCTCCTTGACAACCAGATTGGTCTAGTCCATTTTGTGGTGACCTGCCTCACCAGTGTCGTGGAGGTCGCCCGTGGTCCCCAAGGTCCGTCTCGCTCTGCTTTCCTTACTGTCCGTGGTCGCGCTGGGTCTCGGCGTGACGTTCGTGCTCGCCGGCTCCGCCTCGGCGGCGAACATCCTGGCCAACCCCGGTTTCGAGGCCGGCACCACGGGCTGGACGTGCACCGGCACGTCCGCCGCGGTGAGCACGCCGGTGCACAGCGGCAGCCGCGCCCTGAGCGCGACGCCGTCGTCGTCGGACAACGCGCAGTGCTCGCAGACGCTGGCCGTCTCGCCGAACACCGCCTACCAGCTGTCGGCCTGGGTCCAGGGCAGCTACGTCTACCTCGGCGTTTCCGGGTCCGCGAGCGCCAGCACGTGGACCCCGGGCGCGAGCGGCTACACGCAGTTGTCGCTGAGCTTCACGACCGGGTCGAGCACGTCACTGACGGTGTACCTGCACGGCTGGTACGGCCAGCCGGTGTACTACGCCGACGACGTCAGCCTCGACGGCCCGGGCACCCCGCCGCCGACGACGACCGTGCCGACGACCCCGCCCGGCACGACCACGACCACCCCGCCGACGACGACCACCACGCCGCCGCCGACCCAGGGTGACCTGCCCAAGCACGTCCTGACCGGTTACTGGCAGAACTTCTACAACGGCGCGAAGGCGCTGAAGCTGGCGGACGTGCCGACGAAGTACAACATCATCGCGGTGTCGTTCGCGGACGCCACCGGCACGCCGGGCGCGGTGAGCTTCACGCTCGACTCCGGGTTGTCGGCCCAGCTCGGGGGCTACACGGACGCGCAGTTCAAGGCCGACGTCAAGACGGTGCAGGCCCGCGGCCAGAAGGTGATCATCTCCGTCGGCGGCCAGAACGGCACGATCAGCGTCGGCGACCCGACGTCGGCCACCAACTTCGCCAACAGCGTGAAGGCGCTGATCGCGAACTACGGCTTCGACGGCGTCGACATCGACCTGGAGAACGGCATCAACGCCACGTACATGGGCCAGGCGCTGCGGAGCATCTACAACGGCGGCGGCAAGGTCATCACGATGGCGCCGCAGACGATCGACATGCAGTCCACGGCGGGCGGCTACTTCCAGCTGGCGCTCAACATCAAGGACATCCTGACGATCGTCAACATGCAGTACTACAACTCGGGGTCGATGAACGGCTGCAACGGCAACGTCTATTCGCAGGGCACCGTCGACTTCCTGACGGCGCTGGCGTGCATCCAGCTGCAGGGCGGCCTGCGCGCGGACCAGGTCGGCCTCGGCCTCCCGGCGAGCCCCCAGGCGGCGGGCGGCGGCTACCAGGCGCCGTCGAACACGGTGTCGGCGCTGAACTGCCTGGCCCGCGGGACGTCGTGCGGCTCGTTCAAGCCGGCGGCGACCTACCCGTCGATCCGCGGGGCGATGACGTGGTCGATCAACTGGGACGCGTCGCAGGGGTACGCGTTCGCCAACACGGTGTCGGCCGGGCTCGCGGGCCTGCCGTGACCGTGCGCTGAAGGAAGCCCTCCCGGCGGCGCGGTCCGGGAGGGCCCTTCCCGGAGTCCGTCACGCCACCCGGAAGTCCGCGGGATCGAGCCAGCGGGTCCGGCGGTCGTACTCGGTGACCAGGCCCGGCCAGTTGGTCGTCACCCGGCCGTCGGCCTGGCGGTACCAGCTCGTGCAGGCGCTCCACACGCTGCGGCCCAGCCGCCGCTGCACCTCCCGGTCGTACGCCTCCTCGACCTCCGGCCGGACGTCCAGATAGGACACTCCCGGCCGCGCGAGCCGTTCCACCGCCTGCCGGATGTAGCGGGCCTGGCGCTCGATCATGTAGATGATCGAGCCGGCGCCGAGGTTGGTGTTGGGGCCGTAGACGCAGAACAGGTTCGGGAACCCGGGCACGGTGATGCCCAGGTACGCCCGCGCGCCGCCGGCCCAGGCGTCGCGCAGCGACCGGCCGCCGAGGCCGCGGACGTCGATCCCGCCGAGGAAGTCGGTCGCGGCGAACCCGGTGCCGTAGACGATGACGTCGGCGCCGATCTCGGTCCCGTCCGCCAGCCGCAGGCCCGTGCCGGTGATCGCGGCGATCCGCCGGGTTTCGACGTCGACGTTCGGCTGCGCCAGCGCGGGCAGGTAGTCGTTGGTGAACAGGATCCGCTTGCAGCCCAGTGGATAGTCCGGGGTGAGCTTCGCGCGCAGCCGCGGATCCTTGATGTGGCGGCGGCGCAGCTGGGCGGTCCGCAGCTCGAACATCTTCGCCAGCACGGGATGGCGCGTCATGGCGTAGGTGGCGTACTCGGCGAGCAGGAAGATCCGCAGCCGTCCGAGCAGCTGGGTGGCGGGCAGGTGCTCGAACAGCCAGTGCTGCCACTTCCGGTAGCTCGGATCGGACTTCGCCAGGACGTACGGCGGCGTCCGCTGGAAGACGGTGACGTGCCGCGCCCGTTTCCGCAGCTCCGGCACGAACTGCACGGCACTGGCCCCGGTCCCGACGACGGCGACGCGCTTGCCGTCCAGCTCGACATCGTGGTCCCACCGCGCGGAGTGGAAGGCGTCGCCGCCGAAGGTGTCGCGTCCGGGGATGTCGGGCAGCACGGGCCGCGACAGCTGCCCGACGGCGGAGACGAAGACGGTGGCCTCGTAGGTGTCCCCGGCTTTCGTTTCGACGCGCCACAGCCCGCGTGCCTCGTCGAAGGCGGCGCCGGTGACCTCGGCGTGGTACCGGATGTGCGGTTCCAGCCCGTACTTGGCGATGACCCCGCGCAGGTAGGCGAGGATGTCGGGCTGGTGGGAGAACCGCTTGGGCCACCGCGGGTTCGGCTCGAAGGAGAAGGAGTAGAGCGGCGACGGGATGTCGCAGGCGGCCCCGGGATAGGTGTTGTCCCGCCAGACGCCGCCGGGTTCGCCGGCGCTCTCCAGGATGGTGAAGCCGGTGAATCCGGCCCGCTTCAGCTCGATGGCCGTCCCGATGCCGCCGAACCCGGAGCCGGCGATCAGCACCGACGGGCCCTTCGCCGAACCACTCATGCTTCGGAAGCTACCCACCGGTGCCCTGTGACAACAGGGCACGAGCGGTCACTCGATCGAGAATTCCGGCCAATCGGGGTACCGGGTCAGGCCGCGGGCAGTACCCGGACCTCCCGCGTCTCCGCGTCCGGCGCCGCCCAGGTCAGCAGCTCTCCCGCGGCCTTCTCCAGCGCCGCCAGGTCCTTCTTCGGCAGCTTCTCGAACGGCGCCAGCTCCACCGCCGCGGCCTTCTTCGCCGTCTTGATCTCCCAGGTGCCCCGCACGAATCCGCCGGTCAGCAGCGTTCCCTTCGCCAGGCCGTTGGGCGAGATCACCCGCTTGCGGTAGTCGTCGGAAATCACCCTCGTGCGGTCGGCGTACGACAGGATCGTCTGGTCGAACGGCCCCATCAACCGCGGCGGAGCCGGGACGTCCTCGTCCGGGATGGTCAGCTCCGGCAGGTCCAGCAGTTCGCGCCCGTCCGGGCCGCGGTAGCGGCGCAGCTCCATCTCCGCCGCCACTTCGCCCAGCCGCGTGATGCCCGCCCACGCCTGCACGTCCGCCACCGACGCCGGGCCGAACGCCCGCAGGTACCGCGCAATCAGCGAAGCGGGCGAAGGCGGCGAGAGCGGCGCGCCCACCCACTCCTCCAGGCACGCGTACGTCGTCTGGCCCGCCTTGCCCCAGATCGCCCGCGGCGGGACCTGTACCAGCGGCAGCCGGCCGCGGGCCAGGTGGGTCAGCGACGCCGCCGGGACGTCCGGCCAGCTGCGGGCCAGCTCTGCACCCAGCGCCGTGCTCGACAGCGGCGACCGGGCCAGCAGCTCGCGTGCCGCCGCGGTGATCGCCTCGTGGTCCAGCCCGGCCAGCTCGCGGGCGTGCTGGTTGTTCGTCTTGATGTCCCGGTCGTAAAGCACCTGCACCACCGGCCGCCACGCGAGCGCGTCCGCCGCCGTCACCAGGTGGACCGTGCCGCGCATCAGCGCGATCCGCACCACCTGCCTGCTCTCCAGCAGGCCGGCCAGCTCGGCCTGGCGGAATCCCTCCAGCCGCGCCCACAGCGCGTAGTACGGCGGGAACGGCGCCTGTGCCTGCAGCCCGGCCAGGTGCTCCACCGCGTCGAGGGCGGACATCTTCGCGCGGCGCAGCAGCAGCTGGCGCTCCAGGGTCGCCCGGTTGAGGGCGCGCAGGCTCAAGGTCTCCACAGCCGTCACCCTAACGATCACCCCGGACAGTTCCGGTCCTCGATTGCCCGCGACCGGGCCGTGATCCATACTTCCGGCCATGGCCGAGCTCGCCGCCCCCGCCGTCGGGGACTGGGACTTCCCCCGCGGCACCGCGAGCATCGAGCTGATGACCCGGTTCGCCGCCGAGCGCGGCCTGCCCGCGGACCGGCTGCTCGCCGCGACGACGGTGTCCGCGGACCTGCTGGCGGACCCCGCCGTGCAGGTCGACGCGCGCGAGGAGCTGGCCGTCGTCCGTGCGCTGGCCGGGCTGGACGGCTCGGACGCGACGGCGCTGGAACTCGGGTGCCGCTACCGCGTCACCACCTTCGGCATCTTCGGGTTCGCCTGCATCAGCAGCCCGACGCTGCGGGACGCGATGCTGTTCGCCCTGCGCTACTTCGACCTCAGCTTCGCCTTCTGCATCCCGCACGTCACGCTCGAAGGCGACCGCCTGACGCTGGAGCTCGACGACCGCCGCGTGCCCGCCGACGTCGCCCGGTTCCTCGTCCTGCGCGATCTGGCCGCGATCTTCACGGTGATGCGCGACCTGCTGCCGGAGATCGCCCTGACGGACCTGGCCTTCCGGCACGAGGCGGCCGCCACGGAGCCGTACCGGGCCGCGTTCGGCGTCGTGCCGCGGTTCGGTGCCGGCGCCTGCCGCGCGACGCTCGACCCCGCGCTGCTGACCCGGCCGCTGCCGCAGGCCAACGAGCAGACCGTCGCGTTGTGTGCCGCGCAGTGCGAAGCACTCGTCGCGCGGCGGCGGCAGCGCTCGGGGATCTCGCAGCAGGTGCGGGAACGGCTGGTGCGGCTCGGCGGCGTCGACGCCGGGATGGACGAGATCGCCCGCCAGCTCACGCTCAGCACCCGCACGCTGCGCCGACGGCTGACCGAAGCCGGCACGAGCTACCGCGCGCTGGTCGACGAGGTCCGCCAGACGCTGGCCGAGGAGCTGCTCGACACCGGCGTGCTGTCGGTCGAGGACGTCGCCTGCCGCCTCGGGTACGCCGAGGCGTCGAGCTTCATCTACGCGTTCAAGCGCTGGACCGGGATGACGCCGGCGGCGTTCGCCCGCCGTTTCCGCGCCGCTCGGCAAGCACCGCCGGGTAGGTGAGCTTCAGCAGGTTGAGGATCGAGTCGGTGAGGAACGTGCGCAGGGCCGCGCGGTCGAGCGTGCCGCGGATCAGCCATTCGCGCGACGCCGCCCGCAGCATCCCGCCGAACGACCGGATCATCGCGCGTAGCTCCTCGCGGCCCTCGGCGACGTCGGTCATCAGCGCGGCTTCCAGGACGCGGTCGGCGGCGATCTCGTCGGCCTCCAGCATGATCCGCTCGATCTCCGGGTCGCGCCCGGCCGCCTCCGGCCCGATCACGGTCAGCCACGCGTCGCGGTTGCGGTCCACGACCTCGATCCAGCGTTCGACGCCGATGGCCAGCCGCTGCTCCATCGTGGTGTCCGGCAGGGCTTCGGTGACCGGCGCGGGCACGATCATCATTTGCCGCACCACTTCCAGGTACAGCTCGCGCTTGCCGCCGAAGTAGTGGTTGATCAGCGGCCGTGCCACCCCTGCCGCCTCCGCGATGTCCGAAGTGGACACCGAGGCGTAGCTGCCGGCACCGAACAGGTGCCGGGCGGCGGCGAGGATCTCCGCGCGCCGTTCGGCCGGTTCGAGCCGGCGGCGCCGCGGCCGGGTCCCACTGGTCATGCGCTCAGCCTCGCGGGGCGGTGCCGCGGTGTCAACAAGTAGTTGACTCTGCGTCAAAGAGTGGCTCCGGTGGCGGGCAAGGGGTGTTTCGCGTCAACCTTTGTCGTTACGCAACCGGAACAACCCGCCGGTAACTTCCCGCGGCCCGGATGCGACGAGACGGCAGGGACCCGCGACCGTGCAGGAGCAGGATGAACGACGAAGGCGCGCCGAGCCGGCCGTCCGGCCGTTGGGTGAGCGTCCGCCTGCAGCATCGCCACGTCAGTTTCGACGAAGGCTTCGAAGCCGACGAGCCGCTGCCCGACGGCGACTGCGCGGACGAGGCGTCCCTGTCCTACTCCGGCATCGTGATCACCAGCTACGACCGGGGCGAGAAGATCTCCGAGCGCTGGATCCCGCTGGGTGTCGATCCGTCCGAAGCGGACGACGAGCGGCTCATCGAGCAGCTGCGCGAGGCCCTGCTGTGGCAGGCGGGACGGCCCCCGCAGATCGCCGAGGAGTGACGGCGTCGCCTAGGGTGGGGCCCATGGGGACGGTCAGGCAGGTTCAGATCACGTTCGACTGTGCGCAACCCGGCCGGGTCGCGCGCTTCTGGTGCGAG
The DNA here is from genome assembly GCF_040064235.1 of Amycolatopsis melonis. Classification (NCBI taxonomy): domain Bacteria; kingdom Bacillati; phylum Actinomycetota; class Actinomycetes; order Pseudonocardiales; family Pseudonocardiaceae; genus Amycolatopsis; species Amycolatopsis melonis. The sequence continues at coordinate 374,547 of NZ_JBDZYD010000009.1, forward strand.
GTACTGGGCTATGTGACGGAGGCGAAGGACGACGACCCGTCGGCGGCGGCCAGTGACCCGACGGGAGCGGGGCCGCGGCTGTACTTCCAGCGCGTGCCCGAAGGCAAGGTCGTCAAGAACCGCGTCCACCTCGACGTGCGCGTCGGCACCGGGCTGGCAGGGGAGGAGCGCCTCGCCGCGCTTCAAGCAGAGTCGGACCGGCTGATCGCGCTGGGCGCAACTCAGGTGCAGGTGCTGCTCGCCGACGAAGAGAACGAGTCGTGCATCGTGATGCAGGACGTCGAGGGCAACGAGTTCTGCCTCGACTGACCGCACCGCCTCGTGAGTGGTAATTCGCGTTCTAACCCCAATTACCACTCACGAGCCGGTGCGCAGGCCTTCGAAGGCCACCTTGCAGACCGCGTCCGCGACCTCGGCCGCCGAGCCGCGCCGGGGGCGGTACCACTCGATCAGCGAGTTCACCATGCCGAAGAGCAGGCGCGCGGTCACCGCCGGGTCGACGTCGGGGCGGATGTCGCCCTCGGCTTCGGCCTGCTTCACCAGGTCCGTCACCAGGCGGTCGAACTCGCGCCGCCGGGCCAGTGCCGCCCGCTCCACCTTCGTGTTGCCGCGGACGCGCAGCAGCAGCGTCACGAACGGCAGGCGGTCGGCGAGCACCAGCACGCTGCCGCGCACCAGGTGCTCCAGCCGGTCGATCGCGCGGCCGTCCAGCTGCGCGGTCTCCGACGCCACCTCGAACAGGCCGTCCAGTGCCCGGTCGACCGCCAGCCGCAGCAGTTCCTCCTTGCTGGGCACGTGGTGGTAGATCGCCGACTTCGTGATGCCGAGCTTGCGGGAGAGGTCCTCCATGCTCGTGCCGTCGTAGCCGCGCTCGTTGAACAGCTTCACCGCCACCATCAGCAGTGATTCCAGGTCGTAGCCGGGGCGCCCGCGGCGGGGTGTGGTCACGGCTTCTCCCGCTGGTCCACGATCCGCCGCATCTTGCCCATCGACCGCTCCAGGGTGTCCGGGTCGACGACGTCCACCTCGACACTCACCCCGACGCCGTCCTTCACCTGCGAAACCAGCGAAGCGGCGGCCTGCTCGCGGTCCGCGGCGGAAGCGTCCTGGCGCGCTTCGACCCGGACGGTCAGGTGGTCCAGCCGCCCGCGCGTGGACCGGACGAGCTGGAAGTGCGGGCTCAGCCCGGCCGTGCGCAGCACGATCTCCTCGATCTGCGTGGGGAAGACGTTGACCCCGCGCAGGATGATGAGGTCGTCGGTGCGGCCGGTGACCTTGGCCATCCGCCGGAACGCCGGCCGCGCGGTGCCCGGCGAGAGCGCCGTCAGGTCGCGCGTGCGGTAGCGGATGATCGGCAGTGCCTGCTTGGTCAGCGACGTGAACACCAGCTCGCCGGTCTCGCCGCCGCCCAGCACCTCCTCGGAGTACGGGTCGATCACCTCGGGGTAGAAGTGGTCCTCCCAGATGTGCAGGCCGTCCTTGGTCTCGACGCACTCCTGCGCGACGCCGGGGCCCATCACCTCCGACAGCCCGTAGATGTCGACGGCGTCGAGCGCGAACCGCTCCTCGATCTCCGCGCGCATCTGCTCGGTCCACGGCTCGGCGCCGAAGATGCCCACCTTGAGCGAACTCGACCGCGGGTCGACGCCCTGGCGTTCGAATTCGTCGAGCAGGGTCAGCAGGTACGACGGGGTGACCATGATGATCTCGGGCCGGAAGTCGGTGATCAGCTGCACCTGCCGCGCGGTCATCCCGCCGGAGGCCGGGATCACGGTGCAGCCCAGCTTTTCGGCACCGTAGTGCGCGCCGAGCCCGCCGGTGAACAGGCCGTAGCCGTAGGCGACGTGCACCTTGTGCCCCGGCCGCCCGCCCGCCGCGTGGATCGACCGCGCCATCACCGACGCCCACGTGTCCAGGTCCTGCTGGGTGTACCCGACGACGGTGGCCTTGCCGGTGGTGCCGCTGGAGGCGTGGACGCGGCGGACCTGCTCCTGCGGCACGGCGAACATGCCGAACGGGTAGTTCTCGCGCAGGTCCTGCTTGGTGGTGAACGGGAACTTCGCCAGGTCGGCCAGTTCCCGGCAGTCGTCGGGGTGGACACCCGCCGCGTCGAACTTCTTCCGGTAGGCGGGCACGTTCGCGTAGGCGTGCCGGAGTGTCCACTGCAGACGGTCCAGCTGCAGCGCGGCCAGCTCGTCCGCGCCGATGTCCGTTTCGATCATGCCTGGTCCCGTTTCGCGGAGAGGACGCGGCTGCGGCCGCGGAATTCGGCGACGACCTCGGGCCCGCCGGGGGTCTCCCGGTGCACGGTGACGTCGTAGATGCCGTTGCGGCCGTAGCGGGTGCGCTCGGTGGCCGTGGCGACGAGGCGGTCGCCGAGCCGTCCGGCCGCGACGAAGGAGATCTCCGCGCCCGCGGCCACGGTGACCGGGCCGTGGGTGTTGCAGGCGCAGGCGAACGCGGTGTCGGCGAGCAGGAAGACGTACCCGCCGTGGGCGATGTCGTGGCCGTTGACCATCGCGCGCGTGATCGTCATGGTCGCGACGGCCCGGCCGCCGCTCGCTTCGACCAGTTCGATGCCCAGCGCACGCGACGCCTCGTCGGCGGCGAACATGGTGTGCGCGGCGTTGGTCATCCATCCTCCGTCCTGACCGAATGGACGGTCACCTCGCGGTGCCGCTCAGTAAAGGCACGGGCCGGGCCGGTGTCAAGCGCGCGGCCTTCCGATCTTCGGCGGCAGCGGTTACCATGCGATTAACTGAACGTCCGGTAGGTAATTCGGCGGGAGAGGTCGGACCTGATGGCATTGCTGCGCAGCTACGTCTCGGGCGGGTGGCACACGGCGGCGGACGAGGGCGTCCCGCTGCACGACGCGGCCACGGGCGAGGAGGTCGCCCGGATCTCGTCGCGGGGCGTCGACTTCGCGGCCGCGCTGGAGTACGGCCGCCGCGTGGGCGGCCCGGCGCTGCGCGAGCTGACGTTCCACCAGCGTGCGGCCCTGCTCAAGGCCCTGGCCTCGCACCTGCGCGAGCACCGCGAGGAGCTGTACGCCCTCTCCGCCAGGACCGGCGCGACGCTGGGCGACTCGAAGTTCGACGTCGACGGCGGCATCGGCGTCCTGTTCAGCTACGCCTCGAAGGGCAAGCGCGAGCTGCCGAACGACACCGTCTACGTCGAGGGCAACGTCGAGCCGCTGAGCCGCGGGGGCACCTTCGTCGCGCAGCACATCGCGACGCCGTTGCGGGGCGTCGCCGTCCAGATCAACGCGTTCAACTTCCCGGTGTGGGGGCCGCTGGAGAAGTTCGCGCCCGCGTTCCTCGCCGGCGTGCCGAGCCTGGTCAAGCCCGCGAGCCAGACCGCCTACCTGACCGCGCGGCTGGTCGAGCTGATCATCGGGTCGGGCATCCTGCCGGAGGGCTCGCTGCAGTTCGTCGCGGGCAGCGCCGGTGACCTGCTCGACCACGTCACCGCGCAGGACCTGGTGTCCTTCACCGGCTCGGCGTCGACGGCGCAGAAGCTGCGCGCGCACCCGGTCATCGTCCGCAACGCCGTCCGCTTCAACGCCGAGGCCGACTCGCTGAACTGCTCGATCCTCGGCCCGGACGCGCGGCCCGGGACGACGGAGTTCGACCTCTTCGTCAAGCAGCTGGTCACCGAGATGACGGTCAAGGCGGGCCAGAAGTGCACCGCCATCCGCCGCGCGTTCGTCCCCGTCGAGCTGCTGGACGACGTCGCGCAGGCGGCGTCGGAGCGGCTGGCGAAGGTCACCATCGGCAATCCGGCGTCCGAGGGCGTCCGGATGGGCGCGCTGGCGAGCCTGGAGCAGCGCGAGGAGGTCCGGCGGTCGCTGAAGGCGCTGCTGGACGCCGGGAGCGTCGTGTTCGGCGACCCCGAGCGCGTCGAGGTCGTGGACGCCGATGCCGAGCGCGGCGCCTTCATCTCGCCGGTGCTGCTCAAGGCCGACCCCGAACGCTCCGAGCCGCACGAGGTCGAGGCGTTCGGCCCGGTGTCGACGCTGATGCCGTACACCTCCACCGAGCAGGTCGTCGACTTCGCCGCGCGTGGTGGCGGCAGCCTGGCCGGGTCGGTGGTGTCGGCGGACCGGGAGTTCGTCCGCGAGGTCGTCCTGGGTGCGGCGCCGTTCCACGGCCGCCTGCTGGTCCTGGACGCCGACGACGCGAAGGAGTCCACCGGTCACGGCTCGCCGATGCCGCAGCTGGTGCACGGCGGCCCGGGCCGGGCGGGCGGCGGCGAGGAGATGGGCGGCGTCCGCGGCGTGCTGCACCACATGCAGCGCACGGCCGTCCAGGGTTCGCCCGCGGTGCTGAGCGCGGTCACCGGCCGCTGGGTCGCCGGCGCGCCGCGCGCCGAAGGCGTCCACCCGTTCCGCAAGTCGCTGGCCGAGCTGAAGATCGGGGACTCGGTGGTGGCCGGGCCGCGCACGGTCACGCAGGCCGACATCGACCACTTCGCCGAGTTCACCGGCGACACGTTCTACGCCCACACCGACCCCGAGGCGGCCGCCGCGAACCCGCTGTTCGGCGGGATCGTCGCGCACGGCTACCTGGTCGTGTCCTTCGCGGCCGGGTTGTTCGTCTCGCCCGAGCCGGGCCCGGTGCTGGCCAACTACGGCCTGGAGAACCTGCGGTTCCTCACCCCGGTCAAGGTCGGCGACGCGCTCACGGTGACGCTGACGGCGAAGCAGATCACCCCGCGGATCGACCAGGACTACGGCGAGGTCCGCTGGGACGCCGACGTCACCAACGCCCAGGGCGAGTCGGTGGCCAAGTACGACGTCCTGACGCTGGTGTCGAAGGAGCAGCCGTGACCGCGGTGGCATCGCTGGAAGAGCACTTCGAGGCGACGATCGCGCGTGACCAGCGGATCGAGCCGCGCGACTGGGTGCCCGAGGGGTACCGCAAGACGATGATCCGGCAGATCGCGCAGCACGCGCACTCGGAGATCATCGGCATGCAGCCCGAGGGCAACTGGATCACGCGGGCGCCGTCGCTGCGGCGCAAGGCGATCCTGCTGGCCAAGGTGCAGGACGAGGCCGGCCACGGGCTCTACCTGTACTCCGCGGCGGCGACGCTGGGCGCCGACCGCGCGGACCTGACCGACAAGCTCATCACCGGCAGGCAGAAGTACTCGTCGATCTTCAACTACCCGACGCTGACCTTCGCCGACGTCGGCGTGATCGGCTGGCTGGTCGACGGCGCGGCGATCTGCAACCAGGTGCCGCTGTGCCGGTCGTCGTACGGGCCGTACGCGCGGGCGATGATCCGGATCTGCAAGGAGGAGTCCTTCCACCAGCGGCAGGGCTACGAGCTGCTGATGACGATGATGAAGGGCACTTCGCAACAGCGTGAAATGGTCCAGGAGGCCGTGAACCGCTGGTGGTGGCCGTCGCTGATGATGTTCGGCCCGCCGGACGCCGATTCGCCGAACACCGCGCAGTCGATGGCGTGGAAGATCAAGCGGCACACCAACGACGAGCTGCGGCAGCGGTTCGTGGACATGTCGGTGCCGCAGGCCGAAGCACTCGGCGTCACCTTCCCGGACCCGGAGCTGAAGTGGAACCCGGCGCGGGGCCACTACGACTTCGGCGCGGTGGACTGGGACGAGTTCAAGAACGTGCTCAAGGGCAACGGCCCGTGCAACGCGCAGCGGATCGCCCACCGGCGCCGCGCGCACGAAGACGGCGCGTGGGTGCGGGAAGCCGCCGTCGCGCACGCTGCGAAGAAGGAGCGCCAGTGAGCGAGCTGACTGCCGAAGGCGGCCACGGCGCCGTCCCGCTGGAGGGCGTCCCCGCCGAGCCGGGGCCGGTCAAGCACGACTGGCCGCTGTACGAGGTGTTCGTCCGCGGCAAGCGCGGGCTCAACCACGTGCACGTCGGATCGCTGCACGCCGCCGACGACCAGATGGCCCTGCACCACGCGCGGGACCTCTACACGCGCCGCAACGAAGGCGTGTCGATCTGGGTCGTCCGCGCCTCGGCCATCACGGCGTCCTCGCCGGACGAGAAGGACCCGTTCTTCGCGCCCAGCGGCGACAAGGTCTACCGGCACCCGACGTTCTACGACATCCCCGAGGAGGTGCCGCACATATGAGTTTCGACAACGTCTACGAGTCGCTGACCGAGGAGAACGACGCCCGCTGGGCGTTCGGCACCGGCTTCGAGGACCCGCTGTCCGGGGTGGACACCTCCGTACCGTCCGGAATGGACGGTGACCGGCTGGCCGCGTACTGCCTGATGCTGGGCGACGACGCGCTGGTCTTCTCCCACCGGCTCCAGCAGTGGTGCACCAACGCCCCCGAGCTGGAGGACGAGGTCGCGATCGCGAACATCGCCCTCGACCTGCTCGGCCAGGCCCGCCTGCTGCTGGCCCGCGCCGGGAAGGCCGACGGGTCCGGGCGTTCGGAAGACTCCTACGCCTTCTTCCGCGCCGAGCACGAGTTCCGCAACGTCCGGCTCGCGGAGCTGGGCGGCGGGCACTTCGGGCACCTGATCGCGCGGCTGTTCGTGTTCTCCACGTGGCGGCTGGCGCTGCTGCAGCGGCTGGTGACCTCGCCCGACCCGGTCCTGGCGGCCATCGCGGACAAGGGCGTCAAGGAGGTGACCTACCACCGCGACTACGCGGCGCAGTGGCTGGTCCGCCTCGGCGACGGCACGCCGCTGTCGCACGCGCGCATGCAGGAGGGCCTGGACGCGGTGTGGCCGTACGTGGGCGAGCTGTTCCGGACGCACCCGGTGGAGTTCGTCGACGCGGCCACCCTGCGGCCGGAGTTCGACGCGGTCGTGGACCAGGCGTTGACCGCCGCGACCCTTACGGTTCCCGCGGCAGGCGAGCTGGCCGGCGTCTCGGGCCGGACCGGCCGCGACGGCGTCCACACCGAGCAGCTGGGCTACGTGCTGGCGGAGCTGCAGAGCGTCGCCCGGGCGATGCCGGACGCGCAATGGTGACCGCGGAAGCCGTCGCGGCCACGGTCACCGACCCGGAACTGCCGATGCTGACGCTGGCGGACCTCGGCGTGCTGCGCTCGGTGTCCGAATCGGACGGACGCGTCGTCGTCGCGATCACGCCGACCTACACCGGCTGCCCGGCCATGGACACCATGCGCGACGACCTGGAGCACGCACTGCGGGCGGCGGGCTACACCGACGTCGAGATCCGGACCCAGCTGGCGCCGGCGTGGACGTCGGACTGGATTTCGGAGTCGGGGCGCCGGAAGCTGGCCGAGGCCGGGATCGCCCCGCCCGGCGCGGCACCGCGGCGGTCCGGCCCGATCCCGCTGACGTTGTCGCCGCCGGTGCCGGCCGTGCGGTGCCCGGTGTGCGGGTCCGCCGACACCGAAGAGCAGTCCCGGTTCGGGGCGACGGCATGCAAGGCGCTGTGGCGCTGCCGGGCATGCCTGGAGCCGTTCGAGCACGTCAAGGAGATTTGAGTGGCGCGGTTCCACGAGCTGAAGGTGGCGGAGGTCGAGCGGCTGTGCGAGGACGCGGTCGCGGTGACCTTCGACGTGCCTTCCCCGCTGGCGTCCGAGTTCGACTTCAAGCCGGGCCAGTCGCTGACGCTGCGGCGCACGGTCGACGGGCGTGACGAGCGCCGGTCCTACTCGATCTGCGCCCCGGCGGGCGCCCGGCCCCGCGTCGGCGTCCGCCTGGTGCCGGACGGGTTCTTCTCGTCCTGGCTGGTCAACGAGGTCCGCCCGGGCGACACGATCGAGGTCGCGCCGCCCTCGGGGTCGTTCACCCCGGACCTGACGGCGGGCGGCCACCACGTCCTGATCGCGGCGGGCTCGGGCATCACCCCGGTGCTGTCGATCGTGGCGTCACTGCTGCGGTTCTCGACGGCGACGGTGACGGTGCTGTACGGCAACCGCCGCACGGACACGGTGATGTTCGCCGACGAGCTGGCCGACCTGAAGGACCGGGCACCCTCGCGGCTGGAGCTGATCCACGTCCTGTCCCGCGAGCCCCGCGAGGCGGAGCTGTTCACCGGCCGCCTCGACGTCCCGAAGCTGCGCGCGCTGTTCTCGACCCTGGTGCCGGTGTCCTCGGTGGACCACTGGTGGCTGTGCGGGCCGTTCGAGATGGTCACGGGAGCCCGCGAACTGCTCCTGTCGCTGGGCGTGCCGTCGGAGAGGGTCCACCAGGAGCTGTTCTACGTCGACACGCCGCCGGCGCCGGTCACCCACGAGGACCCGGCGGTCCTGGGCGAGTCCTCAGAGGTGACGCTGGTCCTGGACGGCCGTTCGACCCCGATGACCCTGCCGCGTTCGTCGTCGGTCCTGGACGGTGCCCAGAAGTTCCGCCCGGACCTGCCGTTCGCCTGCAAGGGCGGGGTGTGCGGCACCTGCCGCGCCCGGGTGACCGACGGCAAGGTCGACCTGCGCCGCAACTTCGCCCTGGAGCAGGCGGAGGTGGAAGCGGGCTTCGTGCTGACGTGCCAGTCGTACCCGGTGTCGGAGAAGCTGACGGTCGACTTCGACGCGTGAGCCGGGCCGGTCGGTGCATGTCTCAGATCGAGGCGAGCAGATCGGTGACCGCCTTCGCCCAGGTGTAGCTGGCGATCAACTGCTCACGCACGCGTGCCGCCCTGCCAAACGCGGCATCGCGGTCGTAGAGGACGGCGTGGATTTGCCGGTGCCAGTCATCGGCGTCGGCTTCCGTGTCGCCGGTCACCGGGATGACGACGCGAGCGTAGTCCTCGGGGTTCAAGACAGCCAGCAGCTGTTCTCCGAGCCCGCTTGAGCCGCTGATCAGAACCGGTACGCCTGCGGCAGCGGCTTCGAGGCCGATCAGGCCGAAGCCTTCTCGCCGGGAAGGCATCAGCACCAGTGTCGAGGTCTTCAAGTCGGCGGTCATGGTGTCCTGGCCGGTTGCATACGGACGCACCACGACATCCAAGGAGGGCAGTTCGGACCATTCGAGTATCTGCTTGCGCAGCTGTTCTGCTTCTCCGGGCGGTGCGCCGCGGACGACCAGTTCGACACGTGGGACAGTCGGTGGGCGGTTCCGTGCGATCCGTCCGACCGCCCGCGCCGCGATGTCGAGTCCCTTGAGATCGGTGTCTTCGAGCCGTCCTGCGACGAGGATCTTCCACGGCGCACCGGGTGGTGGAGCTGCGCACGTGTACTCGGCGATATCGAAACCGGGGACCAGGTTGTGGACCAGCACCTGCTCGTTCGGCGACAGATCGCGAAGGTAGCGGTTGTACAGCCGCAACCCGATGGCGATCGTGGCGTGCGCTGTGCGAGCGAGGTCGAGTTCGATCTGGTGGCGTTCTTCGCTTCGCTGACCGGCGTCGTCTTCGCGGCCAGGCTTGAACCACTCGATCTCGTCGGGGGCCATGTGGATGAAGTGGAGGCGCTTCGCCTCGGGGAAATGTGCCGCGATATGGAAGGCGGCGGGGCCAGTCACCCGGCTGTGGCCGATGATGTAGTCGGGCCGGAATCCCGTGGGGAGTGCGGCAGGGTTGCTGAGGGCCGTGTCGTCCGAGCCTCCGGGCGGCCGGGCGGCGACGCGGAGGGCGACACCGTTCGCAGCGGCATCTCGATAATCGTCCCCGCCGGCAGCGAGCACCAGGCAAACGACGTCCGCCTGCCGTGCGGCCAGAGCGCAGCACAATTGGCGGTTGAGCGTGCTCAAGCCGCCGCGCGCTGACGACCATTCGGTGGCCAGGACGAGCACCGCAGGTCGTCGCGGAACCTCCCTCGGTTCAGGTTCCGGCGGCGCGATGGTCTCGGGTCGAGTCTCACCGCGCGTATCCTGCGTTCGCGCCTGGATCCAGTGCACCAGTCTGCGCACCCCACGATGGGTCAGATCCTCCAGAACCTGAACCGGGGTGCCTGACGCGCTGAGGAAGTCTGGTACCTCGCTGACCGAATGGCCGGGCAGTACGACCGAGGCCAGGCTGGGAGACGACACTCTGGATGTGACCAGCTCGTCACGGATGAACTGTGCTTCGGCCGAGAGACCGATGTCGCTCGACTGTGTGGCCAGCTGTTTGTATTCCGGCGACACAACCACCAGCACGAAGTCGGCGTCGGTGAGCTGTTTTGTCGCCCACGTTGCCCAGTCGCGGCGTACGTGCTCAGGCCCCCACCAGTCGGCAGCCACGTCGATGCCCCTGCTGCGCAGCAAGACCCAAAGGTCCCGCACCGCTGACCGGTGCTCGACCGACGTGTGTGCATACGAGATGAAGACTTTGGTCACGTCACCGCCCTACTCAGGCGCAACATGGTATCGGAATCGACTCGCATGGCAGTTTCGGCTCGGTCGGCAGTCATTTTCGAGATGGCGCCTCCGCCTGTTTGTCAAAGTTGAGGATCCGCCGCGAGTATCGGATGGCTGGGTCAGAGGATGCGGCGTCGCCGGCGGCGCGGCCTCGGCTCCGGGGACTCCGTCACCTGCTCCTCGGGCGGCGTGGCGGGTTCCTCGCGGGCGGCCGGATCCGCCAGGCCCAGCATCTCCGCGGCCAGCTGCTGCGAACTCGCGAACATGCCCGTCGGCGCCTCGGGAGCCCGTCGCAGCGCCGCCGGGCGGAGGCGGTTGTAGCCGCGGACCGTCACCGGCCGCCGCAGGCGGATCTCGTACTTCTCCTCGTCCGCCAGTTCCGCCGCCAGCTCGCGGTCGATGAGGATCGTGCCAGGGCGCGCCACCGACGTCAGGCGGGCGGCCAGGTTGACCACCGAGCCGTACACGTCGCCGAACCGGCTCAGGATCCGGCCCGATGCCATGCCCGCCCGCACCGCGGGCAGGGAATCGTCCGCCGAGGTGCGCTCGGTCAGCGCGAGCGCGATCTCCGCCGCGTCGACCGGCGAGTCCGCCACGAACAGGACCTCGTCGCCGATCATCTTCACCACCCGGCCGTGGTGCTCGGCGATCACCTCGGTGGCGAGCGTCTCGAACGCGTCGAGCACCCGGCTGAGCTCATCCTCGTCGATCTGCCGCGTCAGCCGCGTGTAGCCCACCATGTCGACGAAGCCGACGACCTCGGTCCGCGTCTCCAGGTGCTCGTCCGCCGCGAACGCCCGGCCCGCGTAGGCCGCCAGGTGCCGCCGCCAGACGAAGTTCTGCACCTGCTCCAGCTCCGGCAGCAGGCGTTCGACGAACCGGGCGATCTGCCGCTCGCTGCGGCCCAGCTCCGGCTGGGCCTCAATCAGCTCCCAGAGCATGTCGACCTGCCATTCGGCCAGCCGTGACAGGTGCTGGCCGAGCGCGCGCGTCACCGACACCTCGACGCCCGGATCGACCAGGCCGGACTGCACGAGCTGGTCCGCGGTCCGCATGGCCTCGACGTCGGCGTCGGTGAACACGACCTCGTCGTCGCCGACGGTCGCGAAGCCGAGGGCACGCCACAGCCGCCGTGACCGGTCCTCGGGGACACCGGCCTTCTCGGCCACCTCGAGCCGGGTGTACTTCCGCCTGCCGCCGAGCAGGACGCGCTCGAGCCGTTGCTGAAGCTGCTCGCCCGAATCGGTCACCGGGTCAGGTCGTGTGGACGATCAGCACGTCCACACCCGACTTGCGGGCCACCTCGGACGGCACCGAGCCGAGGATGCGGCCGGCGATCGTGTTGAGCCCGCGGTTGCCGACCACCAGCAGGTCGGCTTCGCGCTCGCGCACCACCTTGCGCAGCGAGTCGACCGGGTCACCCTTCACGGCGATCGTGTCGATCTTCTCGGCACCCGCGCGGGCCGCGCGGTCCCGCGCCGACTGCAGGGTGTCTTCGGCCGGCGCCGAGCCGACGACCTGGTACGCCTCTTCGCCGAGGACGTCCTGGGCCTTGTCGACGTCGGACTTGCTGGCCGGGTAGTACGCACACGCGATGACGAGCGTGGCGCCCGCGTCGCCTGCCACCGCCGCCGCGCGGTCCACCGCCGCGAACGACGACTCCGAGCCGTCCGTGCCCACCACCACGGTCCGATATGCCGCACCCATGCGCAAACCTCCAGGTGATCCCGCGTGAGCAGGGACGATAGCCGGTCGGTACCGACCACGCAGGCTCGTCCGCGCCCGTGTCGGGTGGAAGGTTACTCGCCAGTCGCTTTCTGCGCTCCGCTCGGGCGCGGAGCCGGCTTCGGCGCGGCGGGCTTGGCCCCGGGCTTCGGCTTCGGCACGTCGGCGGCGCGGATCCGGATCGTCTCCTCGACGTCGGGCACCCGGACCGTCTTCTCCGTCTCGTCCCCGGCGTCGGGCTTGCCGGGCTTGGCGGCCGGTTCCGGCTTGCCGCCGGCGTCCCCGGCCAGGTCGGCCTTGATGTCCGCGGGCACCTTCACGTCGTCGCCGAGGACGGTGTGGGCCTCGGCCAGCACCGCCCGCGCCGCCCGGACCTGCTCGGCCAGCCCGCCGCGTACCTTGCGCAGCGCGTCGACCCGCTCGTTCGCCTGGGTGATCCGCCGGTTCGACTCCTCGGTCGCCACCGTCACACGGCGCCGCGCCTCGTCGGCGGCTTCGGCCAGCCGCGCGTTGGCCTCGGTGATCGAGTCCTGACGGCGCTTGTTCGCCTCCGCGACCGACTCGCGCTGACGCCGGTCGATGTCGGCCTTCGCGGCCTTCTCCTCTTCGAGGACCTTCGCGCGGATGTCCGCGGCGTCCTGGGTGGCCTCCTGGACACGGCGCGCGGCTTCGGCCTTGCTCGCGGCCTCCTGCTCGGCCAGGACCCGCATCGCCTCGGCGCGGCGCGAGGCCATGGCGATCTCGAAGTCCTCTTCGACCTTCGTGCGGCGCTCCTGGGACTCGGTGTCCAGCCGCTTGCGTTCGGCCTCGGCCTCGTCGGTGATCTTCTTGGCCTGCGCGCGGGCGTCCTCGAGGACCTTGCGGTGCTCGGCTTCCATTTCCTTGCGCCGCAGGTCCAGCTCGGTGAGCAGCTGCTCGTAGCGGGCCCGCATGGCACTGGCGTCGGTCTCGGCCTTGGCCCGGATGTGCCCGGCCTCGGCTTCGGCGCGGGCGCGCGTGTCGGCGGCCTCGTCCTGGGCCAGCCGCAGCATCCGCTGCAGCCGTTCGGACAGGCCTTCCACGCTCGTCGGCGGCTGGGCCAGCCGGTCGACCTGCCCGCGCAGGTCCGCGATCTCCCCGCGGGCGATCTCCAGCTGCCGGGCCAGGTCGCCCGCCTGCGCGATGGCGGCGTCCCGATCCGCGGTGAGCATCTTGAGATCGGCGTCCAGCCGTTCGAGGTGCTCGTCGACCTGCGCTCGGCTGTACCCGCGCTTCGCCACGTCGAAGCCGGCTCCCAGCGGCACAAGCTCCCGTTCATCGCCAAGGCTCATGGCCCTACCGTAGTCGCAACCGGGTCACGGAAGGGTGAGCACCCGTGCCGGTGCGCCGGGAAGTGGCGGATTCCCGCGGGTTTCCGCCGGTTTCCGACGCCGGGAGCCGTCGCGCTCCCGGCGTCGTTCCCCGTTCAGGCGCCGCGGAAGGCGTTGATCGCGTCGAGGTGCTTGGCGCGCTTCTCTTCGTCCCGGACGCCGAGGCCTTCTTCGGGAGCGAGCGCGAGCACGCCGACCTTGCCCTGGTGGGCGTTGCGGTGCACGTCGAGGGCGGCCTGCCCGGTCTCTTCCAGCGGGTAGGTCTTGGACAGCGTGGGGTGGATCAGCCCCTTGGCGATCAGCCGGTTCGCCTCCCACGACTCGCGGTAGTTCGCGAAGTGCGAGCCGATGATCCGCTTGAGGTTCATCCACAGGTAGCGGTTGTCGTACTGGTGCAGATACCCCGAGGTCGACGCGCACGTGACGATCGTGCCGCCCTTGCGCGCGGCGTAGACCGACGCGCCGAACGTCTCCCGGCCCGGGTGCTCGAACACGATGTCCGGGTCCTCGCCGCCGGTCAGCTCCCGGATCTTCGCGCCGAACCGCTGCCACTCCTTCGGGTCCTGTTCGGTCTCGGACTTCCAGAATTTGTAGCCCTCGGCACTGCGGTCGATGATCAGCTCGGCGCCCAGCTTCCGGCAGATCGCCGCCTTCTCCGGGCTGGAGACCACGCACACCGGGATGGCGCCGCCGTTGAGCGCGTACTGCGTCGCATACGAGCCGAGGCCGCCCGAAGCGCCCCAGATCAGGACGACGTCACCCTGCTTCATGTCCGCGCCGTTGCGCGAGACCAGCTGACGGTAGGCCGTCGAGTTGACCAGGCCGGGGGAGGCGGCTTCCTCCCAGGTCAGGTGATCCGGCTTCGGCATCAGCTGGTTGGCCTTGACCAGCGCGATCTCGGCCAGGCCGCCGAAGTTCGTCTCGAAGCCCCAGATCCGCTGCTCGGTGTCGAGCATCGTGTCGTTGTGCCCGTCCGGGCCTTCGAGTTCGACGTTCAGGCAGTGCGCGACGACCTCGTCGCCGGGCTTCCAGTTGTGCACCCCGGCACCGGTGCGCAGCACGACACCGGACAGGTCCGAGCCGACGACGTGGTAGGGCAGGTCGTGCCGCTTGGCCAGCGGCGAGAGCTTCCCGTACTTCTTCAGGAACTTGAACGTCGGGATCGGCTCGAAGATCGACGTCCACACGGTGTTGTAGTTGATGGCACTGGCCATCACCGCGACCAGCGCCTCACCCGGCCCCAGCGCGGGCACCGGAACCTCGTCCACGTGCAGCGACTTGCGCGGGTCCTTGTCCTGGCTCTCCAGGCCCTCGAACATGCCGACCTCGTCGGCGTGCACGGTCACCCCGCGGTAGCTCTCGGGCACGGGCAACGAGCCGACCGCGGCCGGCTCCCCGGTCAGGATGGCCTGCTGGATCTCGCCGAGCTGCGTCATCGGTTCCTCCGCGAAAGCTGGGGGTCAACGGCGTTGGCGGCCGAAATTACTCGCCGGTAACTCGCGACCACAACTGTACGAGACGAGCGGCACGATTACATCCCGAACTGTGACGGAGCAGTCTTGACCGGCTGGCCAGTCAAGCGGATCATCGGCATCGGGTACACCCACCCGACCAGCAGATTCACCGACGGAGGTGAGCACGAATGAGTGAAGTCTCTACGCGCGCATGGACCCGGCCCCACGACTGGGCCGAGGTCGTCATCGGGGTGGTCGCCGCGTTGTCACCCCTTTGGCTGAGCACGGACTCGACCGCGGCGTGGACGATGGTCGTCCTGGGCGTCCTGATCGCTCTCGACGGGCTGGTCTCGCTGGCGATGCCGGGCATGGTCTACGGCGAAGGCGTCCAGATCGCGCTCGGCGTGCTGCTCTTCATCGCGCCGTGGGTGATGGGGTACACCGAGTTCAACGGCGCATCCTGGACGTCCTGGATCGCCGGGGTGCTGACGGTCATCGCGGGCGCGGCAGCGATGCCGGTCGCGAACGCCGCGCACCGCACGGCAGGCCAGCACTGAGACGACCAGGAGGCACCGGATGACCGAGGATTCGGCGAAGGAGCGCATTCTCTGCGCCGCCGAGGCGCTCTTCGCCGAGTCCGGCTTCGACGCCACCCCGACCTCTCGCATCGCCGAGCAGGCCGGGGTGCCGAAGGGGCTGGTGCACTACTATTTCCGCCACAAGTCGGACCTGCTCACCGCGCTCGTCGAGCGCCTGCCCGACGAACGCATCGAGCCGTCCGTGGTCGTCGTCCCCGGCGACCTCGCGGGCAGCCTGCGGCGCCTGGTCCGCGAACTCGACCACCGATTCAGCCGATCCCTTGGCCTCTCCCATTTGCTGTGGCGCGAGGCCGACACCCACCACGTCGTCCGCGACGCCCTCCACGAGCGCTTCCAGGTCCTGGTCCGCCAGGTCCGAGCGGTCATTTTGGCGGCAACGGGCGGCGGCCTGCCCTCGGCCGACGTCGAGCGCGCATCAGGACTGCTGGCCCGAGCGGTAAGCCACCGCCACGCCACGGCCCGCCACTCGGAAGACGACCTCCCGGCCGAGTTCGACGGCGAGCTGACGTTCATAGCCGACGCCCTGGTATCCAAGACGGCACCGGCCTAGCTCGCTCGCCGTCGTTGCGCGGGGCCCCGCGGTGCCGCGGCTGTCACGGGAACCCTCGTGGCCGCGACACTGCGCGGGCGGCCCGGCGCCCCGGTCGCAACCCCTCGCTGGCAACCCACGGTCGCGACCTTGCGGGCGCTCGACAGCCTCGGCGCCTGGGAAGCACCGCGGCCGCGACCCTCGCGGAAGCCAACGGCCTCGGCGCCATGACCGTCCGCGCAGCAGGCACCCCGTCAGGGGAGTCCGGCGGCTCGCCGCCCTCCAGGGCGCTTGTCACTCCCGTGCGGCCGGAGCCGTTACGCGAGCACAGCTCGTCCGTCAGTGGGCGGTGTCGCCCTTGGCGGGCTCCACCAGTTCCACCAGCACGCCGCCCGCGTCCTTCGGGTGGACGAAGTTGACCCGGCTGTTCGAGGTGCCCCGCTTTGCCGACTCGTACAGCATGCGCAGGCCCTTCTCGCGCAGGGCCGCCGCTGCTGCGTCCACATCGGACACGCGGTAGGCCAGCTGCTGCAGCCCCGGGCCGCTCTTGGCCAGGAACTTGCCGATCGCCGAGTCGTCGCGCAGGGGTGCCAGCAGCTGGATCTGTGTCTCCGTGCCCGCCGCGCCGGGGGCGCGCAGCATTGCCTCCCGTACCCCCTGCTCCTCGTTCACCTCCTCGTGCGTCACCTTCAGCCCGAAGTGCTCGCGGTAGAACTCGATGGCCGCGTCGAGGTCCGGGACCGCGATGCCGACGTGGTCGATGGCCGTCACGAACGGCCGCAGGGCGTCATTCATGGAGGCAGGATAGGGGCCCGTGCGAGCGCGGGGAGCCGGAATCGTTGCGTGCCCCGCCTCACACTGGCTCCATCAAGAAGCCCGCCTCCCGGGTATGGTCGGGAAAACTGCCCATGCGCCGATGCTTGGAGGACGCCGTGTCCGGTTCCGTGATCCTGGGTGCCGCCCGTACGCCGATCGGGCGCCTGCTCGGATCCCTCAAGGACTTCACGGGGGCACAGCTGGGCGGGGTCGCGATCAAGGCGGCCCTCGAGCGTGCCGGGGTCGCCCCGGACGCGGTGCAGTACACGATCATGGGCCAGGTGCTCACCGCCGGCGCCGGCCAGATCCCGGCCCGCCAGGCGGCGGTCGCCGCGGGCATCCCGATGAGCGTGCCCGCCCTGACGATCAACAAGGTCTGCCTCTCCGGCCTCGACGCCATCGCGCTCGCCGACCAGCTGATCCGGGCCGGCGAGTTCGACCTCGTCGTCGCCGGCGGCCAGGAGTCGATGACCCAGGCACCGCACCTGCTGCCCAAGTCCCGCTCCGGCTTCAAGTACGGCGACAGCACGCTCGTCGACCACATGGCCCACGACGGTCTCTTCTGCGCCTTCGACCAGGTCGCCATGGGCGCCTCGACGGAGAAGTACAACGCCCGCTACGGCGTCACCCGCGAGCAGCAGGACGCGTTCGCGGCCCGCTCCCACCAGCGCGCCGCCGAGGCGATCAAGAACGGCTACTTCGCCGACGAGATCGCGCCCGTCTCCATTCCCCAGCGCAAGGGTGACGCGGTGGTCTTCGACACCGACGAGGGCGTCCGCGCCGACACCACCGCCGAGGGCCTCGCCAAGCTGCGTCCCGCCTTCGCCGCCGACGGCACCATCACCGCGGGCTCGGCCTCGCAGATCTCCGACGGCGCCGCCGCGGTCGTCGTGGCCAGCCGGGCCAAGGCCGAGGAACTCGGCATCGCGCCGCTCGCCGAGATCGGCGCGCACGGCGTGGTCGCCGGGCCCGACGCGAGCCTGCACGAGCAGCCGTCGAACGCGATCCTCGCCGCGCTGGCGAAGGCCGGCCTCACCGCCGACGCGCTCGACCTCGTCGAGATCAACGAGGCCTTCGCCGCGGTCGGGCTCGTCTCGACCGAGAAGCTCGGCCTCGACCCGGAGAAGGTCAACGTCAACGGTGGCGCCATCGCCCTCGGCCACCCGATCGGCGCCTCCGGTGCCCGGCTCGCCGTGCACCTGGTGCACGAGTTGCGCCGCCGCGGTGGCGGGCTCGGTGCCGCCGCGCTGTGCGGTGGCGGTGGCCAGGGCGACGCCCTGCTGCTGCGGGTGCCGTCCGCGTAGGTGACCGGACCACTCGACCTCGACGACCTGGTCGGCCGCGCGCGGGACGGGCAGCCCCGTGCCGTCGCGCGGCTGCTGTCGCTCGTCGAGGACGCCCATCCCCGCGTCGCCGAGATCGCCCGGGCGCTGACTCCGTACACCGGGCGGGCCCGGGTCGTCGGGCTCACCGGGCCGCCCGGGGTCGGCAAGTCGACTTCGACCTCGGCGCTGCTCACCGCGTTGCGCGCGGAAGGCAAGCGGGTCGGGGTGCTGGCGATCGACCCGTCTTCGCCGTTTTCGGGCGGGGCACTGCTCGGCGACCGGATCCGGATGAGCGAGCACGCCACCGACCCCGGCGTGTTCATCCGCTCGATGGCCACGCGCGGGCACCTCGGCGGGCTCTCGTGGGCGACCCCGCAGGCGGTGCGCGTGCTCGACGCCGCGGGCTTCGACGTGGTGCTGATCGAAACCGTGGGCGTCGGACAGTCCGAAGTGGACGTCGTGAAGCTGGCCGACACCACCGTGGTGCTGCTCGCCCCGGGCATGGGGGACGGCATCCAGGCCGCGAAGGCCGGGGTGCTCGAGATCGCCGACGTCTTCGTCGTGAACAAGGCGGACCGCGAGGGCGCCGACGCCACGGTGCACGACCTCAAGCAGATGATTTCGCTGTCCCGCCGCGAGATCCGCGGACCGAGCTGGCGCCAGCCGATCGTGCGGACCGTCGCGGCGAAGGGCGAGGGCGTCGACGAGGTCGTGCAGGCACTGGCGGCGCACCACGAATGGCTTGTGACGCACGGCGAGCTGGCCCGGCGCCGCGCGGCCCGTGCGCGCGACGAGGTGGAGGCCATCGCGATCCGGCGGTTGCGGGCCGAGCTGGCGGACCTGCGTGGCGGGGGACGGCTCGACGGCGTGGCCGAGCGGGTCGTGGCCCGCGAGCTCGATCCGTTCGCCGCCGCGGACGAGCTGATCGCGGACCTGCGCGGTCAGTGACGCGAGCCGCGTGCGCAGAAACCGTGCCACGGCAACGGTTCTCCGGCGGAATGTCATGACGCCTCCTGTTCGGGTGCGGCGGTTTGCCGCGTGATCACCATCGTGCGCCGGGGGTCCGACAGTTTCGGGGGCTCGGCCGGGTGCGGGCGCCGAGGTTCACCCGACCGGCTGACATGGGCGACTTTCGCCGGTTCTTCTTGTCGGTGCCGGGTCCTAGACTGCGGGCGCTCCGGAACCGGGCGATCACTGGGAGGACGGGCAGGATGAAGAAGACACTGGTCACCGCGCTGGCGGTGGGCGCGTTGTTCGTGGCGGGCAGCGGCGTGGCGGCCGCGGCCGACCCGGCCCCGCCGAAGACGACGCACGGTCCCTGCCAGTACACCGAAACCCCCGACGAGCCACCCGCGCGGCCGGTGCCGCTCCCGCCCGACCCGCGGTACACGCCGAGCCACGGCACGGTCGACGTGGCGGTCCCGACCAGCCAGGGCGCGCTGCCGCTGCGGCTGGACCGGGCGAAGGCACCGTGCACCGTGCAGAGTTTCCTGCACCTGGCGCGGCACCGGTTCTACGACCACACGGTGTGCCACCGGCTCACCGCGTACCCGACGTTGAAGGTCCTGCAGTGCGGCGACCCGACGGCAACCGGGGAAGGCGGGCCCGGCTACAAGTACAAGGACGAGCTGCCGGTGGACCTGCCACCCGCGCCCACCGACCCGACCGGCGCGCGCCGCGTCTACGCGCGCGGCCTGCTGGCGATGGCCAACGCGGGGCCGGACACGAATGGTTCGCAGTTCTTCGTCGTGTACGGCGATTCCGCGCTGCGGCCGAACTACACGGTGTTCGGGACGGTGGGAGCCGAGGGACTGAAGACGCTCGACAAGGTCGCTGCCGGCGGGATCCAGCCGACGGCGGAGAACCCGGCGCCGGTCGATGGCACGCCGGTGCTGCGGACGGAACTGTTGCGGGTCCGGCCGGGCTGCTGGTTCTGATGGCGGGCCGCGGGCCGTCCGGGTGGGCGGCCCGCGGGGTTCGCTGGTGCTGAGTGGGGAATCGGGTGTGATTGGAGGGGTATCGCGTGTGATTGGAGGGGAATCGCGCGTGACTGGAGGGGCATCGGGTGTGTTTGGAGGGGAATCACGTGTGGCTGGAGGGGCATCACGGGTGATGGGGAAGGCATGGCGCGTGATTGGAGGGCCGACTCGCGTGATCAGGAAGCCGACACGCGTGATTGGAGGGACGACACGGGGGACCGGTGCGGATGTCGCGTGACTGGGGGCCGATCTCGCGTGATTGGGGCGGATCTTGCGTGATTGGGGGCCGATCTTGCGTGATTGGGGGCGGATCTCGTGTGATTGGGGGCGGATCTCGGGTGTTTGGCGGGGACGTGTGTGTCCCGGGGGGCGGGTCTCGGGTGAGGGGAGGGGGAGTGGGAGGGGTTAGGCGGTGATTTCCCAGAGGGCTTCGATCAGGGTCTGGGTTGCGCCTGCGAACGCGTGTTTCGGGGGTGCTGCGTAGCCGACTATCAGGCCTCCGGGGCGGTTGTCGTCCATCCAGCAGTCGCCCAGGCCTTCGATGCCTATGGCTCGGCGGTGGCAGGCCGCCAGGGCCGTTGCTTCCGAGGGGCCGTCGGGTGGGAGGCGCAGCAGCAGGTGCAGGCCCGCCGCGATGCCCTGGGGGCGGACCGAATCCGGCAGGGCCGCCAGGAGGCGGGACCGGCGGGCGCGGTACTCCGCTCGGCTGCGGCGGACGTGCTGGTCGTACGCGCCCGAGTCGATCAGCTCGGCCAGGGCCAGCTGGTTCAGCAGTGACGGGCGCGAACCGCTGTCGGCCATCGCCGCGCGGACCGGCTCCACCAGCGAGCGCGGCAGCACCAGCCAGGCCAGCCGCAGGGCCGGGGCCAGTGTCTTGCTCGCCGTGCCCGCGTACACCACCCGCTCCGGTGCCAGCGCCTGCAACGCTCCGACCTGCTGGCGGTCGAAGCGGAACTCGCCGTCGTAGTCGTCCTCCAGGACGAAGCCGCCCTCGTCGGCCGCCCAGCGGGTCAGGGCCGTTCGGCGGTGCGGGGCCAGCGTGACGCCCGTCGGGAACTGGTGGGCCGCCGTGACGACCACCGCCGGACTGTCCACTGCGGACACTTGCAGGCCGTGTTCGTCGACCGGGACGCCGACGATCCGTGGTCCCTGCGCGGCCGCGATCGAGCGGTACATCGCCAGCGACGGGTTCTCGAACGCCATCTCGCCGACGCCCAGTCCGTACAGCGCCCGTGACAGCACCGCGATCGCGTGCGAATAGCCGTGGCACACCACGATCCGCGCCGGGTCGGCCACCACTCCGCGGGCGCGGGCGAGATAGCCCGCGAGTGTGTCCCGCAACTCCGGGGCGCCCAGCTCCGACTCGTAGCCCAGCGCCGACGCCGGGGTTCGCAGCAGCGCGCGGCGGGTGGCCGTCAGCCACGCCTGCCGGGGGAACGCCGTCAGGTCCGGGCGGCCCGGCCGCAGGTCCCAGCGCGGTGCCGGGTCGCGCGGCGCCTGCCGGGGCGCCGACTGCGGCAGTGAGCCCGCCGTCGCGACGCGGGTCGGCGCGCCCTGGGTCGTCTTCAGGTAGCCCTCCGCCGCGAGGTCGGCGTACACGCGGGTCACCGTGCCGCGCGCGATGCCCAGGTCGTGCGCCAGTGCCCGGGTCGACGGCACCGCCGCGCCCGGCTGCCAGCGGCCTTCGCGGATGGCAGCGCGGATCGCCGCCGCCAGTCCGGTGCGGCCGGTGGCCGGGTCCCAGCCGAGGTGGACGTCGAGACCGGAACTGGACCACGAATCCGTCATGTGACTGGACCATACTCGTGGACCAGTTCGGGCTAGCGTGGACGGCATGACCAAGCGAATCGGACTCGGGGGTGCTCCCGAGCTCTACCAGGCGATGGCCGGCCTGCAGGCCGCCGTGAACAAGGCCGGGGCGAACGCCGGGCTCGACCCGAAACTCCTGGAACTGGTGAAGACCCGCGCGTCGCAGATCAACGGCTGCGCGTACTGCCTCGACATGCACAGCCGCGACGCCCTGGAGCTGGGCGAGTCGCCGCGGCGGCTGTTCGTGCTGGACGGCTGGCGCGAGACCGACCTGTTCACCGAGCAGGAGCAGGCCGCCCTCGCCCTCACCGAGGCGATGACCAAGCTGTCGGCGACGCAGACCGTGCCCGACGACGTCTACGAGCGGGCGGCGGAGGTGTTCACCGAGGACCAGTACCGCGCCGTCGCGTGGGAGATCATCGCGATCAACAGCTGGAACCGGATGACCATCACCAGCCACACGCCGCTGCCGAAGCGGGACGCGTGAGCGCCGCCGCGCTCCGGGCGCTGCACGTCCCGGGCAAGCCGCTGGTCCTGGCCAACGTCTGGGACGCCGACACCGCGAAGCTCGTCGAAGCCGCCGGGTTCCCGGCCGTGGCGACCAGCTCGGTCGCCGTCGCGGCGGCGCTCGGTTTCGCCGACGGCGAGGCCGCGCCGGCCGGCGAGATGTTCGCCGCCGCCGCGCGGATCGCGAAGGCGGTCGACGTGCCGGTGACCGTCGACGCCGAGTCGGGCTACGGCCTGTCCGGTGCCGAGCTGGCCGCGCGGCTGCGCGACGCCGGCGCGGCCGGCTGCAACTTCGAGGACACCGACCACGCCACCGGCCAGGTGCGGCCGGTCGCCGAGCAGGCGGAGCGGATCGCCGCCCTGCGTGCGGCGGCGGGGGACGGCCTGGTGATCAACGCCCGCATCGACTCCTTCCGTGGCGCGGAAACGAAGGAGGCCCTCGAAGCGGGCATCGACCGGGCGAAGGCGTACTACGACGCGGGCGCCGACTGCGTCTACCCGATCCACCTGCGCACGCCGGAGCTGATCGCGGAGTTCGTGCAGGGGGCGGGCGGCGCGGTCAACGCGGCCGCGTGGCCCGGCAGCCCGGGCCTGGACGGCCTCGCCGCGCTGGGGGTGGCGAGGATTTCGCTGGGTGGCGGGCTGTGGCACTACGTGCGGAAGCAGTTCGAGACGGCCGTTGCGGGCGTCGCCGAAGGCAAGCTGCCGTACTGAAATGGCCGAAGGCCGCCGCGAGGGGATCGGGAACACCCTCGCGGCGGCCTCCGGGGTCGGTGGGGCTAGTGGACGACGGCCTTCTCGGCACCCGCGCCGGTCAGGGACCGCACCTCCATCTCGGCGTACTTCTGCTCGTCGTGCTCCTTCGACAGGACCGTGCCGAGCCAGCCGAGCAGGAACGCGACCGGGATCGAGACGATGCCCGGGTTGCTCAGCGGGAACCAGGCGAAGTCGGCGTTCTTGAACATCGACGTGCTCTTGCCCGAGACGGCGGGCGAGAAGACGATCAGGATGACCGTCACGGCGAGGCCGCCGTAGATCGACCACAGCGCGCCCTGGGTGTTGAACCGCTTCCAGAACAGCGAGTAGAGGATCGTCGGCAGGTTCGCCGACGCCGCGACCGCGAAGGCCAGCGCCACCAGGAACGCCACGTTCTGCCCGTTGGCGAGGATGCCGCCGCCGATGGCCAGCGCGCCGATGACCAGCGCGGTGATCCGGGCGACCTTGACCTC
Source organism: Amycolatopsis melonis (assembly GCF_040064235.1). Classification (NCBI taxonomy): domain Bacteria; kingdom Bacillati; phylum Actinomycetota; class Actinomycetes; order Pseudonocardiales; family Pseudonocardiaceae; genus Amycolatopsis; species Amycolatopsis melonis. The sequence continues at coordinate 398,108 of NZ_JBDZYD010000009.1, forward strand.
GGAGTCCGGCGACGTCTTGCCCCGCTTGACCACGTTCGCGTAGACGTCGTGGGCGAAGGACGCCGACGCCGTGATCGTCAGGCCGGCGACCACCGCGAGGATCGTGGCGAACGCGACCGCGGCGATCAGGCCCAGCAGCACCGGCCCGCCGAGTTCCAGCGCGAGCAGCGGCGCCGCGGAGTTGACCCCGCCGGGCGCCTTCTTGATCGCGTCCGGCCCGACCAGCGCGCCCGCGCCGTAGCCGAGCACCAGCGTGAACAGGTAGAACACGCCGATCAGCACGATCGCCCAGACCACCGAGCGGCGCGCGTCGCGGGCCGTCGGCACGGTGTAGAAGCGCATCAGCACGTGCGGCAGGCCCGCGGTGCCCAGCACCAGGGCGATGCCCAGCGACAGGAAGTCCAGTTTGGACGTTCCGGTGGCGCCGTACTGCTTGCCCGGCCCGAGCAGCGACTGGCCTGCCTTGCCCGCCTTGTCGACCGCGGCCTGCAGCAGGTTGGAGAAGTTGAAGCCGTACTTGCCGAGCACCCACAGCGTCATCGCGAGCGCGCCCGCGATGAGCAGGGCGGCCTTGATGATCTGGACCCAGGTGGTGCCCTTCATGCCGCCGATGAGGACGTAGGCGATCATGATGACGCCGACGACGGCGATCACCAGCGCCTGCGCGCCGGAGCCCTCGACGCCGAGCAGCAGCGCCACGAGACCGCCGGCGCCCGCCATCTGCGCCAGCAGGTAGAAGAAGGACACGGCCAGCGTCGACGTCGCGGCCGCGGCGCGGACCGGGCGCTGCTTCATCCGGAACGCCAGGACGTCGCCCATGGTGAACTTGCCGGTGTTGCGCAGCAGTTCCGCGACCAGCAGCAGCGCGACGAGCCACGCGACGAGGAAGCCGATGGAGTACAGGAAGCCGTCGTAGCCGTTGATGGCGATCGCGCCCGCGATGCCGAGGAACGACGCCGCCGACAGGTAGTCACCCGAGATCGCGATGCCGTTCTGCGGGCCGGTGAAGGCGCGGCCGGCGGCGTAGTAGTCCGACGCCGTCTTCGTGTTGCGGCTGGCCCGGAACACGATCACCAGCGTGATGATCACGAAGAGGGCGAAGATGCCGATGTTCAGGAGCGGGTTGCTGCCCTCCACTCCCGCGGCGAGGGTGGCGCTCATGCCTGCTCCTTCTCGATGTCCTCACGGATCTTCTCGGCGACCGGGTCGAGCTTCCGGTTGGCGTAGCGGACGTACAGCCCGGTGATGACGAACGTCGAGACGAACTGCAGCAGGCCGAAGACCAGGCCGACGTTGATGTTGCCGACCAGCTTGGTGCTCATGAAGCCGTGCGCGTAGTCCGCGAGCAGCACGTAGAGGAGGTACCAGAGCAGGAACAGCGCCGTCATCGGGAAGACGAACCGGCGCAGGCGGCTGCGCAGCTCGCGGAACTCGGTGCTCTGGTGGGCGCGCTCCCAGGTGGTGTCCGGGGGACCGTCGGTGTCCGTGGTGCTCATCGCTGCTCCCTCGCGACGCTGCGGAAAGTGACCTGCGACACCGTAGGGACGCGTGAGTCTTACGTGAAGATTCAGCGGTTCAACAGCCGGGTCAGACGACGAACGGTTGACGAACGGTCGCGTGGCCCGGTCGAACGGGGCTCGTCCAGGTGCAGGCGCAGCATCGCCGCGTTCGACCACGCCGGTGGCTTGCCCCGCAACGAGACCAGCGACATTACGCCGAATGCCAGCGGTACCGACCAGGGTGCCGGTTGCTGGACCATGATCGCCACCCAGCCACGCAGATCCGGGCCGGCGAGGGCGAACAGGATCGAGCCGGACGACGCGACGAGCCCGGTCAGGACGCCGGCGATGCCGCCCGCCGCGGTCAGCCGCGGCCACCAGATGCCGAGCACGAGCAGCGGGCAGAACGTCGACGCGGCGACCGTGAAGCCCCACGTCACCAGGACGCCGGCGTCGAGTTCGGCCGAGCGCAGCGCCAGCAGCACCATCACCCCGGCGACGCCGAACACGGCGAACCGCAGCCGCCGCAGCCCGCCGGGCACGAGGTCGTGCGCGAGCGCGCCGGACATCACCAGCAGCAGGCCCAGCGACGTCGCCAGGAACGCGGCGAACGCGCCCGCGGTCAGCAGCGCCGTGAACAGCCCGCCCGCCCAGCCGCTGTCCACCTGGGCGGGCAGGGCGACGACCACGGTGTCGGTCGCGCCGGAGAGGTAGAGGCCGGGGACGAGCACCCGGCCGAGCACGCCGTAGACGCCGGGGAAGAGGTAGAAGACGCCGAGCAGCGCGACGGTGATCGCGGCGGTGCGGCGGGCGGCGCGGCCGTCGGGACTGGTGTGGAAGCGCATGAGCACGTGCGGCAGGCCCATCGTGCCGAGCATCGTCGCGATGAGGACGGCCCAGGTGCCCAGCAGCGGGTAGCCCTCGTCGCCGAGGTCGAGCAGCGGGCGCTGCCAGCCGTCGCCGCCGAGCGGGGCGCCGCCGCGGACGGCCGGGACCGCCGCGCCCTGGCCGAACACGACCTCGTCCTGGCTGTGCGCGGTGAATTCGCCCGGCTGCAGGGTCTCCGGGACGCCGTTGCGCCGCACGGGCGTCGGCTCGCGGATTTCCATGGTGACGTCGACCTCGAACGTCACCGGGGTGTCGCGGGCGAAGTGGGTGAACTCGACCGGGTGCAGCGCCTCGGCCCGGGTGACCGCGCCGGCCTGCAGGACGAGCCAGATCGCCGGCACGAGGAACAGCAGCAGCTTCAGGACGAACTGGAACGCCTGGACGTAGGTCGCCGCACGCATCCCGCCGAGGGCCAGGGTGACGCTGACCGCGGCGCCGGCCAGGACGACGCCCACCCAGTACGGCGTGCCGCCGACCGCCGTGAGGACCAGCCCGGCGGTGCGGAACTGCGGGACGACGTAGATGGTGCCGATGACGAGCACGACGACGGCGGTGAGCCGGCGCAGCGAGGGCGAGTTGAGGCGGGCTTCGGCGAAGTCGGGGACGGTCAACGCGCCCGACCGCCGCATCGGCGCGGCGACGAGCACGAGCATCGCGATGTACCCGGCGGTGAACCCGACCGGGTACCAGAGCGCGCCGACGCCGTCCTTGACGACGAGCCCGGCGACGCCGAGGAAGGAGGCGGCGCTGAGGTATTCGCCGGAGACGGCGGCCGAGTTGACCAGCGGCGAGATCCGGCGGGACGCGACGAGGAAGTCCGACGTCGTGCGCATCGCGGCGACCCCGCGGACGCCGATGAGCAGCGTCACGAGCACGACCGGCGCGACGGCGAGCGCGACGCCCACTAGCCGGCCCCGCCGCTGGACTTCCGGGTCACTGGTCGTCCTCCAGGCGTTCGGCGCGGCGCAGCTGCCAGCGGGCCAGCAGGGCCATCGCCGGGTACGGCAGGACCGCCAGCATCAGCCACGACACCGGGATGTCCAGCAGCCGCACGGTGTCCAGGCCGGGGAAGAGGGCGAAGACGCCCGGCAGGCCGAGGAGGAGGGCGAACATCAGCACGAGCGCGGGGACGCCGAGACGGCGCTGGGCGCGGTACAGCGCCGTCGCGCGCTGGGTGTCGCCCGCCGGGAGGCGGGGCTGGCGCCAGCGGGCGCGGGACCGGCGGCGTGCGTGCGCGAGGCGGGTCTGCGGGCTGGTGACGGCCACGCGGCGGATCCTGCTCATCGCGGCCCCGGGCCGAGCTGGCCGCGCTGGGCGGCTTCCAGCAGCCGGTCACGCAGGTCGCGTGCGTGCCGGCGGCTGACCGGGACGTCGCCCGCCTCCGTGTGCGCCAGCAGCCCGCCCGCCGTGTCGCTGCGCAGCTCCAGCACCGCTCCCACCGCCAGCAGGAACCCGCGGTGCACGCGGCTGAACCCGGTGCCCTCCCAGTACTCCTCCAGCCGCGAGATGGGCATCCGGACCAGGTGGACGCCGGTGCGCGTGTGCAGCCGGACGTAGTCGCCGTGGGCTTCGACGAACAGCACGTCGTCACGGCGGACGTAACGGGTGCGGCCGCCCGACTCGACCGGGAGCGCCGCCATTGCGTCCGGGGTCGGGCGCGGGGCGGGGGTCGCCATGCGGAGCACCTTCGCCAGCGCCGCCGACAGCCGTTCCGCGCGGACCGGCTTGAGCAGGTAGTCGACCGCGCCGATGCCGTACGCCGTCACCGCGTGGCCGTCGTGGGCCGTGACGAACACGATCACCGGCGGCTCGCTCAGCTTGGCCAGCAGCGACGCCAGTTCGAGGCCGTCGAGGCCCGGCATCGAGATGTCCAGGAACACCGCGTCGAACCGGTCCGCCTGAAGCAGCTTCAACGCCTTCAGCGCGTCGCCCGCGCCGACGACTTCGCCGACTTCGGGCGCTTCGCGCAGCATGCGGCACAGCTCGTCCAGCGCGGGCGGCAGGTCGTCGACGGCGAGGACACGCAGGCCCGTCACGGCAGCACCCCCGGCTGGAACCGCGGCACCCGCACGATCACCCGGGTGCCCGCGCCGACCTCGGTCTCCACGGTCAGGCCGTACCAGGCGCCGTAGACGTCCCGGAGCCGTCTGTCCACATTGGCCAGTCCCATCCCTGCCGCATCGTCTTCGCCGGTCCGCCCGGCGAGGATGTCGGCCGCCCGCTTCGGGTCCATGCCGACGCCGTCGTCCTCGACGAAGATCACGCAGTCGTTCCCTTCCGCCTGGCCGTGCACCTGGACCAGCCCGGTGCCCGACCGCGGCTCGATGCCGTGCCGGATCGCGTTCTCCACCAGTGGTTCCAGCACGAGGTACGGGACGGCGACGGCGAGGATCTCCGGCGCGACCCGCACCTGGACGCGCAGCCGCTCGCCGAGCACCGCCTTCTGCAGTGCCAGGTACGTCTCGATCGCGCGGAACTCCTCGGCCACCACCGTGTACTCGCCGTGCCGGGCGAGGCTGTAGCGGGTGTAGTCGGCGAAGTCGAGCATGAGGTCGCGGGCGCGGTCGGGGTCCGAGCGCACCAGCGAGGCGATCACCGTGAGCGCGTTGTAGACGAAGTGCGGGGACATCTCCGCGCGCAGCGCCCGCAGCTCGGCTTGGGCCGCCTGCTCCGCCGACGCCTCCAGCCTGCCGCGCTCGAGTGCCTGGACGACCAGGTCGGCGGCCTCGGCCGCGACCGCGTCCCGGACGTCGCCGACGACCAGCAGCGCGCCCGCCAGCTCGTCGCGGACGTGCAGCGGCAGCGCGAGGACGTCGGGGGCGGAGCCGGGTTCCTCGGTGTGCAGCACGCCGTCGAGCACCGTCGCGACGGCGGCGTCGGGACCCGGACGGCCCGACCAGACCAGGTTCCCGGACAGGTCGGTGAGGCCGAGCCCGGGGAAGCCGAACAGGCGGCGCAGGCCGTGCGCGGCGCGGCGGGCGCGGGTGCCGGACAGGCCGTCGCGCAGGTCGCCGGTGATCCGGCGGGCGGCGGCGAGCACCGGCAGCGGGTCGGCGCGGGACGCCGGGCGCAGGTGCAGCGCGGACATCGGGCCTCCCTCGGCGGCTGGGGAGTAGATCCTACGGCCACGCCGCGTCCTCGCGGTCGGTCAGCACCGGGGCGTGGCGGCGGAACCAGCGCCACACGCGGTAGTCGTCGAGCCCGGTGACCGGGCCGGGCCGCGGTGCCGGTGCCGTCGGGCCGGTGACGGCCGGGTAGGGCCGGTCGGGGCGGGAGATCCAGCCGGTCGTGTTCGTCTCCTTGACCGTCACCGGCACCGGCCGGAACGTCTTCGGGTCGAGCCCGTCGCAGTGCCGGACGACCTCGTCGAAGAACCAGGTGGACGTGATCAGCGCGAGGACGCCGGGCGACGCCTTGAGCGCGTCCTTCAGCGGCGGGGCCTCCAGGAGCCGGAACGTGTGGTTGATCGCCGGCCCGGTGACGCCGTGGTCGTCGAAGACGACCTCGCCCGCGTGCAGGGCCATCCGCAGCCGCATCCGTGCCTCGGCGGCGTGCGTGCGGTTGTGCCGGTGCAGGGCCACCGCGAGCGCCGTCGGCAGGTACTCGACGAAGTGGCACTTCGGGATCTCGGGCGGCACGAGGACGAACAGGCCGTCGCCGCAGTCGTCGCCGTGGCAGTCCGCCCAGGGGATGCCGGCGTCGTCGAACGCCCGGGGCAGCGCGCCGTAGAGCCCGTCGCGCAGCGCCAGGCGGTCCGGGGTCGTCCTGCGCTGGTCGCCGTAGCTCTCGACGTCCACCGCGAGGATCGTCCGGTGGACGGCCGTTCGCTCGTAGTTCATCGCACCCTCCCTGCGATCATGCAGGCGCGGATGCATCTGCATGTGCAGATGAGTGTGACGCAAGACGCCAATTCGGGGGAACGGGTGCTGCGGTGAGCGGTTCCCCCACCGCGGTGACCGGCCGTGACCGATCACTGCCGGTGAAGCCGCAGGTCAGAAGTGGTGGACGGGCAAACAGCCGGTACCAGGAGTTGACGGACGAAGCCGCCGCCACGGACGGCTTCGTCCGTCCGGGTCAGCAGCTCTGCTTGTAGAAGTACTGCGAGTTGGCCTCCATGTCGGCCTTGGTGATCGAGTGCAGCTGCGCGGTGAGGTTCCGCGTCACCTGCCTGCCCTCGATCGCCGCGACCGCCTGCTGGACGCCCTGGGTGCCGATCGCGGCCGGGTCCTGGGCGATGAGCGCCTGGTACTGGCCGTTCTTGAGGCCTTCGACCTCCGACGGGCTCGCGTCGAAGCCGATCAGGTTCACCGCGCCGACCTTGCCCGCGTTGCGCAGGCCCGTCGCCGCGCCCTCCCCGGTGTTGAGGTTGGTCGCGAAGATGCCGATGAGGTCCGGCGTCGACGACAGCGCCGCGGTCACCTTGGACGCCGCCTGGTCGGGCTCGTTCTGGGTGAACTGGACGCCGATCGACTTGAGGTTCGGGGTGTTCTTCAGCTCGTCTTCGAAGCCCTTGGCGCGTGCCGCCGTGGTGGACGTGCCGGCGATCGTGTCGAGCACCAGCACCGAGCCGCTCTTGCCGCCCGCCAGCTTGGCCATCGTCTGCGCGGCGAGCTTGCCGCCCTCGGTGTTGTCGGAGGAGACCGACGAGACGGCGACGCCGGTGTCCTTCAGCGAGGTGTCGACCTCGACGATCTTCGCGCCGCGGTTCTTGACCTGCTGGATCGGCGCGAGCATCGCCGTGTCGTCGGTCGGGGCGATGAGCAGCGCCGCCGGCGGGTTGGCGCCGAGGGCGTTGACGAGCTGGGTCTGCATGGCCGCGTCGAACTTCTGCGGCGCCTGCGTGGTCAGCTCGTAGCCGAGTTTCTTCGCCTCGGCCTCGGCGCCGCACTGCAGCGAGATGTAGAACGGCTCGGCTTGCACGCCCGGGATGAGCGCCAGCTTCTTGTTCCCGGGCTGCGGCTGGCCGCTGGACCCGGTCTGCCCGACCGTGCCGGACCCGCACGCGGTGAGCAGGGCGGCGGCGGAGACCACCGCGCCCACGGCCACGAAAGTCTTGGACAGTTTCATGCCAGCACCTCTTCGTACTAGGGGGAAACTCAGCGGGAGTTGCGACGGCGGCGGCGCCGCTGGTCGAACCAGACGGCGGCGACGAGCACCGCGCCGACGGCGATCATCTGCCAGAAGTCCTGGACGTGGGTGATGTTGAAGCCCTTCTTCAGCACCGCCGGGATGAACACGCCGATCACCGTGCCCAGCACCGAGCCGACGCCGCCGAACAGGCTCGTCCCGCCCATCACGACCGCGGCGATGGCGTTGAGGTTGTCGGTGGTGTGCGCCGAGATCGTGGTCGACGCGTAGTACGCCAGCGAGAGGAACCCGGCGACCCCGGCCAGGAACCCGGTCAGCGTGTACACCTTCAGCAGGTGCCGCGTGACGCCGATGCCCGCGCGCCGCGCGCCCTCGGCGTTGGAGCCGACGGCGAAGGTGTAGCGGCCGAACTTCGTGGTGTGCAGCAGCCACGCGCCGATCAGCGTGATGACGACGGCGACGATGACCAGGTTGGGCACCACGCCGAAGGACGTGCCGTAGCCGAGGGTCTGGTTCAGCACGACGGGGATGCTCCGCACGTCGGAGCCGTTGTTGAGCAGGTAGGCCGCGCCGAGCGACGCGCCCATGGTGCCGAGGGTGACGATCAGCGGCGGGATCCCCGCCACGGCGATGAGGAACCCGTTGAGCAGGCCCCACGCGGTCCCGGCGACGACCGCGGCGACCAGCCCGACCAGGATGACGCCCCAGCCCGCACCGGAGGCGTTGCCGCCGGACATCGCCTCCATCACCTTGCCGGCGACCATGCCGGCGAAGATCAGCACCGAGCCGACGGACAGGTCGATGCCGGAGGTGATGATCACGAACGTCATCCCGACCGACAGCACCAGCAGCACCGACGTCTCGATGAGCAGCGTCTGGAAGGTGAACAGCGTCGGGAACTCGCCGGGGGCGATCGCGCTGAACACGACGATCAGCGCGACCAGGACCAGCGCGATCCAGAAGGTGTTGGCGCCGGCCAGGCGCTTGCCCAGCGGCCGCTTGCCGAAGCCCGCGTCCGGGGCTTCCTGGATGTCCTTCGGGGGACTGGACACGCTCACGCCGCCTCCTCCTGCACCAGGGCGCCGGTCATCGCGGCGACGAGGTCTTCGAGCTTGGTGTCCGCGCCGGTGAACCGGGCGACGCGCCTGCCGAGCCGCAGCACCTCGACGCGGTCGGCGACCGACAGCACCTCGGGCATGTTGTGGCTGATCAGCACGACGGCGATGCCCTTGTCGCGGACCTTCTTGATGACGTCGAGCACGCGCTCGCGCTGCACGACGCCGAGTGCCGCGGTCGGCTCGTCCATGAACACGACCTTCGACGCCCAGACGACCGACCGCGCGACCGCGACGCTCTGCCGCTGGCCGCCGGACAGCGAGCCGATCGGGACGTCGGTGCTCTGCAGCGTCACGCCGAGGCGCTGGAACTCCTCGATCGCCTGCCGCCGCATCTCGTTCTTGTCGAGCATCCCGAGCTTGCCGAGGATGCCCTTGCGGTGGATCTCGCGGCCGAGGAACAGGTTCGCGGCCGGGTCGAGTTCCGGCGCGACCGCGAGGTCCTGGTAGACGGTCTCGATGCCCATCCGCCGTGCCGTGGTCGGCGAGTCGAGGTGCACCTGCCTGCCGTCCAGCACGATCTTCCCGGACGTCGGCTGTTCCGCGCCGGAGAGGCATTTGACCAAAGTGGACTTGCCGGCGCCGTTGTCGCCGATCAGCGCGGTCACCTCGCCCGCGCGGGCCTGGAACGACGCGCCGCGCAGGGCTTCGACCGAGCCGTAGTGCTTGGTCAGTTCGATCGCGTCGAGGAGGATGTCGCTCATCCCCGCCTCCCTTCCGGGGCCGGGGGACGGCAGCGGATCACCGTCGCCGTCCCGGCCAGTTCGGTCTGGCCCGCGTCGAACGGGACCACGTAGGTGTCGCCCTTGGCGAGCGGGTACTCGCCGCCGTGCTCGGTGCGCAGCGTGCCCTCGCCGCCGAGCACGACCAGCACCGCGAACGAAGGATCGAGTGACAACGTTGTCAGCTCGTCGGTACGCAGCTGTTCGGCTCGGAAGAACTGCTCCGATCCGGGCGCCAGCAGGTCCACAGTGGACGCGGTGTCGCCGCCGGTGTGCCGGATGATGGTGTCCAGGCGGTCGGCGTCCCAGCCCGAGGTGTCCAGTGCTTCGATCGCGGTGTCGAAGCCGAGGCCGAGGTGGCCCTTCTCGGGCGAGGCGAGGAAGTCACGCCACTCGATCGTGAGCGAGAAGTCGGTCGGCTGCTGCAGTTCGACGACGAAGACGCCTTCGCCGATCGCGTGCGGCAGCCCGGCCGGGATGTAGACGGTGTCGCCGGGCGCGACCGGGACGCTGTTCAGCGCGCCCAGCATCGACGGCACGTCCTGCTCGCGCGTCCACTCCGCGACCGTGCTCTTGGAGAGCGTCTCCTTGAAGCCCGGGTAGACGCGCGGGTCGTCGCCGTGGGTGCCGACCACGATCCACGCCTCGGTCTTGCCGAAGTGCGAGTCGAAGTGCCGCTGCGCGAACGCGTCGTCCGGGTGGAAGTGCACGGGCAGCCGCTGGCCCGCGTCGAGCAGCTTGACCAGCAGCCCGGTCGACGTCCCGAGCGCTTCGACGTGCTTGGCGCCGAGCCACGCCGTGGCGTCGCGCTCGACGGCGTCGCGCAGCCAGGCGCCGTCCGGGAGCCGGGTCAGGCCGGTGGTCTCCCGGCCGAACATCGTGGTCGCCGAGGCGACCCAGTCCTCCGGGCCGAACTTCGACTCCGCGGGTGCCCCGCGCAGGGCCGCGATGGCGTCGCCGCCGCGGTAGAACTGCGGCGGCTGGTTGGCCGGGAGCCGGAGGGGTTCGAGGGTCACGGGGCGACCTCACCGGAACCGCGGGCGACGAGATGCACGGGCAGGACTACCTTTCTGGGCGGGGACTGGTCTCCTTGGACACGGGAGAAGAGCAGCTCGGCCGCGGCGTGCCCCAGCGCGCTCACGTCGTGCGCGACGACGGTGACCGGCGGGTCCAGCAGGTCCGCCAGCTCGAAGTCGTCGAAGCTCACCATCGCCGGGCGGCGCTCGGCGTGCGCCAGCGCGCGCAGCAGGTGCACCGCGACCCGGTTGTTGCCCGCGATCACCGCGGTCGCCGCGTCCGGGCCCTCCAGCAGCCGCTGCACCGCGTCGCCGATGTACTCCGGCGTCGGCGTGCGCATGGAGACGAGGGACTCGTCGTAGGAGATCCCGTTGCGCACGCAGCCCTCGCGGAACCCGCGCAGGCGCTCGGCCGCGGTGAAGATGTCCGGGCTGTCGCCGAGGAACGCGATCCGCCGGTGCCCGTGCCGCGCCAGGTGCGTGACGGCTTCGATGGTGCCGCCGAGGTTGTCGACCAGCACGGTGTCGGCCACGATGTCGCCTGCCGGGCGGTCGATGAACACCACCGGCGTGCCCGCGCGCATCTCCGGCACCAGGTACCCGTGCTGCAGGCCGGCCGGGACGACGAGGATGCCGTCCACCCGCCGCGCGCAGAACTCCAGGACCAGCTCGCGTTCGCGGTCGGAGTTCTCCTCCGACGAGCCGGTGAGCACCTGGCGGCCGAACGACGTCGCGATGCGCTCGACCGCGCGGTTCAGCTCGGAGTAGAAGGGGTTGCCGACGTCCTCGACGATCAGCCCGATGGTGCCGGTGGTCGACCCGCGGCGCAGGTTGCGCGCGCCGAGGTTGCGCCGGAACCCCAGCTGCTCGATGGCCGCCATGACCCGCTCGGCGGTGTCCGGGTGCACGGCCGGTTCGTCGTTGACCACGCGCGAGACGGTCTTGATGCTGACACCCGCCAGCCGGGCCACGTCGCTCATAGTGGCGCGCCTGCTCGCGGTGCGCGTGCTGCCGTCCCGGTCCCGGCCGGGTGGAGACAACGTTGTCATAGTGACCGGGATTGAACGCCACGCCCGCGTGCTTGTCAACGCCCCTGGCGTGGATTGTGCCGATTCGGTTTCCGCGGCCTGCGGACGTGCTGTCCGGAAGTGGACAGGTCTTCACCACAGTCTTGACTGGCTGGTGAGCGCCTGCCCAAGGTGGCCCGGTTCGAGACTGCGCGACAAGGTTGTCACCCCGGTCGCGCTGACGAGGTGGAGAGGCGATGGCCATGGCGCGAGCGCGCTTGAGAGCCGGTTTAACTTTCCTGACCCTGGCGGTGACCGCAGCGGTGGCTCCCGCTGTTCCCGCCGCAGCGGCGACGAGCACCGACTACGCGAAGTGGGTCAACCCCTTCGTGGGCACCCGGCCCGGCGGGGCCGACCACGGCACCGGCGGCGGTGCGGGCAACACGTTCCCAGGCGCGGTCGTGCCGTTCGGCATGGTCCAGTGGAGCCCGGACACGGTGAAATCCCAGCCCGGCGGGTACTTCTACGACGACGACACCCTGACCGGCTTCAGCCTGACGCACCTTTCGGGCGCCGGTTGTTCGACCTATCAGGACATTCCGTTCATCCCGTACGTCGGCGAGGTCACCACCTCCCCGGCGACCGACCCCGCGCACTACACGTCGAAGTTCTCGCACGCCAACGAACACGCGACCGCGGGCGCCTACGACGTCACGCTCGACAGCGGCGCGAAGGTCGAGCTGAGCGCGACGCAGCGCACCGGTTCGGCGCGCCTGACGTATCCGGCGGGCGCGGCCTCGACGTTGCTGATCAACACGTCCGGCTCGGTCAACGGCACCGACGACGCGTCGATCACCATCGGCAAGGACACCATCAGCGGCTGGGCCACCAGCGGCCGCTTCTGCGGGGCCCGCAACAGTTACCGCGTCTACTTCTCGGCCAAGTTCGACACGCCATTTGCGTCGATCGGCACCTGGAAGAACGGGGCCGTGACGCCGAACAAGGCCGCCGAAACCGGCGGCGCGAAGGCGAAGGTGGCGCAGCCCAACGGTGTCGACGCCTCGATCGCCCGGCCTGCCAAGGTCGCGCCGCAGAACACGACCGTCAGTGGTCCTGGCAGCGGCGGGTACGTCACCTTCGCCAACCTCACCGGCGCGCAGGTGAACGTCCAGGTAGGACTGTCCTTTGTGTCCGTCGACGGCGCGAAGGCCAACCTCAAGGCGGAGAACACCGGCAAGTCCTTCGACACGGTGGCATCGAACGCGCGCAAGGCTTGGAACGCCCAGCTCGGCAAGATCGCCGTCACGGGTGGCTCCGACGAGCACCTGACGACGTTCTACACCTCGCTGTACCACGCGTTGATCCAGCCGAACGTGTTCTCCGACGCGAACGGGCAGTACATCGGCTTCGACGGCCGGATCCACGCCGCCGACAAGGGGCACGCGATGTACACCAACTTCTCCGGCTGGGACATCTACCGCTCGGAGATCCCGCTGCTGGCCACGATCGCGCCGCACGAGACGTCGGACATCGTCCGGTCGATGATGGCCTACGCCGAGCAGGGCGGCTCGTGGGACCGCTGGACCGTCGCCAACGACTACACCGGCGTCATGAACGGCGACCCGTACCACATCATCGTCTCCAGCGCGTACGCGTTCGGCGCGCGGGACTTCGACGCCCAGAAGGCGTTGCTGCTCATGATCAAGGGCGCCACGCAGCCGACGCAGGGCTACACCGAGCGGCCCGGACTGGAGGACTACCAGACCCTCGGGTACGTCCCGGGCGCCGGCGCCGACACCCTCGAATACACCAGCGCGGACTTCGCCATCGCCCAGTTCGCCAAGCGGCTCGGCGACTCCGCGACGTACACGACGTTCATGAAACGCGCCCAGTACTGGCAGAACCTCTACAACCCGGGCACCGGGCACCTGCAGCCGCGCAACGCCGACGGCTCGTTCGCCGGGACCTACAACCCGGCCAGCTCGGAGGGCTGGGTCGAGGGCAACGGCGCCCAGTACGACTGGATGGTGCCCTACGACCTCGGCGGTCTCGTCACGGCGTTCGGCGGCGCCACCGCGGTCCAGTCGCGTTTGGACACTTTCTTCACGCAGCTGAACGCGGGCACGCAGCTGCCGTACGCGTTCATGGGCAACGAGCCGAACTCGAACGCGCCGTGGGTGTACTCCTACGCGGGCGCGCCTGCCAAGACGCAGGCGATCGTCCGGCGTTCGATGAACGAGCTGTACAACTCGCGTCCGGAAGGCCTGATCGGCAACGACGACCTCGGCCAGATGTCGTCGTGGTACGTCTGGGCCGCACTCGGCCTCTACCCGGAGATCCCGGGCCGCGCCGAGTTCGTCCTGAACACGCCGTTGTTCGGCAAGGCCGTGCTGACCACCGGTGCGGGCAAGAAGATCACCGTCACCACGTCCGGGACCGGGGACTACGTCGCGGGCCTGAAGGCCAACGGTGCCGACGCGGCCAAGGCGTGGCTGCCGGAGACGCTGGTGTCGACCGGCGGCACCCTGGACTTCGCGCTGTCGGCGACCCCGACCGCGTGGGGCAGCGCGGCCGCCGACGCCCCGCCGTCCTTCCGCGACCAGGAAAAGCCGAGCCTGTCGTTCGTGAACCCGGCGCGGGCGGTGACGCCCGCCGGCTCGACGTCCCAGGTCGCGGTGGGTGTCCAGGACCTCTCCGGTGCGGCGCGGACCTGGACGTACTCCGCGGGCAGCGTCGACGGGATCACGCTGACCCCGGCGACCGGCAGCATCGCCGTGCCCGCCGCGGGCAAGGCACAGGCGCAGCTGACCGTGTCGGTCCCGGCGGGACTGGCCGACGGCGCGCGGCGCATCCCGGTGACGTTCTCCTCGCCGGGAGTGGCGTCTTCGCAGGCGGTCCTGACCGTGCTCGTCGCCCAGCCGAACAGCTGGCTGGCGACGGTCAACAACGCCGGGATCTCGCCCGACTCGAAGCCCGCCGCGGCCAACTTCGACGGCGGTGGCTGGAGCTACTCGGCCGACGCGCTGGCCGCGGCCGGGGCGGCACCCGGCGCGACGATCACCAGTGACGGGCTGAAGTTCACCTGGCCGTCGTTCCCCGCGGGGGACCCGGACAACGTGATCGCCGCGGGGCAGACGGTGAACGTCTCGGGCTCGGGACGGCTGGCCCTGCTCGGCTCGGCGTCCAACGGGAACGCCTCGGGCACGCTGACGGTGACCTACACCGACGGCAGCACGTCCACGGCGAACGTCGGGTTCTCCGACTGGACCCTCGGCGGCGGCAACGCGCAACCGGCGTTCGGCAACCGGATCGTGCTGTCCACGCCGTACCGCAACGCCTCGGGCGGCGACCCGCAGCAGATCCGCACGATGGTCTTCGGGACTTCCCCGATCACCCTCGACGCGGGCAAGACGGTCGCCGGCGTCACCCTGCCGTCCAACGTCAACGGCGGCGCGTTCCACGTGTTCGCGATCGCCATCGGCGCCTAGGAAGGAAAGCTCCAGTGAAGAGCAAGGTCCTGGCGGGCGCTTTGGCGCTCGCCGTGGCGGCGACGGGGACGAACCCCGTCGCCGCCCCCGCGGCCCGGGGGGGCGCCCGCGCAGCCCGCAACACCGGGATCGGCCCGCCC
>NZ_JBDZYD010000009.1:413080-422553 GCF_040064235.1 Amycolatopsis melonis
CGGCGGGGCGGGGGGGGGGGGGGGGGCGGGGGGGGGGGGGCGGGGGGCCCCCCCCCCCCCCCCCGCCACGGCGGCCGGGGGCGACGCCCTCGACGCCGTCAACACGTTCATCGGCACGCAGGACGAGGGCAACACCTTCCCGGGCGCCTCGGCGCCGTTCGGGATGACGCAGGTCAGCCCCATCACGTCGCACTACGCCGGCTACCGCTACACCGACACCGCGATCCGCGGCTTCGGGCACTTCTTCCTGTCCGGCGCGGGCTGCTGGGAGCAGGGCGGCCTGGTCTCGACCCTGCCCACCACCGGGGAAGTGGGCCCCGGCAAGGCGTTCGACACCACCAAACCGTCCACTTTCGACCAGAAGCAGTACGCGGCGCCGTACACCCACGACGGCGAAGTGGGCAAGCCCGGCTATTACAAGGTCCACCTGACCGGCTACGGCGGCGTCGACGTCGAGACGACCGCGTCGACCCGCGCCGGCGTCGAGCGGTACACCTTCGCGAAAGCCGGGGACGCCAACGTCTTCGTCAACGTCGGACAGGCCAATGACAAGGAACCGGTCACCGGCAGCAGCGTCCGGATCGTCGACGACCGGACCGTCGAAGGCACCGTGGAGTCGCAGGCGTTCTGCGGCGGCAAGGCCTACACGACGTACTTCACGACGAAGTTCGACCGTCCCTTCAGGACGTTCGGCACCTGGTCGCCGTCCGGTGGCACGCCCGGCTCCCGCGCCTCCGCGGGCGGTGCGGGCCTGCGGGGTGCCTGGCTGACCTTCCCCGGCGGCGGCCAGGTCACCGCCACCACTGCGATTTCCCAGGTGGACGCGGCCGGGGCGCGGATCAACCTGGCCGCCGAGCGTGTCCGGCCGTTCGACGCCGTGCGCGCCGACGCGCAGCGGACCTGGCGGCGTGAACTATCCAGTGTGGACATCAAGGACGGCACCCCTGCCGACCGCACGGTGTTCTACACCTCGCTGTACCACGCGCTGCTGCAGCCGCTGACGGCGAACGACGCCGACGGCCGCTACTACGGCTTCGACAAGAAGATCCACCGCGCCGCCGGGTGGACGTACTACGACTTCTTCTCGCTGTGGGACACCTACCGCACGCAGAACCAGCTCCTGGCGCTGCTGCGGCCGGACCGGGCGCGGGACATCGCGAAGAGCATCCTCGCCATCCACGACCAGGGCGGCTGGCTGCCGCGGTGGGCGTACGCGAGCCAGGAGACGAACACGATGACCGGCGACCCGGTCACGCCGTTCCTGGTGGACCTCTGGCGGTTCGGCGCGCTGTCCGGTGCGGAACTGCACGCCTACCAGGCCCTGTTGCAGAACTCGCGGGAGGTGCCGCCCGCGGCGTCGCCGTTCCAGGGCCGCTCCGGCAACCCGAGCTACCAGCGCGACGGGTTCGTCCAGTACGACCCGGACTTCCCGAAGAAGGGCCAGGACACCGACCCGAACCACGGCGCGTCGGCCACCCTGGAGTACGCACTCGGTGACTGTGCGCTGTCGATCATGGCCGCGGCGCTCGGGAAGAAGGACGACGCGGCGGCGCTCGCGGCGAAGAGCCGGACCTACCGGACGCTGTGGGACGAAACACTGACCGACCGCGGTTTCACCGGCTTCTTCCGGCCGAAGGTCCTGGGCGGCGCCTGGTTCAGCCCGGCGGACAAGCCGTACAGCCCGCAGAGCCAGGACGGCTTCCACGAGGGCACCGCCTGGCAGTACCAGTGGCTCGTCCAGCAGGACGTCCCTGGTCTGGTGCAGCGGATGGGCGGCCCGGCGGCCACCGGCAAGCGCCTCGACGACTTCTTCGCCTACACCGAGCTGGTGAAGGACCCGGCGAAGGCGGTCCGCGAGAACTGGGTCGTCGGCCCGTACGACTACTACGACCAGTTCCGCTACAACCCGAACAACGAGCCCGACCTGCACGCGCCGTGGATGTACGCGCTTACCGGGCAGCCGTCGAAAACGTCGACGGTGGTGCGGGCGGCGCACACGCTGTTCACCGACGCGCCCAACGGCGTCACCGGCAACGACGACCTCGGCACCATGTCGGCGTGGTACGTCTTCAGCGCGCTCGGCCTGTACCCCGCCGTTCCGGGGACCGGGAACTTCGTGCTCAACACTCCGCGTTTCGCGAAATCCGTGCTGCACCTGGAGAACGGGAAGGACATCACGATCACGGCGCCGGGTGCGGACGGGACGAAGCTGCAGTACATCCGCGGACTCGAGGTCGGCTCGAAGGCCACCGACCGCGTCTACGTCGGCTTCGACCAGCTGAAAGACGGTGCCACGCTGCGGTTCTCCCTCACCGGCGACGCCGCGCAGGCGACGTGGGGGACGGCACCGGCGTCCGCTCCGCCGTCGCCCTGCGCGGGGTAGTAACCGGACACTCACGGCCGCGGTCCATTGTGGTCTGGACCGCGGCCGTGAGCATCGTCACGGGCCCCGGTGTTCCCGTGAGGGCCGTCACGCCTCACACTGGTATCACCACGTCCGACAGCGCCGTTGACGTCCGAGACAAGTCCGTCTTGGACGGCGAGGCTTATTCTGGGTAGGCCGCCACGCCCCCTGTGCATACTGTTGGTCAGCAACGGATGCCATGTGGCGGCCGACGGCAGAATAAGCCTCGGTGCGTCGGGCGTTTTGATGTCTACGTGGTGAGACCCCACAGGAGGAAGCAGTGTCCAGCAAGGCCGCTCAAGTGTTCCGCGTGGCCGCAGTAGCCGAAGCCCTGTCCTGGGCCGGGCTGCTGGTCGGGATGTTCCTCAAGTACGTCGTCCACACCTCCCACGAGGGTGGGGTGCCGGTGCTCGGCATGGTGCACGGCGTGATCTTCGTCCTGTACGTGGTCGTCTCCCTGTCCGTGGCGAAGCCGCTCGGCTGGCGCCCGAAGACGCTGGTACTGGCGCTGCTCGCGAGCATCCCGCCGCTGTTCACGTGGCTGTTCGAGAAGTGGGCGCTGCGCAACGGCAAGCTCGACGGCCCGCAGCGGCTGTCCCACGGCGGTGTCGGCCTGTTCCAGGTGAAGGAAACCGTCGCGGCCTGAGGTTTCGTGACGAACGGGCCCGCGCCTTTCGGGGTGCGGGCCCGTTCGCGTTATTCGACGAAATCGCCTGCCGCGCGCCGCACCTTCGTCAGTAGCTCGGTCAGCTGTTCGGTCTGCCGCTCGGTCAGCCCGTTGAGCCCGAAGTCGATCGCGGTGACGGCCTCGGTCGCGGCCTCGCGGCGCGCCCGGCCCTCGTCGGTGATCTCCACCAGCGTCGTGCGGCGGTCGGTGGGGTGCGGGACCCGCTTGACGAGCCCGTCGCGCTCCAGCCGGTCCACTATGTTGGTGACACTGGTGGGGTGCAGCTGGAGCCGCTCGCCCATCACCCGCATCGGCAGGCTGGCGCTGCGGGCGAAGGTGAGCAGCACCAGTGCTTCGTACCGGGCGAAGGTCAGGCCGTGCGGCTTGAGCGCGCCGTCCACCGCGGACTGGATGATCTGCTGGACCCGCATGACCCCGGTCACCGCGGCCATGGTCCCGGAGGGCCCGATGCGGTCCTCCCACAGCCGGGCCGCGCGGGCGATCGGGTCGAACGGCAGCGGACGGTTCATGACACGCGAAGTTACCAGCGGGTACCGGCGGGTGTCGCACGACCGGCGGAAACAACACCGAAGAAGGGACTTCCGAGCATGATCGTCGCGTTCAGCGTGAGCCCGTCCGGCGGGGACCCCGACGGCGGGGTGAGCGAGGCCGTCGCCCGCGCGGTCAAGGTGGTCCGCGAGTCCGGGCTGCCCAACTCGACCAACGCGATGTTCACCAACATCGAAGGAGCGACGTTCGCGTAATGCTACATCACAGGCCGGGGTGTTCGCCCAGGTCAGGGGTAGATACGCACTCGGAGAGCGGGCCGGCGGGCTTGCCGTCGGGGGGCGTCGTAGAGCAGGTAGCCCCAGTCGGTGCCGTCCTCCCGCGGGTGCATCATGCCGGAGCCCCAGAACGGGAACTCCCTCTCGGAGAGTTCCCAGTCGTCCAGGTTGAACTCCGGGCCTGACTTGTACCTAAACCAGCGCTCGCACGTCTCGCGGTCGCGCCACACCCGCATCTCACGAGTGACCTTGTGATGGGCGACACACTGGGGCACGGCTGCGTCTCCGGGCGGCGGGATGGAGCATGGCACCCGGTCGGGTCTCCTGATGAAGTGTTCGACGCTCCTGGGTTCACGACCGGGTGTCATGCTGTCTCGGGGCCGGGCGGGATCTTCCCCATCTCGCCCGGCACATCCACCGTAGAACAGGTGTTCGACTGCTGCAACCCCGGTGGGCATCAACCCGGCTCGCCATGGTCGGCGCGTCGAGGAGCTTGAGTGGCCTCGGGGTCGACGGGCTCAGGTAGCTCGGCGTTGGCGGGAGGGTGCTGTTCGGGGAGCTGCGGCTTGGTTGGTTTTTCCTTGTCGCGATGTCCGGTCTTGAGCTTGAGGAAGGGCATCCGCAGTTCGAACGGCTCGCCGTCGGACCGGTTCCACAGGAAGAGGCTGTAGAGGAGGGCGCCAAAGAAGTAGATCACCGCAAGGGCGCCAATCAGCCCCCACAAGGCTCCGGCCGGGAGGCCCTTTAGTGCGTCGATGATCGGTTGGAGCGACACGAGCTGCCCTTACCGCTAGCAAGAGCCGGGGCGTCTCCGCTAGCCGGTTAGGCGGCGCGGTATCGCTAGTCAGGCGCGTCCTGACACGCTCAGGCCCCGGTCTGACCTCAGGGGGTCGGGCTGAGCGCACGAGGAGGGCGAAGCCACTCTTCGACGGACGCACGAGGCCAATGCCTCGTGTTTCGCAGGAGCGATCAACTCCCACTTCGCCTTACGGAGTTGGCGATGGGCAATCCCAGTAGCCTATCCGGCGCGAAGCTGACTATACCCGAGCGAGGTGGACTACTGCCAGCCGACCGTGTAAACGCAAAAGGCCCCGCCTCCTCATGGGGAGACGGGGCCTTCGGGTGGGTCAGGAGATGACGGCGGACAGAACGGCGCGGGCGAGGCGGGGCGGGACGGCGTTGCCGATCTGCTGGAAGATCTTGGTGCCGGAGCCCTGCCACGGGAAGCCCGGCGGGAAGGACTGGAGGACCGCGCCCTCCTCCATCGAGATCCGGGCGTCGTCGGCGGCGTTGCGAATCCAGCGGCCCGCGTCCTTCTCGACGTAGATCTGCTTCCGGGCGCCGGAGCCGCCGACCTTCTCCCGGTCCGGGCCGCCGGTGATGCCGGACGCGATGGTCGGGTAGGGCCGGTGGGTCATCCCCCAGCCGATCGCGTCGGCCATGCTCAGCCACGGGAGGAGGTCCTGGTCGCCCTCGTGCTTGCCGACACCGCGCTTGTACGGCCGGTGCGTCGGCGCGGGGAGCGAGACCTCGCGGTCGAGGCGGGCGATGAGGAAGGCCCGCTTGCGGGTCTGGGGTACGCCGTACTGCTCGGCGGAGAGCTTGCCGGTCGCGACGTGGTAGCCCTCCCGCCGGAAGATCTCGGCCATGTACTCCCAGACCGGCAGGACCGTCGGGACCTGCTCGAAGGCGAGCCAGTCGTAGGGCCGGTCGTTGTCGAGCGCGGCGAGGACCCAGCGCAGCGGCTCCAGGACCGGGCCGGTCCGCTCGTCGGAGAAGACGGAGAAGTCGACGGACTGGCGGGCCTCCAGCGTCTTCGCGAGCTGGTAGACGGTGTCGAGCGCCGCGCGGCCCGCCTCCTTCCCCGCCGGCCGGTGAGCCCGGAGCGTACTTGCCGACCTTGGAGTGAAAGGCCGTGACACATGAGCTGCCCTGCGCCGGATTTGGCGACGTGGGCTTCTAAGTCGTGACCCGGCTCCGGGAGCTTCGGAAAGCTTGGCGGGTGCACGTCAAAGCTCAAACGTCCGTTAAGCGGTCTAAGTAGAAGGAGGGGGAGGGGAGGTATCCCCGGGGTACGGGACGAAGGCTTGGCGGCTTCGGTGTTTTCCCGTCACGAAATCGTGGACGTAGCCAGGGTGATTTCCTTGCGAGCGTTGCGAGGAGTTGGTGAAGAATTGGTTGTCACAACATGTGCTAGCTGTGCGACTTCATATCGAAGGGTACGAACGGAGGCGTCGAGATGGAATACGCGCACATGATCGCCGGGTACCGGATTGTTGCGGGCACGTGGGGTTCCCACACGCCGATCTCCACGGTCCAGGGGATCGTTTTCAACGTCAATCCGAGGATGAGATGGCTCATCAACAAGGTCACTGATCCCGTTGACTCGATGTTTGCGAAGGTCGACTTTGGAGGAAAAAACGCCTACTACAATGAGGGATCATGCGTCAAGTGTGGAAGTCTTTCCGTTGGTGCGGATACCTACTGGGGATTCTTTCCGGCAGATTCCTACTCGAGAGTTGACTACGAGTTGACGATAGTCATCAAAGGAAACACATATAACGTTAAGCACGGGATGTTGTTCTAAAAAAGGGTGCGGGGGTGCGTCTCAAAGACCCGTTGCGCGCCAGCCAAAATTGCACCTACGACACTGCGCCTCGATGCCGTCGTGGCTCGTCCCGCCGTGGCGGACGGCCACGCGGTGTCCCCCGGTTGCGGGGTTGTCCGGTGTAAACGGGGTGCCGCATCGCGTGCAGTGAGTGGCGTTGGCCTTGGCCGCGGCAGTGGCCTTGCGATGTGCGTGTCCGTAGCCACGCTGCGCAGCGGAGCCGCGCTCGGCCTCGTACTTCCGTTGACACGCAGTGCATCGCGTGGAAGTAGTGGGCTCACCGCATCCGTCCTCACGGCACACGCGCTTGGCCCTGGCCATGACGTGCCTGCCTTCTGCCCCGTGGTGCGTGGGCCTGGAGTTCCCAGGGCTTGAATGCGTGCGCGCCCCCGCTTGCCCACGAGGGGAAGCCGGGATGCACGGGTGGGGCGGGGGTGGGAGAGGGGTTGGGCTACCGGATAGGAAGCCGGGGTACACGGGTGTGGACGGCGGTCCTAGTCGCGTCGCTTGCCGTATGGGACGGTTAGTAGCATGACCGAAGATTCAGGACGGGATGATCGATCCTCGTACCGCCAGTTCAGCAAGACTCAGCACGAGGAGTGGTCGGGTGTCGCGTCGGCCGACGCGGACTTCAACAAGGGCGCGCGTGACCTTTACGAGACGGCAGGGCTGGATCGGAAAGAGTGGACAATCCTTGGGTTCGATGCCGGAAGCCGCAGAGGCCGCGCGTGGGTCGAGGTGTTCGCCCTCAACACGGCGCTCTTCGGCGTCACCAGCCACCAGGAACTCAAGACGCTCGGTGAAGCCGCTGCTCTTCCCGTGACCAAGTTCTACATTCCCTGGGAGTCGGGCCTCGGTGACTTCATCGACGAGCACTTCCAGTCGTTCACGACAAGCCTGACGGTCAAGAGCATGGTCGGCGTCGACTTGCAGATCACCGACACCAAGGAGATCCGCGCCGAGCAGTAGTAGCCGTCCACCGGGTAGCGGCGGCCGTGATGCTCAAGGCACACGGCCTCCCCGGTGTCCGGGTGCACGCGGCCGGCAGGGCGGTTGCACCGGTAGCCCTGGGGCGTCCTTGCCTGGCACTTGTAGCCCGCCCGCTGGAGGACGCGCAGCGTGTTCGCCGAGGTCGGCACGGTGCTCTCCTGCCTGGGCGAGGGGCGGTGGGCGAGGTACGGGAGGCCCTGTCTACACCTGGCGGCGGACCCCGCGGCGTCCACCCTGTGGACCTCCCCAGGCCCGGAAGGCAGCAAGGATAGGCAGACGCTGACGGGTGCAGGGGCCCCTTTTGCGCTGGCACGGGCGCGTGGCTGCGCGGACGTGGACCGATGAGGCATACTGGGGGCATGGAGTCCGTCCGCTTCGGCACCGGGCGCCGAGTAGTCCGCTGGGTCTACTCGTCGTCACCGGCGCCTTCGTGGCCGGAATACCGCCGTCGCTCCGTCTTGGACTCCAAGATGGGGTTGATTGTCTTCCTCGGGGCCCTCGTGGCCGTCACACTGTCGGCGTTCACGCCGTCTTGGCTTTCGAAAGAACTCTGGCTTCGTTCGCGTCGGCCGCGGCCCCAGGTGCGTCGCCTGGTTCCCCGACCGCCTATTAGCGAGCGTGTTCCAGCCTTCATCGTCGATGACTTTCTTCATCCCAAGTCATCTGCGGTGAACTGAGCGTCGCTTCGAGTAACCTTCGGCGCCGGTTCCTGCCCTAAACGAGCAGGGGGCCGGAATGGACCCACAATTCTGGGTAGCACTGGGCCAGTTGGCGGCTGCAAGTCCGATCGTGGGTTCCATCGTGGGCTGCCTGTGGGTGCTGCTGTCCAAGCTGAAATGCGTCAGCGACGCTTACGCCTCGATCTCGGACACACGGTCGAGGAAGAAGGCGCGGGATGTACTCCTCGACCCGGACTCCAGTCCCAAAGAGCGCGAAGGCGCGGCAGTGGTGCTGCAACGCCGCGAAGTAGCGGGGCCCGAGGAGCCGGGGGCGGTCGCGAAAGTCCAACAGGGCAGGGAGCCCGCCTCGCCGGAACACCGGTGGTGGCGGCGAAGGCGGCCGAGACCGGACTAGGGCGTGTCTGACAAACGTCTCGGTGGGTTGCTGGGATGCTGCTGGTCGTGTCGCGGTTTCAGTTGCTCTCGGACGGTCAGTGGGCCTTGATCCAGGACCTGCTGCCGGTCCGCACCGGTAAGCGAGGCAGGCCCTTCTCGGATGCGCGGGCGATGGTCGAAGGGATCATCTACCGGTATCGGTGCGGGATTCCGTGGCGGGACGTGCCCGCGGTGTTCGGTC
The DNA here is from genome assembly GCF_040064235.1 of Amycolatopsis melonis. NCBI lineage: Bacteria > Bacillati > Actinomycetota > Actinomycetes > Pseudonocardiales > Pseudonocardiaceae > Amycolatopsis > Amycolatopsis melonis. The sequence continues at coordinate 421,831 of NZ_JBDZYD010000009.1, forward strand.
CGTGGCAGACGATCTGGACCTGGCATCGCCGGATGGCCGGTGACGGCACCTGGGACACCGTGCTGCAACGCCTGCTCACCGAAGCAGACGCGGCCGGCCTGGTTGATTGGTCGGTGTCGGTGGATTCCACGATCGCCCGGGCGCATCAGCACGCCACCAACATCACCCGTCCCACAGGGGGCTGGGTCGAACTACACGGATCTGCTGACCGAGCCGCCTGATCATGCGATCGGCCGTTCTCGCGGCGGGTGGAGCACCAAGGTGCACCATCTCGTCGACGGGAACGGCCGCCCGCTGGTCACTCTGGTCGGGCCTGGGCAGGCCGGGGACGCGCCGATGTTCCCGCACCTGATGCGGCATCTGCAGGTCCCTCGCCTTGGAGGCGGTCGGGCGCGGACCCGGCCCGACCGTGTCCGCGGTGATAAGGCCTATTCCTCGCGCGCCATCCGCGGACATCTGCGCGCCCGCGGCATCACCGCGGTGATCCCCGAGCCTGCTGATCAGGCCGGGCACCGCAAACGTCGCGGTTCCCGCGGCGGCCGTCCACCCGCCTTCGACGCGGTGGACTACTGCGGCCGCAACGTCGTCGAACGCCGGTTCAACCTGCTCAAACAATGGCGTGGCCTGGCCACTCGCTACGACAAGCTCGCCATCGTCTACCGGTCAGCGGTCGTCCTGCACGCCGTGATCGCCTGGACCAAAGCATTGTCAGACACGCCCTAG
>NZ_JBDZYD010000010.1:0-408626 GCF_040064235.1 Amycolatopsis melonis
ATCGTGGCCGACATCGCGATGCGCCAGGACTTCGACCTCGACGCCGTCGAGGATCTCCGGATGGCGGTGGACGAAGCCTGCTCGCTGCTCCTCCCCGCCAGCGCCGACGGCCGCCTGACCTGCACCTTCTCCTGGAGCGGGCCGCGCATCGAGGTGTCCGTCTCGGTGCTGTCGGACACCGCGGAGCACGAGGACGACGCCGGGCTGTCGTGGCAGCTGCTCACCGCGCTCGCGACGACGGCCGAGCGCACGATCACGCCGGAGAACGGCCGGTACCTCTCCCGGGTCGACCTCGTCCGGGAGAGCCAGGCGGCGACCTCGTGACCGATCCCGCCGACGGCCGCGGGGAGGACGAGCCGGACACCGGCGCGCTGTTCGCCCGGCTCGCCACGCTGCCGCCGGGCTCGCCGGAGCGGGAACGCATCCGGGACACCCTCGTGCGCGCCCACCTCGAACTGGCCCGCAACCTGGCCAGGAAGTTCCGCAACCGGGACGAGGCGATGGAGGACCTGGTCCAGATCGCCACGGTCGGGCTCATCCACGCCGTCGACCGGTTCGACCCCGGCCAGGGGACGGACTTCCTGGCGTTCGCGGTGCCCACGATCTCCGGCGAGCTGCGCCACCACTTCCGGGACAACAGCTGGTCGGTGCGGGTGCCGCGGCGGCTCAAGGAGCTGAACGCGAACATCTCCGCCGCCCGCGAGGAGCTGACCGTCCAGCTGTCGCGCGCGCCGAAGCCCAGTGAGATCGCCGCCCGGCTCGGCGTGCCCGTCGAGGACGTCTACGAAGGTCTTCGCGCCGGTCAGGGCCGCTACGGCGCGTCGCTGGACCACCTGCTGGAGAACGCGGCGCACACGCGGTTCGGGGCGCCGGACGCCGAGCTGGGGCAGGCCGAGCTGCGCGAGGCGCTGCGCCCCATGCTGGAGAGCCTGCCCGAGCGGGAGCGCAAGATCGTCGCGCTGCGGTTCGGGTCGGGGATGAGCCAGTCGGACATCGCGCGCCGCGTCGGGGTGTCCCAGATGCAGGTGTCGCGGTTGCTGGCTGCGACGCTGAAGAAACTGCGTTCGGGCCTGGACGAATCCGAGCTGGCCGACGGCACCTGATTAGCCGCTCGGCCGCCTGGGTACTTGGCGGGCGGTACCGAACTCACTGGGAGGGGGACCGGATGACGACGTCGAGGATGCCGCAGCGGACGGCGGCGGCAGCCGTCCCCGTGAAGGTGCTCCTCCCCGCCGACGTCACGGCCCCGGCGCTGGCGCGGCACCGCGTCCGCGCGGAGCTGCTCGGCCGCGGCCTGCACGAGCGCCAGCTGGACGACGTCCTGCTGGCGACGTCGGAGCTGGTCACCAACGCCTTCGAGCACGGCGAGCGGCCCCAGCGGCTGGAGCTGGAGTACGACGACGGGCAGCTGACACTGCGGGTGCACGACACCGGCGCGCTGCTGCCCGAGCTGCGGGCGCCGTCCCCGGCCGAGGCCCGCAGCCGCGGGCTGGTGCTGGTGCAGGCGCTGTCGGTGGACTGGGGGTTCGAGCGCTGCCCTGGCGGCAAGTACGTCTGGGCCGTCTTCCGGATCCCGGACGCCTGATCAGAGCACCTCGCGCGCGGCTTCGGTCTCCCCGATCCGCTCGCGGAACGGCTTGCGCTCCAGTGCCTCGGCGACGGCGTCCAGCAGCGTACGCAGCGAGTACGGCAGCTCGGCTTCCAGCGCGGCCATGGCTTCGGTCGTGGCCGTCCACTCCGCCTCGATCAGCGGCAGCAGCTCCCGCGTCTTCCGGGTGAGCGAGACGATCCGCTGCCGCGCGTCGGCGCCCGGTTCGAGGCTGACCAGGCCGGCCCGGTTCATCTGCGCGACCGTCTGGCTGGCCGCCGAGTGCGTCACGCGCATGGCTTCGGCGAGGTCGCGGATGGACAGCGGGCCGTGCTGCAGCAGCGCCCGCACCACCGGGGAGTACCGCGGGCGGTAGTCGCCGAGGCCGAGGTCGGCGAGGAACCGTGCGACGTCGCCGTCGAGGATCTCGAGGACGTGCCGCATCCGGGTCCCCAGCCCTTCCGGACCCGATGTGATGGCCATGACGGCCGATCATAGGCGCGCCCGTGTGCTTGGATCGCGGCATGGAGAACCGGAAGATCACCCGCCTCGGCCGCGAGGTGTCCGTCGTCGGGCTCGGCTGCTGGCAGCTCGGCGCGGACTGGGGCGAGGTCGACGAGAACGACGCACTGGCCGTGCTGAACGCGGCGGCCGACAACGGTGTCACCTTCTTCGACACCGCCGACGTCTACGGCGACGGCCGCAGCGAACGGCTGGTCGGCCGGTTCCTCGCCGAACGCGGCGACGTCTTCGTGGCGACGAAGATGGGCCGGCGGCTCGAGCAGGTGCCGGAGAACTACGTCCGGGCGAACTTCCGCGAGTGGAACGACCGCTCGCGCCGCAACCTGGGCGTCGACACGCTGGACCTGGTCCAGCTGCACTGCCCGCCGACGCCGGTGTACTCGTCCGACGCGGTGTACGACGCGCTCGACGAGATGGTCGCCGAGGGACGGATCAAGGCGTACGGCGTGAGCGTCGAGACGTGCGAGGAGGCGCTGACGGCGCTGGCGCGGCCGAACGTCGCCTCGGTCCAGATCATCCTGAACTGCCTGCGGCTCAAGCCGCTGGAGCGCGTGCTGCCCGCGGCGGCGGAGGCGGGCGCCGGGATCATCGCGCGGGTGCCGCTGGCGTCGGGCCTGCTGTCCGGCCGCTACACGGCGGACACGACGTTCGCCGAGAACGACCACCGCACCTACAACCGCCACGGCGAGGCGTTCGACGTCGGCGAGACGTTCTCCGGCGTGCCGTACGAGGTCGGGCTGCAGGCGGTCGAGCGGCTGCGCGGGCTGGTGCCCGCCGGGCAGACGCTGGCGCAGTTCGCGCTGCGCTGGATCATCGACCAGCCGGGCGTGAGCACGGTGATCCCGGGCGCCCGCAACGCGTCCCAGGCGGCGGCGAACACCGCGGCGGCGGCGTTGCCCCCGCTGTCGGCGGAGGCGCTGGACGGCGTCCGCGAGACGTACGACGAACTCGTCCGCCCGCTCGTCCACGACCGCTGGTAGGCCGGCGATGATGACCCCCGAAGAGCTGCTGACGACGACCCGCACGGTCCGCAGGCGCCTCGACCTGAACCGGCACGTGCCGCTCGACCTGGTGAAACACTGCATCCAGGTGGCCATGCAGGCCCCAAGCGGTTCGAACACCCAGCGCTGGCACTGGCTGGTGGTCACGGACGCGGACCGGCGCGCGGCGCTCGGGGAGATCTACCGCAGGGCGTGCCACGAGTACCTGGAGTCCCCGCAGGCGGCGGCCAAGCTGTTCGCGGACGACCCGGTCAGGGCGGCGGTCCAGCAGCGGGTCGGGGCGAGCATCGAGTACCTGGCCGACCGGATGGGCGAGGTCCCGGTGCTGGTGGTCCCGTGCCTGGAGACGTCGTCACCGGAACTGCCACCGGGCAACCAGGCCGGGCTGTGGGCGTCGCTGCTGCCGGCGGTGTGGAGCTACATGCTGGCGGCCCGTTCGGTGACGCTGGGCACGGCGTGGACAACGCTGCACCTGAAGTACGAACGCGAGGCGGCGGAGGTGCTGGGACTGCCGCCGAATGTCCACCAGGCAGCACTGATCCCGACGGCGTTCTACACGGGTGACACGTTCAAGCCCGCGGCACGGCAGCCGTTGGACGAGGTCCTCCACCTGGACCGGTGGTGAGCTGGAGAGGAGTCCGGGAACGGCTGGCCGCACTGGCGGCCGCCGACCCGGAACTCCGGCGGTTCGGGGCCGGGCACCACCGGTACGAGGTTTCCCGGCCGCTGCCGGAGAAGGCGGTGGCGAAGTTCGAGGCGCGGCACGGAGTGACGCTGCCGGAGGAGTACCGCAGCTTCCTGCTCACCGTGGGCGAGAGCGGCGCCGGGCCGGACTACGGCCTGTACCGGCTCGGCGCGCCGGAATGCCGAGACGAACCGGGCAGGCCGCCCGGCTTCCTCGCGACGCCGTTCCCGCACACGAGCGCGTGGAACCACCCGGACGGCGGCGAGATCCCCGACGACCGCTACTTCGACGAGCGGTGGATCACCGGCTCGCTGATGCTGTGCCACCAGGGCTGCGGCGCCTACTACCGGCTCGTCGTCACCGGCCCGGAGCGCGGCCGCCTGTGGTTCGACGACCGCGTCTCCGACGGCGGCCTCTCCCCCTGCGGCGTCGGTTTCCGCGAGTGGTACCTGAACTGGCTCGAAGCTCCTACAGGTAGCTGATCAACCGGTCGGCCAGTTCGGCGGGCCGGCTCAGTGCGACGCAGTGGCCGCCGTCGATCTCGTCGGGGGTGATTGCCAAGCGCTCCTGGGCCACCCGGCGCTGGAAGTCCGGGACGAAGAACCGGTCGTCGCGGCAAAGCAGGACATGCGTGGGGATGTCCGGGTGGGCCGGGAGGGGCCATGGCTCGTCCCACTCCTTGCTCACCTGGTCGCGCCCGCGGGACTGGCACTCCCGGGCCAGTTCCGGGGTGACGTCGTTGAAGTACTGCTCGGTTTCGCTCAGTCCCGCCGGCGCCGCGAAGCCCGTGTTGCCCCACCACTGCCCCGGCGGCTCGCCCGGTGCCGGGATCATCCCGGCCAGGTACACCAGCGTCCGCGCGCGGACCTTGGCCGCGACCAGTGGTGCCGTGAAGCCGCCGTACGAATGGCCGACGACCGCCACGTCCGTGCGGTCGCCGAGGGCCGACAGGACCGTGTCCGTGAACTCGGCCAGTCCCGCCGACGGGTCCGTGATGGGCAGGTCGGGCGCGACCGCGTCGTGGCCGCGGGCCGCCAGTTCCGGGACGAGCCGGTGGAAGTCCCAGCCGCTGCCGCCGCCTCCGTGGATCAGCGCGAACGTCGTCACGCCGCCAGCTCAGCAGCGGCGCAGCATGTCCGTCAAGGCGGTTTTCTCCGCCTGCGTCACCGTCAGCCCGTAGTAGTGCTTCACGACGATCCAGTCGGTCGCGTACGTGCACCAGAACGACACCAGCGGCGGCTTCCACTGGTCCGGGGCCTTGTCGCTCTTCTGCTGGTTGACGTTGTCGGTGACGGCGAACAGCTGCGGGCGGGTCAGGTCGTTGGCGAACTGCTCGCGCTTCTCCGCCGTCCACGTCTTCGCGCCGCTCGCCCACGCCTGGCCCAGCGGGACCATGTGGTCGATGTCGAGGTCGGTCGGCTTGGTCCACGTCTCGCCGTCGTACACGCTGGTCCAGGTGCCCGACGTCGGGCGGCACTCCTTGTCGGTCCGGACGTCCTTGCCGTCACGCTTGAGCACGACCTCGCGGGTGTCGCAGCCGGCGCCCTGGCTGTCCCAGTGCTTGAACTTCTCGCGCGAGTAGCCGTCCATGGACGTCCGCGCGGCGATGGTCAGCTCGTCGAGCTGCTTCTGCGCGTCGGCGGCGCTGACCGGGACCGGGGCCGAGGACGACGATGACGACGCAGGCGGCGTCGCGCCCGCACCCCTGCTCGTCACCCAGTAGCCGAAGAGGGCGACCGCCAGGATCGCGGCTACCAGCAGGATCCGCTGCGTCACGCTGAGCCGAAAGCTGCGGGCGGCCACGATTTTCTCCTCTCACCTGCGCGTGCGCGCGGCGTAGTCTCACCTCTGCCGGCCCGGAAAACCGCGCCGACACGACGACCTGGCGCGAATGTGATCTCGCCCACCCACGGCGGAGGTGTCACACCGGGCCGCTGAACTGCGACTACCGGGGCAGGACCAGCCGGAGGGAGCAGCCGATGCCCGGTCGGCTCAAGAAGTTCGACGAGTTCTTCCAGCGCAAGGCGGCCGAGGGCGGCAACGTCGTGGCCATGGCCCGGCTGGGCGCCGCGTTGCGGGAACGCGGGGAGCTCGCCGAAGCCGAGTCCTGGTACCGCCGGGCCGCGATGGGCGGCGACCGCGTCTCGATGACCGCGCTGGCCCACCTCCTCGCCGACCGCGGCGCGCAGGAGGAAGCCGACCGCTGGTACCACGAAGCGGCGCTGGCCGGCGAGCCGCACGGGATGCTGAACCTGGCCCGGTCCTGCGAGCGGCGCGGCAGGCGCGACGACGCCCTGCACTGGTACGGCGAGGCCGCGCGCACCGGCGACGCGCCGTCGATGGCCGCGTTCGGGCGGCTGCTGCGGGAGCAGGGCGACGGCGAAGCGGCCGAGCCGTGGCTGCGGCAGGCCGCCGAGACCGGCCTCACCGGCGCGATGATCGACCTGGGCCTGGTGCTGCGCGACCGTGGCCAGGCCGCGGAGGCGGCGCGCTGGTGGCGGTCCGCGGTGCTCGCCGGCGACCTCGCGGCCGCCTGCCAGCTCGGCAGGCAGGCGGAACGGCTCGGCAGGCCGGGCGACGCGGAGTCGTGGTACCGCCAGGGCGCGGCGGGCGGCCACGTCGAGTCGGCGGTCCGGCTCGGCCTGCTGCTGCACCGCCGCGGCGACGTCGAGGAGGCCGAGAACTGGTACCTCGACGCGGCCGAGCAGGGCGACCCGGCGGCGATGACGAACCTCGGCGTCCTGGCCCGCACCCGCGGCGACGACGGCGAAGCGGCCGCCTGGTACCGCAAGGCCGCCGAGCACGGCAGCATCCCGGCGCTCACGAACCTCGGCCACCTGGCCGAGCACCGGGAGGACTTCGCCGAGGCCGAGGACTGGTTCCGGCGGGCCGCGGAGACCGGCGACGTCCAGGGAATGCTCAGCCTGGCCCGCATGCTGCGGTCGCGGGGCGCGGCGCAGGAGGCCGAGCTGTGGCTGGCCCGCGCCGAACACATCGAGGACGACCGCGAACCTATTGTGTGATCCACTTCACAGTTCTAGCCTGGACGGATGAGGCCACGAGTCCTGGTCGCAAGCATCGGCAACGTCTTCCTGCGCGACGACGGCTTCGGTGTCGAAGTGCTCAAGGAACTCGACCGGGCCGGCCTGCCCCCGTGGGTGCAGATCGCCGACTACGACATCGCGGCGGTCCACCTGGCCTACGACCTGACGGGCGGCTACGACACGACGATCCTGCTGGACGCCACCCCGCACGGCCGGCCACCGGGCACGCTGTCCCTGACCGAGGACCTGACGGCGGCCTCGGCACTGGACGCGCACGGCCTGCACGGCGACGCGGTCTTCCGCCTCCTGCGGCTCCTGGGCGGCGACGCGGGCCGCGTCCTGGTCCTCGGCTGCGAGCCGGCCTGCGTCGACGGCGGAATCGGGCTGTCCCCGCAGGTCGCGGCCGCGGTCCCGGCGGCGGTGCGCGCGGTGACCGAACTGGCGTGGGGCGCGAGCCCGGAGCTGCCTGTCCTGTCGCAATCGACCGAGGTCTGAAACGCGAAGGGCCCCCTTGCCGGCCCGGGGAGCCGGCAAGGAGGCCGTTTCACGACGGCGTCAGAAACCCGCCGTCACCCTCGTGAAGTCCCAGTCGTTCTGGGCGATGCCGCTGCACGCCGACTGGACGCCGCCGCCAGGGCAGCCTCGGTCGCGGTTGACCGACCAGAACGCCAGGCGGCCGATGTTGTTCGCCTTGGCCCAGGTGGTGATCCGGGTCCACGTGTCCACGCTGGTCAGCTCCTGCTGGTCGGACAGGCCGTTCATGCCGGAGATGCCCAGGTGGTTGTACGCGGTGGCGTCGCTCCAGCCGAACGTCGACTTCAGCTTGTCGCGCAGGCCGTTGGCCGCGCTCACCGTGCTCGCGTACATGTCCGCGCCGCCGCCGAAGTCGAACGGCATGATCGTGAACACGTCCACGTTCGCGCCGAGGGCCTTCGACCGGTCGATGAGCCGGTTGCCGTAGTAGTTCGGGCCGGTCGTCGACGTGCCGAACGTCAGGATCGTCTGGATGCCCGGGTTGTTCTGCTTGACGATCTTCAGCGCGCCCAGGATGCGGTCCTGCACGGTCTCGTTCTCGAACTCGTCGGAGTTCTCGATGTCGATGTCGATCGCCTTGAGCCCGTAGGCGTTGATCACCTGCTGGTAGGCGCCGGCCAGTGCCTCCGGCGTCGAGCAGTTCGGGCCCAGCTTGTTCCCGCTCCAGCCGCCGAACGACGGCACCACCTGGCCGCCCGCCGCCTTGATCTGCGCGATCGCGTTCGCGTCCGCGCTGCCCTGCAGCGGACGGCTGCTGTCCCACGCCGGGGTGCAGCCACCGGAGGCGTTGACGAACGCCATGGTGAACCACTTGACGCCGGTCGCGTTCATCACCGTCTGCGGGCTCGGCGGGTTGCCCCAGCCCATGTACAGGTACGGCGCGCCCCGGCCGCCCGGCTGCTGCGGCGGCGTGGTGGTCGGGGGTGGTGTCGTCGTAGGCGGCGGTGTGGACGTCGGTGGTGTGCCCCCGGCGTCGCAGGAACCCCCGTTCAGCCGGCAGTTCGACGGCGCGACGTACGTGCCGGAGTACGTCACGTTGAACCCGAAACTCGCACTACCGCCGTTGGACACGTTGCCGTTCCAGGTGTTCTTGACGGTGACGTGCTGGCCGGACGCGGTGTAGCTGCCGTCCCACAGCGACGAGATCTTCGCGCCACTCGGCAGGTCGAACTCGACCGTCCAGCTCGGCAGCGTCGAGCCGGAACCGTTGCTGATCGTGTACTTGCCTTCGTACCCGGTGCCCCAGTCGGAGCCCTTGCTGAAAGTCGCCGAGACCCCGCCCGCCGCGTTCGCCGGCGCGATCACGACCACCGCGCCGACCGTGGCGGCCACGGCGGTCAGTCCCAGTGCGGACAACCACTTCCTCATGATCGGTCCTTTCAGGACAGTCCGTTGCGCATGGCGGTGATGAGCTCGCCGTTGCTGGTGTCGCCGGTCAGCTCCCAGAAGAAGGCGCCGCCGAGGCCCTGCTGCCTGGCGTAGGACATCTTTCCGCCGATGGTCGACGGGGTGTCGTAGCTCCACCAGTTGCTGCCGCACTTCGCGTACGCGGTGCCGGCGATCGTGCCGGTCGACGGGCAGCTGTTCTTGAGGACCTTGTAGTCCTCGATGCCCTGCTCGTAGGTGCCCGGCGCTGGTCCGGTGGCGGTGCCGCCCGGCGCGTCCTGCGTGACGCCGGTCCAGCCGCGGCCGTAGAACCCGATGCCCAGCAACAGCTTGCTCGCCGGGACGCCCTTGCTCTTGAGCTTCTGGATCGCGGCGTCGGAGTAGAAGCCGGCGGTCGGGATGCCCGCGTAGGACGTCAGCGGCGAGTGCGGAGCGGTCGGGCCCTGCGCGGCCCACGCGCCGAAGTAGTCGTAGGTCATGACGTTGAACCAGTCGACGTACGGCGCGGCGCCCGCGTAGTCGGCGACGTCGAGCTTGCCGCCGTTGCTGCCGTCGGCCGAGATGGCCGAGGTGATCAGGAACGAGGAGCCGAACTTCGCGCGCAGCGCGGCCATCAGGTTCTTGTAGGCCGCGGCCCCGCTGGTGTCACAGGAAAGGCCGCACGCGTTGGGGTACTCCCAGTCGATGTCGATGCCGTCCCAGATGTCGGCCCAGCGCGCGTCCTTCAGCAGGTTGTAGCAGGACTGCGCGAACGCGGCCGCGTTCTGCGCGGCCTGGCCGAAGCCGCCGGAGTACGTCCAGCCGCCGAACGACCAGATCACCTTCAGGCCCGGGTGCAGCTTCTTCAGCTTGCGCAGCTGGTTGAAGTTGCCGGCGACGGGCTGGTCCCAGGTGTCGGCGACGCCGTCGACGCTGCCCGCGGCGTCGTAGGTCTTCTGGTAGTCGGCGTACGGGTCGTCGTTGGCACTGCACTGGCCGTTCTTGACGTTGCCGAACGCGTAGTTGATGTGGGTCAGCTTGCTCGCCGAGCCCGAGGTTTCGATGTTCTTGACGTGGTAGTTGCGCCCGTAGACGCCCCACTGCACGAAGTAGCCGACGTTCTTCAGCCCACCCGGCTGCGGCGGCGTGGTCGTCGTCGGCGGGGTGGTCGGCGTGGTCGGGACGGTGGTGGTCGGCTGGGTCGGGGTCGTCGGGGTGGTGGTCGGGGTGCTGCCGCCGGCGTCGCAGGAGCCGCCGTTGAGCCGGCAGTTCGCGGGCGCGGAGTAGGTGCCGGAGTAGCTGACGTTGAAGCCGAAGCTGGCGGTGCCGCCGTTGCCGACGTTGCCGTTCCAGGTGTTCTTGACGGTGACGTGCTGGCCGGACGCGGTGTAGCTGCCGTCCCACAGCGACGAGATCTTCGCGCCGGACGGGAGGTCGAACTCGACCGTCCAGCTCGGCAGCGTCGAGCCCGAGCCGTTGCTGATCGTGTACTTGCCTTCGTACCCGGTACCCCAGTCGGAGCCCTTCGTGAAGGTGGCGCCGACGCCACCGGCGGCGTTCGCGGGCACGGTGACGAGGCCGACCGCGAGCGCGCCGACCGCGGTGAACAGACCGAGGAGGTGCCATCTCTTTCTGGACATCGCTCTCCTTTGAGCCAGGTGCGGGGACGGCAGACACCAACACCACCGGCGGGGATCCGGGCGGTGTTTTGCGCCGTTTGCGGAAACGGTACGTGGTCCAGACCAATTATGGAAGCGTCACCACGGAGCGTGGTTAGTGGTCAAGACCAATGGCCGGTCCGCGCACCGAACTGGTCCAGACCGGTTACGCAAAGCAGCCGGGCCCGGTTTCCCGGGCCCGGCTGGCGGCGGTACGGCGATCAGCAGTTGACGTAGTGGATGCTGACCTGGGTCGAGTAGGTCCCCGACGGGGCGTTCAGCGTGAAGGACTTCGACGCGCCCTTCGGGCCCACCCACGGCCCGTCGCTGACGCCGCCGTTGCTCCAGTGCGACCGGACGTACGGGCACCGGCCGTCGGCCTTGTCGTCGGTCACCTTCCCGCTGACGGTCCGGTAGTCGTTGCACCACGTGCCCGAGGCGTGGCCTTCGCTGATCTTGAGCGTCCAGTTCTCGCACGGCAGGGCGAGCCGCTGGCCGGCGGCGGCGGGCCGGGCGGCGTCCGTCCCGGTCGCGGCGCTCGCGGTGGCGGTCGCGCCGCCGGCCACCAGCAGGCCGAGTACCCCGGCCACGGCTGCAGTCCTGAGCATCCTCATGTCGTTCCCCCTTCGCGTCGGGTTTTCCTGACCCGGGCGACCCTGCCACCGCGGCCGCGCGCGAACGGCGTGCTTCGAACAGGCTCTAACGACTTCCGCGGTCCAGCACGGCCAGGCCCAGCGGCGTGATGAGGTGGGTGGCGAGGTTCTCGTGCCGGTCGGTGGTGATGAGGCCTGCGTCGCGCAGGACGTTCGTGTGGTGGCTGACGGTCGCCGGCGCGACCCCGGCCTGCTTCGCCAGCCGGGTGGTGGTGCTGCCGCGGACGGCCGAGCGCAGGATGGTGGCCCGGGTGGCGCCCAGCAGCGCACTCAGGTGATCACCGCGTTCCCGGGCGGCCAGCAGCCGCGCCCCGGGCCGGATCGGCACGGCCAGCACCGGACGCAGCCGCGGGTCGGCGAGCGCGACGGGATGCTGCACGCCGAAGTAGCTGGGGATGAGCACGAGACCCCGGCCGTCGAGGTGCAGGTCGCGATCGACGGGATACCCGACCGCGAGCACCGGCGGCTGCCAGCGGGTGGCGGGCCCGAGCCACCGCAGCAGCCCTTCGGGCCCACCGTGCAGGTAACGCTGAACCCCGGCGGCACATTCGATGCGCAGTCCTTCGCCGACGACGTCGAGCTGCGGCTCGATCAGCGCGTGGAAGTACAGCCGCAGCGCCCGCCGCAGCTCCCCCGTCGCGGAGGGCTTCGCCGCAGCCAGTTCGCCGAGCCAGGCGGCAGCGGGCCCGCAGACGGGCTCCAGCCGCCCGACTTCGGCCCGCAGTCGCCGCGCGGGCGTCGCGAGGACGAGTTCGGTGGCGGTACGGACGTCGGGCACGTCCTCCGGAGGCGTCAGGAAGTCCGGAAAGTACGCGGCATGCGGAGCGACAGTCATCAGCAGCTGCACCGCGGCCTGCAGCCGCCGGTCCCCGCGCACGCGTTCGCGCACCCGCCGCCGCCACGCCTCGAAGGCCAGGCCACCGCCGGAGTGCTGCAGCGCCTGCACGCTGCCGACGATCTCCCACATCAGGTCGATGTCCAGCTTCAGCCGGGTCCGCGCGAGATCGGCGTCGGTGAAGTGGATGCGCAGCTGCGGCACGTCGTCCCCCCTGGAAGCACGTTCCGCGCTTCAGGTGTCGCCGGAACGCCGCCCGGGTACGGAAGTCAGCCGGTAGGAGCAACCCGGCGGGGCTCGACATCGGGCACGGCCAGGCGCGGGTTGGCGCCTGCGGCGACGACGCGCATGACGAATCCGGCCGCTTCTTCCAGCTGGCGCGCCGCGTCGAGCCCGCCGACCACCACACCCTCACCGCCGAGGTCCGCGACCAGCTCGGCCGCATGGCCGAGCGCGCCCGGGTCGTCCCCGCAGAGCGCCACCACCGGCCGCCGCGGACCAGTGTGTGGCCAGGAGGTCCCGGCGAACAGGTGCAGTGCCTTGACCACGTGCGCACCCGGCGCGTGGCGGGCGACGAATTCCGCGGCCGAGCCGGACGCCGGACGCAACCGGCCGGTCGCGTAGTCGACGGCGTTCGTGCAGTCGAGCACGGTCTTCCCGCCCAGCCCGCCCCGGTCGGCGCCGACCAGGGACAGCGCGCCGGCCAAGCCGTCGTAGGCGACCGCCACGAGCACGACGCCGGCCCGGGCGGCGAACTCGTCCGGCGCAACGGCTTCCGCGCCGATCTCGGCCGCCGCGGCCCGGACCCGATCGGCGTCCCGGCCGGTGAGCACCACCGCACGGCCCGCGGCGAGCCATGCTTTCCCGAGCGCGACAGCCAAGTTCCCGGTCCCCAGAATTCCCACGTGCACGGCTACCTCCTACTTCGAACGGGTCTGCCGGCCACGTTAGGGAGCCCGTTCCTACCGATCGGGAGGACAAGAGGTGCCAGACTGGCCGCCGTGACCGACGGAATCTGCCCGCCCTTCGCGTCCGACTGCCATGTCCGGGCGGCGGTCGAACTGATCAGCCACACGTGGGATCCCGTCCTGCTGTCGGCCCTGCGCCGCGGCCCGACGCGACGCAACGACCTGCTGACCCGCATCGCGGGCATCAGCGACAAAGTGCTGACCGAGTCGTTGCGCCGCCTCACGGAACGACGCCTCGCCACCAAACAGGACGGCGGCGGAACCGCGGCGACGTACGAGCTGACCGCACTGGGCGAGTCGTTCGCGAGCGGCCCGCTCGCGCAGCTGGCCCGGTGGGCGGCGGAACACCAGGACGAAATCGCCGGGTGACGTCCGTCGCTTTTCCTGCCGGAACAAGAAAGAAGCCCCCCTCTCGCGAGGGGGGCTTCTTTGCTGTCTCAACCAGACGTGCGCCCGAAGGGATTCGAACCCCTGACCTTCTGATCCGTAGTCAGATGCTCTATCCAGCTGAGCTACGGGCGCTTGTTCAGTTGTTCTCTAACCTAGCACCCGGCGAACCGGGGGCCAGCGGAGGCTCCGGGATTTGAACCCGGGAGGGGGGGTTACCCCCAACCGCATTAGCAGTGCGGCGCCATAGACCAGACTAGGCGAAGCCTCCTGGGCCCAACGACCACTGCTCAGATAGGTTACACACCCCCCGATCACCCCCGAACCCGACCCCCCTTACGCCCGGCGCAGCAGCCTGAGCAGGCGCGGAGAGCGGCCTCCGAGGCCCTCTGCCTCGAAGGTTGCAATGCCCACCCTCGGCAGCTCGCGGACGCCCGGGTACACCAGGTACCGGGGCACCCAGCGGGGCTGGAACTTCGCGTTGAAGCGGTACAGCGTCTCGATCTGGATCCAGCGCGAGAAGAAGTGCAGGACCTTCGCCGCCGCCTTCGCCACCGGGCCCGCGCCGATGCGGCGGCCCTGCTCCATCAGGGCGCGGAACGCCGCGAAGTTCAGGGACACCTGGCGGACTCCGTGGTGGCGGGCCGCCAGGAGGAGTTCCGAGATCATCAGCTCGTTGACGCCGTTGTCGGCCGTGCGGTCGCGGCGCATCACGTCCAGCGACAGGCCCGTCGTGCCCCACGGGACGAACTGGAGCACGCCGCGCACGCGGCCGCCCTGCTCGGCCGTCACCAGGACCGAGCCGGGGTCGCCCATGCGGCCCAGCGCCATCGAGAAGCCGCGCTCGGTGTCCGTGCCGCGCCAGTTCGCCGCCAGTGCCGCCAGTTCGTCCAGCTCGCCGGGCCGCAGGTCCTCGGCGCGGCGGACCAGCACCTTGTAGCCCGCGCGCTTCGTGCGGGCCGCCGCCTGGCGGACGCCGCGCATGCTGCGGCCGTCCAGGGTGAACTCGTCGGCGTCGACCACCGCTTCGTCGCCGATCTCCAGTACCTCCAGCCCGAAGCGGGCCCAGACCGTCGCGCCCAGCTCGGAGACGCCCATCGCGGCCGGGACCCAGCCGCCCCGGCGGCAGACCTCCAGGTACTCCTCGATCGCGCCGGGCCACGCCTCGTGGTCGCCCAGCGGGTCGGCCGAGCACAGCGCCACCCCGGCGATCACGCGGTAGGTGACCGCGGCCTTGCCCGTCTTCGAAAACACCGCGAACTTGTCCCGCCGCAGCGCGAAGTAGCCGAGCGAGTCACGCTCGCCGTGCTCGTCCAGCAGTCCGCGCAGGCGGTCGACCTCGTCGTCGGACAGCCGCGGCGCCGGCTCGGCCGAGCGCAGCAGGAAGTACGCCGACACCCCGACCGCGGCGAGGCCGAACAGCAGGCCCACCGCCGCGGTCAGGTCCTCCAGCCACAGCTGGTGGAACACCGCGGGCCCGCTGACGCCGACGAGCGCGAGCGCCGACTCCGCCACCCGGTCCGGGAAGCTCATCGGCTCCAGCACCGTCCGGGACGCCACCGACAGCAGGATGACGTTGATCACGAACCCGGCCAGCACCAGCTGCAGGAACACCCGCACCGCCCGCCAGCGCCCGACGACCGGGTCCGGCTTCGCGACGAAGTACCGCCGGTTCGCGATCAGGCCTGCCAGCAGCACCGTCGACACCAGGCCGGCGCCGAAGACGTGCTTGAGCCCGATGTGCGACACCGTGAGCAGCACCGTCGCGCCGATCGCCAGCTGCCAGGCCCGGCGCTTGCGGCGCCGCAGGCCCGCGGCCAGCATCACCAGCAGCACGCCCGTGACCAGCGCCACGGTCGCCGCCGCCACCGTGGCCTCCTGCGGCAGCTCCAGCCACTCCGAGAGGTGCCCGCGCAGGTTCCGGCCGGCGGGCACGAGGACCGACGCCACGGTGAGCAGGCCCGCGAGCCGGGTCACCCAGGTGATCACCCCCACAGTGGTGGTCCCCGCCACCTTCCAGGTGATTTGCGCGCGTGTCCCCGTCACCACCTGTGCACCCTGCCGTGGCCCATCCTGCCTCCCCCATCTACCCCCCGGCGAGCTCCACGAACGGCGCCAGTGCCGCCGGGTTGGCCAGCGCGTCGCGGCTGACGGCCCGGTCGGGAGCCACACCGGCGAGGATCTTCTTCACCGGTACCTCACACTTCTTACCGTTCAAGGTACGAGGTATCTCGGAAACCACGACGAACCGATCGGGTACATGGCGTGGTGACAGCGCGCTACGCAGTTCCTTCCGCAGCGCCGGTTCGACGTCTTCGAGCGCGACGCCGTCGGCGAGCACCACGAAACAGATCAGCTGCCCGTCCTCGTTCCCGGCGGCCGAAGTGTCCACGACCAGGGAATCCAGGATCTCGTCGTACCCCTCGACGACCCGGTAGAACTCCGCCGTGCCCATCCGGACGCCGCCGCGGTTGAGCGTCGAGTCGCTGCGGCCGTAGATCACCGCCGAGCCGCGGTTGGTGATCCGGATCCAGTCGCCGTGGCGCCACAGGCCGGGATACATCTCGAAGTACGCCTCACGCAGGCGCGAGCCGTCGGGGTCGTTCCAGAAGAACACCGGCATCGACGGCATCGGCTGGGTGATCACCAGCTCGCCGACCTCCTCGACGACGGCGTTGCCCGCCTCGTCGAAGGCCTTGACCGCGGCGCCGAGCGCCGGGCAGGACAGCTCGCCGAGCCAGACCGGGACGTCGGGCGCCGACGCGACGAACGCCGCGCACAGGTCGGTGCCGCCGGAGACCGAGCAGATCTGGACGTTCTTCCCGACCTCGTCCGCGATCCACCGGAAGCCTTCGACGCTCAGCGGCGCGCCGGTCGAGCCGAGTGCGCGCAGCGCCGTCAGGTCGTAGCGCTCGGCAGGCTTGATGCCCGCCTTGAGGCAGCTCTGGATGAACGGCGCCGACGTGCCGAAGTAGGTGACGCGGTGCTGTTCCGCGAGGTGCCAGAGCGCGTTGAGGTCCGGATACCCCGGGCTGCCGTCGTAGAGCACGATCGTGGTGCCGACGAGCAGGCCGGAGATGAGGAAGTTCCACATCATCCAGCCGGTGGTGCTGAACCAGAAGAACCGGTCGCCGGGCCCGAGGTCGGTCTGCAGCGCGAGCGCCTTGAGGTGTTCGAGGGTGATGCCGCCGTGGCCGTGCACGATGCCCTTCGGCAGGCCGGTGGTGCCGGAGGAGTAGAGCACCCACAGCGGGTGCGCGAACTCGACCGGCTCGAACAGCAGCGTCGAGCCTTCGTGCTTCGCGAGCAGCTGGTCCCAGTCGAGCGTGCCGTCCATGCGGCCTTCGCCGACGTACTCGACGAGGACCGTCGCGGCCAGCGACGGCAGCTTCGCCTGCAGGTCCGCGATCGTCGTCCGGATGTCGAACTGGCGGCCGTTGTATGCGTAGGCGTTGACCGCGAAGAGCACCTTCGGCTCGATCTGCACGAAGCGGTCCGCGACCGCACGGACGCCGAAGTCCGGCGAGCACGACGACCAGATCGCGCCGATGCTCGCCGTGGCGAGGAACGCGACCAGCGTCTGCGGGCAGTTCGGCGCCAGCGCGACGACGCGGTCGCCCTTGCCGACGCCCAGCTCCAGCAGCGCCGCCCGGGCCGCGGCGACCTGGGCACGCAGCTTGCCGTAGGTCAGGTGGCTCGCGAGGCCGTCCTCGCGATGGAAGATCACCGCGGTTTCGTCGTCGGCCTTCGTGGCACCCGCGACGCCCGGGGTGAGCGCGTGCTCGGCGTAGTTCAGCGTCCCGCCCTCGAACCAGACGGCGTCCGGCATCGCGCCTTGGAGCACCTCACCGGGCTGGTCGTGCCAGCGGACGCCGAGGAAGTCCGCGACCGCGGCCCAGAAGTCCGGGCCGCGCTCGACCGAGAACTCCCACAGCGAGCGGTAGTCGTCCACCTCGACGCCGCGCTCGGCGCGCAGCCACTGGCGGAAGGCTTCGATCTTGGTGTCGGCAACGTGGCCCGGCTCGGGGCGCCAGAGCACTTCGGGGGCGTCGGCGGTGTGCGTCACGCTCCGAGCCTAATCCTTCCGAACGCGAAGTCACTGTGGCCGGAACCCACACGGAACCCGGGTCGGAGGTGGTGCTCGCCCACACCTAACGCAGGTGCGCGTCGAACCAGTCGAGGGTGCGCTGCCACGCCTCCGCGGCCGCGCCAGGGTCGGCGTCGAAGCGGTGGTTGGCGCCCGGGTAGTGGACGACGTTCGTGGCGACCTTCGCCGACGCGGCCGCGTCACGCAGCTGCTCGACGTCGGCGCCGCCCGCCTCGTCGCCGGCGTCGCCGTACATGCCGAGCCAGGGGCTGGTGAGCCGCCCGGCGATCTCGACCAGCGCGGGCAGCTCGGCGGCCTGCTGCCCGCCGACGCTGACCGCGGCGCCCAGCTTCCGGTGCGAGGCGACGACGAGGGCCGCGGTGCCGCCGAGGTCGAAGCCCATCACGCCGAGCAGGTCGGCCTGGACGCCGCGCTCGACGAGCCAGGCCAGGGTCAGGTCGGTCGCGTCGAGCAGGTCCTGCTGGGTGAGGCGCGCGTCGTCGAGGTGCGGGGTGACGGTCAGCCAGCCCTCCGTGGCGAGGCCGGCGAGCAGCAGCTTCACGCCGTCGGTGACGCCGTCCGCCTCGTGCAGCACCACCAGGCCGCCGCGAAGCGACCCTTCGGGTTCCGAGCAGGTCAGGCGCAGGGCAGGGCCGCCGGGGCGCTGGTAGTCCACGGTGCTGGTCGAGGTCATGCCGTCACTCAATCACTTGGAGGTGAACGGGAGATACCCCCAGTGTCCCACCGGGGACCGCCTGAAGGGAGTCGCGCGGCGGCGGGCGGAAAAGATACGGTGACCGGGTCGTCCCGTCGAATTCCAGGAGCGCCGAAGATGCCGTCCGTGTCCCCGCGTGCCGATCTCGAATCGTTGCCGAAATACGTCCCCGGCCGGACGATCGAAGGCGCGATCAAGCTGGCGAGCAACGAGGTGCCCGGCGGCGCGCTGCCGAGCGTCGCGCGGGCGATCGCCGAGGCCGCGGCGGGCATCAACCGTTACCCGGACACGGGTTCGCAGGCGTTGCGCGAGCGGCTCGCCCGCGAACTGGACGTGCCGGTGGACCGCGTCGCGATCGGCTGCGGCTCGGTGTCGCTGTGCCAGCAGACGATCCAGGCGGTGTGCGCGCCCGGCGACGAGGTGATCTTCGGCTGGCGCTCGTTCGAGGCGTACCCGATCGTCACGCAGGTCGCGAACGCGGTGTCGGTGAAGGTCCCGATCACCGAGGGCCAGGAACTCGACCTCGACGCGATGGCCGCGGCGATCACCGGCCGCACGCGCGTGGTCTTCGTCTGCAACCCCAACAACCCGACCGGGACGGCGATCCGCCGCGCAGAGCTGGAGCGCTTCCTGGACGCGGTCCCGGAGCGCGTGCTGGTCGTCCTGGACGAGGCGTACAAGGAGTTCGTCACCGACCCCGAGGTCCCCGACGGCGTCGAGTACACCCGCACCCGGCCGAACGTGATGGTGCTGCGCACGTTCTCGAAGGCGTACGGCCTCGCGGGCCTGCGCGTCGGGTACGCGATCGCGCCGGAGCCGATCGCCGACGCGATCCGCCAGGTGTACGTGGCGTTCTCGGTGAACATGCTGGCCCAGGTGGCCGCGCTCGCTTCGCTCGACGCGGCGGACGAGCTGCTGGAGCGCTGCAAGGAGATCGTCGCCGAGCGCGGCCGGGTGCGCGACGCGCTGATCGCGGCGGGGTACCAGGTGCCGGAGACGCAGGCGAACTTCGTGTGGCTGCCCCTGGGCGAGCAGGCGGTCCCGTTCGCCGAGCACGCACTGGACCGCAAGCTGGTGGTCCGCCCCTTCGCCGGCGACGGCGTCCGCGTGACCATCGGCACCCGCGAGGAGAACGACCTCTTCCTGTCCGCGGCGCGCGACTTCAGTCGCTGAAGTTCGCTGGTCCGGGCGGGACCAGGCGTTCCAGGAGAGTGTGGATCTGCGCCATTCCCTGGGCCATGGTGGCGAACTTCTCGTCGGTTTTGGCGAAGCCCTCGGCGATCGCTTGGCCGTGCTCGAGCTGGGTTTCGCGCAGGGCGTTGAGGGTCTGGTTGTGCGCTCGAAGCTCGTCTCGCAGGTCGGCGGCATCCCGGTCGGCGCCACCGGCAAGGACACGAGCCGCGGCGGCGTCACTGCGAGCCGCCGCGGCGTCGGACGCGGCGACCGTGAACTGGTCGCGGAGTCGCAGAACTTCGGCTTCGAGCACCCGAACGCGCCGGTCGAGGTCTTCCGGGTCCGTCATGGATCGAATCGTACCGAGCCCGGAGGGGCCGCCCTACTTGAGCGAAAGCTGTATCACCGCGGCGACGCCGATCACCACGATGACGCCGCGCAGTACCGCCGGCGGCAGCTTGCGGCCGATCTTCGCGCCGAGGAAGCCGCCGGCGGTGGAGCCGACCGCCAGCCACAGCACCACCGGCCAGCTGATCGGGGCCACGAACGCGTAGATCACGCCGGCGACGACGTTGACCACGGCGGCGAGGACGTTCTTGACGCCGTTCAGCTTCTGCAGGGGTTCGCTCAGCAGCATTCCCAGCACGGCCATCAGCATCACGCCCTGTGCGGCGGTGAAGTACCCGCCGTAGATGCCGATGAGGAAGACGAAGAACATCAGCAGGGGGCCGGGTTTGTGCTCGGTGCCGTTGGCCTCGCGGCGGGCGGCCACCCACTTCGACACCTTCGGCTGGACGATCACCAGGACCACCGCCAGCCCGACGAGCACGGGGACGACGGCTTCGAAGGCGTCCTTCGGCAGCGAAAGCAGCAGGACGGTGCCGCCGATCGCGCCGAGGAAGGACGCGACGGCGAACCTGACGGTCTGCGGCCAGTAGCCCTTGAGCTCGTGCCGGTATCCCCAGGCACCGCTGAGGGTGCCGGGCGCGAGGCCGATGGCGTTGGACGTCGTCGCCGTCACCGGCGGATAGCCGAGCGCGACGAGCACGGGGAACGTCACCAGGGTCCCCGACCCGACGACGGCGTTGATGGTGCCCGCCCAGATCCCGGCGACCACGACGATCACCGCGTGCCACCACGTCATGAAGCAATCACGTGCGGAGCCTAAGCATCGTGGGCGGGTCCCGCGACGCAGATGTGTCTGGGCAGACACTCACCACGGCGATGCAGCGTCCCGGCCGCGCCGTGCGTAAGCAGCGGTACCTGACAAGAAGGAGGCCCGATGCGGGCAGCCGACGAGGATCGGTTTCGCGAGTTCGCCCGGGGCAACGCCGTCATGCTGCGCCGGTACGGCTACCTGCTGTGCGGTGACTGGCACCTGGCCGAGGATCTCGTCCAGACCACGCTGTACAAGATGTACGGCGCGTGGCCGCGGATCCGCGGCACCGACCGCCCGATGAGCTACGCGCGGCGGACGCTGACCCGCTGCTGGCTCGACGAGCGGCGGCGGCCGTGGCGGCGGTCCGAGCACCACACCGACGCGCTGCCGGAAGTCGCGGACGAGACGGCGGATCCGTCCCGCCACCCGGCCGGCCTGCGCCCCGAATTGGCCACGGCGCTGGCGGCCCTCGCGCCGCGGCAGCGGGCGGTGCTGGTGCTGCGGTACTTCTGCGACCTGCCGGTCGCCGACGCCGCCCGCGAACTGCGGTGTTCCGAAGGAACGGTCCGGAGCCAGACCGCACGGGCCCTGCAGACGCTGCGCGGCGTCTACCCCGCCGAATCCGGTTTCCTGGCAGAAAGCGAGCTGCAATGAACGAGCAGACCCTGGCCCGCGAGTTCACCGCGGCCGTGCACCCCGAACCGCCGCTGGGCTTCGACCCGGACGAGGTCGTCACCCGGGCAGGCCGGCGGCGCCGTCGCCGCCGGAACAGCCTGCTCACCGGGGCCGCCGTGGTGGCGGCACTCGCCGCTGTCGCGATCACGCTCACCGGACCGGCGGCTCCTGCCCCGGTCCAGCCGGCCGGAGCGCAGACGGTCACGCCGTCCGACGGACATCGCTGGTGGCCGCCGGGTGACATCGCCCAGCCGACCGAAGCGCGGCTGCGGGCCCGCGCCCCGGAGGTCGCCGACCATCTCGAGGCGGTCCTGCGCACGATGGTGCCCCCGGCCGACCAGCTCCGCCGCCGCTCCAACGACTCGGGCCGCTTCGGCGGCGTGCTGCCGCCGAGCCAGGTCGGCGTCCGCACCCAGGAACACGGCGGCCCGGAGGACGGCGGCTACTTCATCTCGGTGGAGGTGTTCGTGCCGGCCGTCCCGGTCACCCGGTTCCAGCCGGTGCAGCTGTGCGCGGAGCTGAAGAAGCAGATCAGCCCGGAAACGACGTGCCGCTACTTCGAGGTCGGCGCGGGAGGGGCCCGGGTGGTGGCGGAAACGGACACCGTGGACCGGGCGAACACCAGGCAGCACAGCATCTCGGTGACCGACTTCCGCGCGGACGGCACGTTCGTCGTGGCCACGGTGTTCAACTCGCCGGGAGTCGAAGCCCCGCTGCCGCTGACCGCCGACCAGCTCACCACGGTGGCCGGCGACCCGGGACTGACGCTGTAGCCGGGCGGCCGGGACGACGGCTCGGCGCAGGTCACTTCTTGACAGGCATCCAGGAAGCGACCTCGGCCAGCGCGTCGAGTGTCTCGTCGTCGAAATGGCCGGTGGCGTTGTCGGCTTCGGCCACCACCATGCCGTAGCCCTCCGGGCGGGAGGCGTAGTGCAGCCCGGTCATCTTCACCCCGGCCACCCCGAGCACCACCGCGACGTCCAGCGGCCGCACATCTCCGCTTCCGTGCACCCGCTCGACCTTTTCGAACGCGGCAGCCTGCTTTCTGCTCCGGAACCCGACACGCACCACGGAAATGACCGCGGCGTTGCGATGCCCGTCACCGACAGCCAGCAGCATCCGATGCAGCGACGAGCACGGTGTTCTCATCAGGAACTCCCGCACCTTGCCCGTGGCGGCTGCGACGCACTCGGCCGCGTGCTCGAGGTCGTGGACCTCTCGTCGCAGCTGCTTGACCTTCAACTTGCTCCACGCCTCGTCGGGCTTGCCCTTCTTCGCCGACTCGCCGGCTTCGGCCCGGCGGGTCTTGATCGACCGTCCCGGCAGTGAGTCGACGACGTCGCCGGCGGCATTGCCGGCGAATGCCTCGGATGCCGCTCCTGCTCCGCCACCACCACCCGCGAAGAGACCGCCCGCGCCCACCCCGGCGACGCCGCCTCCGGCGAGGACCACCGCGGCAGCAACCGCCACCAACGGACCCGAACCGCCCTTGCCATCCTCGAGGTAAACCCGGTTTCCGTTCTTGGTGATCCAGCGACCCACGTCTGCGCTCCCCCTCGCATCGGTTCTGTGCGCCTCATGGGCGCGACGGGTGACTGAATGTCTACGCAGCGCATCGGTCCGTGGTTGCCCGCCGACCGAGTGAATCTCGCGCGAGTCCCGGCGGACCTGACCGGGCGCGCGGTCATGACGCTCCTTCCGGGACATGCGCCGGGACCACTTCGGACTCCACCCGCCACCCCAGGGCGCCGTACAGGCCTCGCCCGGCCTCGGAGGCCAGCAACGCGCTCGACTCCGCCGCCGCCGCGGCGCTCAGGTGGTGCATGACCACCCGGCCGAGGCCGCGGCGGCGGTGTTGTGGCTGCGTCTCGATCTGGTCGAACACCGCCACGCCCGACGCCACCGCGACCCTCCCCCGGGCCGCCGGGGCTCCGGCGCACGACACGGCCACGTCCCACACCGGCCCGTCTCCACTGACCGTCACCGCGTACGGCGACGGCACCGAAACCGGAGGCAGTGCCCCCTCGAACGTCATCAGGTACTCCGTCTCTCCCACCTCCCACTCCGATGTCAGCCCGGCCACGACCTCGCCGCGCGCGCCGCACGTCTTCAGCCACGTGCCCGGCGATGCCGCCGTCCTGGCCCGTGCTGCCACTGCCGACGGCGAGCGCAGCAGGTACCGCACCCGGTGTCCCGGCAAGCCGACGTCGACGCGGTAGCCGTCGGGTTCGGCGACCGGTGGTGGCGTCGCCCGGGACACCGTCCAGCCACGCACCCATGCCCCCAGGATCTCCATGTCCGTGATCATGGCAGCCACCCCCGACAATTCCGGGAGCTGAGAGGATGGGGTCGTGGACACCGAGCAGGTCTGGAGCGCGACCGTCGAGCGGCTGCGGGCGCGGATCGACTCCGGTGACCTGCCGCCCGGGTCGCGGCTGCCCGCCGAACGCGTGCTCTGCGAAGAACTCGGCATCAGCCGGGGGTCGCTGCGGCAGGCTCTGCGCGTCCTAGACTCCATCGGGTACGTCCAGATCCGGGCCGGCTCCGGGACCTACGTCCGTGAGCAGCAGGAACAGCCGCTGCGGAGCTGGTTCACCGAGCACGACCAGCTCGTCGAGAAGCTGTTCGACCTGCGGGCGACCGTCGAGCCCACGCTCGCCGAACGGCTGGCGCGGCACGCCACCGCGAAGACCGTCGGGCGGCTGGAGGACAACGTCGCCGAGATGGCGCAGGCGGCCGAAGCCGGGGACATGCTGCGGGTCATCGCCACCGATGCCGAGTTCCACCGGGTGATCGCGCAGAACGCGGGCAACGACGACGTCGCCGGGCTGCTCCGGTCGGTCCTCGCCCTGGTCGGCGAGGAGCGGCGGGCCGCGCTGCGGCTGCCGGGGCAGATCCGCAAGGCCGTCGACGACCACCGCGCGATCCTCGACGCCATCCGGCGGTCCGATCCGGCCGCGGCCCGGGAGCTGACCCTCAAGCACCTGGTCGACGCCAAGACCTACGCCCACGACTTCGCCGCGCGTCACGAGGAACGGTAGCGATGGAAAAAGTGCACTTCACCGAGGAGAAGGCCACCAACCTGGCCACGCTGTACGGCCGCGCGCTCGACTACCGCAGCGCGCACCCGATCCTCGGCGACAAGGCGGCGGACGACGCCGTCCGCCGGATCGACTACGACTTCACGAAGATCGGCATCTCCGGCGACCGGGCGGCTTCGGTCGTGCTGCGGGCGAAGCCGATCGACGACTGGGCCGCCGAGTACCTGCGCGATCACCCGGACGCGATCGTGCTGCACCTCGGCTGCGGCCTGGACACGCGGTTCCAGCGCCTCGCGCCGCCGGAGACCGTCCACTGGTACGACGTCGACTACCCCGAGGTCGTCGAGCTGCGCGAAAAGCTGTACCCCGGCGCGCCGAACCACACGAACATCGGCTCGTCGGTGACCGACTTCGGCTGGCTCGGCCAGGTGCCGCACGACCGGCCGGCACTGATCGTCGCCGAGGGCCTCACGATGTACCTGAAGCCGGAAAGCGGCACCGAGCTGGTCCGCAGGCTCGTCGCGCGGTTCCCGTCGGGCGAGCTGATCTGCGACCTCTTCAGCCGGACCGCCATCCGGATGCAGAAGCTCAACGCCCCGGTGCGCAAGGCGGGCGCGACACTGTACTGGGGCGTCGACGACCCGCACGAGCTGGAGCGCCACGGCCTCACCCTGGTGTCCTCTTTGGACGCCGCACACTGGGCGACCCCGGAGGTGCTGGCCCGGCTGGGCCCGGTCACACGGTTCCAGCTGCGGCTGCTGAAGGTGATCCCGGCCCTGGCCCGGACCGCGCACATCGTCCGGTACCGCTTCTAACGCGGCTCCAGCACGCGCGCCACGAACCTGTGCAGCTTCTCCTGCAGCCGGGCGACGCGCTCGTCGAGCGTCAGCGTCTCGAACGGCTGGGGCACGTCGGACTTCAGCTCGCCGCGGACGTACTGGCTGCAGGCCAGGTTCCCGCAGGCGTAGATGCCCAGCGTGTTGCCTTCGCGGCCGGGCTTCCCGGCCCGCCTGCCGGAGAACAGCGTGATGTCGGCGAGCCCGTGTGCCGTGGTGCAGAAGCCGCAGATGTTGCTGCGCAGGCGTGACTTCGGCGGCGCGGCGGCGCGCAGGGCGAGCCCGACGACCTCGCCGCCGTACGGCAACACGAGGTAGGCGCGCGACGGCGCCTTCGGGTCTCGCCAGCCGAGGAACTCCCGCCGCTCCCACGGGATCTCGCCGGGCCGGGCGGGCAGCGTGACGCCCTTGGCTTCGCCGCGGGTGCAGTTGACGAACGAGGCCCGGATCTCGTCCTGGCCGAGTGGGTCCATGTTCCGCACGGTAATCGGCGGCCACGGGCAGTGGCCACGCATTTTCCGCCGTACGATCGACGCCGTGCGCAGGATCGCCGTGGGGAACTTCCGGGTGGTGTTGCGTACCAGCCTGGGCTTCGCCGGGCTGGGGGTCGGGTCCAGTGTGGCCGGATCGGGTGTCGTGGCACTGCTCCTGCTGCTGCAGGGCCTGCCGAAGGACGTCGGCGACCGCGGCTGGATGCTCGGCCTGACCGCCGCCGGGATCGTCGCCGCGGCCCTGCTCACCGGGACACTGTGGACGGCGTGGCTGCAGCGCCGCACCGCGATCTGGTTCGTCTTCGGCCGTCCGCCGTCGGAGAGCGAAGCCCGCCGTGCGCTGCGGCTGCCGGTGGACATGGCCGTGGTCAGCGGCACGCTGTGGCTGATCGGGACGGTGGTCCTGGCCGTGCTCGCCGGGGTGCTCGGCTCGGCCGAGGACGCCGTCGGCATGGCCACGGTGATCGGGCTCGGCGGGCTGACCACCGTCGGGCTCACCTACCTCGCGGCCGAGTGGGTGGCGCGGCCGGTGATGACGATCGCCCTCGACGTCCTGCCGCCGCGCGGCTCGCTGCCGGTCACCGTGCTGACGCGGCTGGTGGTGACGTGGGCGCTGGCCAGCGGCGTCCCGTTCGTGGGCGTGCTGCTCCTGGCCACCCCGCCGGACCTGGGCACCGGCAACCACACCGCGAGCCTGGTCATGCTGTCGGTGACCGGCCTCGCGGTCGGCGCGATCGGCACCGCGCTGCTGGCCAGGGCGGTCGCGGCGCCGCTGCACCGGCTGCGCGTGGCGCTCGACGAGATCGCGCGCGGCAACACCGACGTCGCGGTCGACGTCGACGACTCCAGCGAGATCGGCCTGCTCCAGACGTCGGTGAACCAGCTCGCGGCCGGCCTGCGCGAGCAGGCACGGATGCGGGACCTGTTCGGCAGGCACGTCGGCGCCGACGTCGCCCGGCACGCCCTCGAGTACGGCGCGTCACTGTCCGGTGATGTCCGCGAGGTCACGGCGTTGTTCGTCGACGTCGTCGACTCGACCGCGCTGGCCTACCGCACCCCGCCCGAGGAGCTGGTCGGGAAGCTGAACCGGCTGTTCGCGGCCGTGGTGTCGGCGGTCAACGCCCGCGGCGGGCTGGTCAACAAGTTCCAGGGCGACGCGGCGCTGTGCATCTTCGGCGCGCCGACGCGGCTGTCGGACGCGCCCACCGCCGCGCTGGCCGCCGCCCGGGCCATCCGGGACGCCGTCCGCGACGCCGGCGAGCTGGACCTGGGCATCGGCGTCTCCAGCGGCCCGGTGTTCGCCGGGCAGCTCGGCACCAGCAGCAGGCTGGAGTACACCGTGATCGGCGACGCGGTCAACGAGGCCGCGCGGCTGACCGAGCTGGCCAAGTCGGTGCCCGCCCGCGTCCTCGCCAGCGACGCCGTGGTCTCCGCGGCCCTGCCGAGCGAGGCCGCGCACTGGGAGAAGCACGGCGAGCTGGAGCTGCGGGGCCGCGCGGAGGCGACGCCGACCTGGACGACCGGCCCGCAACCTCAGGACGGCTGACCGAGGTCCGGCCAGCGCAGCACCGTCGAACCCCAGGTCAGGCCCGCGCCGAACGCGCTGAGCAGGACGCGGTGCCCCGGGACGAGCGTCCCGTCGGCGTTCGCGTCGGCCAGGGCGAGCGGGATGGACGCCGCGCTGGTGTTGCCGACCCGGTCGATGTTGGCCACGACGGCGTCGGCGGGCATGCCGAGCTGCTTCGCTGTGCCCTGGAGGATGCGGATGTTCGCCTGGTGGCCGACGAAGCGGTCGACGTCGCCGACCATCCAGCCCGCGCGCTCCAGGACCGTGCGCGAGGACTCCGCCATCCGCGCGCAGGCGTGCCGGAACACGGTCGTGCCCTGCATCGCCAGGTACCGGTCGGCGGGAGTGTCGGACAGCCGCTTGCGGGCGCCGCCGGCCTCGACCCAGAGCAGTTCGGCGTGCTCGCCCTCGCTGTGCAGGTCGAACGGCCCGAACGCGCCGGGCTCGCCGGCCTCGCCCGCCCGGAGCAGGACCGCGCCCGCGCCGTCGCCGAAGATCGGGACCGTGGTGCGGTCGCCCGGGTCGACCAGCGTGGTGAAGGTGTCGGCGCCGATGACGAGGACGCGCTCGGCGAGCCCGCCCGCGATGAACCCGGCGGCCGTGGCCAGCGCGTAGACGAAGCCGCTGCAGACGGCGTTGACGTCGAACGCCGCGGCCGTGCCGAGCCCGAGCCGGGCGGCGACCTGCGGCGCGCTCGCCGGGCACGGCTGGTCGGGGGTGGCGGTGGCGAGCACGACGGCGTCGGCGGTGCCGCCCGCGAGCGCTTCGCGGCCCGCGCCGACGGCGAGGTCCACAGTGGACTCGCCCGGCCCGGCGACGCGGCGCTCCCGGATCCCGGTGCGGGTCCGGATCCACTCGTCCGAGGTGTCGAGCCGGGCCGCGATCTCGTGGTTGTCCAGGACTTTCGTCGGCAACCACGAGCCGAGGCCGGTCAGCACGGCGGCAGGTGCGGGCACGGGACAGCCTCCCCACGCCGGCGGGTTGGCGGGACGACCGGCTGGTCTTCCACTTCTATGGGCTACCCCCTGGTAGACCGGCCAGTTGTGTTCCAGGTCACGAAAAAAGTTGTTTCACTTTCGCCGTGAACGGAGTAGTGAGCCGCGTCACGGAGGAGTGAACGGCGGCGGACTGTCGGGGGTGCCGGTTAGCCTGCTGGAGTGCAGACTCCCGACCTCGACCAGCTGGACATCGCCATCCTCGCCTGCCTCCAGGCGGACGCCCGCACCATCGCCGAGACGATCGGCGCGAAGGTCGGTCTCTCGGCCGCGGCGGTGCAGCGGCGGATCAAGCGGCTGCGCGAGACGGGCGTCATCGAACGCGAGGTGGCGGTGCTGGCGCCGGAGGCACTCGGCCTGAACATGACGTTCGTCGTCATGGTCGAGATGGAGCGGGAGAACCTCGCGGTGCTCGACGCGTTCCGCCGCCAGGTACTGGCCGACGACTGCGTGCAGCAGTGCTACTACGTCACCGGCACCGCGGACTTCGTGCTGATCGTGACGTGCCCGGACATGGCGGGCTTCGAGGTCTTCACCCGGCGGATGTTCTTCGACAACCCGAACGTCCGGCACTTCACCACGAGCGTGGCGATGGATCGCGTGAAAGTGGGCCTCACCCTGCCGCTGGAGCCGTAAGCTGGAGCGCTGCCCACCTGGGGGGAAGGACACGCAGCGTGCTTCGGAACCGACGGCTCTTCCTGGCCGCCACCCTGATCGACGCGCTCGGCAGCGGGCTGTGGGTCCCGTTCGCCCTGCTGTTCCTCGTACACGGCCAGGGCATGGGCCTGGTCGACGCGGGCACGTCGCTGAGTGCCGGCGCCCTGCTCGCGCTGGTCACCGGCCCGGTCGCCGGCATGGCGATGGACCGGTTCGGGCCACGCGCTCTGCTCGTCGCGGGCAACCTGGTGCGGGTGGGGGCGTTCGCGGCCTACCCGCTGGTCCACACCGGCTGGGCGGTGGCCGCGGTGTCGGCGGTGGCCGGCTTCGGCGACCGGCTGTTCTGGACGTGCAACGCGCCGATGGCGGCCCTGCTCACCACCGGCAGCGACACGGACCGCATGCTGGCGACGCAGACCGCCGGGCGTTTCGCGGGCGCGGGCGTCGGCGCGGCGGCGATGGCGCTGCTGCCGCCGTTCACCAGCCCGTGGGCGTTCCATCTCCTCGCGTACGCGAACGCGGCGAGCTTCGCGGCCGCGGCACTCCTGCTCCGGCTGCTGAAAGGGACGTTCGTCGCACCAGCTGCCACGAACGTCCCTTTCAGCCCGCCGGATGCACCGAAAGTCCCTTTCGGCGGGTGGCGGGCGGTGTTCGGGGATCGGGCGTTCCTCGGGTTCTGCGGGACCCACCTGGCGTTCACCCTCGCCAGCGCGAGCAAGTTCGCCGTGCTCCCGATCGTCGTGCGGGACCTGCTGCACGGTCCACAGTGGATTGCCGGGACGGCCATCACGCTCGGCACGGTGGTCGTCGTCACGGCGCAGCGGCCGATCGTCGCGATGCTGGCGGGCCGCAGCCGCACCGCCGGGCTCATCGGTGCCGCCGTGCTGTTCTCCGCGTGCTTCGCGCTGCTCGTCCCGCTGGCAAGCGTCCCTCTGCAAGTTGCGACCGGGCTGATCCTCGTGACGAGCCTGGGTTTCGCGATCGCGGAAGCGATGTTCGGCCCCACCGCCACGGCCGCGGCCGCCGCGGCGGCTCCCCCGGGCGCCGAAGGCCGCGCGAGTTCGCTCTTCCAGCTGTCCTGGGGACTGCCGGTCGCGGTGGCACCCGGCCTGCTGGCCGTCCTGCTCAGCATGAGCAACGCGCTGACCTGGTCGATCCTGGCGCTGACCTGCGCGTCCGCCGTTCCCGCGCTGCTCGTGCTGCGGAAGAAGCTGCCGGACGCACTGCGCGAGCCGTCACCACCTGTGCCCGCGTGAGCGCAAGGGGTATGTGCCCGGCGTTACACCACAATGGACGGATGCAACCGATCAAGTGAACGTGAGAATTTCTCCGTCATGGGCGCAGGCCCCGGTCATCTCCTTGCCGAAGAGTTCGCGCCGCGCGAACCGCCAGCGAGACTCCAGGAGGGGCCGTGCACACCGACGCCGTACACCAGAGCCAGTTCGTGCTGCTGAACGAGAGCACCACGCCCGTCCTGTCGCGCCTGTCCTACCACGCCCACGAACCGTTCGCGGTGACCGTGGCCTTCCGGACCGAGCGCGGCCGGTGGATCGAATGGACCTTCGCCCGCGACCTGCTCGTGGCCGGTCTCGACGAGCCTGCCGGCCTGGGCGACGTCCGGATCCGCCCGGACCTGTCCGAGGACGAGGACTTCCTGACCCTGGAAATCGAGTCACCGGACGGCTACGCGTCGTTCGAGCTGGAGATCGAAGACATCCGGACGTTCCTCGAGGCGTCCTACGAGCTGGTGCCGCTCGGCGAAGAGAGCGCGCACTTCGACGTCGACGGGCTGATCGAGGAGATCAGCAACGTCTGACCCGCAGACCTCCCATTCCCGCGGCGAGGAACGAAGGGCGGGTTTCGGGGGCGCGGGGGGCGCCCCCAAACCCCCCCCTTCCGCCTTGTCAGGGGTCAGCTGGTCTTCAGCGTGGTCCCGGTGCCCGAGAGCGCGGCACCGATCGGGAAGAAGTACGTCACGGACGTGTTGCCGCCGGACAGGATGCCCTGCGCGTAGTTGCCGGCGATGAAGCCGCCGCCCGAGTCACCGGCCGCCGAGCGGACGTTGGTCGCGGTCATGCCGTAGACCGTGCCCTCGGAGTAGCGGACCGTCTGGTTCTTGGCGCCGATGGTGCCGCAGGTCCAGCCGGTGGTCGAGCCGGCCTTGCAGACCGACGTGCCGGTCGCCGCGTTGGACGAGCCACGCACCGCCGTGCCGTTGTTCATCTGCGCCAGCGGGGTCCAGCTGCTGTTGGTCCGGACCGCCGCGTAGTCGTTGGTCGGGAAGCTGTAGCGGCCCCACGAGCCGAGCGAGACGCCGTTGGACCCGGTCAGCGCGCCGGCCCCGGTGAGCGCCGCGCAGTGGCCCGCGGTCAGGAAGCCGGTGGTCGTGGAGAACCCGACCGAGCAGCGGGCCGAGCCGCCGATGTAGTAGGCGTCGCCGCCGCGGATGTTGTAGTACAGCGAAGGCTGCGCGGCCGTCTCGACGACCGTCACCGCTGATTTGTCCACACCGGACTTGGCGAGGAAGGCGTCCGCCGTGCCACGCTGGCCCTGCAGCACCGAAACGGTGACGCGGTTGGCCGCGGAGTCCACGCCCCAGCCGGTGATCGCCGCGGGTGCCGCCTTCTCGCCGGCGTTCAGTTTGTCCACAGTGGAGTCGAGCTGGCGGGCGCTGAACTTCACGACCGCCGCTTCGGCACCGGCTTCGCGGATCTTCGCCGTCAGCGCGGGGTTCGTCGTGGCGATGCGCGCCTTGCCCGTGGCGGCGTCGTAGCTCGCGCCGCCGAAGGCGTCGCCGAGCGCGGCGCTGACCGCTTCGGTGATCTTGTTCGCGGCGTCCTCGCTCTTGAGCCGCGCGACCGCCTGGTCGTGGGTCAGGCCCAGGTCCCGCTGCAGCGCGGGCACCATGTCGGGGTTCAGCAGGTCCTGGCCCGACGCGGGGACGGCGACGGCGGCGAGCGCGCCGGTCGTCATCACCGCGGTGGCAGCGGCACCGAGAAGTCTCGCGATCTTCATGCTTCTCCCTAGGTGGTTACGCGCGGCTCCGCACTGGCCACGCAGTGGTACTCCCACAGGTGAGCGTCCCCGGCGTGGGCATTACGGTGCAATCCGGGCGGCCGGCGATTGGGTATACGCATTCCCTGCGGACGAATCCCCTGCTCCAGCCGGCGTCACGCCCTGCCGTCACCCGGTCGGACAGGTCCGGAAGTAGGGTTTTCGTGAATTACTTTCAGTAGTCACGGTTAGTACACGAAGGCGTTAACCAACGTTCGAATGAGGGATTCGCCGACGTTTCCCACGCGCAGTGACCCCGGCGGGCCGTTTCCCGCAGCAAACCGGTGACAGGGGGTAGGCGGACGCGGGAGTCAAGCAGCGGCAGCGTATTCGGTGAAAGGTTTACGGACGCCATCGGCGCTGCTTAGGCTCCGGCGGAGTGTCCCCGGTGCGCTGAGGAGGTCATATGTGGCTGACCGCCCCCCGCTCCACAACGGTCTCCATCCGCTCGGCACCCGCCCGCCTCACCGGCCGCGACGCCGAGCTCGACGCGATCGTCGACGTGCTCCGGCACCGCCCCGCCGCGGTGCTGATCGAAGGCGAACCCGGCATGGGCCGCACCCGGCTGCTCGCCGAGATCGCGCGGCGCAAGGAGTTCGCGGGCGGCCGCGTGCTCACCGGCGCCTGCCAGCCCCTGCGGCAGCCCTTTCCCTACGGCCCGGTCCTGGAGGCGCTCCGCTCGGCAGGCGACGCACCGCTCGGCCCGCTCAGCCCGGTCGCCGGCGTGCTGCGCCCGCTGCTGCCCGAACTGGAGGAAGCGCTTCCCCCTCGTCCGGAACCGCTCGCCGACCCCGTGGCCGAGCGGCATCGCGTGTTCCGCGCGGTCCGGGAGCTCCTGCACGCGTGCGGGCCTGCCCTCGTGCTGATCGACGACCTCCAGTGGGCCGACGAGGACACCCGCGACCTCATGCGGTTCCTCGCCGCGGCCATGCCGCCGCAGCTGGCGGTGGTCGCCACCTGCCGGTCGGGCACCGACGTGCGGCGCGGGCCGCTCGGCGCGCCGTTCCGGACCGACCCGGCCGTGCACTCCGCCCGCGTCGCGCTGGGCGCCCTCGACGTCGCCGCCGTGCGCCGGCTCGCCGTCGAAATCCTCGATCTGCCCCGCGTCACCGGCGAGTTCGCGGCCAAGCTGCACGAGTGCACCGCCGGAATCCCGTTCGTGGTCGAGGAAACACTGCGCGCGCTGAAGGAGGCCGCCGAGCGGCTGCCGGTCGGCGAAGTGCTCTCCGACCGGCTGCTGGAGAACCTCGAAGTCCCGGTCCTGCTGCGGGAAGCCGTCACCGAACGGCTGGCCACGCTGCCCGAGCACGCGGTCCGCCTCGCCGGCGCGGCCGCGGTTCTCGGCGTCGGCGCCGAAGCCGCCGTGCTGGGCGAGCTGGCGGGGCTGCCCGACGACATCCTCCGCAGCGCGCTGCTCGCCGCGTTGTCCGGCGGGATACTCGGCGAAGCCGGCGACGGCAAGTACGGCTTCCGCCATCCGCTGGCCCGCAAGGCGGTCTACGACACGGTGAGCGGGCCCGAACGCGCGTTGCTGCACGCGCAGGCGATCCGCGTGCTGGCCGCGCAGCCGTCACCGCCGCTCACGCTGCTGGCCCGGCACTCCCGCGCGGCTGGCCGCGTCGACCAGTGGCGGCACTACGCGGAGGCGGCCGCCGACGAGGCGATCACCCGCGGCGAGACGTCCCGCGCGATCGACCTCCTGCAGTCGGTGCTCGCCGAGCCAGGGCCAGGGCAGGCGGACATCGGGCGCGTCGCGGGCAAGCTGAGCCAGGTGGCGCTGCGCGGGTTCCGCCCCGACGTCATCGGCACGCTGGAACGCGTCCTGGAAGAGGTGGCGCTGCCGCCGTCGGTGCGCGGCTCGATCCGGCTGAGCCTCGGCATGCTGCTGGTCCGGACCATCGGCGGCCTCGGCCGCGGACGGCTGGAGGTCGAGCGGGCGATCGGCGAGCTGACCGACCGGCCGGACCTCGCCGCTCGCGGGATCACGCTGCTGGCCCAGCCGATCGACGGGCTGACGCCGTTGTCGTGGCACGAAACCTGGCGGGCCCGCGCGGGCGAGGTGTACGAGCAGCTCGACGACCCGGAACTGCGGCTGGCGCTGACCGTGGACCGCATCGCGGCCGCGTCGCACGTCGGCGACGGCTCGGCGTGGACGGAGTTCGAGGCCATGTCGGACACGGTCGGCACGGTCGCCGAGCGCGTCCAGCTGGCCCGGCTGTGGTGCAACCTGGCCGACGGCCAGTCGTGGGCCGGGCACCTCGACCGCGCCGAGCGGCTGGTGACCGAGGGCGTCCGGCGCGCGACCGACGCGGGCGCGTTGTACGCGATCGGCCTGATCCAGGGCACGCGCGTCCGGCTGGACTGGGTCCGCGGCCGCTGGACCGGCCTGGCCGAAGCGGCCGAGCAGCTGCGGGACAGCTATCCGGAGCTGGGCCCGATCGTGATGGAGTCGTCGCTGGTCCTCGGCGGGCTCGCGGCCGTGCGCGGCGAGTTCGCCGCGGCCCGGCGGCACCTGGCCGCGGCGAGCGTGCACGCCCCGGACCGCGGGCCGATCCCGGTGGTGCTGTCGGCGGCCGGGGTGCTGATCTCGGTCCTGCTGGCCACCGACGACGTCGACGGCGCGTGCGCGGCAGCCGACACGGCGGTGGCGGCGGCCGGCCGCAAGGGCGTCTGGATCTGGGCGGCGGCGCTGGTTCCGCAAGCGGCACAGGCGTACGCGCGGGCAGGCCGCTGGCCGGAGGCGGACAACGTGGTGGAGGCGTTCGCCCGCGGAATCGAGGGCCGCGACGCCCCGGTGGCGGCGGCCGCACTGGTGGCCGGACGCGCGGTGCTGCTGGAGGCCCGCGGAAAGCACCTGGCCGCGGCGGCCCTGTTCGACGAAGCCGCGACGGGGTATGCGGCACTCCCGATGCCGTACCCGGCAACGGCAATGCGGGAGCGCGCGGCAATGTGCCGCCTCGCCGCGGGCAACCGCTCGGCGGTGGGCGAGCTGACGGCGGCGGCGGAGTCGTACGAGCAGCTGGGGGCAACGCGGGATGCGGGACGTTGCCGTCACCAGCTGCGGGAGCACGGCGCCTGGGCACCATCCCAACGCGGGCGGCGAGGTTACGGCAGCGAGTTGTCGCCACGGGAACGCGAAGTGGCGCGGATGCTGGCGGAGGGCCGGACGAACCGGGAGATCGCGGACGGGCTGTTTCTTTCGCCGCGGACGGTGGAGCAGCACGTGGCGAAGGTGTTGCGGAAACTGGGGGCGCGGTCGCGGACGGACGTGGCCCGCAAGCTTCCCGGGACGGTCACCACGGCCCCCGCCGGCTGAGCCCGGCCCGCCGCAAAGGTCTTGAATGAGTCATTCAGGTCTTCGGAGGTCCTGAATGACTCATTCAAGACGTGGGGGCGCGCTGGCGGGCGGGGCGGGGCGGACCTAACGTGGGCCGGTGACAGAAGAAGCACTTCCCGCCTGGCGGCGGCGGACTTCCGGGGAGACCCGGTGGCCCGCGATGGGCGTCGTCGTCGTGACGCTCGTCCTGCAGGTTGCCCTGCCCGCCGACATGGCGCTGCGGCCGTGGTGGCTGCTGCCCGGTGTCTCCGTGCTGCTCGTCGTGGCCCTGCTGCTGGTCAATCCCGGCCGGATGACGCAGTTCAGTGCCGTCGAGCGGACCATCTCGCTGCTCATCGTCGGGCTCGTCACCGTGGTCAACGCCTGGTCGGCCGCGAGCCTCGGCTACGGCATCGGGACCGGCACGATCGGGGACCGGGCCGGCGCCGTGCTCGTCACCGGGGGTGTCGTCTACTGGACCAACGTCGTCGTCTTCTCCCTCTGGTACTGGGAGTTCGACCGCGGTGGTCCGGGCAGGCGGGCGGCGGGCCGGGCCGAGTTCCCCGACCTGCAGTTCCCGCAGATGGCCGACCCGGACCTCGCGCACCGCGACTGGGAACCGTCCTATCTGGACTATCTGTACTTCTCGTTCACCAACGCGGCCGCCTTCAGCCCCACCGACGTCATGCCCCTGCGGATCTGGGCCAAGATGACGATGATGCTGCAGGCGGCCATCTCGCTGGTGCTCGCCCTGATGGTGGTCGCCTGGGCGGTCGGCGGCCTGAAATGACTCAGTGACGCGTCATCGTGAAGCTCTGGCCGTCGGAGCCGATGGCGCTCGGGCTCCACGTGTAGGTGCCCTGGTCGTCGGCGTCGAGGCCGGACGGGTTCGTCGAGGCGAGGTTCGTCCCGTTGAACTTGACGCCGGTGAACTTGATGCCGCCGGAGATCGACGGGTAGGAGTCGGTCGGCGACTCGATGATCGCCTCCGCCGACGCGTGCTGCGAGGTCAGCGACTTCGTGACGCTCTTCGACCAGCCCTTGGTCGTGTCGCTGATGTCCAGCCGGTAGGTGTTCGTGGCCGTGCGCGTCACCGTCGCGGTGATGTGGTCGCCCGCGCTGACCGGCGAGGAGTAGTACACCGGCGCGGCCGGGTACATCTCGTACCACGCCTGGTACACCGGGCGGCCGCTGGAGCAGTCCGTGGCGACGCCGGTCTGTTCCACAGTGGACGATCCGTCGCCGTCGATGCCGACCCACGGCGCGAACAGGTCGTCGGTGGAGGTGCAGGACACCGACGGTTCGGTCCAGCTCGCGGTGGCCGTGGTGAAGCTGCCGAAGCTCACGTAACCACCCCAGTTGCCGCCGGAGAACTGGTGTCCGTGGAAGTGCGCGCCGAACACGGCGGCGTGGGCAGTACCCGAGAAGGCCAGCGAAGCCGCCGCGGCGGCGGCGACCGTGAGAACGCGGACAGGGCGCGAAGAAACGAATCCGGACATGCGGAGACTCCGTTCACCGTGGGGACCCGGGAAAACCCGTGCGCCCAGTGTCGGAACCGCGCCGACGTGAAGGTAGCTACTTTCGAAGGGTCTTCACATTCCGGGAAAGAGTCACCAATTTGCCGGTTTTGGCCGGAAAAGACCCGTGAAGGCCTCCGCGGGGGATAAGAGGCCTTCACGGGTCATGACACTCACCTACCGCCCGGTCAGGTGAGCGGGGTCACTGCGCGGCCTGCGCGTGCGCGGCGTCCACGAACTTCGTCGTGTACGTCTGCGACAGGTCGATTTTGTCCTTCTTGGGCTTGACGTTGCTCGACGACTCCCCGAGCACCTTCAGCACGTTCTGGGCGCCCGCCGGGTCCATCCGCCCGTCCTTGGTGAACATCGGCAGGCTGTCCCGCAGCGACTTGACGTACAGCGCCTTGTCCCCGCCCGCGAACGACGGCGGCATCATCGCGGCGACCTGTTCCGGCGAATGCGTCGAAATCCACTTCAGGGTCTCGACATACGCATTGGCCAGTTTCTGCACGATGTCCGGATAGCGTTTCACGATTTCGCAGCCCATGTACAGCGAACTCGCCGGGTACAACCCACCCAGCGCGGCTTTCGTGCCTTCGACCGTGCGCATGTCGTAGAGCACCTTCGCCTGCCCGGTGTTGGTCAGCTGCGCAATCGTCGG
The DNA here is from genome assembly GCF_040064235.1 of Amycolatopsis melonis. Lineage (NCBI taxonomy): Bacteria > Bacillati > Actinomycetota > Actinomycetes > Pseudonocardiales > Pseudonocardiaceae > Amycolatopsis > Amycolatopsis melonis. The sequence continues at coordinate 37,185 of NZ_JBDZYD010000010.1, forward strand.
GTCGGTCGTCATGCCCGCGTCGATCGAACCCTGGTTCATCGCCGAGATGAACGTCTGGCCGGCGCCGACCTTCACCGGCGTGTACTCCTTCGACGTGACGCCACCGCGCAGGGCCAGCGCCTTGGTCAGGAAGTCCGTCGACGAGCCCAGCGACGTGACACCGAGGTTGCGGCCCTTGAAGTCCGCGCCGGACCTGATCTGCCCGGCCTTGGCGGTGGCGACCATCTCGGCCTCGCCCGGCACGTTCGCGAACTGCACCACGCTTTCGATGCACTGTTCCTTGGCCTGCAGGTCGATCGTGTGGTCGTAGAACCCGATGACGCCCTGCACCTCACCGGCCAGCAGCGACGTCTCGGCGTTCGCGCCGGACGGCTGGTCGAACAGCTCCACGTCGAGGCCCTGCCGCTGGTAGGCGCCGATCTGCTGGGCCAGCTGGCCGGGCAGGTAGATGACCTTCGACAGGCCGCCGACCATGATCTTGATGTGCGGCTTGCCGGTGGTGCCGAGCGCGATCTCCCGCGAGTCGCGGCAGGCGGTGACCCCGGCAAGGGTGACCGCGAGCGCGGCCACCACGCCGACTGTCCTTTTGAGACGCATCAGATATCACGCCGTCCGTCGTCGGAAGCGACACCCGGGCGCCAGCGCAGCAGCCTGCCTTCCAGCGTGCTGATGCCCCACTCGGCCAGCAGCGCGACCACCGTGATGATCAGCATCCCGGCGTACACCCCGGCCGTGTCGAACGTGCCCTGGGCGTTGGCGATCAGGAAGCCCATGCCCGCCTTGGCACCGGTGTACTCGCCGACGACCGCGCCGATCAGCGCGAAGCCGAACGCCACGTGCAGCGACGACAGGATCCACGACGTCGCGCTGGGCAGCACGATCGACTTGAGCACCTGGCCGCGGGTCGCGCCGAGGATGCGGGCGTTGTCGATCAGGTTGCGGTCGACCTCGCGGGCGCCGGTGAAGGCGTTGAAGAACACCGCGAAGAACACCAGGACGACGACCGTCGCGACCTTCGACGACAGGCCGAGCCCGAACCAGATCACGAACAGCGCCGCGAGCACGATGCGCGGCAACGCGTTGGCGGCCTTGATGAACGGCGCCAGCACCTGCGCGAGGTAGGCGCTGCGGCCGAGGATCACGCCGAACACGACACCGAAGAAGGCGCCGATGACGAAGCCCAGCGCGGCCTCCTCGACGGTCACCAGGATCTGGTACCAGATCGAGCCGAAGTCGGTGCCGGTGGTGAACCACTCGACCAGCCGCTGCCAGATCTTCGACGGCTTCGAGTAGAAGAACGGGTCGATCCAGTACGTCGCGGTCAGCTCCCAGCTGCCCAGCCACACGACGACGATCGCCAGGCGCAGCAGCCAGATGTTGCGCTTGCGGCGGGTGGCCGCCTGCTTCGCGCGGGCCAGGATGTCCTGCTCGGTCTCCAGGACGGGGAGGGGCGCGGCCGGGGCCGCGGGGGTCTCAAGCGACACTGGTCGCTCCCTTCTCGCGGGCCTTGTCGACCTCGCTGCGCAGCGATTCCCAGATGTCGGCGTAGAGCTTGCGGAAGTCCTCGGTGAGCCGCAGCTCCTCCACCTTCCGCGGCCGCTCCAGGGGAATCTCGAAGACGTCCTTCACGGTGGCCGGGCCGGTCGTCAGCACGACGACCTTGTCCGCCAGCGCGATCGCCTCGTCGAGGTCGTGGGTCACGAAGATCACCGCCGCGCCGGAGCCGGACCACAGCCGCAGCAGCTCGTCCTGCATCAGCGCCCGCGTCTGGACGTCGAGTGCCGAGAACGGCTCGTCCATCAGCAGGATCTTCGGCTTCGTGACCAGCGTCTGGGCCAGCGCGACCCGCTTGCGCATGCCGCCGGAGAGCTGGTGCGGGTAGTACTTCTCGAACCCGGCGAGCCCCACGCGGGCGATCCAGTCGACGGCCTGCTCGCGGGCCTCCGCCTTGGAAACCCCGCGGAAGCGCGGGCCCGAGGCGACGTTGTCCAGCACCGAGCGCCACGGCATCACGGCGTCGGTCTGGAACATGTAGCCGACGCCGTCCGGAATGGACTTCACGTCATGGCCGTTCACCCGCACCCGGCCGGCGGACGGCGGCTGCAGCCCGGAGACCAGCGAAAGCGTCGTCGACTTGCCGCAGCCGGTGGGGCCGACGACGGCGACGAACTCGCCAGGCTGGACGGACATGGTCAGATCGCGGACGGCCGTGTGCACGGAACCGGACCCGCTCGGGAACCGCTTGGTGGCTCCGATGAGTTCGATCAGTGGGGGAACCATGGGGAGGTGACTCCTTCGTCACGTGGTGGGGCTCACGTTGGGGAAGGACGTTAAGGACGTGTGGCGCCGAGGTGAAGCTTGTCGACGTTCTGCGTCGCAGCTGCACGTTCTGAATGTTTTGCTCATTTAGCGCACCGCCGTGACCTGGGGGTATGGTCCCGGCCATGCCAAAGTGGGCGCTCTTCCCGCGGATGCGGTTCAGCAGGCAGGTGCTGCTGCTGCAGATCGGCGTGGTCGCCCTGGTCGTGGGACTCGGGGTCGCCCTGGTCAGCGTGCTCCTGCGGGACACGCTCACCGAGCAGTTCAGCCAGCGTGCGCTGGCCATCGCGAAGTCCGTCGCCGCGGACCCGGTCGTCGTGGCGAACGCGGCCGCGAAGATCCCCGGCGGGGCGCTGGAGGACCGCGTCCTCGCCGTCACGGCCGCGAACGACGCGCTGTTCGTCGTGATCACCGACGACCGGGGCATCCGGCTCGCCCACCCGACGCTGTCCGAGATCGGCAAGCGGGTGACCACCTCGCCGGACCGGGCGCTTGCCGGGTTCGACGACGTGAACACCGTGGCCAGCGGCACCCTCGGCCTCTCGGTCCGCAGCAAGACGCCGATCTGGACGCCCGATCACCGCCGGGTGGTCGGCGAGGTGAGTGTCGGCTTCGAGGTGGCCCAGCCGATCAGCGCGTTCAACCGGAAGCTCGTGATCACGCTGCTGTTCGCGGGTGGCGCGCTGCTGCTCGGCGCGGGGGCGTCGGCGCTGCTGAACCGGCGGCTGCGGCGCGTCACCCACGGCCTCGAACCGCACGAACTCACCGAGCTGCTCTACGAACGCGAAGCCGTGCTGCACGGCATCGGCGAAGGCGTGCTGGCCGTCGACGAGGCCAACCGCGTGTCGGTGCGCAACGACGAAGCCGAACGCCTGCTCGGCACCGAACTCCCGATCGGCGCGGCACTGTCCGAACTGGAGCTGTCGCCGCGCCTGCACAAGGCCGTCGCAGAAGGACGTCCGGTCGACAACCTGCTGGCCGTCGCCGGGAACCGCGTGCTGGTGATCAACTCACGGGCCGTGCGACTGGACGACCGGCCGATCGGGACGGTCCTGACCTTCCGCGACCGCACCGACCTCGACACGCTCACCCGCGAGCTGGACGGCATCCGCGCGCTGTCCGACGGCCTGCGGGCGCAGCGGCACGAGTTCGCCAACCGGCTGCACACCCTCTACGGGCTGCTCCAGCTCGGCCATCACGCCGAGGCCGTCGAGTACCTGCAGACGCTGACGGACTCGTCGTCGGCGCGGCCGAGCGAGCTGGGCGACGCGGTCGCCGACCCGTACCTGCAGGCGCTGCTCGTCGCGAAAACCGAGCAGGCGCAGGAAAAAGGCCTCACGCTCAAGCTCGCCGAGGACACCTGGGTGCCGTCGACGGTGACCGACCCGATCGCCGCGAACACCGTCATCGGCAACCTCGTCGACAACGCCCTGCACGCCGCCCGGATGGGCCCGCGGCGGCCGGCGACCGTCGAGGTCGGCCTGCTCGCCGAGGGCGGCACCCTGCACGTGTCCGTTGTGGACAGTGGCCCTGGCGTCCCCGCCGAGCTGCGGCGGACGTTGTTCGACGAAGGCGTCTCGACGAAGATCGCGCCCGGGCACGGCCTCGGCCTCGCGCTCGCCCGGCAGGCCGCCCGCGCCCGCGGCGGCGACGTCTGGCTGGCCGACCCCGGCACCGGCGAGACGGGTGCCCTGTTCGTCGCCAAACTGCCCGGAATGCTGACGGAGGACGGATGATCCGCACGCTGATCGTCGACGACGACTTCCGGGTCGCCGGGGTGCACGCCGGGTTCGTCGAGGAGGTCGAGGGCTTCGCGGTGGTCGGCACCGCGCACACCGCCGCCGAGGCCCGCGCCCGCGTCCGCGAGCTGGCACCGGACCTGGTCCTGCTCGACGTCTACCTGCCCGACGAGTCCGGCCTGGTCGTGCTGCCCGAGCTGCAGACCGACACGATCGTGCTGTCCGCGGCGACCGACAGCGCGTCGGTGGCGGCGGCGATCCGGGCCGGCGCGCTGAACTACCTCATCAAGCCGTTCACCACCCGCCAGCTCGCGGAACGGCTGACGTCGTACGCACGCTTCCGCGGGCTGCTCGCCGGAGACCGGGCACTGGCACAGGACGACGTCGACCGCGCGTACCGGGTGCTGCACGACCAGGACCGCACGTCCGCGCCGAAGGGCCAGTCGACGGCGACGTCGCGGCTGGTGTCGGAGCAGCTGCGCAAGGCCGGCCGTCCGCTGTCGGCCGCGGAGGTCGCCGGCGAGCTGGGCATGGCGCGGGCGACGGCGCAGCGGTACCTCACCGCGCTCGCGGAGTCCGGGACCGTCCAGATGCGGCTGCGCTACGGCGCCACCGGGCGCCCCGAGCACGAGTACCGCTGGACCGGCGCCTGACTCAGCGGCCGGTCGCCGGGCCGCCGGAGTAGTAGCGCTGCAGATAGCCCTCGGCGACGTTGAACCACACCTGGACGGGATTCGTCGTGGTCGGCGACGACGACGGCGGCAGGTCGACGCGGGCCTCGTCCTCGGGCACCGGCGGCTTCTTCGGCTGCGGTTTCGCCTGCGCCTGCACCTGTTTCGGCACCGGCTTCGCGGGCACCGGCACGTACACCGTCTTCGGCGGCGGGGTGACGACGACCGGCGCCTGCGGGGCGTCCGGTTCCGGCGCGGGAGCCGCGGCGACGGCCGGGCGCGGGTCCGGCTGGGCCACGTCGGCGGCGGGCGACGGCGCGGACAGGCCGCCGGTGAAGAGCCCGCCACCCAGCCAGCCCGCGGCGACGAGCAGCACCGCGGCGCCGCCGCCGAGCCACGTGCGGGCCCGCCGCCGGATCACCACCGACTTCGGGCGGAGGTCCTGGTCGCACACCGGCGGCCGGGTGTAGATCGGCTCGGCGGGCGGGGCGGTGTCGTCGGTGCGGCGGCGCCGGGGCAGGCTCGCCGCGACGATGCCGGTGCGGTCCAGCAGCTCCACCGCGGTGCGGTCGCTGGACGAACGGGTCGCACTGCGCTGTGCGGTGCGAAGCATCGGGGACCTCCGGTACGGGCGCTCGCGGACCACACGCATTCTGGACCATTTCGGACGGGCCTGTCCGAAACGCAACTCCATTGAGTGAAGGTCAGCTGCCCATCTGCTTCAGGCCCAGCCGGGCGAGCATCGCCAGCGGCCGCTGGTACGCCGAGCCGAGCACCCGCGGAATGGCGTCGATGACGTAGGCGTCCGGGCCGATGAGGATCCGCGCCGACTTCCGCTCGATGCCGCGCAGGATCGTCTGCGCCGCCTTCTCCGGTGTCGTGTGGGCGATCCGCTCGAAGCCCTGCGCGGCCTGCTCCTGGTCGTCGGCGATGCTGCGCGCGTTGCGCACGATGTTGGTCTTGATCCCGCCGGGGTGCACGCAGCTGACCGCGACCGGATGACGCGCGATGAGCATTTCTTCGCGCAGTGCCTCGGTGAATCCGCGGACCGCGAACTTCGCCGCGTTGTACGCGCTCTGCGTCGGCACGCCGACGAAGCCGAAGACGCTGGAAATGTTGACGACGTGTCCCTCGCCGGAGGCGATGAGGTGCGGCAGGAACGCTTTCGTGCCGTTCACGACGCCGCCGAGGTTGATGCCCATCAGCCAGTCGAAGTCCTCGAACTTCATTTCCTCGACGGTCGCGCCGAGCGCCACGCCCGCGTTGTTGACGACGACGTTGACGCGCCCGAAGCCGGCGGCGACCTCCTCGGCGTGCGCGAGGACGGCGGCGCGGTCGGCGACGTCGAGGGTGTACGCGCGGGCGTTGTCGCCGGCCAGCTTCGCCGTCTCCTCCGCGTTGGCGGAGTCGACGTCGGAGAGGGCCACGCGGGCGCCGCGGCGGGCGAATTCGAGCGACAGCGCCCGGCCGATCCCCGACCCCGCCCCGGTGATCACGACGACCTTGCCCGCGAACTGCTTCATCGGCCCTCCCTGGCTGTTACTCGTGAGTTACGGATACTAGCGGCTGTGAGCTTGCTGTGGGTGTGCTGAATGTGTCGGTCCCTCGTCCTATGGTTGATCTCGTCGGAAAGTCACGAGACCCGGGAGGCGATGTTCCGTGCGGCGGCCTGCCGTCCTGCTCAGCATCGCCGCGATCCTGCTCGTCGGCGCGGCCTTCGTCGTGTTCGTCGACCGGCAGCCGCGGTCCGCGGACGCGGCGGCACCGGACGCGGGCACGGTCGAGGCGGCCCCGGTGTCGACCCCCGACCTGCCTGCGGTGTCGAGTCCCGCGGTCGGCGCGCTGTTCGTCGAGGGAACGCACTACTGCACGGCCAGCGTCGTGCACAGCGAGCGCGGCGACGTGCTGCTGACCGCGGCGCACTGCATCCACGAGGGCGAGGGCGGCGACTACATCCCCGGCATCACGTTCGCGCCGGGCTACCACGACGGCGTTGCGCCGTTCGGGTACTGGACGGTGTCGGACGAGCTCGTCGCGCCGGGCTGGATCGCGTCGTCGGACCCGGACCTCGACGTCGGCTTCGCGACCGCGCACCAGGCGGGCACCACGCGGACGCTGGAGAGCCTGGTCGGCGCGAACCTGCTGGCCACCGGCACGCCGTACGAGCAGGCCATCACGCTCACCGGCTACCCGGACGACTCCGAGGTGCCCGCGGTCTGCCGGAACACGACGAGCAAGCAGGACACCTACCAGCTGAAGGTCGACTGCGCGGGCTTCCCGACGGGCACCAGCGGCGGCCCGTGGGTCACCGGCCAGGACCCGAAAACCCGCCTCGGCACGGTGATCGGCGTGATCGGCGGCTTCGAGTCCGGCGGCGACGACCCCGACACGTCGTACTCGAGTTATTTCGACACGGACGTCCAGGCGCTGTACCGCCAGACGACCGCCCGCCTGTGACGCGGCATGATGCGGGCATGAGCGACCCCGTCGACGTACCGATCACCGGAGAGCCGATCCGCCTCGGCCAGTTCCTCAAGCTGGCCGGCCTCGCCGAGGACGGCTCCCACGCCAAGGACCTGATCGACGCGGAAGAGGTCAGGGTCAACGGCGAGGTCGAGACCCGCCGCGGCCGCCAGCTGACCGACGGCGACATCGTGGCGGTCGGCGAGGACCGCGGGCGGGTCGTCCTGGTCCGCTGAGCCGGGTCCCGAGCGCCCCAAGGTGGCCTTCGGTGCGCTCAATGCAACGAAGGTGGCCTTCGGTGCACCCAACGCACCCAAGGTGGCCTTCGGTGCACCCAACGCACCCAAGGCCGCCTTGGGGCGCTTGGGGCCGGCGTCAGCCGACGCTTGTCAGCGGTGGGAGGCCGAGGGAGGCCGCCAGGGCGTCCAGCTCGCGGCGTACCGGCCCGGCCAGGGGCACGCCGAGGGCGCGGCACTGCTCCAGGTGCTGGGCCTCGCGCCAGCCGGGGTAGCGGATCGGCGTGCCGTCCTCCCAGCCCAGCATGCTGCCGAACAGCGCGCTCGCCGCGCGGTAGAACCCGTCCGGGCTGCGCAGCGTCGTCGGCGCGATCGCCAGGACCAGCAGGCCCGTGTCGTGCTCGTGGTCGGCCACCCCGGACAGCACCCCGGCGAGCACCTCGACCAGCAGCGTCAGCCCGGCGGCTTCCGAGCCGGGCCGGTCCATGTCGAAGACGAACTCCGGGTACGCGCCGCCCGGAGCCGCCATGCCCAGGGGGTTCATCGGCTGGCCGGGTTCGCCGCCCGCGGCGAGCACCAGCCCGATCATCGCGTGCGGCAGGGCGCGCGCCGCGTGGTGACCTGCCCGGCCGAACGGGCCGACACCGCGCATCGAGACGAGCCCGACGCCGAAGCGGCCGGCGCGGGCCACCGCGCGGTCCATCGCGTCGCCGACCGCCCACAGTCCCGGCCCGCGGCGGTAGTCGATCAGCGCGGCGGCGCCGCGGTCGGCGATCATCAGCGGCTCCGCGTGCGGGACGACGAGCCCGTTCTTCAGCAGCGGCAGGTGGACACGGGTCAGCTCGGCGACCCCGGTCTCCGGCGACCCGGTGAGATCGCCGTGGCACAGCGCTTCGGCGGCCATCCGGGCCCGCACTTCGGGGAGCCCGTGCGCGGCGAAGACGTGCGCCACGAGGGTGACCAGCTCGTCGGCCCGTACGCGGGGCCAGGCCTGTTCCGGGATCGGGGTTTCCGGCGGTTCTTCTTCGAGAGTGCCGGGTTCGGGGCGGGCGGAACGGAACGATCGCGGTCTGAGGGGCACTTCCCCGACATTGCCCAAGCTGGGGTTCGGGCGTCAACGCGCCCGGGCCGGGCCTACCCGACCGTGTGATCGACGGGTCCGGAGAGACGTACCCTGGGCGGCATGTGCCGAAACATCACCACCCTCCGGGGGCTCCAGCCGGCCGCGACGGGCGAGGAGATCGAGGCCGCGGCCCGCCAGTACGTCCGCAAGGTCACCGGCGTGCAGTCGCTTTCGGACGCCACGCGCGAGCCGTTCGAGGCCGCGGTCGCCGAGATCGCGGAAATCACCGCGCGGCTGCTGGAACAGCTGCCCGCCCGCCGCCAGCCACCGGCGACCGTGCCGCCGCTGCGCCGCCCGGAAGTGCAGGCCCGGATCGCCGCGAAAGCCTTGCGGCAGCCCTGATTCAGCCCACGCGCTGCGCGTAGCCGGGCTCGCCGGTGCGGTCGGCGCCGCCGTCCTTGGTGAGGCTGTAGAGCCGGATCTCGGTGCCGTCGGGGTCGTTGAAGCGCACCATCCACCCGGTCGTGGCCTCGAACAGCGGCTGGTGCTCGACGCCGAGTTCGTCCAGCCGCGCGATCCAGGCTTCGGCGGCCGCGCGGTCGGCGATCGAGAAGCACACCGGGTCGAACCCGGCGAGTCCTTCGGCGGCCCGCTCCTGCACGCGCAACGCCACCGGCACGCCGTCGACGGTCCCTCCGACACCGCGCACGACACCGTCGTCGTCCGGGAACTCGTGGGTGACGTGCAGACCGAGCACGCGCTCGTACCACTCGCGGCTGCGCGTCAGGTCGCGCACCGGGAACTTGACGTGGTGGAAACCCTCGATCTTCGCGGTCATCCCCGCTCCTTTCGCCGACCTGGAGGGTAAGACCGCGACGGGCGTTTTCCCAGCCCGATAGGGTGCCCGGATGGGCGGACAGGCTTTGGTGCTCGGCGGCGGCGGGGTCGCCGAGCACGGCCAGGACCTCACCGGCGCGGACCTGATCGTCGGGACGTCCGCGGGTGCCGCGGTCGCGGCCCAGGTGACCAGCGGCCTGTCGCTGGCGGAGCTGTTCGCCCGCCAGGCCGACCCGGCCCGGCAGGCCCCGGAAATCCCGGCCGACGTCGACCTCGAAGAGTTCGCCGCGAAGTTCGGCGGCGCGGTCACCGGCGCCACGACGCCCGCCGAGGTGCGGCAGGCGGTCGGCAGGCCGGCGCCGGCCGCGGACACGGTGCCCGAAGCCGACCGCCGCGCGGTCTCGCCGGGCTGGGCGCGGGGGTGCGGAGATCGCACTGGTCACCCCGGACGAGCAGGCACTGGCGGCGATCGGGCCGAACCGCTGGACCCGTCGACGCGCACCCCGGCCGCCGAAGCCGGGCGGGCACAGGGCGCGGCGCGACACTGAGCTGGGACTAGGGGCCGGGTGCCCGCGAGGGCGTCGGCTACCCTCGTGGGCAGGGGTAGCGTGTCCGAGCGGCCGAAGGAACATGTCTTGAAAACATGCGAGGGGGCAACCTCTCCGTGGGTTCGAATCCCACCGCTACCGCACTGAGTGCCCGGGCGCGGCCGCGCCCGGGCTCAGCTCTCCGGTGCCGAAAGGTGCTCCAGCACGCGCTCGAACGCCGTGGCGATCGTGGCCTGCTCCGCCGGGCTCAGCAGGTCGATCAGGTGCTCGCGGACGCCCTCCACGTGCGTCGGGGCCGCCGTTTCCAGCACGGCCATGCCCTCGTCGGTCAGCTCCGTGAGCACGCCGCGCTTGTCCTCCGGGTCGCGCACGCGGCGGACCAGGCCCGCGTCCTCCAGGCGGCCGACCTGGTGCGAGAGCTTGCTCTTGGTCGAGCCCATCCACTCGGCCAGCTCCGACATCCGGATCCGGTGGCCGGGCTGGGTTTCGAGGCAGACGAGCACCTCGTAGTCGGTGAGCGACACGTCGTGGCGTTCGGTCAGGTCGCGGTGCAGGCGCTGTCGCAACCGCAGCGTCGCGACGACGTAGGAGCGCCACGCCGCCATCTCGGCATCGTTCAACCACCGCACAGGCCGCACCTCGGTCATAAGACAGCCTAGAACGGTGATCAACGGACCGCGCGGTCCGAGTCCGTTCCGCCTGCCGGTGAAAACCCCGTCGCAACATCGCCCGAAGGTGGGGTTACGAAAAGGTTGAGACTCGGCCGGAAAAGGCGCATTCTGCTTGTCGGCGGACGGTTGGCCAGGGTAAACGGGCTCGACGCCGGTGACGAGCCGGCCCGGCACTCCGCCAGGAGAGGTCAGGTGGTTGCGTGACGGGTGGTTCATGCGGTTGACCGCCAGCTGCGTCCCCGCGACCGGAACGGACAACGACCGGGTCGGCCGCGATTGTGAACAGCGACGAGCGGGCTTCTATGGTGCGTTCACGCATTCGGCGTCGATCGGGCCTGGCTCCGGTCGCGGCCTCGGAAGCCGTGACGACAGCGCCTGAACGCCGGCCCGGACGCGGCCAGCCGCTCGACGAAAGACATAACCTCGGTACAAGCCTGGGTACGGCGTCAGCGCGACGACCGTGCCCAGGCTCACTACTATTTGGCGGGTGAGATTCGACGACGACGCCGGACTGGACACCTCCGAAGTCCAGGACCTGCGCGGAAGCGGTGGAGGCGGCGGCGGGATCGGCGGCCGCGTGGCGCTCGGCGGCGGTGGGCTCGGCGTCGTCGGCCTGATCATCTACTTCGTGCTGTCCCAGCTCGGCGGGGTCAGCATCGGCGGCGGCAGCGGCAGCGCACTGGGCGGCGGGCTCGGCAGCGTCGGCTCCGGCCAGCAGATCGACAACTCCCGGCTCGAAAGCGAGTGCAAGACCGGCGCGGACGCCAACAAGAACCACGACTGCGCCATCGTCGCGATCGTCAACTCCGTGCAGGACTACTGGAAGCAGCAGTTCGCGCGCTCCGGCTCGACCTACCGGCCCGCGCCGACGAAGTTCTTCAACGGCGGCGTGCGCACCGGCTGCGGCAGCGCCACCTCCGACACCGGCCCGTTCTACTGCCCTGCCGACTCCGACGTCTACATCGACCTTTCCTTCTTCGACGAGCTGAAGACCCGCTTCGGCGCGCAGGGCGGCCTCTTCACCGAGGCCTACGTGCTCGCCCACGAGTACGGCCACCACGTGCAGAACCTGCTCGGCACGTCCCGCAAGGGCACCGGCACCGGCCCGACGTCCGGCTCGGTGCGCCTGGAACTGCAGGCCGACTGCTACGCCGGTGTCTGGGCCAACCACGCCTCGACGACGCCGACCGAGTCCGGCAAGCCGCTGATCACCGACGTCACCCAGGACGACGTCGCCTCGGCGCTGGACACCGCGTCCCGCATCGGCGACGACTACATCCAGGAGAAGCTCGGCGGCGGCCAGGTCGACCGGTCGAAGTTCACGCACGGCACGTCCGCGCAGCGCAAGAAGTGGTTCACCACCGGGTTCCAGACCGGCGAGCCCGCCCGCTGCGACACGTTCGGCACCAACAACCTGGGCTGAGACACGGAGAGGGGGCCGTCCCGGCTGGGACGGCCCCCTCTCGTGTCATCAGGCGGTCAACGCGTGCGGGTCACCGGACACGGCGTGCGCCGTGAGGGACCGCTGGGCCGAACGCTTCTGCGCGGTCAGCGACTTCGCCGCGGCCTGGCCGGGCTTGACGCCGTTGATGCTCTCGGTGCTCGTCGCGTAGACGCCGAGTGCCCAGGCGACGCCGTCGGAGTTGCGCTCCAGCGCGACCCGGTCGATGTTGCCGAGGTTGTCGCAGGCCTGGTGGTAGCACGGGTCGAACGCGACGCCCGCCGTGCCGCCCCACTTCGCCGCCTGCGCCGCGGTCTTCAGCACCTCGGCGCCGGTGTCGAGCCCGCCTGCCGGGATGCCGACGGCGATGAACTCGCCGTAGTCCGAACGGCCGGTGAAGTCGGTGCCCTCCACCGAAACGCCCTTCGCGGCCTGCATGAAGTCGACGAAGGTCTTCTCGATCTGCGCCGAGCCGTACGGGCCGGCGCCCGCGCCGACGCCGTCGGAGTTGTCGCCGTCGTAGGCGAAGTAGCCGGCGTTCGGCGAGCCGATCATGTCGAAGTTCAGGTACAGCGCGATGTCCAGCTGCTGCTCGAAGCTGAGCTGGTCGACGTAGTAGGTGGAGCCGATCAGGCCGAACTCCTCCGCGCTCCAGAAGCCGAAGCGGACGGCGTTGTTGGCCTTCGGGCTGCTCCCCAGCTGCAGCGCCGTCTCCAGCAGCGCGGCGGAGCCGGTGCCGTTGTCGTTGATGCCGGGCCCGGCCGGGACGCTGTCGAGGTGCGCCCCCAGCATCACCACGTTGTCCTTGCGCCCGGTCTTGGTCTCGGCGATGACGTTGTAGCTGGTCCGCGCCTCCTGGAAGGCACGCAGCTCCAGGGTGACGTTCTGCCCGCCGAGCGTGGCCAGCTGCGCCCCCGCGGCCGCCGTCACGCCGCCGGTCGGGATCTTCGCGTTCGCCGGGTCCCCCAGTGTCCCGTTCAGATCGCCGTCGGTGTTGTTGTAGACGATCGCGCCGACCGCGCCCGCGGCCGCGGCGGTCTGCTGCTTCTGCGCGAACGAGCAGCCGCCGCGCTTGATCAGCGCGATCTTGCCCGCGACGTCGGCGGTGTAGTCGGTGGCCTCGCAGCCGCTGGTGGCGTCGACCGCGACCACGGCGAGCGGCGCGGTGATGCCGCCGACCGGCGTCGAGACGGTGTACTCCATGGCGATGATCGGGACGTTCGCCCCGCCCGCGGTCAGCTTCTGCGCGAGGGTCTCGGAGTAGGTGAACGGGAACTCCTGCCGGGTCACCTGGAACCCGGCCGCTTCGAGCTTGGTCGCGATGTACTCGGCGGACCGCTTGTGCCCTTCGGTGCTCGCCGCCCGGGTGCCGCCTTGGGTGTCGGCGATCCGCTGCAGGGCGACGAGGTGCCGGTTGACGCCGTTGACGTCGACCTTCTTGACGAGCTGCTTCGCCAGTGCGGGGCCGTCCGGGAGGGTGTCCGCTGCCGCGGCCGGGGTGAGGCCGAGTGTCAGCGTCGCGCAGGCGGCCAAGGCCGCCGGCGGGAGGAACCTGGTTCGGAAGAGTGACATGGTTGCTCACCTTTGTTCGCTTTGCGAAGGACGTCAATGCGTCATTCGGCGGGACCTTCACCCGGCGGTATACAGTCGACACATGTACGCGATCACCATCCGTGAACCAGGTGACCCGGACGTTCTCGAGTGGGCGGAGGTCGCGGATCCGCGTCCCGGCCCCGGCGAAGTGCTGCTGGAAGTCGCGGCGAGCGCGGTGAATCGCGCGGATCTGCTGCAGCGCCAGGGCCACTACCCGCCGCCGCCCGGCGCCAGCGAAATCCTCGGTCTCGAATGTTCCGGCACGATCGCCGAACTCGGCGAAGGCGTCGAAGGCTGGAACGTCGGCGACGAGGTGTGCGCGCTGCTTTCCGGCGGCGGCTACGCGGAGAAGGTCGTCGTCCCGGCCGGGCAGCTGCTGCCGGTGCCGGGCGAGGTGGACCTGCTCGCGGCGGCCGGGCTGCCCGAGGTGGCCTGCACGGTCTGGTCCAACGTCGTGATGCACGCGAAGCTCGCCGAGGGCGAGGTCCTGCTGGTCCACGGCGGTGCGGGCGGGGTCGGCACGCACGCCATCCAGGTCGGCAAGGCGCTCGGCGCGACGGTCGCCGTCACCGCGGGCTCGGCGGACCGGCTCGAAAGCTGCCGCCAGCTCGGCGCCGACCTCACGATCAACTACAAGGACCAGGACTTCGTCGAGGTGCTCCGCCAGGAGACCGGCGGCGCCGACGTCATCCTCGACAACATGGGCGCGTCCTACCTGGGCCGCAACCTGGACGCGCTGCGGCAGGACGGCAGGCTGGTCATCGTCGGCATGCAGGGCGGGGTCAAGGGCGAGCTGAACGTCGGGGCATTGCTCGGCAAACGGGCGAGCGTGTTCGCGGCGGGCCTGCGCTTCCGCCCGCCGGAGCAGAAGGCGGCGATCGTCGCCGACGTCCGCGAGCGGCTGTGGCCGCTGGTCGAGCAGGGTTCGGTCAAGCCGATCGTCGGCCAGGTCGTGCCGATGGCCGAAGCCGCGGCCGCGCACCGGGCCCTGGAGGAGGGCAGCGTGTTCGGCAAGGTGCTGCTGGCCGCGAAGTCATAACAGCGGCGCGAAGCGCCTCCGTTGAGGGTGGCGGCGGGGAGGAAGGCGGAGCTAACGGAGTTCTTCGAGGACTCGCACGAGCTGGTTGATTTCGAAGACGTTGGAGTAGTGGGCGAGCCCGATCCGCACGGCGCCGCCCACTTCTCCGACACCCAGTGACGCGAAGACGCCGCTCGTGCCGTCGTCGGCGAAGGCGCACAACCCCTGAGTTGCCAGGTATTCGGCGACCTCGGGCGCCTTCTTGCCGGCGACGGCGAAGGCGAGCGCGGGAATCCGGCGCATGGCGTTGCCGATGACCATGATGTGCCGCAGCGACAGCAGTTCCGTGGACAGCTGGGCCAGCAGCCCGGCGTGGTAGGACTTCGCCGACCCGAGCGAGGTGACCAGGCGCTCGCGGCGGGATCCGGTGGCGGCGTCGTCGAGACCGGCGAGGTAGTCGATCGACGCGATCAGCCCGGCCAGCAGCGGGTAGGCGTGCGGGCCGAGTTCCAGGCGCGCGGCGCCGCGGGCCATCGGGTCGAGCGACGTGGACGGGATCCGCTCGATCAGCTCGGGGTCGCGGAACACCAGCGCGCCCACCGACGGGCCGCCCCACGCCTGTGCCGACACGACCATGACGTCGGCGCCGAGTGCGTTGATGTCCAGCGGCAGGAAGGGCGCGGCGTAGGTGGCGTCGACGACGACGAGCGCGCCGACCCGCTTGGCGAACTCGATGATCGTCGGCACGTCCGGCCGGGTGCCGACCGAACCGGACGCGAGCGTGACCGCGACGGCCTTCGTGCGCGCCGTCACGAGCTGCTCGTACTGCCACGCGGGCAGCTCGCACGTCTCGATGTCGATCTCGCCCCAGCGCACGACGGCGCCGACCCGCTTCGCGGCACGCTGCCACGGCGCGAGGTTGGCCTGCTCGTCGAGCCGCGACACGACGACTTCGTCGCCGATCGTCCAGCGTTCGGCGAGCGCGTCGACGAGCCGGCGCAGCATGACCGGCGCGCTCGGCCCGAGCACGACGGCGGCCGGGTCGGCCCCGACCAGGTCGGCCACGGCCCGGCGGGCCGCGGTCACGATGCTTTCCGCGCGCTGGGAGGCCGGAAACGCTCCGCCCGGCCCGGACACCGGGGCGCGCATCGCCGTGGAAACGGCCGAAGCGACCTGTTCCGGGACCAGCATTCCGGCGGCGCCGTCGAAGTGAATCCAGCCGTCACCCAGCGCGGGAAAGAGCCCACGGATACGAGCGACGTCGAACGCCATGGGGACACCGTACGGACGTGCGGTTTCGCCGCGCGTCCGGGGTTGGGTGGAGAGCCACCGGGAACCCCGGAAGCCGCTACGCTCGGAGACGGACACCCCGTGGGTGTCGCGGAGCGTGGCGAAACGCAAGCCAGGATGGAGCACATGACCGAGCCGAACTTCACAGCGGGTGACCCGGGCCAGGAATCTTCACCCCACGTGGTGGTCGTCGGACCGGACGGCACACCGGTGGGCACGGCCAAGCTGCCTCCCCCCGACGGCGACGACCACCCGGAGTCGGTGGGCGACCTCGTCGAAGAGCCGGCGAAGGTGATGCGGATCGGCACGATGATCAAGCAGCTCCTGGAGGAGGTCCGCGCGGCCCCGCTGGACGACGCGTCCCGCACGCGGGTCCGCGAGATCCACCAGACGTCGATCCGCGAGCTGGAGAAGGCGCTGGCCCCGGAGCTGCAGGACGAGCTGGAGCGCCTGGTCCGCCCGTTCACCGACGACTCGACCCCGTCGGACGCGGAGCTGCGAATCGCCCAGGCCCAGCTGGTGGGCTGGCTCGAGGGCCTGTTCAGCGGAATCCAGACGGCCCTGTTCGCCCAGCAGATGGCGGCCCGCGTCCAGCTGGAGCAGATGAGGCGCGGATTGCCGGCGGGCCCATCGGGGGCCGGCGGGCACGGTCACGGGCCGGACCACGGGCCGGGGATTTCGGGGACGGGCCAGTACCTCTGACGGCGGCCACGGGGTTGTCCACAGACCATGGGGATTGTGGACAACCCTTGTGGACAACTCGCTTTCGGCCGGTTTTGTCCTGGGGTGGCGGTAGGCTGGAGCTGGGCACGCCCCCCAAGGGAAGGGCGGGGGCCGCTTCGGGGCCTGCTGCCCCCTCGGCTCAGCGCAGCGTGAGCCAGCAGGCCCGGACGCCGGACCCGGCAAGCCTGCGGCTCCATGACATGAACGACTCTTTCCTGTCGTCAGACGTCATGAACGACTCGTTCATGACGTCCGGTCACCCCACGGCACAGCGACTTTGCCGGAACCCTGCCAAGGGAAGGGCGGGGGCCGCGGTGTCGCTGCGCAAGTCCGGCCCCGGCAGCGACCGGCCGGGGGTCGGGTCGTGGCGCCGCTGTGGTGCCGTGAATGACTCATTCACCTCGTCGGACGCCCTGAATGACTCATTCAAGTCGCCCGGGTTACCTCCCGAAGGCGCCGTCAAGTGACCGGGCGTGGATCGGCCGGTTCACGAGAGTTGCCGGGACCCTGCCATGGAGTTGCGCGGGCCGCTTGATCCTCGGCTCGGGTCAGTTCGGCTCCGCGAGGTCGCTTCCCGCGGATTGGGGCCGCTGGTCGGGCTTCTTGGTGTCTTGAATGAGTCATTCAGGACCTGTGAAATTCTCCGCCGAGCCAAGCCGGTGACCGGGTGGTCGCACCACGCACGACTCGTTCAGCGGCGGCTCCGGTCAGGGGCGCGTTGCTGGTGGGACTACCGAGACTCCTCGCGACTGGTGTGACCGGCGCGGATGCACCCAAGCTCAGTGAAGAACGCCCTCAGGTCACCGATCAGCGCGTCCGGTTCCTCCAGTGCCGGGAAGTGACCGCCGCGGGGGAACTCCGTCCAGCGGATGATCTTGTCCGTCCGCTCCCCCAGAGTCCGGATCGGCAGGCCGATGTCGTCCGGGAAGACCGCGACGCCCGTCGGGACCGGGTTCAGGGGCACAGGCGCGCCCCAGCCCGTTGTCAGGGCCGCGTACAGGCGGGCTGAGGAGTTCGCCGTCCCGGTGAACCAGTAGATCGACACGTCCGCCAGGAGGTCGTCGCGGTCGATCAGGTCCTCTGTTGTGTTCGAGAACGAGCGGAACTTCTCCGCTATCCAGGCCAGCTGGCCTGCCGGGGAGTCGTGCAGGCCGTACGCAAGCGTTTGCGGCTTGGTCGACTGGATCATCGCGTAGCCCGTTCCCGAGACCGAGAACGCCTGGCCCTTCTCCAGCGCCCGCTGCCCCGCGGCCAGCTCTGCGCCCGACAGGCCTTCGAGGTCCGCCGGCGTCCGGGGGACCGCCGACGCCAGCATCGTCACGTGGATGCCGAGCAGGCGCTCGGGGAACTGGACCGCCAGCTCGCGCGCGATCATCGCGCCCCAGTCGCCGCCGTGGGCGCCGAACTGCTCGTAGCCGAGGTCGGTCATCAGTGCCGCGAACGCTCGCGCGATGCGGTCCGGGCCCCAGTCCGGCGTCGGGGTGGGGCCCGAAAAGCCGTAGCCGGGGAGGGACGGGACCACCACGGTCAGCGCCGACGCCGGGTCGCCGCCGTACGCGCGGGGGTCCGTCAGGGGGCCGATCACGTCGAGGAACTCCACGATCGATCCCGGCCAGCCGTGCATCAGCAGCACCGGCGGTGCCTCCGGCTCCGGGGACACCACGTGGAGGAAGTGCACGTTCGTGCCGTCGATCGTCGTCGTGAACTGGGGGAACGCGTTGATCCGCTCCTCCTGCGCCCGCCAGTCGAAGCCCGTGCGCCAGTACTCGGCCAGCTCACGCACGTAGCCGACCGGCGCGCCCAGCCGCCAGCCTGTGTCCTCCGGCTGGTCGGGCCAGCGGGTGTTCGCCAGCCGCGTGCGGAGGTCGTCGAGGTCGGACTGGGGAACGTCGATGCGGAACGGGGTGGATGTCATTCCTCGACGCTAGAAGCCGTCGCGGACAGCTCCGGTCCTCGATTCCAGGCAATCCAGCACCCGGTCGACGCCGCGTCCGTCCACAACGGACGACGCCGTGCCCGACAGCGACCGGCGCAGCGAGGCGTCGGACAGCAGCGAGCGCAGCGTGGCGGTCACCTCAGGCAGCCGGTCCGCCAGCGTGTCCGCGGGGCCGAGACCGGCCGCCAGTCCCAGGCCGAGTGCCGCGCGGTAGCCCGGCTCCTGGTTGTCCACCAGCTGCACCGCCGCCGTCGGGACGCCGAGGCAGCACAGCTCCACGAACGTCACGCCGGACGCGCTCACGGCGACGTCGGTCGTCGCCAGGATGTCCAGCAGCGCCGGGCTCGGCGCGGAGAGCCGGATCGTCTGGCCGGGCCGCAGCTCCGGCAGCGCCGGTTCACCCCGCACCAGGGCGTCCGCCACGAACGGCAGTTCAGTGTCGCGAAGCGCGCGAAGCAGCAACGCCACCGTCGTGGCCCACTCGGCTCCGCCGCCCAGGACCACAGTGACGTGCGGAGGCGAGCCGCCAGGCGCACGACGCTCGCGCGTACGCAGCACAACGTCGCGAAGCGGCGCGTACGCGACTCCGCGCAGCAGGACGTCGGAGCCGTCGTCAGGCCGCGGCCCGGGGGCGAAGCCCGAGTCGACGACGATGTCGGCCGGGCGGCGGCCGAAGACGTCGTCCTCGATCGAGACGAGCGCCGCGCCGGCCGCGTTGACCTCCTTGCGGACGTCACCGAGGCCGTAGTGGTCGACGACGACCGCGTCGAAGCCCTCCCCGAGCGGCGACTCCGGCGCCAGGCGGGAGACGCCCAGCTCGTCGAACCGCGCGGCCAGCCACTCCGCGTTCTCGACGCTGCCCGAGAACGTCACCGGCCAGCCGCGGGCGACCGCCCGCTCGGCGTAGGCGACCACCCGCGCGATGTGCCCGGCGCCGATGGCCGCCGACGCGTCCGCGCGCAGCAGCAGCTTCACCGGGCGACTTTCTTCTGCTCGACGTGCGCGTTCAGCGCGACCAGGTCCGGGCGCGACCGCAGCAGCGCGACCACCGCCCGCCAGTCGGCGACACCGTCGCCCAGCTCGGCCACGATCGCCGAAAGCAGGTCCCAGTCCTCCGCGGTGTCCAGCGTCACGCGCAGGTCGCCGGCCGCCGGGCTGACGACGACGCCGGTGCACGCATAGCGCGACGGCTGTGTGTAGATGCCCGAGGTGACGTGCTCGCGGTCCGCTCCGGTGGCGGTCGCGACCTGCTCCTGGAGCACGGCAGCGCGCACCAGCTCGGCGTCGAAGCCGCGCGGCAGGGTCCGGACCAGCGTCGTGCTCACGTAGTCCAGCGACGGCTGGGCCCGCCACAGCGCCGCGAGCTGGCCGATCAGCGCCGGGTCCAGCAGCGGGCAGTCGGCGGTGAGCCTGATCACGGCGTCGGCGGGGTGCTCGCGCAGCGCGACCGCGAACCGGCCGAGGACGTCGTCGAGCGGGCCGCGGACCACCGCCGCGCCGCAGCGGGCGGCTTCGGCGGCGACGGCGTCGTCCGAGGGGTCCGAAGACGTCGCGACCACGACTTCGTCGACGCCCGGCGCGGCCGCCGCGGCCCGGACGACCCAGCCCAGCACGCTGCGGCCGGCGAGCGGGCGCAGCACCTTGCCCGGCAGCCGGGTCGACGACGACCGGGCCTGGATGACGGCGTTGACACCGGGCGCTCCACGCATGGGTGACATGATGGCCGACGGCACTTACCCCGAAACGCGGAGGTCAACGATGTCCGAGCTGGATGGCTCCAGCATCCTGCTCACCGGCGGGACCGGTTCCTTCGGCAAGGCGTTCATCGCGCACGCGCTGGCCGAGCTGAACCCGAGCCGCCTGGTCGTGCTCTCCCGCGACGAGCTCAAGCAGTACGAAACGCGGCAGCTGTTCGGCGACGACCCGCGGCTGCGCTGGTTCATCGGCGACATCCGCGACCGCCGCCGTCTGGAGCGCGCCATGCACGGCGTCGACTACGTCGTGCACGCCGCCGCGCTCAAGCAGGTCGACACCGGCGAGTACAACCCGTTCGAGTTCGTCCAGACCAACGTCGTGGGCTCGCAGAACGTGATCGAGGCGGCGATCGACACCGGCGTCAAGAAGGTCGTCGCGCTGTCGACCGACAAGGCGTCCAGCCCGATCAACCTCTACGGCGCCACCAAGCTGTGCGCCGACCGGATGTTCATCAGCGGCAACCACTACGCGGCCGCGCACGTGACGCGCTTCTCGGTGGTCCGCTACGGCAACGTCATGGGCTCGCGCGGCAGCGTCATCCCGTTCTTCCGGAAGCTGGCCGAGCAGGGCGAGTCGCTGCCGATCACGCACAAGGAGATGACCCGGTTCTGGATCACGCTCCCGCAGGCCGTGCGGTTCGTGGTCGACTCGTTCGACCAGATGCACGGCGGTGAGCTGTACGTGCCGCGGATCCCGAGCATGCGGCTGGTCGACCTCGCCCAGGCGATCGCCCCGGGCAGCCCGATGCACGAGGTCGGCATCCGGCCCGGCGAGAAGCTGCACGAGGAGATGATCGCGCCGGACGACGCGCGCCGGACCGTGCAGCTCAAGGACCGCTACGTCGTCCAGCCGCACCTCGCGGGCTGGGGTTTCGAGCCGCCGGCGGGCGGCACGCCGATGCCGGAGGGCTTCGCCTACCGCTCGGACACCAACGACCTCTGGCTGGACGCGGAGGAGCTGCGCGAGCTGGTCGAGCAGCATGGGTGACTTCCTCCCGTACGGCCGCCAGTCGATCAGCGAAGAGGACATCGAGGCCGTCGTCGGCGTGCTGCGCGGCGACTGGCTGACCACCGGGCCCGCGGTCGGGCAGTTCGAGACGGACCTCGCGGCGCACACCGGCGGGACGCCCGCGGTCGCCGTGACCTCGGGAACGGCCGCCCTGCACGTCGCCTACGCGGCGGCCGGGATCGGGCCGGGCGACGAGGTCGTCACCTCGCCGATGACGTTCGTCGCGACCGCCGCCACCGCCGCGCTGCACGGCGCGAAGGTGGTCTTCGCCGACGTCGAACCGGACACCGGGAATCTTTCGGTCGCGGCGGCGAAGGCCGCGGTCACCGGGCGCACCAAGGTCGTCGCCGCGGTCGACTACGCCGGGCTGCCCGCCGAGCTGGACGAACTCGCCGGCGTCGCCCACGACGCGGGCGCGCTGCTGCTGGAGGACGCCGCGCACTCCGTCGGCGGGTCCTGGCAGGGCCGGGCAGTGGGGTCGATCGCCGACCTGACGACGTTCTCGTTCTTCCCGACCAAGAACCTCACGACGGCCGAAGGCGGCGCCGTCGTCACCCCGCGGGACGACCTCCTGGACCGGGCGCGGAAGTTCCGCAACCACGGCCTGGTCCGCGACCGCGCCGAGCAGCGCTATCCGGACGAAGGCGGCTGGCACCAGGAGGTGCACGAGTTCGGGCTGAACTACCGCCTGCCCGACGTCCTCTGCGCACTGGGCAGCAGCCAGCTCAAGCGGCTCGCGGAGTTCAAGAAGCGCCGAGCCGAGATCCACGCCCGCTACAACGCGGCGCTGGCCGACGTCGACGGCGTCGCCACGCCGCCGTCCCGGCCGGGCGCCGACCCGGTGTGGCACCTCTACCCGCTGCGGGTCCTCGACGGCCGCCGCCGGGCGCTGTTCGACCACCTGCGGGGCGCCGGCATCGGCGTCCAGGTCAACTACATCCCGGCGTACTGGCACCCGGTGTTCGAGGACCTCGGGTACCGGCGCGGGCTGTGCCCGAACGCCGAAGCGTACTACGCGCAGGAGCTGTCGCTGCCGCTGTTCCCGTCGCTGACGGACGCCGACGTCGACCGCGTGGCCGACGCCGTGCGCGCGTTCTTCGGGGCCTAGATCAGGTCCCAGGTCAGGGGCGTGCCCTTCGCGGCGTCGACGCGGAAGGTGCGCCCCACGACCTGGGTGATCGCGGCCGGGGCCAGCCCGCCCGCGGGCCGGATCGACCGGACGTTGGCCGTGGTGACCTCGTCACCGGCGCGGACGTCCTCGACGACGTAGAGGGACCGCCGCAGCCGCAGGCCCTCCTTCTCGCTCTCCCGCGGGCCCAGGACCGGCTCGCCGAGTGCCTCCCACGCCCGGTGCGTCTCGGTGACCAGCGCGGCCAGCTCGGCGGGCTCCAGCGAGAACTCCGAGTCGACGCCGCCGTCGGCACGGGCCAGCGTGACGTGCTTTTCGATGGCCACCGCGCCCAGCGCGACGGCGGCGACCGGCGCGCCGATGCCCGGCGTGTGGTCGGACAGGCCGACCAGCGACTGCGTCAGCCCGGCCAGCAGCGGCAGGCCGCGCAGGTTGCTCTCACGCGGCGAGGCCGGGTAGCTCGCCGTGCAGCCGAGCACGATCAGCTGGTCGTTGCCCGCTTCGCGGGCGGTGCGCACCGCGGCGTCGATCTCGGCGACGTTGGCCATGCCGGTGGAGATGATCAGCGGCTTGCCGGTGCGCGCGCACAGCTCGACCAGCGGCAGGTCGACGATTTCCGAGGAGGCGATCTTGTACGCCGGCGCGTCGAGGGACTCCAGCAGCTCGACCGCGGTCGGGTCGAACGGGCTGGAGAAGATCTCCAGGCCGCGGGCGCGGGCCCGCTCGAACAGCGGCTCGTGCCACTCCCACGGCGTGTGGGCCTTTTCGTACAGTTTGTACAGATTCTGGCCGCCCCACAGCTCGTGCGCGTCGCCGATCCGGAACGCCGGGGTGTCGACGTCGATGGTGATCGTGTCGGGCCGGTAGGTCTGCAGCTTGACCGCGTGCGCGCCGGTCTCGGCGATCGCGTCGACGATGGCCAGCGCCCGGCCGAGGTCGCCGTTGTGGTTGCCGGACATCTCGGCGATCACGAACGGCGCGTGGCCGGGGCCGATCGAGTGCGCGCCGATCCGGATGTCGTCTGCGGGCATGGTGCCTCCCCGGGGTGGACGGGTGCGGGTCAGCCCAGAGTCTTGCGCAGCTGCCGGAAGCCGCCGACGGCAGGCGCGGCTTCGGCGTACCCGGCGCGCTCGAACAAGGCCGCCGAAGCGGCGTTGTCCTGGTGCACGGCGGCCAGCACCACCCGCACGCCGAGGCGTTCCCGCGCCACCCGCTCCCCCTCGGCGAGCACCGCCCCGGACAGCCCGCGGCCGCGGCTCGCGGGCGCCAGGGTGATGCTCACCTCCCAGGCGTCGCCGTCCTCCCGATCGAACCGGACGGTGCCGACCGGGACGTCCTCGTGCTCGACGACGAGCAGGAGCCGGTCCGGATCGGCCAGCACGCCGTGCAGCCAGGCCAGGTGCTCGTCCAGGGCGACCACGGCCGCCGACCGCGACGCCTGCCGCGTCCGGGGGTCGTTGCGCCAGCCCAGCAGCAGCCCCGCGTCCGCTTCGGTGGCCTCGCGGGCCCGCACCTACTGCGTGACGGGCTGCTCGGCCCGGTCCTCGAGGCGGCGGAGCCGGTCCTCGTAGCGGGAGATGCCCGCGAGCCGGACGCGGATCTGCGCGTGCTGGCGCTGGATCTCCTCGATCAGCGTGCGGGCCTCGGCCAGCTGCGGCGGGTCGGCGTTCGGCACCAGCGCGATCGACTCGCGCAGCGTCTCCAGCCTGCCTTCCTGCGCCGCGACGTGCGGGATCAGGCGGTCGAGCTCGGCGCGGGCCCAGCGCAGGTCGCCGCGGGCCTCCTCCAGGCTGCGCTCGGCGCTGTCCAGCCGTCGCCGGTGGTCGGCGGTCGCGTGCTCGAGGTCGTTGACGCGCGCGGCGAGACCGCGGGTGCGGTCGTCGACGCGGAAGTCGATGACCTTGACGATCCGGTCGATCAGGCCTCTGCCCAGTTTCTGCACTGCCATGGGGATTTCCTTCGGGGAGTCGGTGCTGCGCTCAGCGCAGGAGGGTGGTGTCGCCGGTCTTGGTCCAGGAGTCCAGCAGCCGCCCCTCGGCGGCGATCTGGTGTTCCGGGCCGACGATGCAGGAGTCGCCCGCGGCGTGCTCCCACGAGGTCTGGTCCGGGTTGTCGATGAACGAGAACCCGGTGAGCACCAGCTGCGCGGTCGGGAACGACGTCCGGGCGATCCAGGCCGCCAGGGTGCCGGTGGTCGACCACGTCGGCTCGGTGCGCGTCGGCAGGCCCAGCGCGTCCGACAGCGGCAGCACGACCTCGCGGTTCGGCACCGGGACCGCGCCGAGGTCCGCGGGCCACCAGCCCGGCAGGTCCTCCGGTTCCCAGTGCATCCGGCCGGGCTCGACCAGCAGGTACAGCCGCTTCCGGTAGTCCTGGAAGACGTGCTTGGTGGCCCGGATCGCGCGGTTGAAGACGACGACGTGCGTGCGGCGGCCGACGATCTCCTGCCCGGGTTCGTCGACGACGAAGCCGTTGACCCGGATCACCAGGTCGCACGCGTCGATCGCCTTCGCCCGCTGGGGGTCGGGCGGGAGCGGCTGGTTGCCGACCACGGCCACCGATCGCGGGTCCGGCCGGTCGGCGTAGGCCGCGAGCAGGTTGACCATCAGGCTCGCCGCGCCGAGAGCAGCAGTCATAAGCCGAGAAAGTACCAGTACGAAGGTCACACCTCGCCGCGTAGCGGCCCATAACCACTACCACACGGGCGGGGTGGCCCGGACGCCGCTCATCCCATCGGTACCCTCGTCCACGTGCATGCCACCAGCACGGTTCAGGCCGCCGACTCACCCGCCGCGACGCCGGCCCCGCCGGGGTCGGACAGCAAGACGTTCGCGCGTGCCTTCGCCGACATCAAGGCCGGTTTCCGCAACCGCGAGCTGTGGGGTCACCTCGGCTGGCAGGACATCAAGCAGCGGTACCGCCGCTCGGTCATCGGGCCCTTCTGGATCACCATCAGCCAGGCCGTCCTCGCGCTCGGCCTCGGCCTGCTGTACTCGCAGCTGTTCAAGCTGCCGGTCGAGGTGTTCCTGCCCTACATCTCCACGGGCTTCATCATCTGGGGCTTCATCAGTGGCTGCCTGTCCGAGGGCATGGAGACGTTCATCGCGAACGAGGGGCTGATCAAGCAGCTCCCGGCGCCGCTGAGCGTGTACATGCTGCGCACGGTGTGGCGGCAGACGATGATGCTGCTCCACAACATGATCGTCTACGTGGCCGTGCTGGTGATCTTCTTCGGCGCGCTCAGCCAGAAGTACTCGCTGCTCGGCGACGGGAAGTGCGTCGCGGGCCACATCTGCCACCCCGGCCTCAGCTGGACCATCCTGCTGGCCATCCCCGGTTTCCTGGTGCTGGCCCTGAACGCCGCCTGGGTGACGCTGCTGTTCGGCATCATCTCCACCCGCTTCCGCGACATCCCGCAGGTGGTCAACTCGCTGATCCAGCTGCTGTTCTACGGGACGCCGATCGTGTGGCCGGTCGACCAGCTGATGAGCGGCGGCGGCAAGGAGGGTGTCTCCTGGATCCTGCCGATCGTCAAGGCGAACCCGCTCTACCACTTCATGCAGGTGATCCGCGCGCCGTTGCTCGGCCAGGAGTTCTCGCCGGAGAACTGGATCGTGGTCGGCTCCATCACCGTCGTCGGTTGGGCTCTCGCGCTGGTCGCGATGCGCAACTACCGTGCCCGCGTCTCCTATTGGGTGTGACACATGGTCAGCATTGACGTCCACAACGCGTTCGTCGACTTCCCGATCTTCGACGCGAAGACGCGGTCGATGAAGAAGAAGGTCCTCGGCAAGGTCGGCGGCAAGATCGGCACCGACACCAAGGTCCCGATCATCGAAGCCCTGCACGACGTGACCCTCTCGCTGCGCGAAGGCGACCGCGTCGGCCTGGTCGGGCACAACGGCGCCGGCAAGTCCACGCTGCTGCGCCTGCTGGCAGGCATCTACGAGCCGACCCGCGGGTCCGCGCGGATCAACGGCAAGATCGCGCCGGTGTTCGACCTCGGCATCGGCATGGACCCGGAGATCTCCGGCGTCGAGAACATCATCATCCGCGGCCTCTTCCTCGGCATGACCGCCAAGGAGATGGAGAAGCGCGTCGACGACATCGCGGAGTTCACCGAGCTCGGCGACTACCTGCAGATGCCGCTGCGGACGTACTCGACCGGCATGCGGGTGCGGCTCGCGCTGGGCGTGGTCACCTCGATCGACCCCGAGATCCTCATCCTCGACGAGGGCATCGGCGCGGTCGACGCGGCGTTCCTCAACAAGGCGCGCGACCGCCTCAAGGACCTCGTCAAGCGCTCCGGCATCCTGGTGTTCGCCAGCCACTCGGACGAGTTCCTGTTCGAGCTGTGCGATTCGGCCATCTGGATGGACGAAGGCCACCTCAAGCAACAGGGTTCGCTGCGGGACGTCCTCACGGCGTACAAGGGCCGCGATCCCTTCGAGAACATGAGCCAGGAAACCTTGGAGCGCTTCGGCATCGAGCCGGTGGCGACGACGAACGGCGGGGAATGATGGCCAGCGAGACCCGGCAGCTGCCCGACGGCGCGGTCGTCGGCGTGGTCGTCACGCGGCACCGGCGCGAGCTGCTGGCGGACTCGCTGAAGGTCATCGCGGCCCAGACCCGGCCGGTCGACCACCTGGTGGTCGTGGACAACGGGCCGGACGACTCGGCCCGCGAGGTCGTCGAGAACTACCCGCTGCCGTACACGTACCTGCCGTCGCACCGGAACCTCGGCGGCGCGGGCGGGTTCGCCCTCGGCATGCTGCACGCGCTGTCGCTGGGTGCCGAGTGGGTGTGGCTGGCCGACGACGACGGCCGCCCGGCCGACGAGAACGTGCTGGCGATCCTGCTGGAGGAAGCGGAGAAGCGCGGCCTGGCGGAGATCTCGCCGGTGGTGTCGAACATCGACGCGCCGGACAAGCTGGCGTTCCCGCTGCGCCGCGGCCTGACCTGGAAGCGGTCGCAGTCCGAGCTGGGCGTGGACTTCCTGCCCGGCATCGCGTCCCTGATGAACGGCGCGCTGTTCCGTGCGTCCACTTTGGACGTCGTCGGTGTGCCGGACCTGCGCCTGTTCTTCCGCGGCGACGAGGTCGAGCTGCACCGGCGGCTGGCCCGCTCGGGACTGCCGTTCGGCACGTCGCTGAAGACGAAGTACCTGCACCCGGACGGCTCGGACGAGTTCAAGCCGATGCTGGGCGGCAAGTTCCACGCGCAGGACCCGGAGAACGAGGTCAAGCGCTACTACACCTACCGCAACCGCGGATACCTGTTGTCCCAGCCGGGAATGCGCAAGATCGGCGCACTGGAGATCGTCCGGTTCGGACTGTACTTCGTGGGCGTCAAGCGCGACCCGAAGGCGTTCCTGCAGTGGCTGAAGCTGGTGCGGCAGGGCCGCGCGGAGAAGTTCTACCGCTACTGAGGTTCACGAGAAAGGGCCCCGCATCCCGCGGGGCCCTTCGCTCATTCGCCGATGACGGGCGGCGCCGTGCGCATGTCGGTGCCGAAGACCGCGTCGGGGTCTCCCTCGACGAGGTAGGTCGGCCGCGAGTGCTCGGTGTCCTCGTCGCCCTCGCCCTTCTGGCCGTGCCCGAGGCCACCGCCGGCGCCCATGCCCCCGCGGCTCGCGGAACCCGCACCGAGCCCGCCCATCCCGCGTCCGGCAGCAGCTTCGGCCGCCCCGATGCCACCCGGCCGGGCGGCACCCGACGCGGCGCCTGCGCCGGTCGCATTGCCCGCGGACGAGCCACCGGGCCCGAAGCCCCCGCCCCCACCGCGGCCACCGCCGACCTTGGAGTTGTAGGCCTCGTCGCCGCCGAAGTTCATGCCGCCCATCGGCATCGGGCTCATCGGCGGCATGCCGCCGAACTGCTGGTTCGGGTTCGGCGTCCCCCCACCCGGCAGCTGACCCGGCGTGAAGCTGGACGGCGTGGTGGTGCCGGACGGCACGAACCCCGACCCGGTCGTCGAAGCGGGACCGGAGAACTGCGGCGTCCCGGTGGTGCCGGGCACGAAGGCGTTGTTCGTCCCGTTCGGCGTACCGACCGGATGCCCGGTCGGCATGCTGACGTTCGGGTTGCTGATGCCGTTCCGGTCCCCGGAGCCGTTGGGGTCCCCGCTGCCGGACCCGGTGCTGAAGCTGGGCGGCGGAGCAAAGGCAGGCTGCTTCGACGCGGCCTCGTAGAGGTTGTTGTCGTAGGTCGCCATGACGCTCGCGGCCTGGTCGTGCGCGGCCTGGCTGTCCTTCTGCTTCTGGATGGACTTGTCGACGTTGTCGGCAAGGCTGAACGGGTTCGAGGTGACCCAGTCCTTGAACTCGTCCTTCCAGCTGAACGGAATGGGAGCAGGCATGGAGTTCTTCGCCGTGGCGGCGGCCTGCCCCTGGTCGTAAATGGTTTCCGAGGCCAGTTTCGCGTTCTGGGAATTGGCGTCGGACCATTTGCTGAGGCTGGTGAAGTATTGTTGGGCGTTTTCCGCCGCGGGGCCTTCCCAGGTGCCCTTGGACGCGTTGACCGCGGTGGTCATCGACTGGGCGAACTTGTCGAAGACCTTGTGGATTTCGTGGTACGCGGTCGAAACGTCGGAAACCTGGTCGACGTTGAGGTTGCTCTGGAGGAACGCCTGCAACTGGGCGTGGTCGGTACCTTTGTAGTCCGCGTTCGGCGCGTGGAGCCCCTGGACGTATTGAACATCGCGGCCCTTCGTGGCTTCCTCGACGTTCTTCTTGCCCATTTGCTCGGCCTGGTTCTTGGCCTGGGCCCGCGCCACGAAGTCCTGGACCCAGCCGAAGAGCCAGTTGTCGGGGTCGACGCCTTCTTCGGCCTTCTTCTGCAGGTAGGCGTCCCGCTCCGCGGGCGCCATGTTCTGGACTTCCTGGGGTGACTTGTCCGGAGTCTTCTGCGTCGTCATCTGGGGTTCCCCCTATCCCTTCGGCAGCCGCGGTTCGACGGCGGCCTTGGCCACCGCCTCGGCGATCTGGCAGGCCTGGTCCGCGGAATCGGCACCGACCAGTGCCACGTCCACCCGGGACGCGTCGCCCACCGGCAGGGCGAGCGTGCAGGCCGGCAGGGACGCGCTGCCGGGTGCTTCCTTCGCCTTCCTGCCGTTGACGTCCTTGTCGAGGACCCCACCGCCGGTGTCGTTGACCTGCGCGACCGACGCGGTGTCGCGGATGTTGACGCCGATCACCTTCGCGGTGTCACTCGCCGAGGCGATCTTCTGCCGGTAACTGCAGGACCGCGCGCTCGCGTCGGAGTCCTGCACCGGCGGGTTGAACTCGCCGTAGCTGCTCAGGTCGCTCATCTTCAGCAGCGAGCAGGCATCGGTGATCGACTGCGTCCCGCCACCACCCGAGGCCGAAGGCGAACTTTCCGGCGTGCCGGGCGCGCTGGCCGAAGGCGACTGCGCGGGCGATGCCGTCCCCGTCTGGGTACTGGTGCACCCGGCCAGCAGCGCACCGCCGGCCACGAGCGGAAGGACAACACGAACGAGAAGTTTCGTCATACCTCAGGCCTGCTTGGTCTGGAGCGAGGAGAAGGCTTGGTTCTCGGTTTCCTTGTAGAGCCCCGCAGCCCTCGCGAGTGCTTCGTCGGCCTGCTTGGCAACTTCCCTGAGCTGCTGCAGGACCTGCGTCGCCGAGCCTTCCGCCTCCGTGGCGCTCTTCTGGTCGTGCTTCGCCACCGTGTGCCCGTACGGGTGGTCACCGAGCTGCGGGGCCTGGTCCAGCCGGAAGCTCTGGTACTGCAGGTTCCCGAGGTCGTTGACCAGGTCGGTCAGCGCGTCCCGGATCGGTTTCACGCCCTCGGGAGTGATCTTGAACCCGCCGCCCTTGGCCGCCGCGATCAGCTTCTGGGTTTCGGCCGTGACGCTCTTCACCGCCGCCGCCATGTTTGCCGACGAGAACGGGCTCATGACGTCCGCGAACGAGCCTCCGCCCCCGCCGTCAGCCATCTGCATCGCTGTTCCACCCCGAATCGCTTCACCCGTGCGTGTGCACCCGGGAGTCTACTAGCCGGACACCCTCCGCCACGGCCGTTCACCGATCTTCACCTCGGACGCAGCCGCGTCACGAGTGGTTCCGGACGGCTCAGAACTGGCCTTCGAGCTGGGCATACAGCTGCTGGGCCAGCCGGGCGTTGTCGGCCGGGGCGTAGGTGATCCAGCGCTGGCCGTCGGCCGCGTCCCTTGTCGACATCAGCCAGCGGCCGGAGGGGGTGTCGAACCAGGCCAGCGGGGGGTGCGTTGCCGCCGGGGTCTGGGCCGTGAACTGGCCGATGCGCTTCTTCGGCTCCTGGAACACCCGCTCGATCATGCGGAGCTGGGGGCCACCACCACTCTGCGAGCGCGGGCCGCTCACGCCGGCGAACGGGTCGTACGTGTCGTCGCGGCGCTGGTGGCGGGGCTGCGGGGCCGGGCGGGAGATCGTCACCGACTGGCCGGGGGCGGGCGGGGTCAGCGGGAGCAGGTCGACGATCGCCGGGACGATGCCCGTCGGGCGGACCTCCTCGAACACGATCAGGTTCTCCTCCTGGCGGGCCAGCACCGCGAACTGGCCGTCGGAGGCGACGCGGGCGAACAGGTGCTTGTCGCCCAGCTCGGCGGCCGCGTTGATGGTGGTGCCGCCGTGGGCGAACGTCCTCAGCGCCAGCTCGGCGTCCGCGTCGAGGCGGCCGCGGTGCCACAGGCCGCGGCCGGTCAGGTCGCGGACGACCGCGTCGCGGATCATTGCGCGCTGCTCGATCGTCGTGCCCACGTGCGGGACCTCGAACGGCGTCGGTGCGCGGCCGAACCCGAGCTGCTCCAGCAGGATGTCGACTGCCGCCAGCGACAGCGAGAACGAGTGAGGCATCGCGTCTTCCCCCCGCGGTTTCTTCCGATCTCGGGCAAACGGTAGTCCACCTGCTCCGCCCTCAGCGAACCCGCTTGCCCTGCCAAGATCGCCGCTGGTCCGATGGACGCATGGCCGACCCCAAACCCGCACTCGTCCTGCACCTGGCGACCGGCGGCGAGCCGCTGCTGTTCGCGCTGACCGCCGAGGAATCCGGCAAGCTGGCCGGCAGGCTCACCCAGCTCGTCAAGGCGGGCGCCGTCGAATCGGTGACCACCAAGGACGATTCGAAAGTCGCGATCAACTTCGCCCACGTCGCCGCCGCCTACATCGACGACCTCGCCCGCAAGAACCAGGTCTTCGGCCTGCACGCCTGAACGGCGAAGGCCGCCCCACGACCAGCGTGAGACGGCCTTCGCGAACGCCGGGGATCAGAGCTTGTACAGGCGCTTCCAGTTCTCGCGCGAGGTCAGCTCGGGCATGGCCCGCTTGTACTGCTCCTGCACCGCCGCGCCTTCCTTGCGCAGCCGCTGGATCACCTTCGCGCCACGCTTGGCCAGGTCGAACATCTTCGCGCGGTCGTAGTGCCGGACGCGGACGCCTTCCTGGTTCGCGTCGGTGACCACCGCCGTGTCGAACAGGGCGATGTGCCACCAGTTCGCCTCGTCGATCGGCACCGCGCCGAGCCCGAAGCGGCTGCGGCCCAGCACCCGGTCGAGGATCCGCTTGATCAGCACCAGGCGCTGCATGCTCGGCCGCGGCGCGCTGTTGATGATGCCGATGTCGTTGGACGCGATGCCGGGGACGTCGGTGGCCTTGTGGCGCTTGGTCTCCGGGTACGCGTCGCGGATGCGGCGGATCTCCTGCATCGCCTCGACCCCGCCGTCACGCAGGATCTCCGGGCCCTCCAGGAAGTCCTCGACGGCCTTGATCAGCGTGGCCGACAGGCCGTACTGCATGCCGAGCAGGTAGCGGACCAGCTGGGAGATCAGCACCCGCGAGAGCAGGTTGAGGTTGAACGGCGAGTGCAGCGCGGCGGTGATGATCGAGTTGCGCAGGTTGAAGTACCGGTGCCACTCGTCCCAGTCCTTCATGTGGAAGTCCGCGTGCCACACGCCCGCGCCCGGCAGCGTCACGGTCGGGAAGCCGTGCGCGCGGGCCCGGTAGGAGTACTCCGCGTCGTCCCACTGGAAGAAGAACGGCAGCGGGTAACCCGTCGCCTGCACGACCTCGTAGGGGATCAGGCACGACCACCAGCCGTTGTAGCCGGCGTCGAGGCGCCGCTCCTGGCGGTTCGGCTTCAGCGTCTCCTCGTCGACGCCGAGCAGGTCGGCCGTCGACAGCGAGTGCTCGACCGGCTGGCCGGGCTCGAGGGTGTTGAGCCGGGCGTACTCGGCGCCGACGTGCAGCTGGTTCGGGTGGAACAGGTTGAGCATCTGCCCGCCGACGATGATCGGGTTGGCGGCGCGGTTGGAGAACGCCGTCATCCGGATCACCAGGTCCGGCTCGAGCAGGACGTCGTCGTCCATGAACAGGACGTTCGCGTGCTCGGTCGCGGTGTGCCCGGCCACCTCGTAGAGGCCGCGGGTGAAGCCGCCTGCCCCGCCGAGGTTCGGCTGCTTGATGTAGTGCAGCTTCTCGCCGAGGTCCTTGGCGACCTGCTCGAAGCCGTCGCGGGACTCGACGAGGTCGGTGCCCTGGTCGGCGACGTAGATGGCGTCCAGGGTGTCCAGCGAGGAGACGTCCGCGGCCAGCGCCTGCAGGTTCTTCAGGCAGTCGTCGGCGCGGTTCATCGTGCAGATGGTCACCGCGGTCGGGCGGATCTTCTCCGGCGCCTCGACCGTCCAGCGGACCTGCTCGACGTGCAGGTTCTGCCCACCCTCGGTCTCCAGGTCCAGCCAGAGCGCGCCGCCGTCGTGGAACTTGTCCAGCTTGCCGGTCAGCGTGACCTTGGCCTTCTTGACGTCGCTGACCTGCTCGGCGGCGACG
This sequence comes from Amycolatopsis melonis, assembly GCF_040064235.1. Classification (NCBI taxonomy): domain Bacteria; kingdom Bacillati; phylum Actinomycetota; class Actinomycetes; order Pseudonocardiales; family Pseudonocardiaceae; genus Amycolatopsis; species Amycolatopsis melonis. The sequence goes on from NZ_JBDZYD010000010.1 coordinate 70,447, forward strand.
ACGCGGGGCTCGCCCTCGACGTCGGAGGCGCCCAGCGACAGCAGGCCGGTGCCGGTGACGACGGCCTCGACCGAGACCTCGGTCACCGTCGTCCAGCGCTGCCAGTAGCTGGCCGGGAAGCGGCCGAAGTAGGTGTTGCCCGACACCTTGGTGGCGGGTTCGAGCGTGATCGCCGCACGTTCCCGCACGGCCGTGCCCCACTCGAGCTCGGCGTACAGGTCCTTGCTGACGATCGGCGCCGGGCCGGCGTAGAGCCCGCGCTGCGCCGTCAGGCGACCCTGCGGAGTGTGCTCGGTGAACCGCGTCTCGGCGGCCGCGCCGGCTTGGGTGGTCGGCGCCGGGGTTGCTGTTTTACCGGGCATGGAAGTCCTCAGTTCTCCTTGGTCGACGGCTCGCGGAAGACGACCCACTTGAGCATCACGAAATTGATCACGGTGGCGGTGGCCTGCGACACGGCCCAGCACAGGGTGTGCTGCCACGCGGACTCCGGCAGCACGTTCAGCATGAGCTGGTTCACCCCGACCGCGACGAAGAAGGTCACGGTGTAGAGGAGGACGAACGAGCCGATCTGCGCCTTCCCGTCCCGGCGCCCGCCGGCGAAGGTGAACTTCCGGTTCAGGAAGAAGGCCGTGGTCGTGCCCACGATGAAACTGATAGCGCGCGCGATGTCGACCCACGGTGAAGCGGCCATCCCGGCCAGCTGGGTCAGCAGCGTGTAGGTGCCCAGGTCGACGAGGGCGCAGAAGCCCCCGATCAGGGCGAAGCGGATGAGCTGGCCCAGCAGTCCCGGGGAGGACTGCCCAGCCGCTACCTCGGCTTGCGGATCGGTCGCCACCACTGCATTACCTCGTCACCTGTGTCATGGTCACCCGCGCGGGCGCTTGTGCCTTGATGCGCAAAGTGTAGAGACGGGCACTTCAGGGTCACGTCTCGGGCATGGTTGGGCGTGGCTACCTCCATCCATGCCCCCGCCACCACCCTCAACGGAGGCGCTTCGCGCCGCTGGTTTACTTGATGAGTGACCCACGTACCCGAAACACAGCGTCGCACGCTCATGGGCTGGGCGCGGACGTCACCGACCATCGCCGACGTGCTGCGGACCGACGACGTGGAGGTCATCGCGCGCGCCGTCGCCCAGGCCGGTCCGCGCGGTGTCATCGCCCGCGGCCTCGGCCGGTCCTACGGCGACCCCGCGCAGAACGCGGGCGGCCTCGTGATCGACATGACCGCGCTGAACCGGATCCACTCGATCGACCCGGACACCGCGCTCGTCGACGTCGACGCCGGGGTCAGCCTCGACCAGCTGATGCGCGAGGCGCTGCCGTACGGCCTGTGGGTCCCGGTGCTGCCGGGCACCCGCCAGGTGACCATCGGCGGCGCGATCGCCAACGACATCCACGGCAAGAACCACCACAGCGCGGGCAGCTTCGGCAACCACGTTGTGTCGATGGACCTGATCACCGCCGACGGGCAGGTCCGCACGCTGACGCCCGAGGGCCCGGACGCCGAGCTGTTCTGGGCGACCGTGGCAGGCATCGGCCTGACCGGCATCATCGTCCGGGCGAAGATCCGGATGACGCGGACGGAGACGGCCTACTTCAAGGCCGACATCCAGCGCACGGCGAACCTCGACGAGACCCTCGCGCTGGTCACCGACGGCTCGGAGGACAACTACACCTATTCCTCGGGGTGGTTCGACTCGATCTCCCGCGGCCCGAAGCTGGGACGGGCGGCCTTCCAGCGCGGTTCGCTGGCGAAGCTGGACGAGCTGCCGCCGAAACTGCGCACCGACCCGCTGAAGTTCAACCCGGGCCAGTTGGCGACGCTGCCGGACATCTTCCCGAACGGCCTCATGAACAAACTGTCGTTCACCGCCGTGGGCGAGCTGTACTACCGCAAGACCGCGAAGAACGCGCGCGACCAGATCCAGAGCCTGACCGCCTTCTACCACCCGCTGGACCTGTTCGGCGAGTGGAACCGGGCCTACGGCACGAAGGGCTTCCTGCAGTACCAGTTCTCGACGCCGCTGAACGCGCACGAGCCGCTCCGCAGGATCCTCCAGAAGATCGCCGACTCCGGACATGTCTCGTTCCTCAACGTGTTCAAGCAGATGGGTGAGGGCAACCCGGCACCACTGTCGTTCCCGCACCCCGGCTGGATGATCTGCCTGGACTTCCCGATCAAGGACGGCCTGAGCCGGTTCTGCCAGGAACTCGACGAGGACGTCCTGGAGCTGGGCGGGCGGCTGTACACCGCGAAGGACTCGCGCACCTCGCCCGAGACGTTCGCGAAGATGTACCCGCGGCTCGAAGAGTGGCGCAAGGTGCGCGCTTCCGTTGACCCCGAAGGCGTTTTCGCCTCTGACATGAGCCGGAGGCTCGAACTGTGATCGACGCGGTGGGCAACCCCCAGTCCCTGCTCCTGCTCGGCGGCACGTCCGACATCGCGCTGGCGATCGCCGAGAAGTACCTGGCCGAGAAGCCGCTGCGGGTCGTGCTGGCCGCGCGGCCGTCGCCGCGGCTGGAGGCGGCCGTCCAGCGCCTGAAGGACCGCGGCGCCGAGGTGTCCACTGTGGACTTCGACGCGAAGGACACCGCCTCGCACCCGGCCGTGCTGGACAAGGCGTTCGAGGGCGGCGACATCGACGTCGCGGTCGTCGCGTTCGGCCTGCTCGGTGATCCCGAGGAGGTCTGGCAGGACCACGCGAAGGCCGTCGAGCTGGCCACGGTGAACTACACCGCGGCGGTGTCGGCCGGCGTCGCGCTGTCGGAGAAGCTCAAGGTCCAGGGCCACGGCACGGTGATCGCGCTGTCGTCGGTGGCCGGTGAGCGCGTCCGGCGGTCCAACTTCGTCTACGGCTCGACCAAAGCCGGGTTCGACGGCTTCTACCTGGGCCTCGGCGAGGCGCTCGCGCCGTTCGGCGTCAAGGTCACGGTCGTGCGCCCGGGTCACGTCAAGACGAAGATGACCGAGGGTCTCAAGGACGCCCCGCTGGCCCAGACCGCCGAGCAGGTCGCCGAGATCGCGGTCGGCGCGGCGCGCGCTGGCAAGGACCTGGTGTGGGCACCCGCCCAGTTCCGCCTGGTGATGTCGGTGCTGCGGCACGTCCCCCGGCCGCTCTTCCGCAAGCTGCCGATCTGAGCCTCGCCGACCCCATCGGCGCAGGCAGCCAGTCCCGGCCGTACCTGCGCCCCGGCGAGCAGCCGCAGTGGGCGACCTACGGCCGGGTGCTGGCGTTCGCCGTCCGCGGCCTGACGCCGGAGGGGCAGCCGGACAAGAGCCTGCTGCGCAAGATCGGCTCGGGCGCGGCCGGGATCGCGGGGGACTTCCTGTTCGAGGCGATCGCGGGCGGGGACGACGGCGGCTCCGACAAGCCGCCGCCCCCGCAGGTGATCGCGTTCGGCGACCGCGCGGGCGTGCTGGCGCACGAGTTCCTGCGCGGCATCCCGCTGCGTGCGGCGATCGAGCGGCTCTGGGTGCTGACCCCGGCGCGGCTGCTGGTGCTCGACGCGCTGGTGCCGCCGCCCGAACCGGCGCCCGAGCCGGCGAAGTCGGTGCTGGGCAAGGCGATCGGCTTCGGCCGCGGCGTCGCGAAGTTCGGCAAGGACGTCGCCGAGATCTTCACCGACCGGACGCGGACCTACGGCACCAACCGCGAGGGCGAGCCGATCGGGCTGCGGGAGTTCGTCCCGGTGGCGGAGCTGCCCGGCGCCCGGATCGCGCGCGTCGAGCGGGCCAAGCGGGGCCGCAAGCCGGTGCTGCGGGTGTCCCTCGTGGACGGTTCCGGGCTCGACTTCGCCGAGGAACGGTGGCCGGTGAAGCTGGCAGCCAAGACCGCCGCGAAGGACGACGAAATCATCCGGCGCGAGCTGGGCGGCTACTGGCTGCGTCCCGGCGAGGTGCTCCGGCTGGGCTGCGCGCCGCACTACGCGCACGTCGGGCTGTCGCTCGGCGGCGTCCGGCACGCGCCGTACGTGCCCGCGCGCGAGACGCCGAAGCTGACCAGCGGGCCGGGGCGCTGGCCGTTGCCGACTGCCGAGGTCGCAGACGAGGACTGGGCCGACGACCCGGCACTCGGCTACTGGGTCACCGCCGGCGACCCGGGCCAGCTCGCCGTCCGGCTGGCCGACCACTTCGCCGGCGGCGCCGGCCACGCCCGGCTGACCTGGACGAACCAGCGCCTCGCCGTCGTCTACCCGACGAGCCTGCTGGAGGGCGCCACCGGCGGGCCGTTCACGACGGCGGAGGAGTTCGACGCGCGGGTGGTCGCCCGGCTGGACGCGGTACCCGGCGGGGTGAGCTTCCCGCCGTCGCCGTCGATCCGGTTCGGCTTCACCGACGGCTCGGCGGTGTTCCTGCGCGACGCGCTCGCGGGCATGAAGGTGTCACGCGCGCTGGGCTGAGAAGGCCTGCACCGCCAGCGCGGGGTCCTCGGTGAAGAACTTCACCACGCGCACGGTCTCGGTCCCGCCCAGCGGCCGTGTCGCGACGACCGGACGGCGCAGGACGGCGACGACGTTCGTCTCCATGGACTGCCCCATGACCAGCTCCTCGTCGCCCCAGATGAGGCCACGGGCGCTCGCGTGGGTCTCCTTGCGCCGGGTGAGGCTCTCGACGTCCTCGAGCGGCACGCGCAGGTCGAACAGCGCGCCGACGCGCAGCCGCAGCTCGTGCGGCGACACCACGTGCGGGCGGGTCACCAGCGCGGCCAGGTAGCCGAGCAGCCACGCGGCGGTGTAGATCTCTGCGGCCAGCAGCAGCGTGTCGCCGACCGGGCCGAAGTCCACGAGCAGGAACGCGCCGGTCTCGACGAGCGAGACGACCAGGAACACCACGATCATCGGCCGTTGCGGGCCGGCGTAGGGCAGCGCCACGCCGTCGTCCGGCACGTCCTTGCGGCCGCGCAGCAGCAGGCCGATGCTCGAGAAGAGCACGGCTTCGTGCCGCAGGCAGCGTCGGAGAACCCCCATCGCCCGCCAGGGTACTTCAGCCGCCCGCGGCGTGGGCGGGCATCAGGTACAGGCTCTGGCTGCCCATCCACGGCGAGTCGATCCGCCAGCTCGCCAGCGCCGCCCGCGGCGGGGTCCGGCGGGTCGTCGCCAGTACCAGGTCCGGGCTCAGCGGCGCCACGCTGTGGTCGAAGTTGTGGAAGTTGGCCTCCAGCAGCGCGCGCCCGACGTCACCGCTGCGGCGTTTCGTCTCGGCGATCGCCGGGTCGACCGCGCCGCGGTCGGAGAACTCGTCGACCAGCTGGCAGTCGCACGCGTAGGCCAGTGCGCCGACCTCGCCCGCCGTCTCGACCTTGCGGCCGTGGGCGATCGCCGCCAGCTGGCGGCCGATTTCTCGGTACTCCGTCGTCGACGCGTGGTTGCTGGTGATCGGCGCGAACTGGCGGGGCAGGCCCGGCAGCGCGTACACCGCGACGCTCGCCGCCAGCACCGCGCCTGCCAGCGTCCACGTTCCGCGCCGGACGTGCTCCGGCACCGCCGAGGCGCAGGCGGCGAGGAAGATCGTCGCGCTGATGATGCTCGGCGCGTAGTACCAGTGGTACGGCGGCACGCCGAGCTGGCTGTAGGCCGCGTAGTGCAGGGCGCCGGCGATGGCGAGCGCCGCGAACGGCGTCAGGCGGCGGGCGGTTTCCGAGCCGCGGCGGTACTGGACGATCCAGAACACCCCGGCCACGCCGGCCAGCAGCAGCGGCAGGAACGACAGCGCCGCGGCGGCCGGGTAGTTGCGCCAGTACAGCAGCGGGCCGTTGGTGAAGCCGAACGGTCCCCACGACTGCTGGCTGATCTTGATGACGAGGGTGTCCGGCACGGCCGAGCCGAGCACCACCCAGCTGAAGCCGAACCACGGCAGCGTCACGGCGAGCGCGGCGAACGCGGTGCGCCAGATGCCGGTCCAGAACTCCCGGCGGGCGGCGAACAGCACGGCGGCGACGAGCAGCAGGTCCAGCCGGACGAGCGCGAGCAGCCCGATCACGACGCCGAGCCGTCCCGGACGCCGCTCCCCCGCGTACACCAGCGTCCAGACGACCCCGGTGGCGCCGAGCGCGACCTCCAGCCCGACCGAGGACAGCAGCAGCGGGTTGACCAGCAGCAACGCGAACGCCAGTGGCGCGAACGCCGCCGGCAGGCCGGTGCGCTCGCCGAGCCGTCGCAGGCCCAGCACGAGCAGCACCTGGGCGACGACGAAGACGATCCCGGCGGCCAGCACGGCGTCCCGGACGAGGAACGTGACCGCGGCGAGGGCCAGGACGTTCAGCGGGGAGGTCGCGGTGTTCGCCGTCCCCTGCTCGATCAGGCCCCAGTGGGCATGGAAGGCGAGGTTCTTCGCGTAGGACAGCGTGATGTAGGTGTCATCGATGAGATGGCGGCTGACCAGGGCGAACACGAGGGCGGACGCCGCCGCGGCGCCCGCGGGCAGGGCCAGCGAGCGGGCGACGGGCACGGCCGACGGCAGCGCACCGGCGGCCTCGGGAAGTTCTGCGGAGGCGCTTCGCATCCGGGACACGGTACCCCGGCCGTGATGCTTCCGTGATCTGAGCGGGGGCCCGGTGGCGCAGGCCACATCCGCCTGCCGCCACTTTCACGTGAAAGTGGCCGGTCAGTGGCCGTCCCCGCGGCCGCGGAAGCCGGGGCCGGGGAAGCCCTGGTTGCCGTCGTACTGGCGGTGGATGCCCGGACGGCCGTCCCGCGGGCCGTGGTGGGACGCGGCGGCGATGCCCCCGACGATCCCGCCGCCGACCAGGGCACCCAGCAGGCCGACGCCGACCAGCTGGGTGGCGCGGTGGCCGACGAAACGGCGGAATCCGCCCGGCTGCCGTGGCGGGGGCGGGGCCCAGGCGCTGTGGGGGTGGGAGAGCTGCGGCGTGGGTGGCGCGGGTGGAGGCTGCTGGCCGTGGGCGGCGGTCTGGTCGGCGGCGCCGGACGCTGCGGACTGGCTGTGGGCCGTGGTCTGGTCGGCGGCGCCGGGTGCTGCGGACTCGGCCGTGGGCGGCACGGGCGCGGTTTGGTCCGCGGCGGCCGGTGCGGCCTCGGCCGGGGCCGGTTCGGGGGTGCCGGGTGCCGCGGGCTTCTCCTGGCCGACGGGAAGCTGCTCGGTCGGCTGGTCGGCCGCCGGAGGGGTTCCCGGCGCGGCGGGACCGCCCTGGCTCTCGGCGCCGGCCTGCTCGGTCGGCTGGTCGGCCCGCTCCGGGACCTCGCGCGGCTGGTCGTTCATCGTTGCTCCTGGGGTCACGGGGACGGGCGTACTGCCCGCCCCCACCACCTCAGGGTGCGCCGCTCAGCTGTGTGTCACCTGTATCGAACCTGTCGATTCACGAAGAGTCACAGGTAGAACGACAGGAACAGCGTCACGACCCAGGTCGCGCCCAGCACCTGGAGGACGCGGTCCTTGAGCGCGATCTCCTCCGGCTCGCCCGCGTTGCCGCCGTCGACGTCGACCGCGTACCGGAGTACCGCCACCACGAACGGGACCATCGAGATGACCGCCCACACCGAGTTGTGCTCGGTCTGGCGGATCTCGAACGCCCACAGGCAGTACGACATGATCAGGATCGCCGCCGACGTCGCCCAGACGAACCGCAGGTAGCTGGCCGAGTACTTCTTCAGCGACGAGCGGATCTTCGCGCCCGTGCGCTCGAACAGCATGATCTCCGCGTAGCGCTTGCCCGCCACCATGAACAGCGAGCCGAACGCCGTGACCAGCAGGAACCACTGCGAAAGGGAGATGCTCGCCGCGACGCCGCCGGCGATCGAGCGCATCAGGAAGCCCGAGCCGACGATGGCCAGGTCGACCACCGGCTGGTGCTTCAGGCCGAAGCAGTAGCCGAGCTGGACCGCCTCGTAGACGCCCAGCACGACCGCCAGCTGCCAGCTCGCCGCGAACGACACGCCGAGGCCGGCCAGGAAGAACACGACCGCGGCCCCGTACGCGACGGGGACCGGCACGATGCCTGCCGCGATCGGCCGGTTGCGCTTGGTCGGGTGGGCCCGGTCGGCCTCGACGTCGATCGCGTCGTTGATGAGGTAGACCGAGCTCGCCGTCAGGGAGAAGGCCACGAAGGCGATGATCGCGTCGATCAGCAGACCGGTGCGGTCGGTCGACTTCGAGAAGGCGAAGAACGGGGCCGCGAAGACCAGCACGTTCTTCACCCACTGCCGCGGCCGCGCCGTCTTGACGACGCCGCCGACCAGGCCGAACGGGCCGCGTGACGCCGTCTCCGGGGTCGCCGGAGCCTCGGTGGTCACGTCCGTTTCCTCGCTGGGGCGCTGCTCGGTCGTTTCGCTCATGGGTTCTTCTTCAGCTTCCGTCGTATCAGACCGCCGACGAGCCCCCCGAGAGCTGCACCGGCCAGAACGTCTGTCGGATAGTGAACGCCGAGCACGAGCCTCGAGGCCAGCATCGGCGGTACCAGGGCGGGCACCAGGTTACGCCCGGTCAATCCGGAGTAGAGCACCGCCGCCGCCGTGGTGGACGTCGCGTGCGACGACGGGAAGCTCAGCTTGCTCGGCGTGCCGACCAGGACCTCGACGCTCGGGTGGTCCGGCCGCGGCCGCCTGACCACGCGTTTCACCGCGATCGAGGCAGCGTGCGCGCCGACGACGCCCGCCGACGCGACCAGCCAGTCCTTGCGCCGCTTCTTGTCGACGACGGCGCCGAGGACGCCAAGGCCGAACCAGCCGAGCGCGTGCTCACCGAAGTGCGAAAGGCCGCGCGCAGCCTTCACCGAAGCTTCACTCTTCAGAAAGCCCTGGGCCTTCGCCAGGACCGCGACCTCACCCGCCGGGGTGCCCTTCTCAAGCATCGAGGGACCCGTCCAGCGGCGCACCGTCGGTCAGGTGCGGGGCGATCTTGTTGTCGAACACCGACAGCGCCGAGCCGATCGCCATGTGCATGTCGAGGTACTTGTAGGTGCCGAGCCGCCCGCCGAACAGGACGTTCTTCTCGCGCGCCTCGATCTTGGCCAGCTCCCGGTAGGCCTCGAGCTTCTCGCGGTTCTCCGGGGTGTTGATCGGGTAGTACGGCTCGTCGTTCTCCTGCGCGAAGCGGGAGAACTCGCGGAAGATGACCGTCTTGTCCTTGGGGTAGTAGTCCCGCTCCGGGTGGAAGTGGCGGAACTCGATGATGCGGGTGTACGGGACCTCTTCGTCGTTGTAGTTGACGACCGAGGTGCCCTGGAAGTCACCCGTCGGGGCGACCTCGGACTCGAAGTCGACGGTGCGCCAGGTGAACCGGCCCGCCGAGTAGTTGAAGTAGCGGTCCAGCGGCCCGGTGTAGACGGTCGGGGTGCCCGCCGGGATGTGCTCGCGCACGTCGAAGTAGTCGACGTTCAGCCGGATCTCGATGTTCTCGTGCTCGGCCATCTTCTCGAGCCACGCGGTGTACCCGTTGACGGGCAGGCCCTCGTAGGTGTCGTTGAAGTACCGGTTGTCGAACGTGTAGCGGACCGGCAGGCGCGTGATGATGTTCGCGCCGAGGTTCTTGGGGTCGTTCTCCCACTGCTTCGCGGTGTAACCGCGGATGAACGCCTCGTACAGGGGACGGCCGATCAGCGAGATCGCCTTCTCCTCGAGGTTCTGCGCGGCGTCGGTCTCGAACTCCGACGCCTGCTTCGCGATGAGCTCGCGGGCCTCGTCCGGCGTGTGCGACTTGCCGAAGAACTGGTTGATCAGCGCCAGGTTCATCGGCAGCGGGTAGACCTGCCCCTGGTACTTGCCGAACACCCGGTGCTGGTAGTTCGTGAACTCGGTGAAGCGGTTCACGTACTCCCAGACGCGCTTGTTCGAGGTGTGGAACAGGTGCGCACCGTACTTGTGCACCTCGATCCCGGTCTCCGGGTCGGGCTCCGAGTACGCGTTGCCGCCGATGTGGCTGCGTCGCTCGAGGACGAGGACCTTCTTGCCCAGCTCGGCCGCGGCCCGTTCGGCGACGGTCAGGCCGAAGAAGCCGGACCCGACGACGACGAGGTCGTAACCTGCGAAATCGTCTTCAGTAATCTGTGCGGGGTTCGTGTGCGCGCTCACGGGCGTCGAGGGTACGCAGGTCGGTTACCCGGCCCGCACCCGACTATCACATTTCGGCCTACGACACACCTGGAAAGCAGTGCCTGCACCCGAGGACTTCTGGAGCTACTTCGGCGCGGTGGCGACCTATCTGGCCGTGCTGGCGGTTCCCGGCGGGCTCGTCGGATGGGCCACCGGCCTGCGCGGCTGGGCGCTGGCCGGGCTCGCGCCGCTGCTCAGCTACGCCGTGACCGGACTGGCCGGCCCGTGGCTGGCCATCGCGCACATCCCGTACGGCGCGCCGAGCGTGACCGCGGTCACCCTGCTGCTCGCCGCCGTGCTGTACGGCCTGCGCCGCCTGGCCACCGCACGCGGCTGGCTCACCCCCGGCGCCGAGGAACCGGTGCTGCCGTGGACGCGCCGGGCGCATCTGGCCGTCGGGGCGTGCGTCACGGTCGCCGTCGCGGTGTCGATCGCCGTGGTCGTCTCCGGCCGCGGCGGGACGACCGCGGTGTTCCAGCGCTGGGACACGGTGTTCCACGCGAACGGCATCCGCTACATCGCCGAGACCGGCGACGGCTCGCTGACCGGTATGGGCACCATCAACTGGTACCCGGACGGCTCCTTCTACCCGAACGCCTACCACCTGGCCGGCGCCCTGGTCTACGAGCTGTCGGGGACGTCCATCCCGGTCACGCTCAACGCGATCACGATGCCGATCGCCGGGCTCTTCGCGCTGGCACTGGTGGCGCTGGTGCGCCAGCTCGGCGGCCGCGCGGTGTTCGCGGGCAGTGCCGCGCTGGTCGCGGGCGGCGCGACGACCGGGGCGTACGAGTCGGTGTCGAGCGGGCTGCTGCCGTTCGCGCTCGGCATCGTGCTGACGCCGCTGGCCGTGGTCGCGCTGCAGCGGTTTCTCGTCCGGCCCGGCGTCGACACGGGCGCGGTGCTGGCGCTGAGCGCGTCCGGCCTGCTCGCCGCGCATTCGAGCGCGTTGTTCGGGGCGATCCTGTTCGCGTTCCCGCTGGTGGTGCAGCGCTGGTACCGGGCGCTGCGCGGACGGCGCGTCGACGGCGTCCCCGAAGGCAGGCGCGGCGGCCGGGTCGTCGGCGGCGACGTGCTGCGGATGGTGCCGGCGATGGTCGCGGCCGGGCTGCTGTCGGCACCGATGATCCTCGGCGCGATCGGCTTCACGTCGGGGTCGTACCCGTACCACGCCTGGGGCTCGCACATGCCGGTGTGGAAGGCGCTGGCCATGCTGGCGACGTTCAAGCAGGTGCTGCCGGTGCCGCAGGTCTGGCTGACGGTGTTCCTCGCGGTCGGCGTCCTGACGCTGGTGGCGCTGCGCCGGATGCGCTGGCTGGTGCTGTCGGCACTCGGGCTGTCCGCGCTGTTCGTGGTCGTGGCGTGCTTCGGCGGCGAAGCCTGGGTCGTCTCGCTGTCGCGCCCCTGGTGGAACGACCGGTTCCGGCTGATGGCGCTGGCGTCGATCCCGCTGTGCCTGCTCGCCGCGCACGGCATGAGCGAGACCCAGCGGTGGCTGGCGAAGATCGCGAGCGGGCGGGCGTGGGTGCGGGCGCGGCCGTGGCTGACCGGGCGGGTCGGCCTGGCCTCCGCGGTGCTGCTGGTCGTCGCGATGGGCGTGCTGACCGGCGGGTTCTACCGCGCGGCCAACGCCAAGACCGTGTCGCTGCTGTACTACAACGGCCTGCCCGGCGAGGTGGTCCCGCCGGTGAGCGCCGACGAGATCGAGGCCATGGAGAAGCTGGGGACCGTCGGCATCCCGGCCGACCAGAAGGTGCTCAACGACCGGCTCGACGGCACGGCCTGGATGTACGCGCTGACCGGCGTGCACCCGGTGGCCGGCCACTACGACGCGGGGGTCGCGCCCCCGGACGCGCTCTACCTGGCCCGGCACTTCGGCGACTACGACAGCGACCCCGAGGTCCGCGCGGCGGTGCGGCGGCTGAACATCCACTACGTGCTGGTGGGCAGCGGCACCATCCGCCGGGACACGCCGATCGCGCCGGGCCTGCAGCACCTGGACGGGCATGACTTCGTCAAGCCGGTCTACCGGAACCCCGGCGCTGTGATCTACCGGATCGTGAAATAAAAGCGCCCTCGTGGCCGCGGCTCCCTCCGCGGCCACGAGGGCTCCCGTACCCCCGGGGTTGATCTCGGACGTCTACAGGCCATGACGCCTGCGGAGCGGCAAACGGTTTCCCGGCCGCCCGAATGTCACCCGTTCGTACTAACCGTGGAGTTCCGGGAGGACGTCGCTCGCGACCTGTTCCAGAACGGCTTCGCGGCCTTCGTACGGCGACGACGACCGCGGCCAGTGCGCGATCACGTCGGTGAAGCCCAGCTCCCCCGCCCGGCCGACCGCGTCGCGGAACGCCTCGACGCTGGTCAGCGAGAACACCGGCGAGGCGTCCAGGCTGAGGTACCGGTGGATGCTCGCGCGCTCGCGGCCCGCGGCGTCGAGCCGCTGGTCGAAGACCTCGGTGAGCTGCCGCACGCCGCGCCACCACTCGTCGGCGGTCTCGCCGCCCTTGCCCGTGGTGGCCCAGCCCGCGCCGAAGCGCGCCGCCAGCGTCATCGTGCGCGGGCCGTTCGCCGCAACCACGAACGGCAGCCGCGGGCGCTGCACCGGTCCCGGCAGGTTCCGGGCCGCGCGCGCGGTGTAGTACTCGCCGTCGAAGTCGAACTTGTCGGTCATGAGCAACCCGTCGAGTGCCTCGACGAACTCGGTGAAGCGGTCGGCGCGCTGCTTCGCCGTCAGCTCCGGGCCGTCGAGGACCTTGGCGTCGTAGCTCCCGTGGTCGACGCCCGCGCCGACGCCGAGGACGAACCGGCCGTCGGAGATGTCGTCGAGGGTGTTCAGCTCGCGCATGAACGGCACCGGGTGCCGCGCGACCGGCGACGCCACGAAGGTGCCGAGCCGGATGCGGGACGTGACCATCGCCGCCGCGGTCAGGGTCGGGACCGCGGAGAACCACGGCCCGTCGACGAGGTTGCGCCAGCCCAGGTGGTCATACGTCCAGGCGTGGTCGAAGCCGTACTCCTCGGCGGCGCGCCACTTCGGCTCGGCGGCCCACCACCGGTCTTCCGGGAGAATCACGATGCCTACTCGCACAGTACGGAAAGTAACAGTGAAGCGAAGCTTCTCCGTTGAGGGTGGGGGCGGGGAGGAAGGCGGAGGGTATCGGTTACCACCGACAGTTGTCCGGACGGGCAGACCTTCACCCGGATGTGTCAGGGACAATGGCCGGGTGGAGAAACCCCGACTGATCGCGTCCGACGTCGACGGCACCCTGCTCGGCCCTTCGGAAACGCTCACCCGCCGCACCATCGCGACCGTCCGCCGGGCGGTCGAGGCGGGCGTGCCGTTCGTACTGGCCAGTGGCCGCCCGCCGCGTTGGATCGCCCCGATCGCCGGGCCGCTGGAGCTGACCGGTTACGCGGTGTGCGCGAACGGCGCGGTGCTCTACGACTGCGGCCGCGAGGAGATCGTCGAGGTCCACGGCCTGCTCCAGCCGACGCTGCTGCACGACATCGCGCACGCCCTCGACAAGGCGCTGCCGGGCTGCCGGCTGGCCGCCGAGCGCGCCGCCACCGGCGCGGTCGACCACGACATGCGCAACTTCGTGATCGAGCCGGACTACCACAACCCGTGGGGCGACGGCGAAGGCCGCACCGGCCCGCGCGCCGAGGTGCTCGGGCACCCGGCGATCAAGCTGCTGGTCAGCCACCGGGGCATGTCGTCGGAGGAGATGGCGGAAGCGGTGAACGCGCTGTTCGACCGCGAGGTCGACGTCACGTACTCGTCGTCCGGCGGCCTGGTGGAGCTGTCGGCGCACGGCATCACGAAGGCGACCGGGCTGGCGGACCTCGCCGAGCGCCTGGAAGTCGCCCCTGAGCACGTCATCGCGTTCGGCGACATGCCCAACGACGTCGAGATGCTCCGCTGGGCCGGCCACGGCGTGGCGATGGGCGACGGCCACCCGCAGGTCCTCGCGGTGGCCGACGAGGTCACCGGCCCGGCCGCCGAGGACGGCGTCGCCCAGGTCCTCGAACGCTGGTTCTAGCGGCGGTCCAGCTCGGCGGCCTCGGCCGGGGTCGGTGCCGTGCCGCCCAGGTGGGCCGGGAGCCACCAGCGTTCCTCGTCGGACGCGGGCCGCTCCGGGTACTCGGCCTGGGCGCGGTCGAGCAGTGCGCTCATCCGCGTGCGCAGGTCCTTGGTGAGGACGTCCGCGTCGTCTTCGGCCGCCGGGTGCATCGGCTCGCCGATGAGGATCGAGATCGGGACGTGCCGCCGGGTGAGGTCCTTCGGCCTGCCCTTCGTCCACAGCCGCTGGGTGCCCCACAGCGCCATCGGCACCAGCGGGACCCCGGCCTCGGCCGCCATCCGGACCGCGCCCGACTTGATCTCCTTCACGGTGAACGACTGGCTGATCGTCGCCTCCGGGAAGACGCCGACGACCTCGCCTGCCTGCAGCGCCGCGACGGCTTCGGCGTAGGACGCCTGCCCGGCCGAACGGTCGACGGCGATGTGGTGCATCCCCCGCATCAGCGGGCCGGCGATGCGGTTTTCGAAGATCTCCTTCTTCGCCATGAACCGCGTCAGCCGCTTGGCCGGGCGCGCTCCGAGGCCGCAGAAGATGAAGTCCAGGTAGCTGATGTGGTTGCACGCGATGACGGCCCCACCGCGCCGCGGAATGTGCTCCGCACCCTCGACCCGGATGCGGTTGTCGAGTACCCGGAACATGGTCCGGGCCGCCGCGATCACGGGCGGGTAGACGAGATCGGCCATCCGGCAAGGTTACGGGACCGTAGGTTGTCCCCGGCCGTTCAGCGAGGGAGAACACATTCCGGCGACCGCCAGGACCACGGCCAGCAGGAGCGAGAACAGCGCCACCGACTGGTGCTTGATGCCTTCGATGCCGTCGCCGAGGGCCGCCGTGCCGAACTGCGTCAGCGAGACGGCGAACAGGAACGCCAGGACCACTCCCAGCGCGGTGCGGCGCCGCCTCCAGGCAGCGGCCAGCACGAGCAGCCAGATCGGCACCAGCGCGACCAGCCCGAGCGGCGCGACCAGGCCGGTCAGCCACGACACCACCGGCACCCGGTGCTCCTGGGCGTGCGGCGGGAACCCGGCGGACTCGTCGAAGCTGCCCAGGTAGTCCGGCCGCGCGGTGAGCTGGTCGGTGGCCGCGCGGTTCAGCACCTCCAGCGTCCGGCCGGGGTGGGTCCCGAAGTACGTCACGACGTTCCGGCGGCTCATCCGGTCGCGGTACTGCGGGTACAGCGGGTCCATCGTGGCCGGGTGGGGGTGCCACCAGCCGTTGCCCGCGTACTGCGCGAACGACGGCGGCAGCCCGAGTTCCGCCAGGTCCGCCTGGGTGTCGTGCCTGCCGTCGACGATGTTGAGGAAGATCGAGTTGAAGACGTTGATCTCGCGGGAGTCGTCGCCCGGCCGCGCCGCGAGCGTGCCGTCCGGGGCCACCGCCGGTTCGACGCTCTGCTGCGCGTACAGCGTGACGGCCCCGATCGCGCCGATCACCAGCGCCGCCGACGCCCAGCGCCGGACTCCGCGCAGCGTGCCCGGCCGGACGAGCAGGACCGCGAGCGCGAGGATCGGCAGGATGGCCAGCGTCTGGACCTTGGCGTTGACCGCCAGGACGCCGCCCGCGAACGTCACCACCATGCCCGCGTGGCTCCAGCGGCCGTCACGCGCGGTCAGCAGCAGGCCGCCGGTGCTCAGCAGCAGCCCGAGGAAGGCCGGGCCTTCGCCGAGTATCGCGGCGAAGTACCCGAAGAACGCCGAATCGGCGACGACCAGCAGAAGCCCGGCCGCCACGGCCAGGCGGACCCGGCGCCCGCCGGGCAGGCCCAGCACGATCTCGGTGACCGCGGCCGCCGCGATGACGCTGCTCAGCAGGCCCAGCACGACCAGGCTCAGCGTGTGCGGGAAGCCGGCGACCCGCGCGAGCCGGACGGCCAGGTCGGCCAGCCAGCTCTGCGTCAGCAGGTACGTCGGACGGCACGGCGGCACGCCCGGCGGGGCCGTGTAGACGAGGTGGACGAACGGCTCGGGCAGGCCCTTCCAGGTGATCCCGGCACCGCACAGGACGCGGCCGCCGTCGCCGTTGTTCGACATCGCGATCGGGCGCGGCACCAGGAACCGCACCACGAACAGGGCGAGCGACGCGCCGAACACCCCGATCCCGAGCCGGGCTTCGGCGCCCAGCCGCCGGTCCGGGGCTTCGAGCTTCACGACGGACAGGGTACGTAGCGGAAGTCCGGCCCCTTGTCGAGGTCGGCGACCACGGACTTCGCCTGCTCGGCACGCGGGTACACGACGACCCAGTACGGCGTGCCGACCCGGCGGAACGTCGCGACCTCGTACTGGCCCGCGTACACCGGGTCGATCGCGCAGTGCTGGCGGTCGAGGTAACCGCCGTCGGCGGGGATCGCGACGGTGGGACGGCGGCCGTTGACGACGTAGTCGTAGTCGGTGGCGATGCCGCCGTCGTGGCGCCCTTCGCGGGCGATGTGGTCGTCGGTGCGGCCGAGGACGTCGATGATGAGCAGCTGCCCGTCGCGGGCGGCGAGCGCGCCGGGCGCGGCCGCGCTGACCACCGACCCCGGCGGCAGGTACTCGCCGAGCCAGCCGCCGATCTCGGCCAGTTCGCTGCCGTGTGCGCGCCAGTCGCGCACGCGGTCGAGCATCTCGGGGCTGAACACCGAGACGAGCACCGCGATCCCGGCGAGCCCGCAGGCGGTGACCGGGACCAGCCGGGTCGCGGCTGGCCACGCCCGCGGCCGCGGCGCCGGCTTGGCCGCGACCTCCGCGGTGAGCACGCCGTAGGTCGCGGCGGACGCGACCGCGAGCAACGGCGGCACCGGGGCCAGCAGCCGCCACGCGGGACCGGGATCGCCCCCGGCGGGCACGGCGACGACGGCGAACGCGAGCGCCGTCGCGAACAGCAGCCAGATCAGCGCCCGGGCCTCGCGCGCCTGCGTTCGGCGCAGCACCAACGCGACCGCCGCGACCAGGCCGAGCAGCAGGAAACCCTGGTGGGCCAGGGAAAACCCGGACAGGTACGGCCAGCCGGCGGACAGCCGCGAGCCGACCGGCCCACCCAGCCGCGCGGCGAGCGGCGCCGGGAGGAAGTGCTGGTAGAACGTCACCCGCCAGGCCAGCCGGGGCACCAGGAACACCAGCGCGCCCAGCGCATACCCCGCGGGCGCCCACCAGCTGTGCTCCTTCTTCAGGGCGGCGCCGGCCAGCCACAGCCCGGCCAGCAGGGCCACCACCAGGCCTTCCGGGCTGGTCATCACGGCGAAGGCGACGAGCACCCCGGCAACCACCGGGCGCCGCGCCGCAAGCGCGTAACAGACCGCGAGGACGAGCAGCACGAACAGCGGGACCTCGGAGCCGGACGGCCCGTAGACGGCCAGGCCGCCGGCGCTCGCGGTGAGCACCGCGGCGGCGACCCCGATGGCGGGCCGGTCCCCGCCGCCTGCCCCGGCGACGATCCGGTTGACCAGGAAGTACGCCAGCAGCACGCAGCCGAGCGCGGAGACGACGCCGAACACGACGGCGGCACTGCGCACGTCGGCCCCGAAAGCCGCGCGCGGCAGGGCGATCAGCACCAGCCAGAGGAAGTTCGTGTACCCCTCGACGCGTTCACCGGGGTTGAAGACCGGGCCGTTGCCGTCGGCGATGTTCTGCGCGTAGCGGAAGGAGACGAACGCGTCCTCGGTGACGGTCGCGAACAGCAGCTGGTGCAGCAGGGAGAGGCCGAGGGTGAGCGTGACGACCGTGCCGCGCCAGCCGCGTTCGGTGTCCAGGCGGCTCCAGGTCAGCACCACGATCGCGGCGAGCACCAGCCACGCCAGCACGACCGCGTAGACCACCCGGCCCCCTCACCTCGTCGCCACGCCCTCTTCGCCAGGTTATCGATCACGGGCAGTGATGCGTTTCTTTCGGTTCGCCGGTCCTCGTCCGAAAAATCCGAACATCACGCACCCGCGCCAGTCAATCAGGGCGAAGCAGGGGTAAATATAACCCGATCGGGTGGCATTTCGGACGGCCGAAGTGACGTCACCGAAATGCGTCACCCCGCGGCACGGGACGGATCCGGGGCGGCTTACTCTCCACCGTGCTCTCCGTCAGCGTCGCCATTCTCGTCATCGCCGTCCCGGGCCTGCTGACCGGTCTCGCCGCGGGTTTGCGCGGCTGGGCCCTGGCCGGGCTGGCCCCGTTGCTCAGTTACGCGATCGGCGGTCTCACCGGGCCGTGGACGGCGGCGATGGGCGTGCCGTTCACGCCGCTGACGTACGCGGTTTCGACGGTGGTGTTCGCCGCGATCGCGTTCGGTGCCCGGAAACTGACGGTCCGCCGCCGGAACCCGGAACCGGAGCCGGGCCTGTGGGACCGCCGCGGGCACCTCGCGGTGGCGACCTGCCTGCTGTTCGCGGCGGCGGTCGGCGCGTACGCGGCGTTGCTGGGCATGGGCCGGATCGGCGCGCTGCCCCAGGGTTTCGACGCGGTGTACCACGGCAACGCGGTCCGCTACATCGCGGACACGGGCGACGGCAGCCTGTTCGGCACGGGCCACGTGAACTGGTACGGCGACGCGGCGCCGGTGTTCTACCCGAACGCCTACCACCTGCTGGCGTCGGTGACGTACCGGCTCGGCGGGGCCCCGATCCCGGCGACGCTGGACGCGAACACGGTGCTGCTGCCGGGTTTGCTGGCGCTGTCCCTGGTGACGCTGGTCCGCGAGTTCCGCGGCCGCGCGGTGCTGGCGGGCGCGGTGGCGCTGACGGCGGTGGCGCCGGTGATGGGCGTCTACGAGTCGATGGACCGAGGGCCGCTGCTGCCGTTCGCGCTGGGGGTGACGCTGACCCCGCTGGCGGCGGTGGCGTTGCGCCGGTACCTGGAGCGTGTCGCCCTGGACACGGGCCTGGTGCTGGTCCTGGCGGCGGTGGGGCTGTTGTGCATTCATTCGTCGACGTTGTTCGGCGGAATCCTGTTCGCGGGGCCGCTGCTGGTGCAACGCTGGCTGTCGGGCGGCGTGGTGCGTGATTTGCTGGCGCTGCTGCCGATCGCGGTGGTGTCGCTGCTGGTGGCGTGGCTCCAGCTGTTCGGCGCGCTGGGGCTGGCGGAGAGCGCGGTGCCGTACTACGGCTGGCCGAGCGAGTATCGTGCGACGACGGCGCTGGGGGCGTTGCTGGGATTCCAGCACTACGAGCCGCACCCGCAGGTGTGGCTGTCGGTGGCGCTGTTCCTGGGAATCGTGTTCTTCGCGCGGGCGGGGTCGTTGCGCTGGATCGGCCTGACGGCGGGCGTGACGGGCCTGGCGTACATGGCGGTGGCGTCGTCGAATTCGCCGATCGTGATGGCATTGTCCCGCCCGTGGTGGGACGACCCGTACCGCTTCTTTTCGATGGCGGCGATTCCCCTGACGGTGTTGGCAGCCCACGGCTTGGCATCCACCCAGGCGTGGTTACGGGAACGGCTGCCGTCCCGCGTGCCGGCGGCGGCGATCGCGGTGGTGGTGCTGCTGGGTTTCGTGGTGTTGTCGAACGGGCTGTATGTCCGGTCCAACGGCGCCCGCGTGTACACGGGCTACCAGGGCCAGCTGCGAGTGACCCCGGGCGAGCAGGCGGCGATGGAGGAACTGGGCAGGCTGGCGGCCCCGGGCGAGTGGGCGATGAACGACCGCTTCGACGGAACGGCATGGACGTACGCATTGTCCGGAGTCCGGACGGTGGCGGGCCATTTCGACGAGACGCTCCTGCCATCGGACGCATTGTTGCTGGCGGGACACTTTCGCGATTATCAGACGGACCCGGCGGTGCGCGCCGCCGTCCGGCGGTTGAACATCCATTGGGTGATTCTGGGGAAGCCGTCGAGCGAGCCGGGGAAGCCCCCTTATCAGCCGGGGCTGGTGGGGTTGGATCGGGAGCCGTTCTTGAAGGAAGTGTGGCGCAATTCGGACTCGGTGATTTACCGGCTGGTGGGTTGACGGGGGTTCGGGGGGGGCTGGCTCGGCTGGGGGTAGTTCGCCGGGGATGCTGAGGTCGGCCCCGCCGCTCCCAGGACCCCGTCGTGATCTCGCGGGCCGCCCCGGATGACGTGAACGACTCGTTCATGTCGTCGGATGAGGTGAATGGGTCGCTACCACCGCCGACACCACCGGACCAGCCCCCGCCACTCCCAGGGGGGCGTCCCCAGGTCCATTCTATCGGGGGTGGGCGACAAAAAGGCTGGTTGGGCGCTTGGGCGGCGGAGTTGTCCACATGTGCGTAAGGGCTGTGGACAACCTGGGGATTGCTTACCCGCGGGAACTCGCGGCAGCGGGCGTGGAGGCGGATCGTCAGGCCGGGGTGAGGTGCCCACGGCACGCTCGGCCAAGGGCCGCGGGCTGGGTCAGGCTGGGGTGACGGCGGGGCGGGTTGAGCGGGCGGCTACTGCTGCCAGGCCTGCCGTCAGGAGGTCGGCCACCGTGAACATCACTCGGGAGGCCACCGCGAACGCTGTTGCCTGGCCTACCGTCAGGCCGCTGGCCGTCAGGACTGCTACCTGGGCTACTTCGCGGACTCCTACTCCGCTCGGGAGGATGAAGGCGAACGTGCCGACCGTCATCGCCACTGCCATTGCGCCTACGCAGAGGACGAAACCGCCGAAGCCGGGGGCTCCTACCGAATTGGCCAGGAGCCACAGGTGGACTCCCTGGAGGCACCAGGCCGCCGTCGAGGCGGTGAACACCTTCGTCACCACTCGCCAGCCCAGGGGATGCTGCAGCGGGGGGCGGCGGAGGATGCGCAGGACCAGGGAGGTTCCCCAGGTCAGGATCTTCGGGTGCAGCATCGCCAGGCCGAGCGGGATCAGGACGAACAACCACAGCGCCCGGGGGCTGTTGCTGAACACCGCCGGGGCCGCCAGGAGGGAGACCACCAGTGCCGACACCACGCCCACGGCCAGCTGGATCAGTGAGCCCGTGAAGATGCGGGCTCTGGCCACGCCTGCCTTGCGGCCCAGCTCCATCTGCAGCAGGTACGCCCAGACCGAACCCGGCACGTACTTGCCCAGTGAACCCACCAGGCAGATCTGCGCTCCCCTGGCGTAGCCGACCGGCTTGCCCAGGTCGTCGACCATCACCTGCCAGCCCCAGGTCGACACCATGATCGCCGCGACCAGGGCCAGCAGGCTGAGCAGCGAGGACTCCCACGCGACGTCACGCAGCGTGTGCCAGAACTCGGCCCAGTTCGCGGCCAGCTGCTTTGCCGCGAACGCGATGACCAGGACGATCGCGGCCCAGCGGACGACGTCGAGGATCCGCGCCCTGGCGGACTTCGGCTGCTTTCCCGCAGCAGGCAGGTCCTCGACCGTCGTCATCGACACATCTCCTCAGGCCTGCACCGTCACCAGGCGGCTGAACTCGGAGAGCAGATCGTAACCGTCCCAGACCGCGGAGAACGTCAGGGCCGAGCCGAACGGCACGATCCGGTCGACCCCACGGCCGGCCAGCTCGTGCGCGAACGCCGTCAGCTCCTCCGCCGAGAAGCCGAACTGGCTGACCGTCTGGTCCTTGCGGACCACGATCGGGACCAGCTCCGACAGCGACGACACCTGCGCGTTCGCGAATGTGCCCGCGCCCAGCCACTCGCGCGGGAGCACCGCCGGGTCCGTCAGCTCCAGCGTCGCCAGGCCGTTGCCCTGGAACTCGATCTCCTTGACCAGGCCGTCGACCGCCGCGCCGTAGGCCGAGACGCGCTTCTGGACCGCCATCGCCGGCTCCGTGACGTGCTGCTTCGCCGCCAGGACCGACGCCAGCAGCGTGCGGAACTCCTGGCCCGCGGCCTGGGCACCGGCGGCGTCGCCGACCCAGAACACCGCGCGCGGGGACGAGCAGGCGGCCTGGTCGAACCAGTACGAGTCGTTGTAGAAGCCCTCGGCCGCCGCGCGGCGCTCTTCGGCCGACGCTCGCTGCCAGCCCGCCACCGACGCCACCGCGAACGACGAACGGTCCGGGAACGTCAGGTCACGCGCGTGCGGGGCCAGCGGGTACTTCCGCAGCGCCGCCACCGAGGCGTCGCCGCCCCAGATTACGCGCAGGTCCGCCGCCAGCGACAGGGCGCCGCTCACCTCGTCGCTGCGGTCGTAGGTCACCATGCGCTGGGTCGCCCGGATGGCGTCCGCCACCGAGGCGTCCACTTCGGACAGTGCCGCGTTCAGTGCCTCCAGCACCGCCTCCGCAGCACCCGCCGAGCGCGACGACACGCGCACGACGTTGTGGTTGCCCGCCAGCGCGGACAACGCCCACGAGTAGACGAAGATCGTGTCGACGTTCGCCGGTGGCACGTGGAACACCAGGCCGCGCGGGAAGCGCAGCGCCGTGCCGGAAGCGTCCAGAGTGGACAACGCCTTGGCGATTTCGCCCTTGCGCAGGAAGAAGCCGAGCGACGCCAGCTCCGGGAACCGGCGCGCGGTGGCCGGGGCCAGCAGCTTGCGGGCGAACTTCGTGACGAACTCGACGATCCGCGGGTCGCCCACGCGCAGCCGTCCGCCGGGCGGCTCGGCACGCAGCTCGTCGACCAGAGCGCCGACCGGAACCGGGGCCGCCGCAGGAAAACGCTGAGTCAGGGACGTCATGCGGCCGCTCCCGAGAACGTGTCCGAGCACCCGCGGGCCTCGGCCTTCGGCAGTCTGCCGAGCACGGAGAAGTGCTTGCCCGGCCAGTCGCCGTCGTCGATTCCGTTGTAGACACCCAGGTCTTCGGTGAGCAGCACGTGCCCCGGGTACGACCGCGGCAGCGTCGAGACGACCTCGATCACGCCCGGCTCGCCGACCGGCTGCTCCTCCCACGTCTCCGGGTTGCGGATCACGACGTCGGCGAAGTCCGGGCAGTACAGCGAGTTCCCGGACGGGCCTTCGAGGAACACGGTGCCGATCTGCTCGATCATCCCGTAGTAGTTGTGGATCCGGGTCAGGCCGGTGTCCTCTTTGAACCGCCGCCGGAACTCGGCGTTGTCCACCGCGCGGTCGATCAGCTTCTTCCAGCCGCCGCTGTGGATGAGGATGCCGTTCGACAGGTCCAGCCCGTGGTCGCGCGCGACCTCGTAGAGGTACAGCCAGACCATGAACGTGAACCCGAAGATCAGGAACGGCTTGTCGCCGTACTCGGCGAGGAACTTCTTGACCGCCTCGACGTCCGGCTTGTCGTTCTCGTCGAGCACGTACGTGTGCTTGCGGCCGAAGTTCGCCATGCCCAGCACGCCCGCGCCGCGCGCCGAGAACGACCGGCGGTTCTTGATGATGCCGATGGTGTCGACCATCAGCATCGGCAGCCGCTCGCCGCCGAGGACCTCCTGCAGCGTCGCGCCCAGCTGCTTGGTCTGCGCGCCCGCCGCCTCCTTGTCCAGGTAGATCCGGGACGCGCCGGCACCGGTGGTGCCCGACGACGTCAGCGTCTTGAACACCTCGCTGTCCGGGATCGACTTGAGATCGTGCGTCTTGAACATTCGCACCGGCAGCCACGGCAGGTCCGCGATCGTGGCGAAGGACGCGGAAGGCGCGATCCCGAGCGAGGCCAGGATCCGGTCGTAGCCCTCGGAATTCACCCGATGGTGGGCGGTGAGCGAAGCAAGTTCGGGCAGCAGCAAAGCTTCCCGGTCTGCCTGCGACCGCGTGAACACGCTCATACCCGCCCCTCCAAGGTCCGGTAGTCGATCTTGCCGCTGGCCAGCAGCGGCACGGTGTCGATCGGGCGCACGTCGAACCCGCTGGCGTGCAGGTGCAGCCGCTCGGCCAGCGCCTTCGACGCGTCCTTGCAGATGCCGGCATCGGCGCCCTCGGCGAACAGCACCACCTTGTCACCCGCGGGCACCGCCGCCACCACGTCGATCCCGACCGCCGCGGCACGCACGGCGTGCTCGAGGTCGTCGAGGCTGACGCGGTTGCCGAACACCTTGCCGATGCGCTTGAGCCGCCCGGTGATGAACAGGTACCCCTCTTCGTCGAGGTACCCGAGGTCACCGGTGGCGAGCACGCCGCCGTATTCGTCACCCTTGGCCAGTCCGGACTCGTCGTCCGCATAGCCCATCATCACGTTGGGCCCACGGTAGACGACCTCACCGACAATTTTCGGATGCGTGGTCTCCGACCCGTCGTCCCGGCGCACGGAGAACGACCCGCCCGGCAGCGCCGGCCCGGCGGAACCGAGCTTTTCGGCCAGCCGTTCGGCGGGCACGGTCGTCATCCGCGGGGACGCCTCGGTCTGGCCGTACATGACGTACATCCGGCCGCCGACGGCGAGCATCTTGTCGTTGAACTCGGCGATCAGGTCGTCGCGCAGCTTCCCGCCTGCCTGCGTCAGCGTGCGCAGCGTCGGGTACTTCGCGGGGTCGAACTTGAGCCGCCGCAGCATTTCGTAGTGGTACGGGACGCCCGACAGGGACGTGACGCCGTAGGTGTTCACCGCGTCCCAGAACCCGCGCCCGAGCACACCGGACGGCTCGATCACGATGGTCGCGTCCCGCACCAGGTGCGAGTTCAGCACCGACAGCCCGTAGCTGTAGTGCAGGGGCAGGCAGGTCGGCGCGACTTCGTCGGCGTCGATGTGCAGCACCTGCGCGATGGCGTCGGCGTTGGCCAGGATCGCCTGCCGCGAGAGCCGGACGAGCTTGGGGTTGCCGGTCGATCCGCTGGTCGGGAGCAGGACGGCCAGGTCGGGATGCGGTGTCACGCCGTCGGCTGACGTGCGGACCCAGTCGGCGCCACGCGTGACGTACCCCGCGGGCGCGTCGCCGGACGCCGACAGCACGGCCGCCGGGCGGAACCGCGAGACCAGCCCGGCCAGCACGTCGGCGTCCAGCGCCGGGTCGATCAGCGCGATCGCCCGGCCGGATTCGAACGCGCCAAGGTAGGTCAGCACGCTGGGCAGGTCGACCGACATCCGCGCGAACACGACTCCGGCCGGCAGCGCGCTCAGCGCTTCCATCGAGCGGCCGACCTCGGCCGACAGTTCCGCGCCCGCCAGTGTGCGGCCCCCGGCCACGTCCACCAGCCGAGCCCCCGCACCCAGCAACGTCACAGCACCAAGCCTCCGTCGACGCCCAGCACCTGCCCGGTGACGAAGGACGCCTCGTCACTCACCAGGAACCGGATCGCGTTCGCCACTTCTTCCGCGCGGCCGAGGCGCCCGAGCGGCGTCCGGCCGGCGTTCTCCGCCTTCGCGTCCTCGCTCAGGCCCGCGGTCAGGTCGGTTTCGATCACGCCCGGCGCGACCGCGTTGACGCGGATGCCGGACCGGCCGAGTTCCTTCGCCGCCGACCGCGCGATGTTCGCCACCGCCGCCTTCGACGCCGCATACACCGTCTGACCTGCGCTGCCGTACTCGCCGACGATCGAGGCGAGCACGACGATGGCGCCGGTCTTCTTCCGCAGCATCGCCCGGGCCGCGGCCTGGACGGTGTGCAGCGTGCCGGCGACGTTCGTGCTCAGCGTCGTGTCGACGGTCTCCTCGCGAATCATGCCGAGGAGCGCGTCCTCCATGATCCCGGCGTTCGCGACGACGATGTCGAGCTTGCCGTGCTCCTTGGCGACGCCCCTGACCAGCGAAGCCACCGCCTTCGCGTCGGTGACGTCGAGGGCGAGCCCGGAAGCCGCGCCCGCGGAGGCGGCCGCCTCCTTGGCCCGTGACTCGTCGCGGCCGGTGAGCACGACCGTCGCGCCCGCCTCGACCAGGGCGCGGACGGTGGCCAGGCCGATCCCCCGCGTCCCGCCGGTGACGAGCGCGACGCGGCCGGTCAGATCAGTCATTCTTCGCCTGGAGCTCGGTCACCATGTCCACGGCGACCTTGAAGCTCGACATGTCGATGACCTGGTCGGTGTCGAACTCGACGTCGAACTCGTCCTCGATGGCCGCGACCAGCGCCATGTGACCGACCGAGTCCCACGCCTCGATGTCGCGGTACTTCAGGTTCTCGACGTCCACGTCACCGTCGAGATCCAGCGCCTCGACGAAGACCTCGCGCAGCTTGGGGGCGACTTCCGACATGCTCACAGCTCCTAGTGCTCTTCGCGCGGGCGGGCGTCCCACGCCTTTACCAAGGTAGAGAGGTCGCCGGGCAGGGTGACGTCCGGGAGACCCGCCTTGCCCTTCAGCCACGGTCCGAGGGCCTCGATCGTCTCCTCGTCGAGACCGCGGCGGGACAGGCCCACCACGTTGACGCCGGTCACGCGGGCCGGGTTGCCGACGGCGATGGTGAACGCGCCGATCTCGCGCCGCACCGCCGAGCCCATGCCGATCATCGCGCCGGGCCCGATCACGACCTTCTGGTGCAGGATCGCGCCCATGCCGAGGTTCGCACCGTCCCAGATGTGGCAGTGGCCACCGGTGACCGCGTTGGAGGCGATCGTCACGCCGTCGCCGACCAGGCAGTCGTGCGCGATGTGGGAGTTGCGGAGGTAGTAGCCGTCGCTGCCGACGGTCGTTGTCCGCCAGGTCCCTTGGTGGACACTGACGTACTCGCGGATGCGGTTGCGGCTGCCGATGACGACGCCGTGACCGTCGTGATCCGGGTCACCGGACGGCGCGTCCGCCCAGGCGGCGGGGTGCGGCCGGTTACGGTCCTCGCCGGGCGTGCCGATCGTCACGTGCGGGCCGATCCAGTTGCCGTCGCCGATCCGCGTCGGGCCGGCGATCACGGTGAACGGGCCGATGACGTTGTCCTCGCCGAGTTCGACGCCTTCGCCGATGACGGCGGTCGGGTGGATGCGGTTGGCCACGGGTGGTCGTCCGTTCGTCGGCGGCTGGGTACTGGGCGTGCTACCGCGCCCGGTAACGTGTGGCCCGCGTTGCTGCAGGGCGGCCGGGCGCAGAACCGGCGGCTCACTGTACCGGACGCGCCGAAA
Source organism: Amycolatopsis melonis (assembly GCF_040064235.1). Taxonomy (NCBI): domain Bacteria; kingdom Bacillati; phylum Actinomycetota; class Actinomycetes; order Pseudonocardiales; family Pseudonocardiaceae; genus Amycolatopsis; species Amycolatopsis melonis. The sequence continues at coordinate 97,384 of NZ_JBDZYD010000010.1, forward strand.
TCGCCTGCCGAGAGAGACTGCCCATGATCCCCATCACCGTGGTCGACGTACGCGACGCGGAGGACCTCGTCGTCGAGGTGCTGCGTTCCGGCGCCATCGCACAGGGACCGATGGTCAAGCGCTTCGAAGACGCCTTCGCGGCGGTCTCCGGGACGAAGCACGCGATCGCGGTCAACAGCGGGACCACCGCGCTGGTCGCCGCGATCCAGGTGCTCGACCTGCAGCCGGGCGACGAGGTCATCACGTCGCCGTTCACCTTCGTGGCGACGCTCAACGCGATCCTCGAGGCCGGCGCGACCGTCCGCTTCGCCGACATCCGGCGCGACGACTTCAGCATCGACCCGGACGCCGTCGCCGCGGCCGTGACCGACCGCACGAAGGTGCTCATGCCGGTGCACCTCTACGGCCAGACGGCGGACATGGGCAAGCTCGTCCCGCTGGCCGCCGAGCACGGCCTGCAGGTGATCGAGGACTCGGCGCAGGCCGTCGGCGCGTCGTTCGAGGGCAAGCCGGCGGGCTCGTTCGGCATCGGCTGCTTCTCGCTGTACGCGACGAAGAACATCACCACCGCCGAGGGCGGCGTCATCACCACCGACGACGACGCGCTGGCCGACCGGCTGCGCGTGCTGCGCAACCAGGGCATGCGCGCCCGCTACCAGTACGAGGTCGCCGGCCACAACTACCGGATGACCGACCTGCACGCCGCCGTCGGCATCCCGCAGCTGGCGAAGCTCGACCAGCTGACCGCCGCCCGCCAGGCCAACGCGAAGCGCCTCTCCGAGGGCCTCGCCGGCACGCCGGGCCTGGACGTCCCGCAGGTGCTGCCGGGCCGCGAGCACGTCTGGCACCAGTACACCGTGCTGGTCGGCCCGCACGCGATGCTCTCGCGCGACGAGCTGTCCGCGGCGCTGACCGAGCGCGGCATCGGCAACGGCATCTACTACCCCAAGATCGTCTTCGACTACGACTGCTACGCGGGTCACGACCTGATCCCCGGCGCCCGCGTCGAGGACTTCCCGGTGGCTCGCGCCGTGGCGGAACAGGCGCTGTCGCTGCCGGTCCACCCGCACCTGTCCGAGTCCGACCTGGACACCATCATCGAGACCGTTCGCGAGGTACTGGGCGCATGACGCATCGGATCGCTCTTGTCGGGACCGGGAACATGGGCTCCCTGCACGCCCGGGTGCTCGCCGCCAACGAACGCGTCGACCTGGTCCGCGTGATCGACCCGCGGGAAGAAGCCGGCAAGGCGGTCGCCGAGCGGTACGAGACGCAGTGGACGCCGGAGATCGGCTCACTGTCCGATGTGGACGCCGTCGTGCTCGCGTCGGCGACCGAGGCGCACTACGACCTGGCGCAGGAGATCCTCGGCCAGGGCAAGCCGATGCTGGTCGAGAAGCCGGTCTGCAACAGCTTCGAGAAGTCGCAGGAGATCGTCAGCCTCTCGGCCGCCAAGGGCGTCCCGCTGATGTGCGGGTTGCTGGAGCGCTACAACCCGGCGGTCATGACGGCGCGGGCGCTGGTACACGAGCCGGTGCACCTGATGGCGCGCCGCCACGGCCCGTACGCGCCGCGGATCAAGACCGGCGTGGCGTGGGACCTGCTGGTGCACGACGTCGACCTGGCGATCCAGTTCTTCGGCGGCGCGACGCCGTCGCGCGTGACGTCCGGCGCGGGCTACTTCCACCCGCAGTCGGCCGAGGGCGCCGAGGACACGATCGAGACGGTGCTGTCGTTCCCGACCGGCCTGGCCACGGTGTCGGCGTCCCGGCTGGGCCAGAAGAAGGTCCGCTCGCTGGTGGTGTCGGAACTGGACCGGCTGATCGAGATCGACCTGCTCCGCCGCGACGTCACGATCTACCGGCACGTCTCGCACGACTCCGTCACCCCGGACGGCCTCGGCTACCGGCAGCAGACGGTCATCGAGATCCCGGAACTGGTGACCGCGCGGGAGCCGCTCGCGACGCAGCTGGACCGGTTCTGCGACCTGCTCGAAGGCAAGATCGACGCCGACACCGAGCGGGACCTCATCCTGCCGTCGCACCACGTCGTCGAGCAGGTGCTGACGCAGGCCGCGGCCTAGCCGCCTACTTGGTGAGGCGCTTGCCGTCGGCGTCGTAGGCGATCAGGGGTGTCAGGACGGCGGAGTCGGGGACGACGTCGGGGTTGAACCAGAAGATGACCACCTTCGGGTCCTCGCTCCACCGGGCGAGGCGAGCCTCGACGGTCCGGCCGTGCACCGTGGTCGTGATCCGCGCCGCCGGGCCGGCGAAGTAGCCGAAGACCGGGATGACCTGGTTGCCGACGGTCTCGCCGCCGTCGGTGGCGTGGAAGCCGAACGAACGGTCGGAGCCGCGGAACTCGTTCGTCACCATCAGTGACTGCAGCGACGTCCCGGACCGGACGCCGACGACCAGGCCGAACCCGACTTCCGGCAGTTCGGGCAGGGCGATGGCCCTGGCGTAGAGGACGAGCTCGCCGCGGCCGTCGCGGGTCCGGATCCCGGTCCCGACGACGTCCCCCATCGGTTTCTCGCCGGACGGTGCCGGAGACGTCGTGGACAGGGCGGCCGACGGCGGCTGCGCGACCGGCGCGGGCGCGGGCTGCCGCAGCTGGACGGCGAACACCACGACGAGCACGACGACGGCCGCGGCGGCGATCCCGCCCGCACCGGTCAGCACGCGGCGGCGACGCCGCAGGCGCGTCCCGTCGGCCATGATCCGGGCCAGGTCCGGCTCGGCGAACGGCTCGCGGGGCGGCTGCCGGAGTGCGGCGCGGAAGTCGTCGAGATCGTTCATCGCCCGCTCCCTCCGATCAGCGTGTCCTCGGTGCCTGCCTCGACGCGCAGCTTGGCCAGCGCCCGCGAATTCGTGCTCTTCACGGTACCCAGCGAAACGCCCAGCTCACGGGCGACATCGGCTTCCGGCAGGTCGAAGAAGTGCCGCAGCACGACGACGGCGCGTTCCCGCGCGGTCAGCGTCTTGAGCACCGCGGTCAGCCAGGCCCGCTGGGTGACGGCCTTGTCGACGTCGAGCCGGTCCGGCCGCTCGGGCATCGCCTCGGTGGCGTACTCGCGGAGCGGGCGCCGCCAGCCGTCGATGACGTGGTTCACCAGTACCGTGCGGGCGTAGCCGTAGGCGTCCTTGTGCCGGACCCGCGACCAGGCCGCGTAGGTGCGGGTGAAGGCGGTCTGGGCGGCGTCCTCCGCCTGGTGACGGTCGCCGGTGAGCAGGTAGGCGGCGTGCGTGAGCCGGGCCGACGACGCGCGGACGAACTCCGCGAACTCCTCGTCCCCGCGCGCCATGCAGCACCCCCCGTTCCTTTCCCCAGCGACGGACGGGCCGGGGAAAGGTTGCGTCGCGGCCACGGCCGAAACGTTGCGTAACCGCAATCCCACAGCAGGTTACAGAGAGCTAGATTGTCCTCCGTGCGCAAATTGGGGGGAATCTTCGCCGCCACATGCCTGCTGACCTGGGTCGCAGGGTGTTCGGGCGGCTCCACGACGGCGGCGCCGGCGACGACGTCGGCGCCGTCGTCATCCACTTCCGCTTCGGTCAGCAAGCCCAAGACCACCACGGCCACGCCGACGCCGACCTTCGCCGCGGCCGTGTCGCCGTCGAAGGTGACCGGTGCCTGCCCGTTCCTCGGGAGCATCGAACTCCGGCAGGTCGTCGGGGACGGGAACAAGAGCAGCGACGAAAGCACCGAAGGGCCGGCGCAGAACGTGGGGTCCGGCAAGGCATACCAGTGCACCTACCCCGGCCGGGGTGCCAAGCTCTACGTGGCCGCCCTCCCCGGCGGCCCGTCGCCGTCGGCGATGATCGGCACCCTCACCAAGAAATGCGGCGAAGCCGCCACGCCGGTTCCGGGCGCCGGCGACACCGCCGCCCGGTGCAAGATGGCCGACGGCGCGGAGATGGTCGTCGTGGGCAAACACAGCCACGGTCAGCTGCGGGTCGCCCAGCTCTTCATCGCACCGACACGGACCGACGTCTACGACTCCCTGGCGAAGCTGCTCGGCGGCCGGCTCTAGCCGCCCAATGGGCCCCACCAGCGGAAACCGTCACGAGCGCCGGACAGCCAGCCACCGCCAGCGGGGCTGCTCGGTGACCACCGTGACGGCCGCCAGCAGCGTCACCACCACCGCTGCCCACAGTGGCCAGGCGATCCACGAACTCACCGCCGCCGCCACCAGTTGCAACAGCACCAGCAGGATCGTCACCCAGCCCGGGACCGGGACCATCACCTTGGCCTTGTCGCCCGGTGTCGAGAAGCAGGTCGGCAGGCCGATCAGCACCACCACCGACAGCACGGCCAGCGGCCACGAATATCCCGCCAGCGCCCACGGTGTCGCCACCCAGGCCACGAGTTCGGTCGCGAAGCGGAACACGGACGAAATCCGGTCGTCGGGACGCCCGGTAGCTGTTCTTTCCCCAGTCACCGGGGGAATCTACTCCGAAAAGTCACCCGGTGGGGCGCCCCAGCCCGATGACTGGCCGCGTTCCTCCGCGAGGGCGCGGCGGCGGGCGTTCTCCGCGCGGACGCGCTCGGCTTCGGCCTGGATGTACTCCTCGTCGTAGCGCTGGAACACCCGGGCCGGGTTGCCCGCCACCAGCGTGCGCGGCGGGACGTCCTTGGCCACCACCGAGTTCGGCTGGACCGTCGCGAAGTCGCCGATCGTCACGCCCGCCATGATCACCACCAGGCCGCCGATGAAACAGCCCTTGCCGATCTTCACCGGCTTGCGCTCGATCAGGTCGCTGCCCGAATGGTTCTGCAGCGTCATGTTCGCCAGCCAGCTCGAATGCGTGAAGATCAGCGTGTTCAGCCCGATGCTCGTGTGCTCGCCGATCTCCAGGCCGCCGCTCGCGTCCAGTGCCGCGCCCTCGCCGATCCAGCAGTGGTCGCCCATCTTCAGGTTCTCGGGGCTGATGATCTTCACGCGCTCGCGTACGCGGCACGTCGACGGCAGCCCGTAGAACGCCGCCCGCTCGGCGTCGTTCATGTACTGCGAGACCAGCTCGGTCAGGATCTGCGGGCGCAGCCGGTGGCTGCGCTCGTCATCGAAGAACATCGGCTTCCGACACCAGTTTCTCGAACGTGCGCAGGTGCTCCTCGGCGACGACGTCGAGGCCGAAGTTCGACCGCACCAGCTCGCTCTCCCGCTGCGCGATCAGCGCGCGCTTCTCCGGGTCGTCGAGCAGCTCGATCACCGTGCGGGCCACCGCGTCCGCGTCGTCCGGGCGGACCAGCAGCACGTTCTCGCCGTTGCGCAGCTCGATGCCGGGGTAGTTGTCCTCGGTGACCGACGCGATCGTCGCCGTGCCCGACAGCATCGCCTCCAGCGACGCCGTGCCGCAGCCGCCGTTGAGGTCGTGCGTCACGATGTCCGCCGCCGCGAAGTACGCCGGGACGTCCTCCTTCGGGACCGCGCCCGTGACGACCAGTGCCTCCGCGACGCCCAGTTCCGCCGCCCGCTTGAGGAACGCGTCGTGGTAGACGCGGCCCACCACGATCACCCGGACACCCGGGTGCTTGTCCAAAATGGACGGCAGGGCCTCGATCAGCGGCAGCCGGTTGCGCAGCGGGATCACGTGCCCCAGCGACACGATCAGCGGCGCGTCGCCGATCCCGTGCTCCGCGCGGACGTCCTTGGTCACCGGCTTCGCGAAGTGGCCGGTGTCGACCGCGATCGGGAAGTACTCCGAGTTCGCGTCGCTCGTGCCGTAGCGCTCGACGCAGTAGTCGACGCCCAGCTTGTCGAGGATGACGTAGCGCGGCTTGATGTAGTTCAGGATCGGCCGCACCAGCGCCGCGTCCAGGAACCGGAACACCCCGCCGTACAGCTTGTTTTCGCTGATCAGCAGCGTGTGGATGGTCAGAAGCGCCGGGACGCCGTGGCGGCGTGCCCAGATACCGGCCAGCCACGACAGGTCGAAGAACTGGCCGTGCAGGTGGATCGCGTCCGGCTTGAACTCGTCGAGCAGCTTCCACAGCCGCCGCCAGTTGCCCGGCCGCAGCGACGCGAAGCTCATGTCGAAGTCGATCGACAGCCCGATCTGCGGCATCTTCACCGCCGGGAGACGCACGACGCGGTAGCCGTCGCGCTCCTCCTCGGCGGGTGCCTCGCCGTACGCGGCCGTGATCGCGAGGACCTCGTGCCCGGCTTCGACGAACTGCGCCGCCAGCGAGGCCGCCATGTGCGCGCTGCCGCCCACCCGCGGCGGAAAGAAGTTGTTCACCACCGCGATGCGCATCGCACGTCCTCGGGCAGGCCCCGCAGTAGCACTCACTCGGTTTCCTTGACCAGGTCCCGCATGCCGTCCTCGACGGTGATCCGCGGCTCCCAGCCCAGCACCTCGCGGGCCCGGCTGATGTCGGCCGCGCGCCGCGAGACCAGCACGTCACGCTCGTTGAACAGCGGCTCGACGTCGACGCCGACGGCCTCGATGAGGATCTTGGCCAGCGCCGCGATCGACGTGTCGATGCCGGTGCCGATGTTGATCGGCAGGTTCGCCTTTTCCGACTCCAGCGCCGCGACGACGGCCCGCGCGAGGTCGGACACGTGCACGAAGTCCATCGACTGGTCGCCGCGGCCGTCGATGATCGGCGGCTGGCCCGCGCGCAGGCGCTGGATGAAGTGGTTGATGACCGAGGTGTAGTACGCCTCGATCTTCTGGCCCGGCCCGTACACGTTGAAGAACCGCAGCGCGGTCCAGGACAGGCCCTTGGTGCGCTCGTAGAAGCCCAGCAGGTCCTCGCCCGCGCGCTTGGAGATGCAGTACGGCGTCAGCGGGCGCAGCTCGTCGTCCTCGTGCATCGGCAGCCGCTTCGGGTCGCCGTAGACCGACGCGGTCGAGGCGAACACCAGGCGCTGGACGCCTTCGTCGGCGGCCGCGGCGAACACGTTGTGGTTGCCGATCATGTTGATGTCGATCGACTCGTGCGGGTCGGCGATCGACTTGTTGATCGACACCGTCGCGAAGTGGATGACGTGCGTGCAGCCCCGCATCGCCTCGCGCACCGCGCCGCCGTAGCGGACGTCCTTCTCGACCAGCTCGACCTTGCCGGTGGCGACGAACTCGTTGACGCGGGCCCGGTCGCCGCGCGTCATGTTGTCGAAGATCCGGACCGTGTAGCCACCCTCGATCAGCAGCGGGATGACGTGCGCGGCGATGAACCCACCGCCCCCGGTGAAGAGCACCTTCTTGTCGGACACCAATTTCTCCTCGGTAGGCGGCTTCAGGACAGGGACTGCACGGCGGCGCGCACGACCTCGGCGACGCGGGTGACCTCGGCGTCGGTGAGGTTGGCGTGCATGGGAACGGCGAGCTGGCGCGCGAACGCGTCGGCCGAGACGGGGAGCGGGGGCTGGGGGCCGTAGACCGGCTGGAGGTGGGAGGCGTACGTGCCGAAGTTGCACTGGACGCCCTGGGAGCGGATCCGCAGGGCCAGTGCGTCGCGGCTGATCTCCGGCGCGACCGTGAGCAGGTAGGCCTGCCACGGGTGCTCGCGGTCGGGCAGCTCGGCAGGCACGGTCAGGGCGTCGACGTCGGCGAACGCCTCGTGGTAGCGCTTGGCGACCGAACGGCGGGCCGCGAGCAGGTCCGGCAGGCGGTCGAGCTGGACGTTCATGATCGCGGCCTGCACGTCCGACAGGCGGAAGTTCCAGCCGAGCTCGTGGAACTCCGGGATCGGCAGCGTGTCCGAGCCCTCGCGGCTGATCGCCGGCTCGATGCCGTAGGTGTGCAGCTTGCGGGCACGGGCGATGAGGTCCTCGCGGTCGGAGACCAGCGCGCCGCCCTCGCCTGCCGTGATGCCCTTGCGGCCGTGGAAGGAGAACGCGGCGAGGTCGGCGAGGCTGCCTGCCGGGCGGGTCTTGTACGTCGCGCCCGCGGCGCACGCGGCGTCCTCGAAGAGCCAGAGGCCGTGCTTGTCGGCGATCGCGCGGTATTCGTCGAAGTCGCCGGGCTGGCCCGCGACGTCGACGGCGAGGATGCCGACCGTGCGCGGGGTGACCAGCGCCTCGACGTGCGCCGGGTCGGCGCTGAAGATGTCCGGCCGGATGTCGGCGAACACCGGGGTCGCGCCCGCCTGGACGACGGCGTGGCCGGTGGCCGGGAAGGTGTAGTCGCCGACGATGACCTCGTCGCCCGGCCGCACGCCGAGCACCTTGAGGCCGAGGAAGAGCGCCGACCCGCAGTTCGCGGTCGTCAGGGCGTGCGCGGTCCCGGTGACCTGCGCGAACCGCTCTTCGAACCGGCGGCACGCGGGCCCGGCACCGGCCAGCCAGCCGGACCGGAAGACCTCGGCGACGGCGGCCAGCTCCTCCTCGCCGACGGTCGGCTGACCGAGGGCGATACTGCTGTCGGACGACATAACTCTCCCATTGCGTGGGGACCCGGCGAAGTGTATAGACGCACGCTCAGGTGATTCACAGCCCCACGCCGTACCCCACTTTCGAGTGAAGCTCACCGCAGGTCGGCGGACGTCCTACGCTGGCCCCATGCGATTCGGGGTGCTGGGGGCCGTCGCCGCGTGGCACCCGGACGGCACGCAGGTGGCGCTGGGCGGCCCGCGCTCGCGGACGCTGCTGGCCCTGCTCGCGCTGGACGCCGGCCGGTTCGTCCCGGCCGAACGGCTGATCGACGGCATGTACGGCGAGTACCCGCCCGACGGCGCGGCCAACGCCCTGCAGTCGCAGGTGTCGCGGCTGCGGACGACGGTGAAGGACCTGGCGCCGGTCGAGTTCGCCGCGGCCGGGTACCGGCTGGCCGTCGAACCGGACGAAGTGGACGCGCTCCTCTTCGGACGGCTGGCCCGCGAAGGCCGCGCGCTGCTGAAGGACGGCGAGCACGCGCGGGCTGCGCGGGTGCTGGGCGAGGCGCTGGCGTTGTGGCGCGGGCCCGCGTTCAGCGACCTGACCGGCGTGCCCGCGGCCGCCGCCCGGCTCGAAGAGCTGCGTGCGGACGCGGTGGACGACCACGTCGAGGCCCGGCTGGCGCTGGGGCAGGCCGAAGACGTCATCCCTGGCCTGCGGGACACCGTCGCCGCCCAGCCGCTGCGGGAACGGCCGCGGGCCCAGCTGGTGCGCGCGCTCCATGCCGCGGGACGGCCCGCCGACGCACTCGCCGCGTTCGAGGACGCCCGCCGCACGCTGGCCGACGAGCTGGGCGCCGACCCCGGCCCGGAACTCGCCGAAGCCCACCTCGCCGTCCTGCGCGGCGAAGGCGAGAAGCCGGTTCTTCCCGCGTTGCCCGCGCAGCTGACCAGCTTCGTCGGCCGGGACGCCGAGCTGCGGCAGGTCGCGGACCTCCTCGGCCGTGCCCGGCTCGTCACGCTGACCGGCCCCGGCGGCACCGGCAAGACGCGGCTGGCCATCGAGGCCGCCGCGGCCCAGGCCGGTCCGGTCGCGTTCGCCGAACTCGCGCCGCACGGTGGCGCCGACGTCCCCGGCGCGGTGCTGGCCGCGCTCGGCCTGCGCGAGAGTGCGCGCGGCGGCCCGCAGGACCCGGTCGAGCGGCTGGTCTCGGCGTTGCGCGACCGCCCGGTCCTGCTGGTGCTCGACAACTGCGAGCACGTCGTCGACGTCGTGGCCCGGCTCGCCGCGCGGCTGCTCGCCGCCTGCGCTGGACTGCGGGTGCTGGCCACCAGCCGTGAGCCGCTGGGCATCACCGGTGAACAGCTGGCGCCGGTGCCGCGGCTGGCCGTCCCGCCGCCCGGCACGCCGGCCGCCGAAGCCGGGACGTTCGCGGCGATCCGGCTCTTCGCCGACCGCGCGGCCGCGAGCGATCCGGCGTTCACGCTCGACGAGACCACGATCGGCGACGTCCAGCACGTCTGCGCGGCGCTCGACGGCCTGCCGCTGGCACTGGAGCTGGCCGCGGCCCGCGTCCGGACGCTGCCGCCCGGCGAGATCGCGGCCCGGCTCGACGACCGGTTCGGGCTGCTGGCCCGCGGCAGCCGCACGGCCGAGGCCCGGCACCGCTCGCTGCGCGGCGTCGTCGAGTGGAGCTGGGACCTGCTGACCGGCGAGGAACGCGAACTCGCGCGGCGGCTGACGGTGTTCGCCGGTGGCGCGACGCTCGCCGCGGCGGCCGAGGTCTGCGGTGCCGTCGACGGCCTGCTGCCGGAGCTGGCGGACAAGTCGCTGGTCGAAGCGGCAGGCGGCCGGTTCCGGATGCTGGAGACGATCCGCGCGTTCGGCGCGGAGAAGCTCGCCGAGGCGGGCGAAACCGAGGCGGTCCACCGCGCGCACGCCGAGTACTTCCTCCGGTTCGCCGAGGAAGCCGATCCGATGCTGCGGACCGCGGCGCAGCTGACGTGGCTGGAGCGGTTCGACGCCGAGTACGACAACATCCTGGCGGCGCTGCGCTGGGCGACCGAGCACGACGTCCAGCTCGCGCTGCGGATGGTGCCGCTGCTGGCGATGTACTGGTGGATGCGCGGACGGCGGTTCGAAGGCGCCGGGTTGTCGCTGGCCGTGGTCCGGCGCTGCCCGCCCGACCTGCAGCAGGAGTACGCCGAGGAGTTCCTGATCTGCGTGCTCGGCGCGTTGTCCGGACCACCGCACGAGTCGCTGGAGCAGTACCTGCCGCTGGTCCGGCGGTTCGCGGCGGACGCGGACTTCTCACCCCGCAACCCCATGCTGGTGATGCTGCTGGGCGTGGTCGCCGGGCCGCCGGGCGACGACGACGAGCTGCTCACCCGCGGCGAAGGACTGCTGAAGCACGGCGACGCGTGGGCGTGGGCACTGCTGCCGACGGGTGCCGGCCTGCGCGCGATGATGCGGGCCGAGCTGGCCGAGGCCGAGGAGAACCTGCGCGAGGGCGCGGCGCAGTTCCGCGCGCTGGGTGAGCGCTGGGGGCTGTCGATGGCGCTGGACCACCTGTCGCAGCTGCTGACGTGGCGGGGCGAGCACGGCGCCGCGCTGCCGATGATGGACGAGGCACTGGGCCTGATGCAGGAGATCGGCGCGGCCGACGACGCCGCCGACCTCATCGGCCGCCGCGCGTGGACCCGACTGCTGGCGGGCGACCGGGCCGGCGCCCGTGCGGACTACGAACTGGCGGCGTCGATGGCCCGCCGCACGGGCATGCCGGAGACGCGGGCGGCCGCGTACCTCGGCCTGGCGACGCTGGCGCGGCTGTCCGGCGACCTGGCCGCGTGCCGCGAACTCTGCGAGCGCGCACTGGCGGAGTGCGCGGGCGGGTCGTTCGCGGCGGAGTCGGTCCGCGCGCACGCCATGATCGCGCTGGGCAGGCTCGCGCTGGCGGAAGGCCGCCCGCGCGAAGCGGCCGCCCTGCACCGCGAGGCAATGCTGACCGGCCACCGGTGGCACGCGGCGGACGTCGTGGCGTTCGCGCTGGAAGCGCTGGCCGAGGTGGCCGAGCCGGAGCAGGCCGCGGTCCTGCTGGGTGCGGCGGTGGCGGTCCGCGGGACCGCGATCGCCGGGGATCCGGACGTCGCCGCCGTGCGGACGCGGCTGCAGGCGTCCCTCGGCGACGGCTTCGAGCGGGCCTACGCGGCCGGCCGGTCCATGCCGCCCCGGAAAGCCCTCACCACGGCCGGTCTGCCGGACTGAGCCCGCGCGCCTCGCGTAGCCTGGTCGATCGTGCGCAACGTGGTAGTCGTCGGGGGCGGGATCGTCGGTCTGGCCGTGGCCTGGGAGCTGACCAGGCGAGGGCTGGACGTCACCGTCCTGGAGAAGGAATCCCGCTGGGCGGCGCACCAGACCGGGCACAACTCGAACGTCGTGCACGCCGGGCTCTACTACAAGCCCGGTTCCTTCAAGGCGCAGATGTCCGTTGCGGGCAACCGGTCCATCGTGGACTTCGCACGCCAGTACGGCGTGCCCGTCGAGGTGTGCGGGAAGCTCGTCGTCGCGACCGGAGAACACGAACTCCCCGGGCTGAACACGCTCGCCGAGCGGGCCGAAGCCAACGGCGTCCCGGCGAAGAAGATCTCGCCCGCCGAAGCCCGCGAGTACGAGCCCGAGGTGTCCTGCGTCGCCGCGCTGCGGGTCGAGTCGACCGGGATCATCGACTTCCCCGCCGTGTGCCACGCGCTGGTCCGGCTGCTCGACGAGACCGGCGCCGACCTGCGGCTGAACAGTCCCGCGCTGGCCATCCGCCCCGGGCGCACCGGCGGGGTCGAGGTCGCCACCGGCGACGACGTCGTCACCGCCGACGCGCTGGTGAACTGCGCAGGCCTGCACTCCGACCGGGTCGCGCGGCTGGCCGGGCTGACCCCGTCGGCGAAGATCGTGCCGTTCCGCGGCGAGTACTACGAACTGAAGCCGGACCGCCGGCACCTGGTCCGCGGCCTGATCTACCCGGTGCCCGACCCGACACTGCCGTTCCTCGGCGTGCACCTCACGCGGATGCTCGACGGCAGCGTCCACGCGGGCCCGAACGCGGTGCTGGCACTGCGCCGCGAGGGCTACCGCTGGGGCGACTTCTCCGCGAAGGACGTCGCCGAGGTCGCGGCCTTCCCCGGCGTCTGGCGGCTCGCGCGCCGGTACGCGTTCCCGACCGGCCTCGACGAGGTCCGGCGGTCGCTGTCGAAGAAGCGGTTCGCCGCCAGCCTCGCCCGGCTCGTCCCGGCCGTCACCGAGGACGACATCGTCCGCCACGGCTCCGGCGTCCGCGCCCAGGCGATGCGCCGCGACGGCTCACTCGTCGACGACTTCCTCATCGAGACCGCGCGCGACCAGGTGCACGTCCTCAACGCGCCCTCCCCGGCCGCGACGAGCGCGCTGGAGATCGCGCGCCACATCGCCGACCGGGTCGCGAAGGACTAGCCCGGCAGGTTCGCCGTCACCAGCGGCAGGCCCTGCCGGACCAGGTCGCAGGTTTTGCTGTCGTCGCCGATGAACCCGCTGACCACCTGCACCGACGACGTCTCGGTGATCGCCAGCGTCGCCCCGCAGGTGACCCGCAGGCCGCCCATGTTCGGGAACAGACCCCACTTGCGGCCGCCTACGTCGACGGTCTCGGCCGGGGTGACGTCCTTCGCGCCGGGCCACTCGGTCACCGGTGTGCTGGGGCCGAACCAGACTTCGAACGCCTTCTGGCCGTCGTCGCCGTCGGTGTCGTCCCACAGGCAGTAAGTGGCGTTGGGGACCGAGGAGGAGTTGTCCTTCTCGCCCGTCGGCGAGATGTTCTTCAGCCGGGCGACCTGGTCGGGCTTGAGCATCGCGCACGGGTCGGCCGACAGCAGCGGGCCGCCCGGCTCCGGCTTCGCCGAGGTCGTCGGCGTGATCGGCGGCGCTTCCCGCCCGCCCGGCAGGTGCGCCGCGGCCTGCGGGATGGCCAGCTTGGCCAGCGCGCACGACTGTTCGAGCTTGCCCGCCGAGACGCCGACGAAGGCGAACGACCGGTCGTTCAGCACGGCGTAGTAGGAGCAGTCGTCGGGCATGATCGACGCGTACTGCGTCCAGCTGAAGCCGCCGATCTGCTCCGGCTTGGACTTCGGGACGGCGCCGGCCAGGTACTCGTTGAAGTCCATGTCCGTCGCGACGCCGACGTTCATCACGGCCGACGGGTCGACGTCGTCCTTCGTGCTCCACAGGCACATCGGCGGCTGGAGGCGCTCCTTGTCCTCCTTCGTCGCCCGGCCGGGGGTCTTGAAGCCGAGGGCGTCGGCCTGCTCGGGGCTCAGCAGCGAGCAGGGGTCGGCGGCCTTGGCCACCGGGCCCTGGCCGGGTACCGGCGACGCCGAGCCACCGACCGTCACCGTGCAGCCGGTCACCACGGCCACCGCCGCGACGGCCGCCGCGGCCTGCCACTTCATGCGCATGTGCGTCCTCCCGTTCGGCCCGGACCTTACTGGGACGAACGGGAGGTCACCGGGGATCCGCCCGATTCAGCGAGGGGTGAGGACGTCCTTGCCGCCGACGAACGGGCGCAGCGCCTCCGGCACGCGGACCGAGCCGTCCTCCTGCTGGTGGTTCTCGACGATCGCGACGATCCACCGGGTGGTGGCCAGCGTGCCGTTGAGGGTCGCGGCGATCTGCGGCTTGCCGTTCTCGTCGCGGTAGCGGATCGCCAGGCGGCGCGCCTGGAACGTCGTGCAGTTGGACGTCGAGGTCAGCTCGCGGTAGGTGTCCTGGGTCGGGATCCACGCCTCGCAGTCGAACTTGCGGTGCGCGGACGTGCCGAGGTCGCCGGTGGCGGTGTCGATCACCCGGTAGGGCACCTCGATCTTGGCGAGCATCTGCTCTTCCCAGCCGAGCAGCTTGGCGTGCTCCGCCTCGGCGTCCTCCGGCTTGGCGTAGACGAACATCTCCACCTTGTCGAACTGGTGGACGCGGATGATGCCGCGGGTGTCCTTGCCGTACGAGCCTGCCTCGCGCCGGTAGCAGGACGACCAGCCCGCGTACCGCTTCGCCTCGGTGAGGTCGAGGATCTCGTCGGAGTGGAACCCGGCCAGCGGCACCTCCGACGTCCCGACGAGGTACAGGTCGTCCTCTTCGAGGTGGTAGATCTCGCTGGAGTGCGAGCCGAGGAAGCCGGTGCCCGCCATGACCTCGGGGCGGACCAGCGACGGCGTGATCATCGGCGTGAAGCCGTTCTCCAGCGCCTGCGCGATGGCCATGTTGAGCAGGCCGAGCTGCAGCTGCGCGCCGATGCCGGTGAGGAAGTAGAACCGCGAGCCGGACACCTTCGCGCCGCGTTCCATGTCGACGCCGCCGAGGCCTTCGAGCAGTTCGAGGTGATCACGCGGGGTGAAGCCGAACTTCGTGGGCTCGCCGACGTGCTTGAGGACGGCGTAGTCGTCCTCACCGCCGACCGGCGCGTCCGGGTGCACGAGGTTCGGCAGGGTGCGGAAGAGCTGGTCGAACTCCTCCGACGCGGTGTGCTGCTCCGCCTCGGCCGCCTTGACCTGCGCGGCCAGCTCCTTGGCCGTGGCCAGCAGCTGCTGCTTCTCCTCCGGCGGCGCCTTCGGAATCTGCTTGCCCAGCACTTTCTGCTCGTTGCGCAGCTTGTCGGCGGCCGCGATCGAAGACCGGCGCCGGGAGTCGAGGGAGAGCAGCTTGTCGACCACTCCCTCGTCTTCACCACGGGCGCGCTGCGACGCGCGCACGGCTTCCGGGTCTTCGCGCAGAGTCCTGGGGTCAATCACGAAGACAGAGGGTAGTCCGTACAGACTGTGCGCTCCTACTCGGTTGTCCCGACAGTCTGATCGTTGAAGCGCTGTTCACGGCCTCCCCATACTCCTTGGAGACCGCAGAGGAGGCGTCTGAATGACCGACGAGCTGCTGGCGCGCCACCGCGCAGTGATGCCGAGCTGGATGTCCTTGCTCTACGAAGAGCCGATCGAGATCGTGCACGCCCACGACCGCCGCATGACGGACTCGCAGGGCCGCACGTACCTCGACTTCTTCGCCGGCGTGCTGACGAACTCGATGGGCTACGACGTCGCCGAGATCGGCGACGCGATCCGCAAGCAGCTCGACACGGGCATCCTGCACACCTCGACGTTGTATCTGATCCGTTCCCAGGTCGAGCTGGCCGAGCGCATCGCGAAGCTGTCGGGCATCCCGGACGCGAAGGTGTTCTTCACGAACTCGGGCAGCGAGGCCAACGACACGGCCCTGATGCTGGCCACGCAGTACCGCCGCAGCAACCAGGTACTGGCCATGCGCAACTCCTACCACGGCCGCTCGTTCGGAACGGTGGCGATCACGGGCAACCGAGGCTGGTCGGCCTCGTCCCTGAGCCCGGTGAAGGTCAGCTACGTCCACGGCGGCTACCGGTACCGCAGCCCGTTCCGCGACCTTTCGGACGCGGACTACATCAAGGCGTGCGTGGCGGACCTGGTGGACATCCTGGAAACGGCGACGGCAGGCGACGTGGCCTGCCTGATCGCCGAGCCGATCCAGGGCGTTGGCGGCTTCAGCCTCCCCCCGGACGGCCTGTTCCGGGCGATGAAGGAGGTCCTGGACGAATACGGGGTGCTGTTCGTCTCGGACGAGGTCCAGACGGGCTGGGGCCGCACGGGCGAGCACTTCTGGGGCATCGAGTCCCACGGCGTGACCCCGGACATGATGACGTTCGCCAAGGGCCTGGGCAACGGCCTGGCAGTGGGCGGAGTGGTGGCCCGCGGCGACGTCCTGGACTGCTTCGAGGCCCAGTCGTTCTCGACGTTCGGCGGCAACCCGGTGGCGATGACGGGAGCAACGGCGGTCCTGGACTACATCAAGGACCACGACCTCCAGGCCAACTGCGCGGCCCGTGGCGAGCAGCTGCTGACGGGGTTGCGCGCATACGAGAGCCCCATCGTGGCGGAGGTGCGCGGCAAGGGCCTGATGATCGGCGTGGAGCTGATCAAGCCGGGCACGACGGAGCCGAACCCCAAGGCCGCGGCCCGAATGCTGGAGGAGACGAAGAAGCGCGGGCTCCTGATCGGCAAGGGCGGCCTGCACAGCAACGTGCTGCGCCTGGGCCCCCCGATGACCCTGACGGAAGAGGAAGCCCAGGAGGGCCTGGAAATCCTGGTGGACGCACTGGCGGCAACGCACGCAGCGCTGTCATAGGGACCAATCCCAAAGAGCTGTCCGGTCATCCCGTCGCCTGAGGCCGTCAAATCACTTTGAGCCAGGCCCGCAACCAAAGCACCAAGCCAGGACAAGAGCACAAAGCTTGCGGGCCTGGCTCAAAGTGATAGGCCTCGTCCAGGCGACGGGATGACCGGACAGCGAACCCAACGAAAAGGCGAGAAGAAGACGAACAAGGCGGTCATCCCGGAGCCTGCCCGTCCGGCGAGGACATGTTTTTTTCAGCAACCACCTCTGCCGCGGCAGAGCGTGACCTCCCCCGCCCCTCCGCTAGGAGTGTCAGTCGCCGCTCAGGTTTGTCAAGGCGGGAAAGCGTGCCTTGACAAACCTGACCGTCGACTGAAAAGCGGCTTGGGAGGAGGGGCGGGGGAGGTCTGGCGAGATCACAGTCGCCTTCCCGTCAGCCCCGTACGAACCGGGCGACGTGCTCGGCCAGCTCCTCGCCGGCGTCTTCCTGCAGGAAGTGCCCTGCCCCCGCGATCACCGGATGCTCGCGCCCCTGCGCACCCCTCATCGCCCGCTGCAGCACCGGGGCCATTCCGCCGGTGATCGGGTCGCCGTCGGAAAATGCCACCAGGAAGGGGATTTCCAGCTCCGTCAACGTCTTCCACGCGTCCCGGTTCGCCTGGGATTCCGGGTTGTCCGGCGTATACGGCACCAGCGAAGGCATTGCCCGTGGCCCGGCCTTGTACATCTCGTTCGGGAACGGTGCGTCGTACGCCGCCCGCACTTCGTCCGGCAGGGAAGACCGGCAGCCCGACTGCACGAACCGGCCGATGTCCAGCACCGGGGCCTTCTCCACGGCCTCGCGGAACGCATGCCACACCGGCGGCATGTCGACGTCGCCCGTCGGCAGGCCCGTGTTCGAAGCCACGACGCCCGAGAACCGGGACGGCTCCGCCGCGACGAGCCGGAGGCCGATCAGCCCGCCCCAGTCCTGGCCGACGAGCGTCACCTCACGTAGGTCCAGCGCGTCGAACGCGAACGTGCGCATCCACTCCACGTGCCGGGCATACGTGTGGTCGGCGACGTTGGCCGGCTTGTCGGACCGGCCGAAGCCGACCAGGTCCGGGGCGATCGCGCGCAGCCCCGCCGCAGCCAGGACCGGGAGCATCTTCCGGTACAGGTACGACCAGCTCGGCTCGCCGTGCAGCAGCAGCACCACCGGGCCGTCCGATGGGCCCGCCTCCACGTACCCCACTCTGATCACGCCGCCGTGCTGGTCGGTCAGCTCGGCGTAACGCGGCTCGAAGTCGAAGGCGGGCAGGTCCGTGAACCGGTCGTCCGGTGTCCTCAGCAGGCGCACGGACTCCACGCTAGTGCGAACGGACCAGCGTGGCCACGCTCAGGAAATGCCGACCGCCACCACGAGACCGAGGCCGAGGTGCGCCGCCGCCACCACGATGCTCACCGGGGCGAACTTCTCGCTCTCGATCGTCGAGGCCACGTCGATGCGGGTGGCCCACTCCAGGAGCCGGACCGCGACCACCTGGACGATGATGCCCAGCAGGCCGTACACCAGGGACGTGATCAGGCCCTCGGTGAGGTCGCTCGCCGAGTTGAAGATCGCCACCACCACGATGAACGCCATCGAGAGCATTCCCGACGCCGTCACGATCACGGCGTTCGGCAGGCCCGCGTGCACCAGCTTCGACAGCTTGCCGGGCGTGGTCCAGTCGATCGCGTAGAAGCCGGCGAACATCAGCAGCAGGCCGACGACGCCGTACAGCAGGATCGCGCCGATCCCCCGCACGAGGTCGGAGCCGAACGTCTCGGACAGCGCAAGCGTCGAGGTCACGAGTTTTCTCCCAAAAGGTCAGCGATGGGGTGTTCTATCACGGCTCGGGGATGCGGTGGGGGACGAACGCCGCACCGTCGTCGGTGACCAGGCCGCCCGTCTCGCGGATGCCCAGGCCCGCGGCGCTGTCGCCGACGATCCACGCGCCCAGCGCCGGCCGGTAGCCGTCGAACTCCGGCAGCGGGTCGAACGCCTGGTAGACGAAGCCTTCGGCGCCGTACACGCCGTCGGTCTGGGTCTCGTAGCCGGTCGCCACGATCTGGACGTTCGCGCCCTCGCGGCCCAGCTTCGGCTTGCGGACGTACTCGGTGAGGATGCCGGGGTCGTCGGCGAACGCCGGCAGCAGGTTCGGGTGGCCCGGGTAGTTCTCCCACAGGATCGCCAGCAGCGTCTTGTTGGAGAGCAGCATCTTCCACAGCGGCTCGATCCACAGCGTCCGCGGCAGCGACTCGACGGCGTGGCGGCCGAACTCCTCGTCGACCACCCACTCCCACGGGTACAGCTTCAGCACGGTCGCCATCTGCGCCTCTTCGAGGTCGACGAACCGCTTGAGCACCGGGTCCCAGCCGATCTCCTCGATCGCCAGGCCGACCGTGTCGAGCCCGGCCTCGGCCGCGGTCTCCTGCAGGTACGCCGTGGTGACGTTGTCCTCGCCCGTCGGGTCGGCCGCGGACCAGGTGAAGTGCAGCTCGTTCGACGGCAGCTTGTCCCGCAGCTGCCCCCAGCGCTCGACGAGCTTCTCGTGGACCGAGTTCCACTGGTCGTCGTCCGGGAAGACGTCGGTCTTCCAGTACCACTGCAGCAGCGACGCCTCGAGCAGCGTGGTGGGCGTGTCCGCGTTGTACTCCAGCAGCTTCGCCGGCGACTTGCCGTCGTAGCGCAGGTCGAACCGGCCGTAGACGTGCGGGTCCTGCCGCTTCCACGACTCGGCGATGTGCGGCCACACCCACTCGGGGATGCCGAACCGCTGGTAGCCCTCGGTCGTCACGACGTTGTCGACCGCTTCCAGGCACATCGAGTGGAGCAGCTCGACGTCGGCCTCCAGCGACAGGACCTCGTCCATGTCGAAGACGTAGTGCACCGACTCGTCCCAGTACGGCCGCACCCGGCCGCTGCTGTCGCGGGCCGGCGTGCCGTAGACGAGTCCCTGCTCTTCGACGATCCGCTGCCAGTCGCGCCGCGGCTCCCGCCGGTCCCGGTACACCTACGATCCCCCGCTCTTGCCGCTGCCGCCGCTGCCGCTGCTCTTGCCGCTGATGCCGAACCCGCCGCGCTGGACGGACTTGCCGGTCTTCGTGGTGACGTTGGTGCGTGCCGACGGCGGGTCGTAGGAACCGCCGGACACGCGCTGGCCGATGACGCCGGTGCCGCCGTAGTTGTAGCGGTAGCTGTTGTAGCCGCCGCCCGGGATCGGGATGAACCAGAAGCCGCCGCTGTGGTAGCCGTGGTGGCTGCTCACGTACGACTCGTCGCAGTAGTCGTCGTTCTGGACGACGCCGTTCGCGTCGGTGCAGACGGCGGTGACGTTGGTCGGCTTCGCCACGGTGTAGAACGTCGCGACCAGGCCGACCAGCCCGACCGTGACACCGCTGCCGATGAGGATCTTGCGCCGCGTCGCCGCCTTCGCGTCGGACTGGCGGGCCAGTTCCTCGTCGCGTTCCTGCTGGGCGAGCGCCTGCTGACGGGCGCGCTGCTCGGCGATCGAGGGCTGCCGGGGCCGGGTGTTCGAGTCCTGGAACCTCATCGAGCCGCGCTTCGGCGGCTCGGGGGGCGGCTGGTCCCCAGTATTGTTGTCCTGCGTCATGTGCGCTCCGTAATCACCGGCCACCGCGAAACCGTGACCACCCTAACCACCCGGACCGCGCACGTCGCGCGCGACGCGGGCATCATGGACTGCGATGTCTCCCAGCGCCGATCGGTTCCCCACCGCCACGCAGACGCTGCACACCCGCGTCGTGATGGGCGGGATCTTCGCGGGTGCGCTCATCGCGCTCGCGCTCAGCGTCGTCTTCTCGTGGAGCGACGGCGTCGCCGGCGGGTCCGGCGGGGGCGCCGGCAAGCTGTCCGCGGCCGCCGAAGAGGCGTTCCACTCACCGCCCGGCAGCTGCCTGACCTGGGACAACCCGGACGCGAGCGACGCGCGGAAGGTGGCCTGCACCCAGCCGCACCTGTTCGAGGTGACCGCGCTGGTGGACATCGGCGCGCAGTTCCCGGCGGGCGCGCCGGTGCCGTCGCTGGAGCAGTGGCAGCAGATCGCGCAGCAGAAGTGCACCTCCGACGTGAAGCCCTACCTCGGGCACAACCTCGACCCGTACGGGAAGCTGACGACGAACCTGCTGCGCCCGACGCCGTCGCAGTGGGAGGACGGCGACCGCCAGCTGCGCTGCGGCCTGCAGTGGGCGGGCCCGGGCGGCAAGCTGCTGCCGACGACCGGCCCGGCGAAGGAGCAGGACCAGTCGCCGGTCTTCGAGCCGGGCACCTGCCTGGCGCTGCTCGGCAAGGGCGTCGGCGACCCGGTCGACTGCGCCCAGCCGCACTCCTACGAGATCGTGGCCACCCTCGACCTCAAGACGAAGTTCAAGGACGGCTACCCGAAGCAGGACGACCAGAAGGCCTGGCTCGACACCGAGTGCACCAAGGCCGCGGGCGACTACACCGGCGGCGCCGACCTCGACGCGAAGAAGCTGACCCTGACCTGGGACCTGCGGGAGCAGGAGAGCTGGGACGCCGGCTCGACGAAGGTCAACTGCAAGGTGGCGGCGGCGCTGCCCGACCGGAGCGGCCTGCAGGCGGTGACCGGCAGCATCAAGGCCGCCCCGGCAGGCGCCGACGGCGGCCAGCCGCAGGACGGCGGCCCGCCGTCGGACGGGGGCGGCGGCCCGGCCACCGGCTCCGCGGCTCCCCCGACGTCGAAGAAGAACGGCTGATGCCGGTCGAGATGAGCCGGGAGCGGTTCGAGGAACTGGTCTCGGAAGCCCTCGACGAGGTGCCGCCCGAGTTCGCGCGGGCGATGGACAACGTCGTCGTGCTGGTCGAGGAGTTCAACGACGAGGCACCGGACATCCTCGGGCTCTACCACGGGATCGCGCTGACCGAGCGGACGTCGTCCTACGGCGGGGTGCTGCCCGACCGGA
The DNA here is from genome assembly GCF_040064235.1 of Amycolatopsis melonis. NCBI lineage: Bacteria > Bacillati > Actinomycetota > Actinomycetes > Pseudonocardiales > Pseudonocardiaceae > Amycolatopsis > Amycolatopsis melonis. The sequence goes on from NZ_JBDZYD010000010.1 coordinate 118,877, forward strand.
TCTCGATCTACCGGCAGCCGATCCTCGCCATGTGCGAGGACGAGGACGAGGTCGTCGAGGAGGTCCTGATCACCGTCGTGCACGAGCTGGGCCACCACTTCGGCATCGACGACGCCCGGCTCCACGAACTCGGCTGGGGTTAGGGCCGCGCGGATTTCCCTGCCCCGCCAAGATCTTCCGCCGCTTTCCGCACTGATTCCGTCGAACGGTCACGGTATTCACGAGTAGTGACAACGTGACCACGCCGCGCCAGCACCGCCGTTATCCTGGTGACCCAAAGTCGCAGGGTGACTTCGATTCGTGCGGGGAGGCACAGTGGACGGAACCCGGAACGGCGGCCGAAGACTCGGGTGGCTGCTGACGTCGAGTGCGGCGTCCCACCTGGGGGACGGCATCGGCAAGGTGGCCCTGCCGCTGCTGGCGACGACGCTGACCCGCGATCCGGTGCTGATCGCCGGGCTGTCGGCCACGCAGTTCCTGCCCTGGCTGCTGTTCGCGGCGGTCGCCGGCGCACTGGTCGACCGGATCGACCGGCGGCGGGCGATGATCGTCGCGAACACCGCCCGCGCCGCCGCGGTCGGCGTGCTGGCCGTGCTGGTCGCCACCGGCGGCATGACGATCTGGCTGGTCTACCTCACCGCGCTGATCATCGGGACGGCCGAAACGATCGCCGACAGCGCGGCGAACGCGCTGATCCCGGCGGTCGTCGGCGACGGCTCACTCGACGCGGCCAACAGCAAGCTGCAGGCGTGCGAGATCGTCGGCCAGACGTTCCTCGGCGGCCCGGTCGGCAGCATGACGTTCGCGCTCTTCGCCGCTTTCCCGTTCATCCTCAACTCCGCCGGGTTCGCGATCGCGGCCGCGGTGCTGCTCGGGCTGGCCGGTACCTACCGGGGCCAGGCGGAAAGCGCTGTCCGGCCGGCGAAGCTGCGCACCGAGCTGGCCGACGGCCTGCGCTGGCTGCGCGGGCACACGCTGCTGCTGCGGCTGGTCGTGGTCGCCGGGCTGCTCAGCCTGGTCAGCGAGCTGGCGCAGGCCCAGCTGGTGCTGTACGCGCTGGAAGACCTGCACCTGTCCGAAGCGACCTTCGGGCTCTTCGCGTTCGTCGGCGGGATCGGCGGGCTGATCGGCGCGGGCGTCGCGCCTCGCCTGGTGCGCGCGGCCGGGCGGCGCGCGCTGGTGGTCGGCGGGATCGTCTGCTGCGGCGCGGGCTTCGGCGGCATGGGCCTGGTGCGCTCGCCGGTGGCGGGCGCGGCCCTGTTCGGCCTGTTCGCGGCGGCGGTCGTCGCGGTGAACGTCGTCCTCGCGACGGCCCGGCACACGCTGGTGCCCGGCGAGCTGCTGGGCCGGGTGCTCGGGGTGTGGCGCACGGTCGTCTGGGGCGCGATCCCGCTGGGCGCGCTCCTCGGCGGCGTGCTGACCGAGGCGCTCGGCACGGCCGCGCGGACGTTCGCGGTGTCCGGCGTGGCGATGCTGGCGATCGCCGCGTGCGCGTTCGCGGCACTGCGGCGGTTCCCGCTCGATGACAAATCGGACTCAGCCGCGGCGCTGCTGCACCAGGATCCGGGAATGTGAGCTGAAATAGCTCCTCACCCAGGTGGTGAGGAGGCGGCTATGCGCACCGTGGACCCGGGCACCGGCACCGACGCCGAGCCCGACTACGAGGAGTCTTCGGTCGACCGCGGAGAGACGGCGGGGCCGTCACGCCGTCCGCTCGTGCTGAGCGCGGTCGCCGGGTTCGTGCTGGGCGCGAGCGTGCTCGGCCTTCTCTGGGGCCTGTCGGGGGTGCACGCGGGCGCACTCGAAGACGCCGTCGCGGCGTGCCAGGCGCTCGACCGGGTGGGCGAGCTGCCCGACACGAGCCGGGACGCGCAGCCGTCGCTGACGCCCGCCCTCAGCGCGGAACGGCTGCAGCGGATGACGGCGGCGCGCGCCCTGTCGGCGGCCGCCGCGCAGGTGAACGCCAACTACCAGCCGCTGGCCGACCACATCGACGGCGTCAGCCGGATGGTGCTCAGCCTGCACTTCAACGACATCTCGGGCCAGCGGCACCTCACCGAAGCGAAGGAGATCTGCGGCCGCATTTAGGCGGGGTGAACCGTCTTCACGGCCAGCTGGTTGCCCGGGATCTTGGTGCTCGCGCAGCCGGTGCCGTCGGCGGGCACGAAGTTCGACGCGGTCTCCTGCGGCAGGTAGATGCGCAGGCCCTTGACCGGCGTCGGCTGGCAGACGGCCGGGTCGAAGTTGTGCACGTTGACGAACTGGATGTCGGCGGCCGCGGTCTGGCCGGGGTTCAGCTTGACCGCGTTGCCCTTGGTGCCTTCGCGGAAGGCGTCCTTGCCGACCTGGTGCCCGTCCGAACCGGCCACATAGGACACCCCGGGGAAGCCCTGGACGGTGCACGGCTTCGCGCTCGTGTTGGTGATGAGCAGCGGCCGGTACACCGACCCGGCACCGGCGTCGCCCTGGCCGAGCGCGAGCTTGACGTCGCCCGCCTTGCAGAGCCCGTTGCCCGCGGGCTGCGCGGTCGCCTGGGTGGCCGGCGCCGCCGTGCTGGCGCTCGCGACCGTGGTGGCCGTCGTGGTGGTGGGGGACGCCGTGGTCGACGGCGTCGACGTGCTCGCCGCGGGCGTGCTGCCGCCGCCTCCGCAGGCCGCCAGCGCGAGGACACCCGCCGAGGCCGCGGCGACCGGGAAGAACCGTGAAAGCTTCGTCCGAACCATTTCCATCGCCTCCCTGGTTGGTGCTGGGTAGACGTACCGCAGCGCGGGCAGGTTGGTTCGGACCGGTGAATTCCCCACCAAACGTGTCTTAAACGTGACAGGGTCACACTTTCGTGACGGCTACAGCGGGGTGTCCACCCAGGTGAGACAGTGCCACTGCCCGTCCGGCCGCGCCTCCAGCTCGACCAGGCCGGTGTTCGGGATCAGCGCCGCGTTGGCGACGTCCGCGTGGACGTTCGCGGCCAGCCACTCCGCGCTCAGCCGGATCGCGCCACCGTGGCTGACCAGTGCGACCACCCCGTCCGGGTCGGCCTGCTCGTGCTTGGCCCGCAGCCGGCCGACCGCGTCGAGCATCCGGGTGCGCACGCTCGTGCCGCTCTCGCCGCCGGGCAGCGACGGCGTCAGCTCGCCCAGCGTCCAGCGCCGGACGGTGTCCATGTAGACCCGGACCGAGTGGTGGTCGGTCGCCCCTTCGAGGTCACCCGCGGCGACCTCGTGCACGCCGTCGACGACCTGGACGTCCAGCGAGAACCGCGCCGCCAGAGGCGCGGCGGTCTGCTGCGCGCGGATCGCCTGCGACGCGTAGACCGCGACCACCGGCTCCCCCGCCAGCCGCGCCGCCAGGTCGTCCGCCTGACGGCGGCCCAGCTCGGTCAGCGGCGGGCCGGGCAGGGCGGTGTCCAGCGCGCCGCGGACGTTGCCCTCCGTCTGCCCGTGGCGGATGAGCAGCAGCCTCACGCGAGGTCTCCCTTGCGGACCGCGTCCGCCCACACGGCCGCCTCGACGAAGTCGTCGTTGCCGAAGCCGGGTTCGATCGTGGTGCGCGTGCTGTCGGCCCGCGGGTGCGAGCCGAGGAACCGCAGGTTGCGGCAGTGCCGGCGCAGCGCGGTCAGCGCGTCGAGGATCCGCGGCTCGGCCACGTGCCCCTCGAAGTCGATGAAGAAGCGGTACTCGCCGAAGTTGTTGCGCGTCGGCCGGGCGTCGAGCCGGGTCAGGTTGATGCCGCGGGTGGCCAGCTCGGTGAGCAGCTCGGCGAGCGTGCCGGTGCGGTTCGCGGCCGCGGCGACCACGGACGTCCGGTCGGCCCCGGTCGGCGCCGGCAGGTCACCCGGCGGCCGGACCAGCAGGAACCGCGTCGCCGCGTCGGCGACGTCGGCGACCTCGGTGGCCAGCACCTCGAGGTCGTAGTGCTCGACCGCGACCGGCGCGCAGACGGCCGCGTCGAACTCGCCCTCCAGCACGCCGACCGCGGCGGCCGACGTCGACGACGACGCCACCGGGTGCGCGTCCGGCAGGTTGGCCTCCAGCCACTCGCGGACCTGGGCCAGCGCGTGCGGGTGGCTGGCGACGGTCCGGATCTCGCCGCCGCCGCGCCGGGTCAGCACGCTGAAGTGGACGGGCAGGATGGTCTCGGCGACGGCCACCAGCGGCGTCGACTCCGAAAGCGCGTCGAGCGTGGCGGGCACCACGCCTTCGACCGAGTTCTCGATGGGGACGCACGCGGCGTCCACCTCGCCCTTGCGGACGGCCGTCATGGCCAGCCGGATGGTCTCGAGCGGGATCAGGTCCTCGCCGGCGGCCAGTGCCCGCGCGGCCTGCTCGGTGAAGGTCCCCCGGGGGCCGAAGTATGCGATCCGTGACACACACCCAGGCTACGGGGCCCGGCCGTGGCGACTTTCACTCGGACAGCCGGTACGGGAACCGGTTACGCCGGGTGGCGTTTTTTGCGATGCTGGGACGCGTGACCGCCGACCCGGGCACGCACACCGGCCGTGAGGGCGCCGAGCCGCCGGTCTTCCCTCGCACCCCGGAGCTGGTGCTGTGCGCCGTCGATGAACCACTCGCCGCGGCCTGGAGCGCCGCCGCGGACAAGCTCGGCGGACGCGTCCGCGTGCACCGCGGGTCGGTGCTCGACGTCGCCGCCCAGGCCGTGGTCAGCCCGGCCAACTCCTACGGCTGGATGCGCGGCGGCATCGACGCGGTCTACGCACGGGCTTTTCCCGAGGTCGAGCAGCGCGTGCGCAGCGCTGTCCTGGCCTTTCACGGCGGTGAGCTGCCGGTCGGCGAGGCCGTGGTCGTCCCGACCGGCGAGGACCGGCCGGCGTGGCTGATCAGCGCGCCGACGATGCGGGAACCCGGCGAGCTGCTGCCGTCCGGCACGGTGCACCCCTACCTCGCCGCCCGCGCGGTGTTCCTGAAGTGGCGCGACGGGCGGCTCGACCAGGGCCCGCTGCGCGAGTTCGTCGAGACGATCGCGATGCCGGGCCTCGGCACCGGCGTCGGCGGGGTCGCGCCGTCGACGTGCGCCCGGCAGGTCGCGGCCGCCTGGACCGAGGTTTTCGGTCACCCGCAGTGATCAACCCCCAGGTAAGGGGTGGACTACATCACAGCGCGTTCACGGGCCGTAAGCCCTACCGTTAATCAGGCAGGTGAACGTCCGCCAGTGCAGGCGACGGCCGGAGGAGTGTGCGATGACCCGGGTCCGCGAACTCAGCCCGTATGTCGAGCTGCACCGCGAACAATGGAAGGAACTGCGCAGTTCCACGCCGTTGCCGCTGACCGCGGCCGAGCTGCTGCGGCTGCGCGGTCTCGGCGAGCAGGTCGACCTGGCCGAGGTGGCCGACGTGTACCTGCCGCTGTCCCGCCTGATCAACCTCCAGGTCGCCGCGCGCCAGCGGCTCTACGAGGCGACGACGACGTTCCTCGGCGACGACTCCCGCGGCACGAAGGTGCCGTTCGTGATCGGCATCGCGGGCAGCGTGGCGGTCGGCAAGTCGACCACCGCCCGCATCCTGCGCACCCTGCTCGCCCGCTGGCCCGACCACCCCCGCGTCGACCTGGTCACCACCGACGGGTTCCTGTACCCGCGCGCCGAGCTGATGCGCCGCGGGATCATGCACCGCAAGGGCTTCCCCGAGAGCTACGACCGCCGCGCGCTGCTGCGGTTCGTCACCGAGGTGAAGTCGGGCGCCGAGCGCGTCACGGCGCCGGTGTACTCGCACCTGGCCTACGACATCCTGCCGGGCCAGGAGCAGGTGGTGCAGCAGCCGGACATCCTCATCCTGGAGGGGCTGAACGTCCTGCAGCCGGGCCCGCGGCTGATGGTGTCCGACCTGTTCGACTTCTCGATCTACGTCGACGCGCACACCGACGACATCCAGCGCTGGTACATCGAGCGGTTCCTGGAGCTGCGGCACACGGCGTTCGCGGACCCGGCGTCGCACTTCCACCACTTCGCGGGCCTGCCCGACGACGAGGCCCGCGCCGAGGCCCGCCACCTGTGGCGGTCGATCAACGAGCCGAACCTCATGGAGAACATCAAACCGACCCGGCCTCGAGCCACGCTGGTGCTGCGCAAGGACTGCGACCACACCATCAACCGGGTCCGCCTGCGCAAGCTCTGAGCCTCGCCGCCGCGGGACGCAAGCCCGGCTGTCACCCACACGCGTCCCATTTCCACGGTGGGCGAACACCGGGGCACGCGCGGTCGCCGTCCGCGACTTTCCGCGGCCGTTTCCCGGCCGATCGGCCGAGGCGGGCCCGGCAGCCGTAACCGGTTGGCCGATACCGGTGCGCGGGTCCGAAAGCGACCCTGAAGGAGTCCGGAAAACGACTCTGAGCTGGGGAGGAGGCCCACGATGTTCTCGATGATCCTCACCTGGGTCGGTGCGGTGCTCGGTCTGACCCTGCTGATCGCGATGGCCGCCGGGACGTTCGTCGTGGACTTCGACGACAGGCTGCAGGAGCGCCGCCGCAAGGGGAAGCCCGCCGAACCGGCAGGCCCCCTCCCCTGAACCCTCAGAGTGCGGCAACGGCCTCCAGGTAGGCCTCGGCGTCGTATTCGAGCGTTTCCGCGTCGACCAGGCTGTTTTCCAGCGCGTCGATCAGCTGCTCGAAGATCTCGTCGCGGTCCAGCTCGCCCTCCTGCAGCCGCTGGACGGCCTGCCAGAGCTCGGCGGGCTCGTCGTCCCACAGCTGGTCGACGATCGTGGCGCGCAGGATCAGCCGCTGCTCCTCCTCGTCTTCGTCGGCTTCGGCGATGACCAGCGCGCGGCGCTGCTCGGGGTCGGCCGGGTCGAGGTCGACCTCTTCCTCGTCGATCTCCGTGGTCAGCGACGGCACGGCGAACATCCGCCGCTCCAGCGCGTCGGCCAGCTCGGTCGGCGACAGGTCGCCGACGTCGCCGAAGTAGCGCTCCAGCGGGGAGTCGTCCTCGTCGGCGTACTCGCTCAGGTAGTCGGCGACGGCCTCGTCGAGCCCGGCGATCGCCGTCTCGGTCAGCCCGGCCCGCTCCGCCGCCCACTGGACCCAGGCCAGCACGACCGGCTCGACGGCTTCCTCGTGGTCGGCGTCGAGTTCGTACTCCTCGCCCAGCAGGCCCTCGAGGAACCGCGCGATCTTCTCCGGGCCCACGCGCAGCGGGTTCGCCGGGTCGGTGCGCAGGCCGTGCTCCAGCAGCAGGCGCCCGATCGCGCGCGCGGCGCCGGCGTCCTCCCCGCTCGCCGCGACGAACTGCTCGACGACGGCGGCGCGCTCGGCCTCGGACCACTCGGCCACCTCGGGCACGAGTGCGGGCTCCGGCAGCGCGCGGCACCAGGTGAGGGCGATCGCGTGGAAGCGCGCGTAGTCCTCGCTGACGTCGGCGTCTTCGAGGTGGTCGGTCGCGGCGAGGCCGTCGGCGACGAGGCGGTGCGCTTCGGCCGGGTCGACGGCTTCGAAGACGACCAGCTCCGGGTCGGCGTCGGACTGCTCGCGCATCTCGGCGACGACGTCGGCGGGCTGGTCGATCACGACGAGGTCCCGGACGCGGCCGCCCTCGGTGAAGTCGAGCAGCGCGAGCAGGCCGTACGCCTGCCCGCCGTGGGTGAAGACGCAGAGCAGGGACGACTCGTCGCCGTAGACGTCCCCGGTGCGCCAGCACTCGCCGGAGGTGACCTGCCCGAGCGCGCCGGCCCAGGCGGGCTCGGGGATGCCGCGGCCGAGGACGACCTGCAGCGCGGCGTCGGCGGCCTTGCGTTCGACGTCGGTCTCCGCGACGACCTTCAGCGCGGCCAGCAGCGCGGCGGCACCGGGGGTGATCTTGCGCTGTGCGAAAGCGATCAGCTCGAGGCCGAGCGGCTCGGCGCCGTCCTCGGCGGGCAGGTCGCGGAACTGGCCGAGCACCTCGGAGGCGAGCAGCTCGACGTCCACGGGCGCGGGGTCGGCGCCCAGCGCCGAGAAGTCGTTCAGGACGTCCTTGAACAGGCCGGTCACGCTGTGGGTGACGGGCTGCGGCTGCCTCTTGCGGGCGCGACTCACCGGGCTCATGACGTCATGTTTGCACCGCGCCCGTCAGCCGGTCGCGGTGGCCCTGGCGCGGGTCCCCCCGCCTGCCCGGCGGGGAGGCGCCGAGCCGGACGGCGGAACAGGGCCACCGCGACGTCGCTGGCCAGAGCGGGTGACCGCCTTGGCGGGCTCGCGGTGTCCCGGTGCACGTGTATCACCGGTTCATCCGGGTCAACGAGAGGTGCGCGAAGAGGTTACGGCTTTGGGGATGGCGATGCGCGCGGTACGGATTTCCGTGATCAGGCGGGTTTTCCGGCGGTGGGTTTCCGCCAGCGCACCGACGAAGGCGGTGAACTCCTCCGGCGTTCCGGCCTGCTTGTGCAAGCTGCGCAACAGCTTCAGCCGTCGCGCGGCCTCGCGGTAGGACTGCGGGTCCTTGCGCTCGATGAGGTCCTCGACGTGTTCGCGGAAGACCGGGATGGTCTCGGCCGGGTGCTCCGCGGCACGCTGCGCGGCCAGTTCCAGCTTGAGTTCCGGGGACGCGCCGAACCGCACGCAGGCCCGCCAGGCTTCGTCGGGACGGCCGTCGTCGAGCAGGACGCGGGCCAGCTCGTCACCCCGTTCCGGGCTTTCGGCGGCCAGCTCCCGCAACCGGGCGAGCGCGGCCCGCCGCTGGGCCGTCCACTTGCCGTCGGCCTGCGCGGCCTCGCGCAGCGCGGCGTAGGTCTCCCGGCCCGGCTCGGCGTCGAACTCCTTGCGGCGGCGGGACGTTTCGTCCTCTGGTTCCGGGGGCGGCTGCTTGTCGTGGGTGAGCGCGCGGGCGGCGTGCGCGATGGCCTCGCTGTGCCGTCCCGCGGCCCGCAGCACCCGGACGATCTTGAGGCTGACGTCGACGCGCGGCGGCTTGGCCGACAGGATCGCGACCAGCTCGTCGACGTCGCCGAGGACCTCGGCGAGCTGTTCGCGGAGCCGTTCGGCCACGTCACGGCGGTGGCCGGGCCCGCTCGCCGCGAGCACGTCGTCCACAGTGGACTTGATCCGCTGCAGCCCCGGCTCGCCCAGCGCGGCCGCGAAGTCGGCGAGGTCGATGGACGGCCGCCCGGGACCGTCGAACTCGACTTCGAGGATCCAGTCGGCCAGCTTCTCCGGGTCCGGTGGCCGGGCGGCACACGCGCGGGCGTACAGCTCGACGGCCCGGTCGAGCCGGTCGCCGAGGTCGCCGGTGTAGTCGCCGGACTGTTCCAGCACCTCGCTGATGTCGTCGACCGTGCGGCGGGCCAGCGGCGCGAGGTCGGCGCGGCTGCCGGCGTCGAGCATCCGCTGCAGCGTGTCGAGGACCGCGCCGACCTTCGCGGCGTACTCGGCGTTCCCGCCGGTGACCGCGGTGTCCAGGAGCCGGTGGGCCTCGCTGACGTCACCGGATTGGGTGGCGGCGCGCAGTTCGAGCGAGTGGCGTAACTCAGGGTCACGCTCGGCCTGGGCGTACAGCAGGTCCGCCAGCGTCTCCGCGTCCAAAGTGCGCAGGTAGAGGCGAAGATCGGGGTGGGGACTCACGCGCACCAGTCTGCCCGACCCCCGGTGCGGCGCGTGTGCGCCAACCGCGTGCTCTTTTCGGAGTAGTCCGTGACGCTTCGTGTGCGGCTCACCGGCGGCGCAGATCGTCGAACACGGCTTTCAGCGGCCACGGTTCGGGCAGCCGCGGCCGTCGTGACCGTGCGTGCCGGGGCCGCGGGATGGCCGGGCGGACGGTCGGCACCATGATCGGGACGACCGGCACCGGAACCCGCGCCACCAGCCGCCGCACCACGAACAGCAGGAGCACCGCGCACAGCAGAAGTGCCGCGCCGGCGGCGAGCGCGCCGGCGAGGGTGCGGCGGCCGTCGTCGAGGGTGAGTTCGACGGCGTACTCGCTCTGCTGCGTGTACAGCCTGCCCAGCTGGTCGGAGACGGTGTAGGCGGCGCTGCGCCAGGTGGACTCGGGTACCGGCAGCGGTTCGGCCGCGGTCAGCGCGTCCTCCGCGGCGGTCAGCCTGCTCCAGTCGGCGCTGCGGACCAGCGACTCGTACGCCGTCCGGCCACTCTCGGTGAGCTGCGGGGCAACCCGCGCGAGCCGGTCGCGGTAGGCGGCGACGGCGGCGGTGAACTGCCGCCGCGTTCCGCTGTCGAGCCCGGACAGGGCAAGGGAATCGGAGCGGTACATCCCTTCGGCCACGGAAAGCAGTTCGACGGCGGTGGTCTGCTGGAAGCCGGATTCGGCGTCCGGCGCCCGCCGCGCGTAGCCGCTCAGTCCGGTGATGGCGTCGTCGATCCGCTGGGTGAAATTCGCGTACGCGTCATCCCGTTGGCCGGGCACGGCCATCGCCGCGCTGCGCTGGGCCTGCAGGGCGACCACCGCACGGGCCGTCCGTTCCGCCGCGGAAGCGGTCTCCATGGCGAGGTCGCGGGTGCGAACCGCTTGGTGGATCAGGAAAACCGCGATCACCAGTGCCACGAGGACGAGGGCACCGCCGGGGATGCAGGCGATGCCGAGCATGCGGCCGCGGACGGATCGCAGGTACTTCAAGACGTTCCTTTCCCGGCCTTGGACCCCGCACACATCCCGACGAGCGTCAACCTATTGAGTGAGAGATTCACCGGTCAACGCGGATCCGCCATACGGCCGTTAGCGCACGGTGACGGCCGGGATAATCGGGCCTGTGACCTTCGAAGACGTGACCCGGCGCCTGCGCGGCTTCGCGGCGGCGCGCGCGTGGGAGCCGTACCACACCCCGAAGAACCTCGTGATGGCGCTTTCCGGCGAGGTGGGCGAGCTGACCTCGCTGTTCCAGTGGCTGACGCCGGAGGAGTCGGACGCGTGGCGCGACGATCCCGAGCTGGCGGCGAAGGTGCTGGACGAGATCGCGGACGTCACGCTGTACCTGCTGCAGCTGGCCGACCGCCTCGGCGTCGACCTGGCCGCGGCGGCGCACGCGAAGATCGACCGCAACGAGGTGCGGTTCCCGCCGCCTGCCTAGCCCCAGAAGACGCCGTCGGGGTTGCGGTCGATCTCGGCGAGCAGCGCGGGCGGGGTGCTGGCAACCGGCGCGTCCGGGTAGGACAGCCACCGGCCGGTGCGGTCGGCCCAGAAGACCGACCAGATCCCGAAGTCGTCCAGCCGCAGCTGCGCGATCTTCTGCTCGGTCCAGTCGGCTTCGGGCTGCCCTGGCGCACGCCGTTCGACGATGGTGACCGTCCGGCCGCGGGTCCGGCATTCGACCCGGATCCGGTCCCTGAGCCGCTCGGGGACGCGCTGGGCGCACCACCGTTCGATCTGCCGCAACGCCAGTTCCGGAATGCCCGCCATGACTCCAGTGAACCGGACCGGCTCAGCGGCCCCGCACGGGGGCGCCGAGCGCGGCAACGACGTCGGCATAGGTGTCTTCGGGCGCCCGCCCGCCGGTGGGCACGACCACGCACCGCGGCCGCTGCGGCAGGTAGGCGGTGAGCTGGTCGTGGATCTTCTCGACCATGGCGGTGCCCCCGCGTTCCCACAGGACGTCGTCGATGCCCTTGGTGACGGCATCCTCCGTGGCGGCCCGGCCGGCAAAGCGCTCGCAGGCCACGGATTTGTCCGCGGTGAGCAGGATTTCCCGGTATTCGGCCCCACATTCGGCGGCGACGGCCTCGAAGGGCTCGACGTCGGCAACGCGCGTGGCCAGCTGCGGCATGACGACGTCGAACCCGGTCCGCAGATGCGCCCCGGCCATGGCGGCCGTGAGCAGCTGCGCGGCCTGGAAGGTCCGGAAGAAGGTGTCCTGCCAGCCCCCGATGAGACAGACGACGCGGTCGGTGTCCAGGTTGAGGACACCGGGATGCCGGTCCACGTAGGCCTGCGCGATGGTCGACTTCCCGATTCCGGACGGGCCGTTCAGATGGATCAGCCGGGGCACCGGACCGAGAGTACCGAAGATCGGCTCACCGCGGCGCGGGCTCGGCGATCCACCACCCGCCGAGGAGCGCCCCGACTCCGAGCATCCCGAGGAAGATCCCCACGGCGAGCGGCGACCCGGCGAACATGGTGACGACGACGATGAACATCAGCAGCAGCCCGAAGCCCATCAGGATCCGCCCGCCGAGGACTTTCACCGTCCGGGGCGCAGGCGCGACGACCTGCGCCGGCTGGGGAACCGGCGGAGCCACCACGGCAGGCACCTCCGGCAGAACGGACGTGCGCTGGGCCGGCGCCGGACCGAATCCGAGGACAGCCGTCGCCTCGGGCAGGCCGAGGACGATCACCCCCAGCTCCGCTGCCCTGGCCAGCCGGGGCTCGGAGTCCGGAACCGTCTCGTCGCGAACCAGATGGGTCACGGTCGCGGTCAGCTTCTTCGCCAGCTGAGCCCCTTCGGCCAGGACCCGGGCACGCAGCCGGTCCGCGGCGGCCGTGCTGCCCAGCACGAGCACCCTGACCGGCCGGTCCCCGCCGGAGCGCCGCAGATCACTGACGAGTTCCGGCACGCCGAGCGCTTCCGCAACCTGGTTCAGCTCACGGACTTCCGCATCGGTCACCACCCCGTCACCTTCGGCCACGGCACGCAAGGACGTCACGAACTGCTCGTGGGTGGCCCGGACCTGCGCTTCGGGAAGCCCGGCCTCGGTCGCCAGCGCGGCCAGCGCCCAGACCTCCTCGTGCGTCAGGTGCGCGTCGGCGACGACTCCGGCGAGCAGGTCGAGGTACGCGTACCCGAGCGCCGGATCACCACCGACCGGTCCCATCACCACACGTTCGACGACATCGGCCATCCAGCCCTGCTCGACCGGCGGTTCCTCGCCCCGTGGGCGCAGCCGTCCGCCTGCCGCGAACCGCGGCACCGCGGGAAAGGCCGGAGCGACCGCGAAAGTGAACCCGTGCCTGCCGAACAGCGTGACCGCCAGCCGCGCGACCGCACGGGCGCCGGTCACCGCGGGCCGGCCGAGCCGGACGGAGACGCCGAAAGCGTGCGCCACCGTCGCGAGCCGGTAGTTGGGCAGCTGGACGGCCGACTGAGCGGCGGCGAGCAGGCCGACGCCCGGCAGCACCGGCACCTGCACCCCCAGCCGGGCGATTTCGTCGCGCAGGAAGGCGGCCACGAAAGGCAGGTTGTACGCCACGACGACACTGCCGCCGCACAGGTCCAGCAGCGGGCCCAGCACAGCGCCGAAGGGCGGCGAATCATCGAGTTCGTCCCGGGTGAGGCCGTGCACGAAGACCGAGCCCGGCGTGACCGCCCGGCCGGGATTGATCGTCGTCGTCAATTCGCCGGCCACGGTGCCGTCCGGCCGCATCCGCACGGCGGCGAGCTCGACAATGCGTCCCGGCCGCAATCCCGTGGTACGGATTTCCACCGCGGTGAAGTCGAGATCGTGCGCGGGACGGCCGCCGGCGCCGGACAACGGGAGAGATTCGATCACGCTGGCTGATCGCGCCGACGCGTTCGGCCGTGACAGCTTTTCCGTCACCGGCGGATGTTCGTGACCGGATCGTGACGGCAATATTCGGCCGGATAACAGATGGTGGTCCGTTTCGCGCTGAGGCGTAACACCGGCGGGGCTTTTCCCGAACCCAGGGTCGGCACGTCGCGTCGAGGAACGAGGATCACCCCGCATGTACGCACCCACCCCGGGACAGCCGCGCCCGAAAAGGCAATTCCCGAATTGGCTCCGGATCACCCTGGCCGTTTTCCTGGTGCTGTTCGTTCTCGGCGCGATTTTCGGGAAGTCACCCGAACCGGCGCTGACGGCTTCGCCGTCGTCGACGACGGCCGCTCCCACCACCACCAGTGGCACCCCGGCTCCCGTCGCGGAGACCTACACCGTCGCAACCGTGACGGATGGCGCCACGTTCGAGGTGATCGGCAGCAACGGCACCCGGAAGACGGTGCACGTCACGGGTGTGGCGACGACGGGGACGACCAGCGACTGCTTTGGCGCGGAATCGCTGGCCTGGGCCGGCAGCAAGCTCGCCGGCCGGCCGGTCAAGCTGGGCGCCGACATGGCAGGCGGTGTCACCGTGACCCTCGCCGACGGCGAGGACTACGCAACGCTGGCGGTCCAGAACGGCTATCTCAAGTCCACGACGGCCGCACTCAGCGCCGCCGAGACCGCGGCCAGGCAGGCAGCGCACGGATTCTGGGGCCCGCCGTGCAACGGCTCCGTCAATCTCACGACGCCTGCACCTGAACCCACCTCGGCACCTCCCGCGCCGAGCACGAAAGCGGCGCCCAAACCGCCGCCGGTGCGGACGCCCACCCCGGAGCCGCCTGCTCCCAAGCCGGACACGAGCAGCGCCTACTACGCCAACTGCAGTGAGGCGAGGGCAGCGGGAGTCACTCCCCTGCACGTGGGAGATCCCGGGTACCGGCCCGGACTGGACCGTGACCACGACGGTGTGGCCTGCGAATAGCCGTCCGGCGGCCGCTAGCCTGGGCCCATGACCACCGCCGACGAACTGCTCGGCAGGCTCACCCGCCTGAACGCCGATGAGCTGGCGAAGCTGCTGGCCCACCGGCCGGACGTGCTCGAAGAGCCGTGGCCACGGCGGCTCGACGTCGTCGCGGCGCGGCTCGCCTCGCCCGAATCCATCGACGCGGCGCTGCTTCGGCTGCCGCTTCCGCTGGTGCAGGTCATGCGCGCCGTCCAGCTGTGTTACGTGCTCGGTGAGGGGCCCGCGCCCCTTGCCGAAGTCGCGCGGCTGCTCGGCGCCACCGATGTCGAGTCCTATGTGGACGAACTGGCCGAGCGCTCACTGCTGTGGCGCGAAGACGACAAAGTCGTCCTGCCGAGACTGCTGCGGCGCAACAGTTTTCAGCCCGAGGGCCTCGGCCTGCCCGTCGCGGACCTGCTCGGCGAACTCGGCACGCCGCGGCTGGCGAAGCTGGCGCAGGCCAACGGGCTGCCGCACACCGAGCGGAAACGGGACCTCTTCCTGAGTCTCCTGGACTTCTTCCGCGACGCCGACCGCGTTCGCGAGCGCTTCGCCACCGCGCCCGGCGATGCCCGCAAACTGTTGCTGGACATGGCCGAAGGTGTGCCCGAAGTCGAGGGTCACGCGCCGGCGGGGTGGGCCTTCGAGCACGGTTTCCTCTTCGCGACCTACTACGGCAGCGTCGCCATGCCGATCGAGGTCGCGCTCGCCCTGCGCGGCCCCGGCCGCCAGCTGCCGTTCACGCCCGAGGAACCGGAGTACGCCGTCACGCACGTCGGGACCGAGTCCGGCGAGGCCGCGTCGTCGGCCGCCGCGCTGCGGTTGCTCGATCGCGTGTCGGCGATTCTCGACATGGCCGCCGCGGAGCCGTTTCCGCTGCTCAAGGACGGCACGATCGGGACGCGCCTGATCAAGAAGGTCGCCAAGGAAACCGGAGGCACGCCGGCGGAGATCGAGCTGGCCTTCGACCTCGCGGCGCAGACCGGGCTGCTGCTGGCCGACGAACCGGAGCCGCCGCGGCGCGGGCACAAGACTCCGCCGCCGACGCTGGGGATCAACCCGGAGCTCGCGCGGCCCGAGCCCGCGCTGCTGTACCGCCTGCTGGTGACGACCTGGTGGGACCCGGTCCCGCCGGAGTTCGAAACCGACGTCGACGCGCTGGTGCGGCGAGCGCTCGTGCGGCTGCTGGCGCGGCTCGACCCCGGTGACGCCGTCGCTGACGTCGGCCAGCTGGTCCGGCTCGTCCAGTGGCACGCGCCGATGCTGCCTGCCGACGACTTCGCCGCGTACGTCCGGGCAGCGCTCACCGAAGCCGAGCTGCTCGGCGTCGTCGCGCACGGTGCCGTGACCGCGGCCGGACGTGCGCTGCTCGCCGGGCACGGGCTGGTCGAAGTCACCGACGAGCTGGTCTCCCGCGCGCGGACGACGGCGTTGTTCGGCACCGACCTGACCGCGATCGTGCCCGGCTCGCCGGACGCGCGGCTCGCCGCGTTGCTGGACCGCGTCGCCGACCGCGAGACACAGGGCACCGCGACCAGCTGGCGGTTCTCGCCGTCGTCCGTGCGGCGGGCGTTCGACCAGGGCGCGACGGCAGGCGAGCTGCTCGCCGAGCTGCGGACGATCGCGGCGGGCGAGCTGCCGCAACCGCTGGTGTACCTGGTGAACGACGTCGCGCGGCGGCACGGCGAGGCGCAGGTGATCGACGTCGCGAGCGTCGTCGTCGGGGACGCCGCCGTGCTCGCCGAGCTGGCGGCGCACCGGAAACTCGCCAAGCTCGGCCTGCGTGCCGTGGCTCCGACGGTCCTGACGTCCACAGTGGACGCTGCGGGAACGGTGAACGCCTTGCGTGACGCGGGTTATGCGCCAACGCGTCATGCCGCCGACGGCAGCATCGTGCTGCCTGCTCGCGAGCAGCAGTCCGCGCCGAAGGCCGCCGTCCGGGACGCCGATCCCGACGAAGGGCCGCCCGATCCCGCCGAGCACGCGAAGCGCCTTCTCGCGGCGCCGGCAAGCGGACCGGGCCTGCTGCGCGGCCAGCTCGCGCGCGCGATGAGCGACCGCTACGCGGGCCGGCTCACCACGAAGCAGCAGCAGCTCTGCTGGCAGCTCGAAGCCGGGCTGCCGGTGGACGTCCTGTACCGCGAGGACGGCGCCGAGCCCGAACACCTGGTGATCGCGTATCCCGAGCTGGACGGCGACCTCCTGGACGTCTGGTCGCTGAACGAACGCACCTACCGGCGGCTCGACCTGGCCCGGCTCGACCTGGCTCAGGCTTCGACCGCGGTGAGTTTCGCGTAGGCGACGACGTTGTCGAGGTAGTTGCCGCTCGCCCGGTCGAACGCCCCGCCGCAGGTGATGAGCCGCAGCTCGGGCTCCGCCGTGTCGCCGTACACGCGGTCGGTCGGGAAGGCGGCCTTCGCGTAGCGGTCGACGCGGTAGACCGTGAAGACCGCCGTCCGGCCGTCGGTGCGGCCGACTCTGGCCTGTTCTCCGGGCCGCAGGTCTTTCAGGCGCGAAAAGGCGCCGGGCACGTGCTGGTAGTCGACGTGCGCGGCCAGCACTGCCGGGCCGGCCTCGCCGGGTGACGGCGCACCGGTGAACCAGCCGACGGTCGTGGCGTCGGGCGGCACCTCCAGTGCGCCGTCCGGCGTCAGCCCGAGGTCACGGAGGCCCTCGGCCCGGACGCCGATCGCCGGGATGGTCAGGGACGCCGGTTTCGCCGCGGGCAGCGAGCCGGTGGTGACCACCGCGGTCGCGACGGGGGACGGCGGGACGGCGGGCTGCGGCGCCTTCGGCGACAGGACGAGGACGAGCGCGACGGCCACGACGACGCCGAGCGCGGCGACGACCGCCGCGACCGCGGGCCACAGACGCGGGTGCCTCAACTCGGCCGCCGGCGCAGGTAGAGCACCATGCCGCCGGACGCCGACGCGGCCAGCACCGCACCGGCGACCAGCAGGAATCCGGGGACTTCCGCGTCGGGCTCACCGCCGCCGGTGGCCACGCCGCCGACCGGCTTGATTTTCACCTGACCACCCGAGGCGGCTTTCCTTGCCGTGGTTTTCGGCGTGGTGGCGGGCCGTTCCGACGTCGGCGTGGCGGCGTTGTGCTGCGGTCGGCGCGGCAGCGAATCACACGCGATACCGTCGTTGTCCGCGTCGAGGTGGTTGGGGTCTCCCGGCGTTGCGTCGAGAACCGCTTGCGCGTCTTCCTGGTATTCGAAGTCTGGACAGTCCACATCGGCCGTCAGAGGCGTCGCGAGCTGCGCGGAAGCGAAGGGAACGGGACCGAGGAAAGCGAGCCCGGCGACGGCCGCGGACGTCGTCAAGGCACGGCGGAGCAAGGACAACGGGAGTCCCTTCGGAGGGCGTCAGGGGGTGATTGCGTGGTTACTATCGCGGCCTCGGCGCGCCTGTTACGCGCCTTTCCGGAATTCCGGAAATGACAGCGATCCACCAGGCGTCGCGCGTCCGGTGATTCTCTGCCGTATTCGCCGTCACCTGCGGGTTCGCCTCCCCGGAATACCGGCGGCGGAGAATGTTACGGGTTTCGAAGTCACACGTTTGACGTAATTCACGTGTGACGGCACCGGCGGGCCGCCACCACGGCCGCCGCGCACCCCGTAACCTCGGGGTATGCCGATCCAGGTTCTGCTCGTCGACGACCACGAACTGGTCCGCCGCGGGCTGCGCGACCTCCTCGGCGACGAGCCCGACATCGAGGTCGTCGCCGAGGCGAGCACCGTCGAAGAGGCGCTGGCGGTGGCGATGCACGTCGAGCCGGAGGTTGCGGTGGTCGACGTCCGCCTCGGCGACGGCGACGGCATCACGCTCTGCCGCGAGCTGCGGTCGAAGCCGAATCCGCCGGCCTGCCTGATGCTCACCGCGTTCGACGACGAGGAGGCGATGGTCGGCGCGATCATGGCCGGGGCCGCGGGTTACCTGCTGAAGCAGGTCCGCGGGCAGGACGTGGTGCACGCGGTCCGCGAGGTCGCGGCCGGCCGGTCGCTGCTGGACCCGGTGAGCACCGCGCGGGTGCTGGACAAGATGCGGCACCCGCCGACCGACGAGCTGGCGACGCTCACCGAGCGCGAGCGCGACGTGCTCGAGCTGATCGGCCAGGGCCTGTCGAACCGCGAGATCGCCGAGCGGCTGTTCCTCGCGGAGAAGACGGTGAAGAACTACGTGACGTCCGTGCTGGCGAAGCTGGGCATGCAGCGCCGGACGCAGGCCGCCGCCTGGATCGCCCGGCGCGAGAAGTGACGCTTCGCGGTCCAGCCCGTCCGCAATCCGCCGTTCGCTGATCCTTTTCCCGGCCCCGGTCACGGACCGCCATGTCGATCAGCGTTTTCCGCGCGAGAGATTCACTCGAACGTGAGTCGAATGCGTGTTCGAATTTTCGGTACGATCATGGCGAGGGCGTGGAAGGGAGGCTGGATGACCCGAGAAGGCTGAGATGCTGAGATGTGCCGGAGGACCGGTCAGTCGAGAGGCAGATCGAACGCGACGAGCGTGCCGAGACTGGGTGAGGAGTTCAGGAAGAACTTCCCGCCCGCGGCGTCCGCGCGTTCGGCGAGATGACGCAGGCCACGGGTGGCGACGCCCTGGGGGACACCGGAACCGTTGTCCCGGACACGGAGTTTCACGCCACTGGAGTCCCTGGTCAGCGTCACGCGGGTTTCACTGGCGCCGGAGTGCCTGACCACATTGGACAGTGCTTCGCGCAGGGCGGCCCGGATGTGGTCGGCGCGTTCCGCGGGGATGTCGGCGAATTCGCCGGACAGCTCCAGGGTCGGTGGGTAGCCGAGCAGCTCGCCGGCGATGCGAACCTCGCCGCGCGCCGACTCGGCGAGGTCGGTGGGCGTGCCGGTGTCGTGGCGAGGCTCCGGTGACCGCAGCGCGCGCACGGTGCCCCGGATTTCCTCGATGGTCTGGTCGAGCTGGTCGATCGCGTCGGACAACCGGGCCCCGTCGGCCTGGGCGAAGCGCTTGCGCATGTTGCGCCGGACCCGGTCCAGCTGCATGCCCGCGCCGTAGAGACGTTGGACGATGACGTCGTGCAGTTCGCGCGCAATGCGTTCCCGCTCCTCGAACAGCGCGACCCGGTGCCGGGCATTGGCGCCCTCGGCAAGGGCGAGCACCACCCCAGCCTGCGCGGCAAAGGCGACGAGCATCTCGACGGTCCCGGCGGAGAAGGGTTCACGCCCCCGCTTCCGGTAGACGGTCAAGGCACCCAGAACCCGCCCCCCGGACCCGAACGGAGCAGCGGCGAAGGGCCCATAGCCATGCAGTTCGGCGGGGACGTAGGGAGCGGTCCGCGGATCGACGGTGAAGTCCTCACTGGCCACGGGCTCGCCACCCCGCGCAACCCGCCCGGCCGCGGAGTCGGCGGGGAGTGCCAGGCCACGCAGGGAGTCGCCGCTGCTCGCGGGACCGGGCTCGGCGGGAAGCGGCTGCCCCGGGACCGACGCCCCACCTCCGACGGCCGCGGCCCCCGGATCAGGCTCGGCGGGCAGCGGCTGCCCTGGCAAAGGGGCTTCGCTGCCGGTCGGCCCCGGCCCGGCCGCTGCGGGCTCGGCGGAGAACGCCCGTCGCGCGGATTCCCCGCCGCTCGCGGGACCGGGCTCGGCGGGAAGCGCCTGCCCCGGCAAGGCGTCTTCGCTGCCGGTCGGCCCATTCCCCGCAGTGGCGTAGTGCGCTGCCTCGACCACCACGCGGCCGTCGTCGGCGGTGACCATGGCGAGGCCGAGGTCGGCGTCGGCGAGTTCGGCGGCCCTGGCCACGACCGTCTCGAGCACCGCGCCCGGGTCGTCGCCGGAGAGGGCGGTGCTCGTGATCTCGGTGGCTGCGGACAGTGCCCGCGCGGCAAGCGTCGGATCCATGAGTTCCGTCATTATCGCGCGGCGCGGCGGCGGGGCGGTAAGGAGAGTGCGCGAACCGATCACGTCACCGGCACCCGGCTGACCACGCGGCCGTCGCGGACCTCGAGCACCACGTCGGCGCCGTCGGCTTCCTCGGCGCGGTGCGTGACGTGCACGACCGTCCGCCCCGCAAGCGCCTCCCGCAAGCGCGCCCGCACGGCCTGGGCGGTCGGCTCGTCGAGGTGCGCGGTGGGCTCGTCGAGCAGCACGAGCCCGGCGGACGGCGCCCCGAGCAACGCCCGCGCCAGTGCGACGCGCTGAGCCTGTCCACCGGAGAGTCCGCTGCCTCCGCTGCCGAGCACCGTCGTGAGGTCGACGTCGTCGAGGGACGCCTGGCGCAGCGCCTCGCGCAGCTGGTCGTCGGTGGCGTCCGGCCGGGCCAGCCGGAGGTTCTCGGCAACGGTGGTGGCCGCGAGCATCGGCTCCTGCGGCGCCCAGGCGACCCGCTCCGGAACGGAGACCACGCCCCGCCGAGGAGCGAGGAAGCCGAGGAGCGCGGCCACGAGAGTGGACTTCCCCGCCCCGCTCGCCCCGACGACCGCGGCATACGTCCCTGGCGCCAGGTCGAGATCGACGTCCCGGAGGACAACGGGTCCGTCGGGCCAGCCGAAATCGGCGCCGCGCATCGTGACCGCGGCACCTGGCTGGGGCCCTCCACCCGGCACCTCCTCCCGAACATCCGCCAAACGGCGACGCGCTCGTTGCAGCGTGTCCCAGTGCTGCGCCACCGGCGGCAGCAACGCCAGCACCTCCGCCAACGCGAGCGGCACCAACGCCAACACCGGCGCCAGCACCGGATCCAACCGTCCGTCGGCGACCGCCTGCGCAGCGAGCGCCGTACTGATCACCATGGCCGCCCCGCAGACCAGCGTGATCAGTGCCTCCGCCGCGCCCGCGCCGAATGCCTGCCTGCGGGCCTGCGCGGCCAGGCGCGTGTCGGCGTTCGCCAGGGCGTCGCGATGCTGCCGGGCCGTTCCGAATGCCAGCAGCTCCGCCGCCGCCTCGAACAGCACCAGGACCCGGGCTGCCACGTCGCGGCGGCCCTCCGCCAGTGCCGAGGTCGCGCGGCGTTCCACCCGCAACGCCACCCACGGCGCGCACAGCCCGAGCGCCACCGCCGCCGCCAGTGCCGCGCCGGCCGGGGGCAGCACCCAGGTTTGCACCGCGATCGCTCCCGCCGCGACCAGCGCCACCACCAGCGGCGGCGACACCACCCGGGGCAGCAGGTCGCGCACCGTGTCGACGTCGGCGACCAGACGCCGCTGGCCCTCGCCCGCGCGCAGGCTGCGCGCCGGCCCCAGCCGGACCAGCGAAGTCCACAACCGGACGCGGAGACGTCCGGCAATACGGAACGCCGCGTCGTGCGTGACCAGCCTTTCCACGTACCGCAGGCCCGCGCGGCCCAGCCCGAACGCGCGGACGCCGACCACCGCCACGGTCAACGTCAGGATCGGCGGCTGCTGCGACGCCTTGGCGATGAGCCAGCCCGACGTCGCCGTCAGCGCCACCCCCGCCAGCAACGCCGCCGCGCCGAGGACCGCTCCGGCGAAGAGCCGTCCGTCGAGAAGCCGTCGCCACGCCAGCGGCGTCCCGGGAACGTCCTTTGTGGACACGACAGGAGGCGCCACCGGCTCGGTCGACATGTCGACAGCAGCCAGGCGCTCGTGGGCCGCGATGATCGCTGCCGCGCCGTTGTCGACCGCGCGCTGGACCGCGTCGAGCACCAGGCGTGCGTTGGCTTCGTCGAGGTGGGCGGTCGGTTCGTCGAGCAGCAGGAGCCAGGCGCCGCACCGCACCCGGTGCAGTGCCCGGGCGACCGCGACGCGCTGACGCTGGCCCAGCGACAGCTTCGTCACCGGGCGGTCGGCGAGCCCGGCCAGGCCGAGTTCGGCGAGCACCTCGTCGTCGCCCGCTTCTTCGCGGACCGTCCCGCCCGTGAACACCGGCGACTGCGGGACCCACGCCACCTGCTCGCGCCAGCGCACCAGGTCGGCGTCGGCGAGATTCGCCGAACCGACCGTGATCGCGCCGTCGTGGGCGGGCACGAAACCGAGCAGGGCCGAGAGCGTCGTCGACTTGCCGCCGCCGCTCGGGGCGCGGAGCCAGACCGTTTCGCCCGGCCGGACCGAGAACGTCTCGCCGTCCGGGGCGAATCCGCCGCGTCGCGCCACGCGCAGAGCCGACACCCGCAGCTCGCCGGGCTCGGGGATCGCGGTGCCTGCCGCGGGGACGGGCTCGGCCAGCAGATCGGCGACGCGCCGGACCGCCTCGACGCCGTCCTCGCTGGCGTGGAACGCGGCACCGACCGCGCGCAACGGCTGGTAGCACTCCGGCGCGAGGATCAGCACGCCCAGCCCGACGGCCAGCGGGAGGCTGCCGCCGACGAGCCGGACGCCGATCACCACCGCGACCAGCGCCACCGAGAGCGTCGCGATCAGTTCCAGCGCGAACGCCGAGGAGAACGCGACCTTCAACGTCTTGAGCGTGGCGCGGCGGTGGCGTTCGGACAGCCGCCGGACGGTCTCGGCCTGCGCGCCCGCGCGGCGGAACGCGGTCAGCACCGGCAGCACGCGCACGAGTTCGAGGAGCCGTTCGGACATCCGGTGCGCCGCGTCGGTCGATCCGGCGACGCGGCCTGCCGTGTACTTGCCGATCAGGATCGCAAAGACCGGCAGCAGCGGCACGGTCAGCGCGACGATCACGCCGGACGGCCAGTCGGCGAACAGGATCGCCGCACCCGCACCGAGCGGCAGGACGGCCGCCGTCACCAGGGCAGGCAGGTATTCGCGGAAATAGGCGTCGAGCGCGTCGAGCCCGCGAGTGGTGAGCGCGGTCAGCTCGCCGTGGCCGCGGCGGGCGATCCACTCGGGACCGAGGCGCAGCGCGTGGTCGACGGCCTTGGCGCGCAACTCGCGTTGCGCCGTCGCGGCGGCACGGGCGGAAACCGTGCGCACCGCCCAGCCGGTCAGCGCGCGCGTCGCGACGAGCGCGAGCAGCGCAACCAGCTGGGCGGTGCTTCCCCCGGAGCCTGCTCCGACGATCGCCGCGAGGACGTCCGCGAGCAGGAATGCCTGTGCCACCAGCGCGGCGGCGTGGAGGAAGGACAGGAATCCCACCAGGGCCAGCGCCCGGCGCACGGCAGGCACGAGGGCCGGCAGCGCGCCGAGCGGGCCCTTTCCCGGCCGCGCCGAGTCCACTGTGGACTCCGAGGCGAGAAGGGGAGCGCGTCCGGGAAGTGTGCTCACGGTGCGTGGACCGCCGGGATGTGCTGGGTACCGATGCGCTTGCGGAACACCCAGTACGTCCAACCCTGGTAGATCAGCACAGCGGGAGCGCCGAAGACGGCGACCCACGTCATGACGGTCAGCGTGTACGGGCTCGACGCGGCACCTTCGATGGTGAGGGTGTTGGCGGCGTCGAGCGTCGACGGCAGCACGTCCGGGAACAGCGAGCCGAACATCGTGACGGCCGCCCCGGCAATGACCACGCCGAGCGCGGCGAACGCCTGGCCGTCACGGTCGGCACGCAGCCGCAGCCACGCGACGGCCGCCGCGACGGCGCTGATCCCGAACGCGAGCAGCGTCCACAGCGTGCCCGCCCGCCACTGGACGACCGACAGGAAGGCAACCATCGGCACCATCGCACCCGGCAGCAGCTTCAACGCCAGGCGGCGCGCCCGTTCCCGCAGGTCACCGCTGGTTTTGAGGGCCAGGAAGGCGGCACCGTGGGCAATCGAGAAAGCGGCAATCGCGACGGCACCGAGCAGCGTGTCCCACCGCACGGCGGCAAAGGCCGACCCGACACGGTTGCCGTGGGCGTCCAGCGGCAGGCCGAGGACGGTCGTGGCGAGAATGAGGCCGACGCCCAGCGGCGGAATCCACGAACCGGCCATGATGACGCGGTCCCAGTTGCGCCGCCAGCGCTCGGAGTCGACCTTGCCGCGGTATTCGAAGGCGACACCGCGGCCGATGAGGGCGAGCAGCACGAGCAGCAGCGGCAGGTAGGCGGCCGAGAAGAGACTGGCATACCAGCCGGGAAAGGCGGCGAACATGGCCCCGCCGGCAACGATCAGCCACACCTCGTTGCCATCCCAGACGGGCCCGATGGTGTTGACCATGACGCGGCGTTCGGTGTTGTCCCGCCCGAGGACCGGCAGCAGCATGCCGACGCCGAAGTCGAAGCCCTCGAGGAAGAGGTAGCCGAGCCAGAAGAAGGCGATGACGACGAACCAGACGATTTCCAGGGTCATCGGGCACCTACCACATCACTCCGACGATTCCGGCGCTCCGCGGCCCGGTAGCCGGGAGTTATCCACAAGGGGTCGAGTTGTCCACAGATTTGCTGTGGGTAACCCGCGAGAGTGATCACCCCGATACACTGGGTGTGGGACGTCCCCCCGGGAAGGGTGGGGGTCGGTTGCGCGGCCTGCCTTCGCGGAAGCCGGGCAGCCCGTGAGCCCGCGTCCAAGGTCGCGAATGCGTTGTTCGCGGCGTCGGCCGTTACGCCTCGGCACCGGCCGCCTGGAAGCGACCGCGATTTTGCCGCGGCGCCGGCGGGACGGGTGGGGGCTGGCTTCGGATCCACTGGTGGCTCCTCAGTACGCGAAGGCGAGGGTGTCCTCGCCCGGCTTGTCCGAATCCTGCTTTTCCGGGGGCATCACGGCTTCGATGCCGCCGCGGATGTACTTGCGCATCAGGTACAGCTCGACCACGCCGAGGGCCGCGTACACGCTCGTCAGGGCGATCAACGATGTCCACACCTCGCCCGTTGTCAGGTGTGAGACCGCCTGGGCGGTGAACATCCACACTCCGTCGACGCCCGTCGGGTTCGGGGCGACCACGAACGGCTGACGGCCCATCTCGGTGAAGATCCAGCCTGCGCTGTTGCCCAGGAACGGGGTGGCGATGCCGGCCAGGACCAGGAGCGGGAACCAGCGGCCTTCCGGGATGCGGCCGCGGCGGGTCAGCCACAGGGCCAGCAGGCCGATGCCTGCCGAGACTGCGCCGAAGCCGATCATCATGCGGAAGCCCCAGTACGTCACCGGGAGGTTGGGCACGTAGTCGATCGGCTTGCCCGCCAGGGAACCCAGGGCCGGGTCGTCCGGGTAGTTCGTGCCGTACCTGGCCTGGTACTCCGAAACCAGGTTCTCCACGCCCTTGACCTCGGTCGTGAAGTCGTTGTGGGCCAAGAACGAGAGCAACGCCGGCACGTTGAACGTCTTGACGTCCTCGCAGTTGGCGCCCGACACGTCGCCGATCGCGATGATCGAGAAGCTGGCCGGCTTTTCCGTGTGGCACAACGCTTCCGCCGAGGCCATCTTCATCGGCTGCTGCTCGAACATGAGCTTGCCCTGTGCGTCGCCGGTGATCGCGAGGACCGCGAACGCCGCGACGCCGACCCAGCCGCCGAGGCGCAGCGACGAGCGCCAGACGTCCTCGTGACCTCGGCGGCGCCACAGGTGCCAGCCCGCGACGCCCACCAGGAACGCCGCCGCCACCGAGAACGCGCCCGCGAGGGTGTGCGGGATCGCGGCGAGGGCCGTGTTGTTCGTCAGCACCGCCCAGATCGAGTTCATGGTCGGCTTGCCGTTTTCGAACGTCACGCCCACCGGGTGCTGCATCCACGAGTTCGCCGCCAGGATGAAGTACGCCGAGGCCATCGTGGCCAGCGAAAACGCCCACGCGCACGCCAGGTGGACCTTCTTCGGCAGCCGGTCCCAGCCGAAGATCCACAGGCCGAGGAACGTCGACTCGACGAAGAACGCGACGAGCCCCTCCATCGCCAGCGGCGCGCCGAAGACGTCGCCGACGAAACGGGAGTACGCGCTCCAGTTCATCCCGAACTGGAACTCCTGCACGATGCCGGTCACCACGCCCATGGCGAAGTTGACCAGCAGCAGCTTGCCCCAGAACTTGGTCATCTTCAGGTGCCGCAGCTCGCCGGTGCGGACCCAGGCGGTCTGCATCGCCGCGACCAGGATCGACAGCCCGATGGTCAGCGGGACCATCAGGAAGTGGTAGACGGTGGTGATGCCGAACTGCCACCGCGCTAGCTCAAGGACCTCCACGTGGTCCAGCCTGCTCCCGGTGCCAGGGAGCGGCCAGATCAACTGGTCCCGTCCGGCACAGGACCAACGTCCCGGGTGACTACAGCTGGTCGAGTGCCTCCTGCGCGACCTTCCGCCGCGGGCCCGTGTCCCCCAGCGTCAGCACGTGTTCCAGCGCCAGCTTGTACGCCGTGTCGAACGCCTCGTCCGCGGGCACCGGGATGTCCGGCGTCACGCCGACGCCCTCCCAGTTCTCCCCCGTCTCGGGGTCGTACGAGCGGGCGACCGGCACCGTGACGTCCAGGTGGGTGTCCACTTTGTACTGTTCGCACGGGTGGGCGCCGCCGCGGGTGCGCTCGCCGACGGTCTTCGCCCGCCCCTGCCGCTGCAGCGAGAAGGCGAGGTCCTCGCCGCCGGAGAACGTCGCCGGGCCGGTGAGCACCCAGATCGGCTTGGTGCCGCCGAACTTCGGGCCCGGCACGTACGGCAGCGTCCACATCTGGGAGACGCGGTCGCCATCGCGGTCGTAGAAGTCGAGGTAGTGGGTCCGCCCGGCGACCAGGTAGGACTGCAGGAACGCGCTGGTCTCGGGGTCGCCGCCGCGGTTGTGCCGCACGTCGAGCAGCAGCGCGTCGGCCGCCGCGACCAGCGTCATCGCCGCGGCGAACGCGGGCGCCGCGAGGTCGAGCGGGTAGAGCATGGTCGTGTCGACGTAGCCGACGTTGCCCGGGAGCCGCCGGACCGACGCGATCCCGAAGTTCTCCAGCTCGGCCGCGTGCCGGAAGGCCTCGCGGGCGTGTTCGCCGTCACCGTCCTCGGCGATCGGGTCGACGTGGTGGCGCAGCCGGAGGTGCTTGTCGTCGTTCACCGACTGCAGGTCCGCTGTGACGGACGTCGCCAGCGCCGGCTCGTCGAGGTTCGCGTACGCGCCTTCGGCGAGACGCGCGCGAAGCACCTCCGCCACCTTCGCGGCGACGTCGGGAAAGACGTAGTGGGCTTCCACCCGGCGGATGACCTCTTCGACCTGCGCAGCACGCGCCCCAGACCCCATGCCGGACAACCTACCGCAGGCCGCAACCCAAAATTCGGTACGCCGAAAAAATATGTGCGCCACCCCGGGATGACAAATTCATGACCGCCGATCGGGCAATTTCGCGCAAGCCATCAGCTTGCGGCACGGTGAAACGTCCCTTTATCGTTGCAGTGAAAGGGGCGAGAAAATACTCATGACTGCCGCGATGGTGGCGCTGATCAGCGCGTTCGGCCTGGTCCTCGCCGTGGAACTGCCCGACAAGACGCTCGTGGCGACCCTGGTGCTGACCACCCGTTTCCGTGCGTGGCCGGTATTTGCCGGGGTGTGCGCGGCGTTTGCCGTGCAATGCGTCATCGCGGTGGCGTTCGGCAGCGTGCTCACGCTGTTGCCCGACGTGGTCCTTTCGCTCGTCGTCGCCGCGATGTTCGGCCTCGGCGCTTTCATGCTCCTTCGCGAGGGCTTCAGCGAAGCGGACGAAGCGGGCGACGACGCTTCGCGGTCGGGTCCCTCGCCACTGTCCTTCCTGCGGTCGGCGACGGCGTCCTTCGGCGTGCTCTTCGCCGCCGAGTGGGGTGACGCCTCGCAGCTCGCGACCGCGAGCCTCGCCGCCCGGATCGGCAACCCCGTCGCCGTCGGCGTCGGCGCGTTCAGCGCGCTCGTCGTGGTCGCCGGGCTCGCGGTGTTCATCGGCGCGAAGCTCCGCAGCCGCATCCGCCCGAAGCTGATCCAGCGCTGCGCCGGGTTCGCGTTTGCCGGGTTCGCGACGTTCGCCCTGGTCCAGCTGGCTTTCTGACCGCAGGCTCACAGGTTCACCCGGTAACCTTTCGGCAACGAAGGGGAGAGCACCAGGTGAACAAGCCATCGACCGCGGTCTCGCCGCTGCACGGCCGGATCGCCCTCGGCGGCATCGGCCTCGCCGTGACCATCTCGATCGACCTGCACCTGCGGCTCTCCGGCCAGGTCAGCCCGATCTGGCAGACGCTGTCGGAGTACGTCTACGGCAAGCTCGGCACGTCCTCGGCCGCTCCCCTGTTCAGCGTGATGTGCCTGGCGCTCTCACTGGGCTCGGTCGCGCTGCTCGCCGGCATCGCGAAGGCGCACCGGCCGGGCACCACGGCCGTCTGCGTGCTGCTCGGCGTCTGGTCGGCCGGGCTGCTGGTGTGCGGCCTCGTGCCGGTCGACCCGGACGGCCAGGCGCGTTCGCTCGCCGGGCAGGTCCACAACCTCGCCGCGCTCACGGCGTTCGTCGCGCTGCCCGCGGCCGCGTTCGTGCTGACCCGCAAGGGCCGTGAGCGCTGCCCGTGGGAGCCGCGCCGGACGACGATCCGGCGGCTGGCCACGGCGAGCTTCGCCAGCGTCGGCGTCGTGCTCGGCGGGTTCGTCCTCACGCTCACGCTCGGCCTGTTCGAGCGCCTGCTGTTCACCGTCGACGTCGCGCTGCTGCTGACGATGGTCCGGCCGCTCCTGGCGGTCTCGCGCCGTTAGGCGTCCGTCCGCAGGATGTCGGCCAGCCGGGCGGCGGCCGCGACGACCTGCGGGCCCACCTCCGCGGCCGCCAGCGGCTCCAGCGAGACGACACCCACGCTCGCCTTCAGCCCCGGCACCCCGCGCACCGGCGCCGCGACGCCGGACGCGCCCGCCTGCAGCTCGCCCGAGGACGTCACCCAGCCCTCGCCGCCGGGCCGCAGGCTCATCGCCTTGCCTGCCGCCCCCGCGGTCAGCGAGTGCCGGCTGCCGACGCGGTAGGCGACGTGGAAGTTCGTCCAGGTCGGCTCGACGACGGCCACCGCAAGCGCTTGCGTCCCCTGCGCGACCGACAGGTGCGCGGTCGCGCCCACCTTCTCGGCCAGCTCGCGCAGCACCGGCCCGGCCGCGTCCCGCAGCTGCGGGAGCACCTGCCCGGCCAGCCGCAGCAGGCCGACGCCGAGCCGGACCTTGGTGCCGTCGCGCCACACCAGCCCGCGCTCCGACAGCGGCACGAGCAGCCGGTAGACGGCCGCGCGGCTGGCGCCGATGGCCACCGCCAGCTCGGAGATGGTCGCCGCGTCCCCACCGGCGTCGGCCACGGCCTGCAGCAGCGCCAGGCCCCGGTCGAGCGTCAGCGACCCCTCCCTGCTGGTCACAGCAAGCCGAGTTCGCCCAGGTCGGCGACCGGTTCCTCGAACGACGCCGCCGCGTACGACGCGAAGAGCGCGCGCACGGCCTTCGCCGCCGGCTCGGAGAGCGCACGGGCCTCGTCGGCCAGCGCCTTGGCGTCGGTCGACTCCAGCGCGCCCCGGACGTCGCCGCCTGCCAGGCTGCGCGCGGACGCGACGAGCAGGTTGAGGAAGCCGTGGTGCACGAACCCGGTGCCCGGATCGATGTGCCGGACCGCGCGGTGCAGGCTGTTGGTCGCCTTGAACGACGCCCCGGTGGAGCCGCTCACGACGGCGAGGAAGTCGGCCACCTCGTCGACGCTGGGGAAGTTCTCGCCCGCCTGGCCGCCGCAGCGGATCTTCGGCCAGCTGCCGTGCTCGATCACCTTGCGGACGCCGTCGAGCCAGCCGACGCCGCGCCGCGGCTCGACCACGCGGATGACGTCCTCGGGGACGAACTCCGAGACGCGCTCCAGCCACACCTCGTCGACGTCCGACGGCGCGGGCATCTCGACCATCCGCAGGGCGAGCAGCTCGCTGCGCGATTCGACGATCGAGATCGCCTTCGGAACACCGCCCAGGCCGGTG
The DNA here is from genome assembly GCF_040064235.1 of Amycolatopsis melonis. Lineage (NCBI taxonomy): Bacteria > Bacillati > Actinomycetota > Actinomycetes > Pseudonocardiales > Pseudonocardiaceae > Amycolatopsis > Amycolatopsis melonis. Next base: position 149,026 of record NZ_JBDZYD010000010.1, read on the forward strand.
TCGATGATCAGCGACAGCGGCAGCGGCTGCTTCGGCTTGATCTTGATCAGCTCGGTGATCAGTTCCGGCAGCCGGGACGCCTGGCAGAGGAAAACCCCCAGGACACCGGCGTGTTCGGACTCCCGGACGGCGAAGTGCGCACGGAGCGCTTCGGGCATGGCCGCGTCGCCCGGAGGGAACAGCGCCGAGTCGTCGACGAGCCTCGCGAACAGGGGAGGAATTCCACGGGGGCCGGGGGGCGTGAGTTCCACAGCGCTTGACACGACTGACACGCTAGTAGCGTACGACATCAGGACAAAATCGTTCGCACAACGGACACGTCAGAAGGGGGCGTCGATGCCTTACTACCGGCGGGTAGGCGAGATCCCGCACAAGCGGCACACCGCGTTCCGCAAGCCGGACGGCGGGCTCTACGCCGAGGAGCTGATGGGTGTCGAGGGCTTCTCCGCGGACTCCGCGCTGCTCTACCACCGCGGCCTGCCGACGGCGATCGTCGACGCCGTCGCCGTCGAGGACGACCGCGGCGCCCTCACCCCGAACCACCCGCTCAAGCCGCGCGCCTTCAAGACGCAGGACCTCAAGTTCGGCGGCGACGCCGACGCGGTCACCGGGCGGCGACGGCTGTTCGGCAACAACGACGTCACCATCGGGTTCGTCACGGCGACCGCGCCCAGCCCGCTGTACCGCAACGCCGCGGGCGACGAGCTGTGCTACGTCCAGGGCGGGTCCGCGACGGTCGAAACGATCTACGGCCGCCTCGACGTCGGGGACGGCGACTACCTGGTGATCCCGACGTCGTGCACCTACCGCGTCGTCCCCCACGGCGAGGTCAGCATGCTGACCCTGGAGGCACGCGGCCACATCGGCCCGCCGAAGCGCTACCTCTCGGCGAAGGGCCAGTTCCTGGAGCACTCGCCGTACTGCGAGCGCGACATCCGCGGGCCCTCCGAGCCGCTGCTGGAGGACGGCGAGGACGTCGAGGTGCTCGTCCGGCACCGCGCCGGGCTGACGCGCTACACGTATGCGACGCACCCCTTCGACGTCGTCGGCTGGGACGGCTGCCTCTACCCCTGGGTGTTCAACATCGACGACTTCGAGCCCATCACCGGCCGCGTACACCAGCCGCCGCCCGTGCACCAGACGTTCGAGGGCCCGAACTTCGTGGTCTGCTCGTTCTGCCCGCGGAAGGTCGACTACCACAAGGATTCGATTCCGGTGCCGTACAACCACGCGAACGTCGACTCCGACGAGCTGATGTTCTACGTGCGCGGCAACTACGAGGCCCGCAAGGGTTCCGGAATCGGGATCGGCTCGCTTTCCCTGCACCCGTCGGGCTTCACGCACGGCCCGCAGCCGGGTGCGGCGGAGGCGTCGATCGGCGCGGAGTTCTTCGACGAAACCGCGGTCATGGTGGACACTTTCGCACCGCTTGACCTGGGCGAAGCCGCCGCGGCGTCCGAAGACCCGGGGTACGCGTGGACGTGGTCGCGGCGCGGCCCCAAGCAATAGTCAAGTCTGCGCAACGCGGGCCCGATCCCGTTCCGCCGCCCGGATAATGGAAATCCGGATGGCGGAACGGGGAGGGTTCGATGATCGATTCCCAGCCGGCTCGGCGCAGGAGAAAGATTCTTCCGTTCCTCGCGGCGATCGTGGTCGCCGCCGGACTGATCATCGGCATCCGGTACTGGACCAGCAGTTCGGACGACGCCGACGAAGCGAAATGCACCGGCTCGGACGCGATCGCGCTCAACGTCGCTTCGTCGCCGGAGAAGGCAGGCGTCCTCCAGGAGGCCGCGAAGGCCTACTCCGGACGGTCGGTCGCCGGGCACTGCGTCGACGTGAAGGTGCGGTCCAAGTCCTCGGGCGTGGCGATGCAGGCGCTGGCCAACGGCTGGAACGAGGCCACCGACGGGCCGCGCCCGGACGTCTGGACACCGGCCGCGAGCGGCTGGGTCAACCTGCTGCGCGTCAACGCGAAGGGCGACACCGCCTCGATCGTGCCCGACGGCGACCCGCAGTCGGTCGCGAACTCGCCGCTGGTCGTCGCGATGCCGAAGCCGATGGCCGAGGCGCTCGGATGGCCGGGCAGGGCGATCGGCTGGAAGGACCTCGCCGCGCTGGCCACCGACCCGGCGGGCTGGGCGAAGTACGGGCACCCGGAGTGGGGGAAGTTCCGGCTCGGCAAGACGAACCCGAACATCTCGACGTCCGGGCTGAACGCCACCATCGGCGCCTACTACGCCGCCACCGGCACGTCGTCCGACCTCACCGCGGCCGCGCTCGGCAAGCCGGAGGCGAAGCAGTTCGTCACGAACATCGAGCAGGCGATCGTGCACTACGGCGACACCACGCTCACCTTCCTGACCAACCTGCAGAAGGCCGACGACAAGGGCGCCGCGCTGTCGTACATCTCCGCGGTCACCGTCGAAGAGAACTCGCTGATCGGCTACAACCAGGGCAACCCGACGAACGACCCGGCGAAGGTCGGGCAGCACGCGCCGCCGAAGGTGCCGCTGGTCGCGCTCTACCCCGGCGACGGGACGCTGAACTCCGACCACCCCTTCGTCACGCTGAACTGGGCGGACCCGGCACGCAGGCAGATCGCCGCGGACTTCCTCGGCTACCTGCGCGGCGAGGAGACGCAGGCGAAGTTCGCCGCGCTCGGCTTCCGGTCGTTCGACGGCAAGCCGGGGCCGCAGGTGACGACCGCGAACGGCGTCCAGCCGGACGCGAAGATCAGCTTCCTGCGCCCGCCCGCGCCGCCGGTGCTGTCGAAGCTGCTGGCGTCGTGGAGCGACCTGCGCAAGAAGGCGAACATGCTGCTCGTCGTGGACGTCTCGGGCTCGATGGGCGAGGAGGTCAAGGGCACCGGCAAGAGCAAGATCGACCTGGCCAAGCAGGCCGCGATCGACTCGCTCGGCCAGTTCGTGCCGCGGGACCAGGTCGGGCTGTGGCAGTTCGCGACCAAGCTCGACGGCGACAAGGACTACCAGGAGCTGCTGCCGGTGCAGCCGCTCGGCGCGAACGGCAAGGAGACCCTCGCGACGCGGCTGAGCGGGCTGACGCCGCAGTCGGGCACCGGGCTGTACGACACGTCGCTGGCCGCGTACGAGTACCTGAAGTCCCACCTCGACCCGGCGGCGATCAACGCGGTCGTCGTGCTCACCGACGGCCGCAACGAGGACTCCGGCGGCATCGACCTCGAGCACCTGGTGCCGCAGCTGCGGCCGGAGGGCAACGCGGAGACGGTCCGGCTGTTCACCATCGCCTACGGCTCGGACGCCGACCAGGGCGTGCTCAAGCAGATCGCCGAAGCGACCTCCGGATCGGAGTACGATTCGTCCAAACCGGACTCGATCAACCAGGTGTTCACCTCCGTGATCTCGAATTTCTGACATGAAGTTCGCTCGTGAGCTCGCCCAGCCGTGGGGACTGCTGCTGGCCGCCACGTCGGCGGGCGTGGCGTGGGCCGTGCAGCTGCCGGTCGCCGCGTCGGCCGGGATCGGCGTCGCCGTGCTCGCCGCCTGGGCCGGGGTGTCCGTGGCCACCCGCGAGAAGGAACCGGCGCCGCGGGAAGCCCGGGTGCTCGACGTCGCCGCCGGCTCGGCCGAGGAGAACTGGCTGCGCCGGGCCGAGGCCGCGGCGGACGGGTTCGTGTCCTTGAGCGACTCCCTCGGCCACGGCCCGCTCGCCGACCGCGTCGCGGACATGGAACCGGTGGTCCGCGAGACGCTGGCGACGCTGCGGCGCCTGGCGGGCCGGGCGTCGGCGACCGGCAACGCCCTGTCCCGCGTCGACCTGGACGCGGTCGCCCGCGAACGCCGCCGGCTGGAACGCGAGCTGCGGTCGGCCCACGCGGACGTGCGCGCCGATCTCGAACAGGCGCTGACGGCGGTCCAGGCACAGGCCGACGTGCACGCGCGGCTGTCCGGCGCGCGCGACAAGCTGCTGGCCCAGCTGCAGTCGGGCGCCCTCGGCCTGGACAGCCTGGTGGCGCGGGTCGCGGAGCTGACGGCCGCGACGACGGACGTCACCGTGGACACCGGCGCCGTGCGGGAGCTGAGCGACCAGCTGGAGGGCATCCGGCAGGGCGTGCTGGAGACCGAGCAGGCGACCCGGAGGTCGCTGGGCTAGACGGTCACCGGCGTCCGGTCGCGCCGCGGCAGCAGCAGCGGCGTCGCCAGCACGAGCACCCCGGCCACCCCGATCGCGACCCGCGGCCCGATGACCTCGGCGAGCACGCCCCAGACGGCGGTCAGCGTCGCGATCGCCGCCTTGGTGCTGACCGACCACGCCGACAGCGTCCGCGCGACGCGGCCCGGCGGCAGCTGCTCGAGCCGGTAGGTCGCCAGCACCGGGTTGAACACGCTGCAGCTGACGATCAGCCCCAGCTCGACGACCATGACGAAGACGAGCCCGCCGGTGCCGGGCGGCAGGAAGGCGAGCGCGAGGAGCCAGCAGGCCCGGACCGCGCCCGCCGTCACCAGCACGCGGTGGCGGCCGGACCGGGCGACCAGCCGCGGGGTCAGCCGCGACCCGGCGAGCCCGCCGAGGCACGGCACCGCGAACGCGAGCCCGTACTGCCACGGCGGGAACCCGAGCCGGTCGAGCATCAGCACGGCGAGCACCGGCTCGGTGCCCATCACCAGGCCGTTGAACACCATGGTGTTGAACAGCAGCGGCCGCAGGCCGGGGTGGGCGAGCAGGAAACGCCACCCGTCGGCGAGTTCCCGCACGCGCAGCCGTCCGGCGTTGTGCGGGTGCGGCTCGTCCCCGCGGATCGCGCGGATCCCGAGCGCGGAGAGCAGGAAGCTGACGGCGTTGGCGGCAACCGACGTCACGGGCCCGAACAGCGCGAACGCCGCCCCGCCGAGCGGCGGGCCGAGCGCGGTGGCCGTCCAGTTCGTCGACTCGAACCGGCCGTTCGCGACGAGGAGGTCCTCGGGCGGGAGGAACCCCTTGAGGAAGGCGCCGCTCGCGGACGTGAAGGTGATGTCCGCCGCGGCGACGACCACCGAGACGACCAGCAGCTGGGCGAAGCTCAGCACGCCGAGCGCGTAGCAGGCGGGCACGCTGACCAGCGCGGCGAACCGGACGAGGTCCATGGCGACCAGCACCGGCTGCTTCCGGTGGCGGTCGACCCACGGCCCGAGCGGCACGGCGACGAGCGCCCCGACGGCGGGTCCCACCGCGGCGAGCGCCGAGACCGCCGTGGGCCCGGCGTGCAGCACGAGGATCGCCAGCATCGGGAAGGCTCCGAAGCCGAGCCACGTCCCGAACGCGCTCACGGCGTAGGCCGACCAGAGCCACCTGAACCGCGGTCCCAGCGACCGCCCGCGCATCACCGGGAGATCAAAGCGAGGAAGCGTCCCGCGCGGCAAACAACCGACGCCACAACGCGGCGTTGTGAATCTAGAGTCGGTGATCGTGGACCTCGACGCCGTGCGCACCTTCGTCGCCGTAGTGGCGGCGGGCCGGTTCCAGGACGCCGCCACCGACCTGTCGATCACGCAGCAGGCGGTCTCGAAGCGCATCGCGGCACTGGAGAAGACACTCGGGGCGCGGTTGTTCACGCGCACGGCCCGCGGAGCCGTGCTGACCGGCGACGGCGAGGCGTTCCTCCCGCATGCCCGCGAGCTGCTGCGGGCCGAGGCACGCGCGATCGCCTCGGTGCGTTCGGGACGGCGGGCGTTGCGCGTCGACGTGATCGGCAGGCGGCTGGGCCCGGCGGCGCTGCTGCGGGAGTTCCACGAAGCGCATCCGGAGGTGGAGCTGGAGGTCGTGACGCTGTTCGACGCCGGAAGCGCGCTGAGTGCCCTGCGCGAGGGTTCGATCGACGCGTCGTTCCGCGCGGTGAACGGTCTTCCGGCGGATCTCGCGGCGGCGGCGGTGTGGGACGAGCCGCTCGAGCTGCTGTGCGGTCCCGGGCACGCGCTGGCGGCTGAGCCGTCGGTGACCCTGGCCGGGCTCGCCGGGCACCGGCTGTGGATGCCGGGCATCGTCCCGGGCACCGAGTGGGCCGCGTACTACGCGGACCTCGCGGCGGCGTTCGGGCTGTCGATCGACACGGCGGGCCCGAACTTCGGCACGGAGGTGGTGTTCGACGCCCTCGCGGAGTCGGCCGAAGTCGCGACGCTGATCGCCACCGGCGCCCGGCTGCACTGGCCCGCGGAGTACGACCTGCGGCGGGTGCGGATCGAGGATCCGACGCCGGTCTACCCGCATTCGCTGGTCTGGCGCCCCGAGGATCCGCATCCCGCGCTGGCGGCGCTTCGGCGGTATCTGCGGCCTGGACGGCAGGTCGCCGGAGCGTGGCGGCCGGGGTGGGCTCAGTCCAGCCAGACCGTGCCTCGCAGCCGTTCGGTGGTCGCCGACGGAATGGGCTGAAAGGCCCGGCTGCCGCGTTACCCGCGCGTGGCGGCCGGGTGGGCCGCTCAGCCCAGCCAGACCGTGCCCAGCACCGGGTAGCCCGGCAGCCCCGTCGTCGCCGCGCCGCGGCGGGGGACTCCCGCGATCCACAGGCGGCCCGTCGCCGCGATGTTGGCCGCCATCGAGGGGTCCGCCTTGGGCAGGCGGAAGCCGACCACCGTGCCGTCGGCCAGCATGGTCAGGCCGCTCAGCCGGGCCGAGCCGCGGCGGCCCATGCGGACCGGGCCGTCCGGGACCGCGCGGAGTTCCGTCCAGTGGTCCGCCGGGAGCGGGCGCGTGTGGGCGAGCGCACGGGCCGCCGTGGCCAGCGCGCCCAGCAGGGCGCCCGCCGCGAACGTCCACGCGACCCAGCCCGTCGGCGGGAAGTCGTGCCGCACCCAGATCGCGAACGCGGCAAGGACCAGCAGGAACGCCGACGTCCGGCGCAGTTCGCGGGCGATCTGACGGCGGTGGGCGGCCAGCACCGGGTCGAGCCGCGGCGACGCCGATCCGGCCGGCGCGGGCAGCGGCGCCGCTCCTGCCGGAGGCGCGTCGTGGATGCGGGCGCGGCGGACCCGCACCAGGCCGGGAAAGCCGGCGAACACCTTCGCACCGCGGCCCAGCAGCCAGATCCGGCGGTGCCCGGCCAGCAGCAGCCGGTACGCCTCGCCGAGCCGGACGTGCAGCCAGCGGCCGTCGGGCAGGCGGACACCGACCGTGCGGCCCGCCGCGACCAGGCCGTCGGCGGCGATGTCCACCAGCCGGAACGCCTCCCGCTTCAGCCGCGTTTCGGGCACCCGGACGTACGCGCGGTAGAGCCACCACGCCTCGGCCGAACCGGCCAGTGCGATCGTGCCGACCGACAACGCCACGCCCGTGCCGGTGAAGAACTGGGCGGCGCCGAACACCAGGAACAGCCAGGTCAGCAGCCGCCGGTCGGCCGTGGCCCTGCCGAGCCGGTCGAGGTACTCGCCGAAGATCGGCAGTGCCCCCGACGGCATGGCGGGGTCGAGCTCGAACGCGCGCACGCGTTCGGGCACCGGGACGATCTCCACGCGGGCCCCCACCGGGTCGGTCTTGGTCATCCGCTTTTCGACGAATTGCACACCGGCGTTACCGGGATGCCCCGCTCAGCGAAGCGACGTGACGGTCGCCGCAATCGGGCGACTACCCAGATCCCGCGGATTCAGGTTAGGCTCACCTAAGTAGGAGGTGAGCCGTGACCGAGGCACCCGCATCCATCCGCCGCCCGCCGGCACCGAACCCCGCCGAGCGAGCCAAGACGATCGCGACCCGCAACGGGCCCGCGTCGCTGATGCCCACCTGCGACCGCGCGAACCTCGACGGCGAGCGGGTCGTGCCCCTCCTGCACCACGTCCACCACAGCGGCAGCGTCAGCGTGCTGCTGCCCGACGACCACCCGCTGGTCCACGCGGCGAAACAGACCCAGCGCGGCGAACTCGCCGTGATGGTCGAACTGGCCGACCAGGCGCCGGTCGACCTGCGGGAACCGATCCGCGGCCTGCTGTGGATCACCGGCTGGCTGCGCCCGCTCTCGCCGGTGTCGGCCCGCGCGCGGGCGGTCGCGATCGCCGAGACGCGGCCCGACGAGCGGCTGCTCGACGTCGGCCACGGCGTCACGATGCTGCGGCTCACGCCCGCGTCCCTGGTGCTCGCCGACGCCGAAGGCACGCACTCGCTGCGCCCGCACATGTTCAGTGCCGCGCCACCCGACCCGTTCCACGACTACGAGGCGCAGTGGCTGCGGCACCTGGAGAGCCACCACGCCGACGTCGTCGAGCAGCTGGCGAAGCACCTGCCCGCCCAGCTGCGCGGCGGCCGGATCCGCCCGCTCGGGCTCGACCGGTTCGGGCTGCGCCTGCGCGTGGAGTCCGAGGCGGGCGACCACGACGTCCGGCTGGCGTTCTCGCGGTCGGTCGAGAGCCCGCCGCAGCTCGCGGCGGAGCTGCGGCGGCTGGTCGGCTGCCCGTTCCTGCGCGGCGCGTCAGGCTAGTTCGGCGGGGAAGCCGCCCTTCGCGACCGGGCCCCAGCTCTCGATCGTGACGCGGATGATGCTCTTGCCCTGCTTGACCATGGCTTCGCGGTATTCGTCCCAGTCCGGGTGTTCGCCCGAAATGCTGCGGAAGTACTCCACGAGCGGCTCGACCGAGTCCGGGACGTCGATCACCTCGGCGGTGCCGTTGATCTGGACCCACTGGTCGTTCCACTCGTCGGACAGCACACAGGCCGAGACCTTCGGGTTGCGCTTGATGTTCACGACCTTCGCGCGCTTCGGGTAGGTCGACACGACGAGCCTGCCCTCGCCGTCGACGCCGCAGGTCACCGGCGACAGCTGCGGGCCGCCGTCGGCCTTGGTGGTCAGCAGGATCGCGCGGTGGCGGGTGGACAGGAACTCGACCAGCGTGGCGCGGTCGACGGTTTCGTTGGTGGCGATGCTCCTCGGCATACCCCGAAGGTAGCGTGCGCCCATGACGTTCACCGCGCGATCGTGGCTGGCGCCGTCCCGCCCGGAGTTCCCCGGCACGGTCGAGGACCCGGCCGAACGCCGGGCGATCAAGCTGGAGCTGCTGATCGTCTTCGGGATCACGCTCGGCCTGTCCGGCGTGCGCAGCCTGCTGTCCCTTGTGGACTCGCTGCTGCAGCCGGTGCCGCTGGCCCAGCAGCAGGCCCAGCTGAACGTCCCGCAGGCCGCGGCGAGCCTGATCGACCTGCTCAAGCAGCTGCTGTCGGCCGCCCAGCTGGTCGGCTGGGGCGCGCTCGGGCTGTACCTGCTGTGGCGCGCGGGCATCAAGGGCGCGCAGCTGGGCCTGGACCGCCGGTCGCCGGGGCGCGACACGCTGCTGACGCTCCTGCTCGCCGCGCTGATCGGGATCCCCGGACTGGCGCTGTACTTCGTCTCCTACCACCTGGGGTTCAGCCTGGCGGTGCAACCGTCCACTTTGGGCGACACGTGGTGGCGGCCGATCTCGCTGACGCTCTCGGCGTTCGGCAACGCCTTCGCCGAGGAAGTCCTGGTCGTCGGCTATCTCTTGACGCGGCTGCGGCAGCTCGGCGTCCGGGAGAACACCGCCGTGTTCGGTGCCGCGGTGCTACGCGGGTCCTACCACCTGTACCAGGGGTTCGGCGGGTTCGTGGGGAACTTCGTGATGGGGCTGGTGTTCGGGCGGCTGTGGCAGAAGACGAACCGGCTGTGGCCGCTGGTCGCCGCCCACACGCTGTTCGACTTCGTGTCGTTCGTCGGATATTCGCTGCTCAAGGGTCACGTTTCCTGGTTGCCCTGAGTAGGCTCGGCGGGTGATCGACGAAACGACACCTCCCCGGGTGGACAGCGAAGTCGGACCCCTGCGCGCGGTGCTGCTGCACCGGCCCGGCAACGAGCTCAAAAGGCTGACGCCCCGCAACAACGACCAGCTCCTATTCGACTCGATCCCGTGGGTCGACCGGGCACAGGCCGAGCACGACGCGTTCGCCGAAGTGCTGCGCAGCCGCGGCGTCGACGTCCTGCTGCTGGCCGACGCGCTCCGCACGGCGCTGGAGGACGACCGCGCCCACGCGGCGGGCGTGCACGCGGCGGTCGACGACCGGCGGCTCGGCGGCGACCTCGCCGACTCGCTGCGGTCGCACCTGTCGAGCGTCGACGCCGCGGGCCTCGCCGAGGTGCTGATGGCCGGGATGACGTTCGAGGAGCTGCCGTCGTCGGAAGGCGCGTCGCTCGTGCGGATGATGAACCACCCGCACGACTTCGCCGTCGACCCGCTGCCGAACCTGCTGTTCACCCGCGACTCGTCGGTGTGGATCGCCGACCGGGTGGCGATTTCGTCGCTGACCATGCCCGCGCGCCGCCGCGAAACCGCGGTCCTCGACCTGATCTACGCCTACCACCCGCAGTTCCGCCACGCGGCCCGCGCGTACGGCGCGCATTCGGCGCCGATCGAGGGCGGCGACGTCATGCTGCTGGCGCCGGGCGTGCTCGCCATCGGCGTCGGCGAGCGCACGACGGCGGCAGGCGCGGAGTCCCTGGCGCGGTCGGTGTTCGCCGACGGCATCGCGCACACCGTGCTGGCGGTGCCGATCGAGCAGTCCCGCGCGACCATGCACCTGGACACCGTGTGCACGATGGTCGACGCCGACGCGGTGGTGATGTACCCGCTCGCCCGCGACTCGCTGACGGCGTTCACGCTGCGCCCGACCGGCGACGGCGGCGTGAAGGTGGCCGGCCCGGCGCCGTTCCTGACGGCCGCGGCCGAGGCGATGGAGATCGACCGGCTGCGCGTCATCGACACCGGCCTCGACCCGGTGACCGCCGAGCGCGAGCAGTGGGACGACGGCAACAACACGCTCGCCCTGGCCCCGGGCGTCGTCGTCGGCTACGAGCGGAACGTCGAGACGAACGAGCGGCTGGAGGCGGCAGGCATCGAGGTGCTGCCGATCGCCGGGTCCGAGCTGGGCTCCGGCCGGGGCGGGCCGCGGTGCATGTCCTGCCCGGTACGGCGCGATCCACTGCGGTAAATGAAGTAAGCCTTCCCTAAAATTGCCCGGCAATTTAGGGAAGGCTTACTTAAATAAGGTGAGTCTTCTTTAGGAATGGTAACCCTAATAGGGGGCAGATCACCAGTCCGAAGTGGAAAACAATCGATCACTGACGTACGGTGGTGCCATGGCCCTCACGAAGAAGAAAGAACCGCGCTCCAAGTTCTACGAACTGCTGCAGGCGCAGATCCACAACGAGTTCAACGCGTCCCAGCAGTACATCGCGCTCGCGGTGTGGTTCGACGCCGAGGACCTGCCGCAGCTGGCGAAGCACTTCTACAAGCAGTCCGTCGAAGAGCGCAACCACGCGATGGCGCTCGTGCAGTACATGCTCGACCGCGACCACCACGTCGAAATCCCGGGCACCGGGGAGGTGCGCAACGACTTCTCCAGCGTCACCGAACTCATCGAGCTCGCGCTGAACCAGGAGAAGGAGGTCGCCGCCGACATCTCCGCGATGGCCAAGGCCGCGCGCGCCGAAGAGGACTACATCAGCGAGCAGTTCGTGCAGTGGTTCCTCAAGGAACAGGTCGAAGAGATCTCCCAGATGAACACGCTGCTGAACGTCGTCAAGCGCGCGAACGGCAACCTGTTCGAGGTCGAGAACCACCTGTACCGCGAGTCCGTCGGCGACGGCGGCACCGACTCGCAGATGCCGCCGGTGGCCGGCGGGAAGCTCTGAGCTTCACGCAGCGACGAAAAAGCCGGGCTCTCCCCCTGTGGACAGCCCGGCTTTTCGCATGCGGCCGGCCGGTCAGCCGGCGCAGTCCTGGGTGATGCTGGCGAGCGTCGTCTGGACGACTCCGCTCTCCCCGAGCCGGAAGCTGTAGGTGGCGCTTTCGCTCGCCGGGGCGACGACGCCGTTGGGGTCTTGCTTGGCCGTCGGGTAGGCGGCGAGCACCTGCTCCTTGGTCGACCCGACGCCGACCCCTTCGGCGGTGTGCGCGGGCCCGTCCGGGCTGACGGTGACGACGCCGACGGACTTCGAGATGACGACGGTCGCGGGGGCGGGTACGCCGGCGCCCTGCGCCTGGTAGATGGTGCAGGCCGGGGTGGCCGTGGTCTCGGTGAGCGTGACGACCTGGGCGGCGTCGGCCTGCGACATGCCGAGCTTGAGCTTGCCGAAGCCGTCGGCCGCGAGCAGGGGCCCGGTGGTCACGTCCGGCAGCCGGGACGGCTGGGCGGCGGACGGCGGCCGCGACGGCTTCGACGCCGGCGCCCCGGGCGGCACGGAACCGGCCATGCTCTGGGTGCCGGTCGGGCCCGGCGTCGACGGCGAGGGCTGCGGGGTACGGCCGGGGGTGAGGTTCTCGGGTGGTGCGACGCCGAGGGTGCCGCCGTCGGCGGACATCACCGCGGTGCTGTCTTCGGTGTGGAGCCGGAGCATCGCCAGCCCACCCGCGACGACCACGGCGGCCGCGGCGACACCCGTCACGGCCTGCACGGCGTGGCGGCGACGGCGGCGCCGTCGCGCGCCCGCCACGATGACCGGGGCGGCGCCGGACGGCGGCGGCAGGTCGAGACGCTCGTCGGCGAACAGTTCACGCAGGCGCTGTTCCAGCTCCTCCTCGGAGATGTTCAACCCGCATCACTCCCTTCGCCTTCGGCCGGTTGCAGCTTCATCCGCAGCGAGGCGATCGCCTTGCTGGCCTGGCTCTTCACCGTGCCCTGCGTGACGCCGAGGGCACTGGCGATTTCCGCTTCGGAGAGGCCTTCGTAGTAACGCAGCACCATGACCGCACGTTGTCTCGGCGGCAGAGTTCGTAACGCGCGCCACAGCGGCTCGTGCTCGAACGGGTCCGCAGGCACGTGCGGGCTGGTGTCCGGCAGGTCGGCCACCAGGTTCTCGCGCCGCGTCCGCCGCCAGCGGCTGACGTGCGCGTTCGCCATCGACCGGCGGACGTAGGCCAGCGGGTCGCCGGTCTTCTCGTGCACGTACGTCCAGCGCGAACCGATCTTCTCCAGCACGGTCTGCACCAGGTCCGCCGCGTCGTGCGGGTTGCCGGTGAGCGCGTGGCCGTACCGCAGCAAGCCGGGCAAGGTCGCCTGCACGAAAGCACCGAAGTCGGCAAGCTCAGCCGGCAACGTCGCGGCCCTCCCTCGGCCTGCGCTGGTCACCCAGGTATCTCCCCCGGTGAAGACGGGTGCCGCAGCGGTCACCGTATCGCCTCCCATCGGGGTCGGGTAGCCGGAAGCCGAGTCGCTTTCCTCCCCAACACGCATCAGATCCCCCTCAGGTTGCCCGCATACCCGGCCGGATTTTTCGGAGATCGGGCCGGGTGACGAGTTGCCCACCTCAGCGGCGGGCGAGCGAGTCCGGCAGGCGGAAGCCGCCGCCGTCCACCTCGCGGAATGCGTGCACGCCGACGACCGCTGCCCGCGGGATCGGGCCGTACACGTGCGGAAACCGGATCCCGGCGGGATGCGGCGGCACGCCGTCCTCCCACCGGACCGGTGCCCCGGTCTTCGCCGGGTCGATCTCGAGCAGCACCAGATCGGTGCGCCCCCGGTAGAACTCGTCGGCAGGCAGGTGTGCCGTGCCGAAGTCGGAGCAGTGGACGAACCCGGTTTCCGCCAGTGACGGCGGCCGGTATTCGCCGCCTTCCCCCACCTCGGCCCAGTCGGCCGCCCCGCAGATGTGAAGTATCACGCCGAGAATCGTCCCACCGGCGCGATCCGCCGTCGGTGTCTCTTGCGCCACATAATGCCTGGTTGAACGCTCACCGAGTCGGCCGGACCCGGTGACGGAGGCTCAGCGCAGGGTGAGCTGACGACCGATGAGGCCGTCCCGCGCCCGCCGCTCGGCGGCGTTCAGCGGCTCGTCGTCGAGCGACTTCAGTGCCGTCTCGAGACGGGCGCCGAGGGCGTCCTTCGCGTCCGCCCACTCGCGGGCGTGCGCCTCGGGGTCGAGGTCCCAGACCGGCACGAGCAGGCCGTGCGCCCGGAACGAACCCGCGTAGCGCGAGCCCTCCCCGAGCCCCAGCTCCCCGGCGGCTGACAGCCGCGCCAGCGCCTGGAGCAGCAGGTTCTCCGGCTCCGGCCGCACCCAGCGCAGGTGCGCCTTCTCGCCGGCGAGGACCCAGTAGGCCCCCGAGCCGAGCCGTTCGGTGGGCATGATGGCGGCGTTCGCGCGTTCGAGCGACACGGCGACGTCCCCGGTCGCGTCCGCGTCCTCGGGCAGCCACCAGGCGAAGTCGCTGTGCAGCGTGACGTCGAGTTCGGCGCCGGGCTCCAGCAGGTCCTGCAGGCGGGCGTGCTCGTCGGCGGACGGCGGGGTCGTGGTGTCCGGCACGCCGAGGACGTCGCCCTCCTTGGCGTCCAGCAGCCACTTCAGCGACCGGCCGAGGTCACGGCTGATGTCGGAGGACCGCGTCTGCACCTGAAGGCCGAGGTAGCGCTCCCCGTCCGAGCGGACGAACGCGGCGGCGGCCATCGGCAGCACGGTGCCGAGGGTGACGTCCCCGCCGTCGGCGAGGGTCAGCTTGGCGGTCGCGGAGGGCACGAACTCGCGCAGCGCGATCAGCTCGGGCTCCGCGGCCAGGCCTTCGAACGGCTGGCCGACGAAGACGTCGCGCACCTTCGGCTTGCGGTCCGACGCCTGCTTGGGACCCTTCTTGCGCGCGCCCTTGCCCACTGCTGCCTCCTCTGCCTCGGCTTGGAACGCTATCGAAGGGCTGGTCCCGGCACGTGTCCGGCCCCCGCGATCCGGGGTTCCCGAGCCCGCCGGAGCTAGAGTCGGCGGGTGTTCGACCCTGCCGATCCGGCCTTCATCGAGAACCCGTACCCGTTCTTCGCCGACCTCCGCGAGCGCGGCGAAGTCCACCGGCACGACGGGCTGGGCATCGCCGTCGCGGTGTCGCACGCGGCGTGTTCGGCGGTGCTCAGGCACCGCGGCCTCGGCCGCATCTGGACCGACGCCCAGCCTGCCGAGCGCTTCGCGGCCTTCAACCTGCTGCACCGCAACTCGCTGCTGGAGAACGAACCCCCGGCCCACACGCGCCTGCGCCGCCTGATCGCGGGCGCGTTCGGCCGCGGCCACGTCCAGCGGCTGCGCCCGATGGTGGCCACGCTCGCCGACCGGATGGTCGACGACCTGGCGGCCGCGATCGCCGCGGACGGCAGCGCCGACCTCCTGGAGCACCTGGCCCAGCCGCTGCCGGTCGCGGTGATCGCCGAGCTGCTGGGCGTCCCCGCCACCGACGGCCCGCGGATGGTCGAGCTGTCCAACGCGATCGTCAAGATGTACGAGTACGGCCTGCCCGAGGAGGGCCGCGACGCGGCCGAGCGCGCCTCCGCCGAGTTCGTGGCCTACGTCCGTTCGGTGGCGCAGGCCCGGGCTTCGGCCCCGGGCGACGACATCATCAGCGACCTCCTCCGCAGCGAGCTGACCCCGGACGAGCTGGTCGCCACGGCGGTGCTGCTGCTGATGGCCGGCCACGAAGCAACGGTCAACGTGCTCGGCAACGGCGTCACGGCACTGCTCACGCACCGCGACCAGTGGGAGCGCCTGCTGGCCTCACCATCCCTCCTGGATTCGTGTGTGGAGGAACTGATCCGGTTCGACGCGCCCCTGCAGCTGTTCGAGCGGACGGCAACCGAAGACGTGACGATCGCCGGATTCACCGTGCCGCAAGGACAGAAGATCGGCGCACTGCTCGGAGCCGCCGCCCGCGACCCGAAGGTGTTCGACGCCCCGGACCGCCTGGACATCGGCCGCACGCCGAACGCCCACCTGGGGTTCGGGCTGGGCATTCACTACTGCGTGGGTGCTCCTCTCGCGCGGGTGGAGATCGCGGCCGCGGTGAGTGCGCTGGCGGCGAAGCTGCCGGGGCTGCAGTTGGCGGAGCCGCCTCGGCGGCGGCCGGAGTTCGTGATCAGGGGGTTGCAGGAGCTTCGGGTCACGGTGTGACTCCTTTCGCGGAATCCGGTCATGGCTTTACTCCCTCGAACAGGTCGTCTTCCGGTTCGGGGCCTGGCTTCGGGTAGGCCAGGTGGTAGTCCTCGTAGGGCCAGACCTTCCGCTCGATCTCGCGTGAGTGCGCGAAGAACGGGTGGGCTGGGTCGACCTGGGTGGCGTGGGCCAGGAGGGCCTGGTCGCGGGTGGCGAAGTATTCCTCGCAGCGGATTCTCGTCGTGACCGGCAGTTCGTCCTCGGCGGGCAGTTCGGCCAGGACGTCGCCCATGGCGGAGTCGAGGCCTGCGGCCAAAGTTGCGTCGTGGATGGCCTGGAACCACGATCGGCTCAGGACCGCTTGGTAGTACAGCTTTTGCGGACGCCACGGCGTGCCGGAGTAGCGCGTGGGGTCGGCGGCCGCCGAGAAGGCCTCCACTGTCACCTCGTGGGTGCGGATGTGGTCCGGGTGGGGGTAGCCGCCCGTTTCGTCGTAGGTGATCACCACGTGGGGACGGAACTCGCGGATCAGGGCGACCAGCGGGGCTGCCGCTTCCTCCAGCGGCAGCGTGGCGAAGCTGCCTTCGGGCAGTGGCTCGCCCTCGGCCGGGAGGCCGGAGTCGGTGAAGCCGAGGAAGCGTTGGCGGATGCCCAGGATTTGGGCCGCCGCCGCCATTTCGCGGCGCCGGATCTGCGGGAGATTGGCCCGGATTTCCGGGGTGTCGAGGGCCGGGTTCAGGATGTCGCCGCGTTCGCCGCCCGTGCAGGTGGCCACGAGGACGTCGACGCCTTCGGCCGCGTAGCGGGCCAACGTCGCTGCGCCCTTGCTGGACTCGTCGTCGGGGTGGGCGTGGACGCTCAACAGGCGGAGGGTCAACGGGACTCCTTCAAGGATCGGGACGGGAAGAACGCTGCCGGGATCAGGGTCAGCGCGGAGAGGGCCAGAGCCCACGTGAACGTCGTACCGAAGGCTGCCGGGGGCGGTGACGTCGTCAGCGCGTGGTGGAGGACCGCCGCCAGCAGGGCCGTGCCCAGGGAACCGCCGATGCGGTTGACCACGTTGAACGCGCTCGCCGCCCGGGGGATGCGGGTGCGCTCCAGGCTGCCGTACAGCGTTGTCATGCCCGGAGCCGTGGCCGCGCCCAGGCCTGCGCCGCGGATCAGCAGGGACAGCGTCAGCCAAGCGCCGCCCGGGGCCGAACCCAGCTGGGTGAACGCAATCGTGCCCAGCAGGGACAGGGCGATTCCGGCCAGCATCATCCGGCGCGGGCCGAAGCGGGACAGCAGGCGGCCGCCCAGCAGCATCACCGCCGCCGAGCCCAAAGCCTGGGGTGCCAGGAGGAGCCCCGCGCGCAACGCGCTCGCCTGCTCGACCTGCTGGTAGTAGAGCGGGAGCACCAGCATCGAGCTGTACAGCGACGCCCCCAGCAGGAACGTGCTGCCGCTCGCCACCGCGAAACCCCGGTTCCGGAACAACGTCAGGTCCAGCACCGGCGACGGCGTCCGCGCCGCGTGGACGCCGTAGGCCGCCAGCAACACCGCCCCGGCGATCGCCGCCCAGGCCACGCCTTCCGACAGGCCGTACACCAGCGCCGCGAGCCCGGGCGAGAGCAGCGCGATGCCGACGACGTCGAGGGGCGCCCGGACGCCGTCCGGAGGCGGTGCCGGGAGGAGCCGGCAGGCCAGCACGAACGTCGCCACGCCCAGCGGGACGATGCCGAAGAACATCCAGCGCCAGCCCAGGTCCGCGACCAGTGCGCCGCCGAGCATCGGGCCCAGTACCGGGGCCACCGTGGCCGGCAGCGTGACCACGCCGATCATCCGGCCCAGTGCCGGGCCCGCCGCCTGCGCGAACACCGCCTGCCCGACCGGCTGCATCAGCCCGCCGCCCAGGCCGTGGAGCACCCGGAACGCGATCAACGCCGGTGCCGACCACGCGAAGCCGCACAGCAGCGTGCCCGCCGTGAAGAGCGCCACCGCCGTCAGCCACACCGCGCGGCCGCCGAACCGGTCGGCCAGCCAGCCCGACAGCGGAATCGCCGCCGACGCCGCCAGCAGGTACCCGCTCGCCACCCACTGCACCGTGGTCAGCGGGCTGCCCAGGTCACGGGCGATCGAGTCGATCCCGACGGTCACGATCGTCGCATCGAGGATCGACAGCACCGCGCCCATGATCAGGACGCCGCCGAGCCGCCACAGCGCGGCATCCGGACGGAGAGCCGTCGTCATGTCCACCCCCAGTCGTTAGGTCGAACCTCAGATTAGGTCCGACCCAGTGACTAGGTCAAGCACAAACTTGGGTCCGACCCAGTAGAGTGAACGGCATGAGCGAGGGACTCCGGGCCCAGAAGAAGCACGAGACCAGGAAGAACATCTCCGACGTCGCGACGCGGCTGTTCATCCGCGACGGCTTCGAGGACGTGACGATCGCCGAGATCGCCGCCGAGGCGCGCGTGGCCAAGATGACCGTGACGAACCACTTCCCACGCAAGGAAGACCTCGTCTTCGACATCCGCGCGGACTTCACGGCGTGGCCGTCGGAGCTGATCCACGACAGCGTCTTCCACGACACCCGCGAGCTGTACTTCGAGCTGCTCGACGCCCAGCACGCCCTGGTGGGGTTCTCGGGCCGGGGATTCGCCCGGATGATCAAGGAGAGCCCGGTCCTGACCAACGCCCTGCACGAACTGCACCGCGAGCGCGAGGCGAACCTGGCGAACCTGCTGACCGGACGCCACCCCGGCGACGGCCTCCGTCCGGTGCTCGCCGCCGCGCACCTCGCCACGTTGCTGCGGGTGCTGTTCCAGGACGTCTTCGACCGCACGCTGGACGGCCAGCCGCGGAAGGACATCGTGGACGCCGTGTGGCCGGCCGCGGAACAGGCCTTCGACCAGCTCGAACCGGTCTTCGGCGGGTACTAGCGCGCGGCGCCGGCGGGCCGCGAGTTGCGCAGTTCCGGTTCCGGGGCGCCCGTCACCTTCAGCACGCGCATTTCGCGCACGTCCAGGGCGTCGGACGGGACCAGCAGGGCCGAGAACCGCCGCACCACCAGCGCGGTCAGCACGGCGAGGGCGGCCGCGGCCAGGTCGGTCAGTGCGACCAGGACGACGCTGTCCGCCATCGACTGGACGTCGCCGCGGAAGCGCCACACGATCGACGCGGCCAGCAGGATCCAGTTCAGCAGCCAGGCTCCCCACCACACCATGACCTGGCGGGACGGCTTCGGCCGGACGTCGCGTGGGCGGCGCAGGACCGCGTGCTCCAGCTCGCCGGCGATCGACAGCGCCATCGGGAGGTTGGCCACCGGCACGAGGACGCCCACCAGCACCTGCCACAGCGGGCGCGGCGGGTCGTCGCCGGAGGCGTCCGCCGCGGCCTGGCGGGCGACCAGCAGCCACCAGAGCGACAGGCCGGCGGGCAGCAGCGCCAGGATCGAGGCGAGAAGCCCGGACGTCAGCACGAAGCCGTCGGAGAACGCCACCACCGAGCGGGACAGCGCGGAGTCGCGGCCCTGCACGAGCAGCACGTACCGCCAGATCTCCGCGACGGCGGCGACCACGGCGAGGACGGCGAACCCGTAGAGGATGCCGACCAGGCTGCGGCTCAGCACCGGCACGCGGTCGATCGGGCGGATCTCGTCGGACGCCGTGCCGGGCACGGACGTCGGGCGGCGCCACACCAGGTTCGGGAAGCCCCAGCGCGGCGGCACCGGGTACGACGGCGGGCCGAGGTAGCGCTCGGGCACCACGACGCGACGGCGGGGCCACGCGCCGGGCGGCGGGGTCGCCACCCAGCGCAGCTTCGGCCGGTGGACCGGACGGCGGTGGTACGGGTACGGCTCCGGCTGGGCGGCCAGCGTCCGGCCCTGCAGCTGCTGCGCGGTGGGCGGGGGCGTCTGGCGCGGCCAGTACCCAGGAGGGTGGGACGGAGGCTGACCCGGGTGCAAGGCTAGATCACTTCGGGTTCGATGCCGGGGTGCTCGCCGACCATCGGACGGCCTTCGCGCTGCCAGGCACCCATGCCGCCGGCGACGTTCACCGCGTCCCAGCCGCTCTGGTTGAGCCACGCGGCCGCGCGCGCGGACCGGCCGCCGCTGCGGCAGATCACGTGGATCGGCTGGTCGTCGGGCAGGTCGGCCAGCTCGCCGACGCGGGCGGGCAGCTCACCCATCGGGATGTGCACCGCGCCGGGCGCGTGGCCGGCGGCCCATTCGTCGTCTTCGCGGACGTCGAGCAGGACGAGGCCGTCCGTGGGCAGGTCGCGGACCTCGGCGGTCGGCAGTTCAGCAGGGCTCACCACGATCTCCATGCTGCCATGCGGGTGCGTTGCCCGCGCGTGAGGTGGACGTCAGTGAGCCACCGCCTTCTCGGCTCCCGCACCGGTCAGCGCCCGGACCTCCATCTCGGCGAACTTCGCCGCGTTCCGCTCCTTCGACAGGACCGTGCCGAGCCAGCCGAGCAGGAACGCCGCCGGGATCGAGACCAGGCCCGGGTTGTCCAGCGGGAACCAGTGGAAGTCGACCCCCTGGATCATCGACGCGCTCCGGCCCGTCTTCGGGTCCACCGGCTTGCCCGACACTGCGGGCGAGAAGACGATCAGCACGATCGTGACGAGCAGGCCGCCGTAGATCGACCACAGCGCGCCCTGGGTGTTGAACCGCTTCCAGAACAGCGAGTACAGGATCGTCGGCAGGTTCGCCGAGGCCGCGACGGCGAAGGCCAGCGCCACCAGGAACGCCACGTTCTGGCTCTTCGCGAGGATGCCGCCCGCGATGGCCAGCGCGCCGATCACCAGCGCGGTGATCCGGGCGACCCGCACCTCGCCGCCGGTGGAGAGCTGCCCCTTCTTGATGACGTTCGCGTAGACGTCGTGGGCGAAGGACGCCGACGCCGTGATCGTCAGGCCGGCGACCACCGCGAGGATCGTCGCGAACGCGACCGCGGAGATGAACCCGAGCAGCACCGGGCCACCGAGTTCGAGGGCCAGCAGCGGCGCCGCCGCGTTCGTCGTGCCGGGCGCCTTCGCGATCTTGTCGGGCCCGACGATGGCGCCCGCGCCGTAGCCGAGCACCAGGGTGAACAGGTAGAACACGCCGATCAGGACGATGGCCCAGACGACCGACCGCCGGGCGTCGCGCGCCGTCGGCACCGTGTAGAAGCGCATCAGCAC
Source organism: Amycolatopsis melonis (assembly GCF_040064235.1). Lineage (NCBI taxonomy): Bacteria > Bacillati > Actinomycetota > Actinomycetes > Pseudonocardiales > Pseudonocardiaceae > Amycolatopsis > Amycolatopsis melonis. The sequence goes on from NZ_JBDZYD010000010.1 coordinate 170,045, forward strand.
GTGCGGCAGGCCCGCCGTGCCGAGGACCAGGGCGATGCCGAGGGACAGGAAGTCGAGCTTGGTCGTGCCGGTCTTGCCGTACTGCTTGCCGGGGTCGAGCAGCGCCGCGCCGGTCTTGCCGCCCTTGTCGACGGCGGCCTGGAACAGGCTGGACAGGTTGAAGCCGTACTTGGCGAGCACCCACAGCGTCATCGCGAACGCGCCGATGATGAGCAGCGCGGCCTTGATGATCTGCACCCACGTGGTGCCCTTCATCCCGCCGATCAGCACGTACAGGATCATGATCACGCCGACGACGGCGATCACGACGTCCTGGCCCGCTTCGCCGGAGATGCCCAGCAGCAGGTTCACCAGGCCGCCGGCGCCGGCCATCTGCGCGAGGAGATAGAAGAACGACACGGCCAGCGTGGAAATCGCCGCGGCCGCGCGGACCGGCGTCTGCTTCATGCGGAACGCCAGGACGTCGCCCATCGTGAACTTGCCGGTGTTGCGCAGCAGTTCCGCGACGAGCAGCAGCGCGACCAGCCAGGCGACCAGGAACCCGATCGAATAGAGGAATCCGTCGTAGCCGTTGACGGCGATCGCGCCCGCGATGCCGAGGAAGGAGGCCGCCGAAAGGTAGTCGCCGGAAATGGCGATGCCGTTCTGCGGGCCGGTGAACGCGCGGCCGGCGGCGTAGTAGTCCGACGCGGTCTTCGTGTTCCGGCTGGCGCGGAACACGATCACCAGCGTGATGACGACGAAGACGAGGAAGATGATGATGTTGAGGGTGGAGTTGCTGCCCTCCACGCCCGCCGCGACGGTCACCGGCCCGGCTCCCCTTCGATGCGCGCGCGGATCTCGTCGGCGACGGGGTCCAGCCTGCGGTTGGCGTAGCGCACGTAGACGCCGGTGATGACGAACGTCGAGACGAACTGCAGCAGGCCGAAGACCAGGCCGACGGTGATGTTGCCGAACAGCTTCGTGCTCATGAAGCCGTGCGCGTAGTCGGCGAGCAGGACGTACAGCAGGTACCAGAGCAGGAACAACGCGGTCATCGGGAAGACGAACACCCGCAGCCTCCGGCGCAGGTCCGTGAATTCGGGACTTCCATGGATCTTCTCCCAGTCGGTCGGCTCGACGCTGCTCACAGCGGATCGCCACCTTCCGTTCTCGTCCGATCGGGCGTCAGCTCTCAAGTAAAAACCCACTGAGAGATTTGCGCACCCTGTCATTTACCAGAACGAGCCTCACCCGATCCGGTAAAAAATTTCGGACAAATCACTTGCGGTGTCGACCGCGCCCGGCGATCCGGGTCTTCTCCTCGGCCTGGCCGAACCGCGCGACCGCCCGGTCCCGCATGAAACCGAGCGGATCGGGTGCGTGCAGCCGCAGCATGATGTCGTGGACGTGCTCCGGACGGCCGTACCCGGTGACGCGGCTGACCAGGTACGTCGTCACGAACGCCACCGGCACGGTGATCAGGGCGGGCTGGCTGACGTACCAGGGCGCCCAGCCGCCGGTGTAGCCGCTCACGATGTCGAGCACCAGCGCGGCCAGCACCAGCCCGCCGCCGACGAACATCCCGGCCAGCGCGCCCGGCCAGGACAGCTTCCGCCACCAGATGCCCAGCACCAGCAGCGGGCTGAACGTCGACGCGGCGAGCGCGAAGGTCAGCCCGACCGACAGCGAGATGTCGCCCGGCCGCAGCCCGACCGCCAGCCCGATCGGGAACAGCGCGACCAGCCCGGTCGCCACGCGGAAGTCCCGCACCCGGCCGCGCAGCACGTCGGTCGACACGACGCCTGCCACGCTCACCAGCAGCCCGGACGTGCTGGACATGAACGCGGCGAAGGCGCCCGCGGCGGTCACCGCGCCGAGGATCTGGCCGCCGATCCCGGGCAGGATCGCCGAGGGCAGCTGCAGGATCGCCGCGTCCGTGTTGCCGGTGACCAGCAGTTCCGGGACGTACATCCGGGACAGCGCGCCCAGCAGCGTCGGGAACAGGTAGAACAGCCCGAGCAGCAGCAGGACGTGCACGGTGGTGCGGCGCGCGGCCTTGCCGTCGGGGTTGGTGTAGAAGCGGACCAGCACGTGCGGCAGGCCCATGGTGCCCAGGAACGTCGCGAACATCAGCGAGTACGTCTGGAGCAGGTCGGTGAGGCTGCCGGACCCGGGGTGCAGCCAGTCCGCGTTGTCCGCGACGGAGTCGCTGACCACGGGCACCGGCGTGCCCGCCATGAACTTCAGCTTGGTGCCTTCGGAAACCGTGTGCGGCGCCAGCGGCGTCCAGTGCGTCGGCCCGGCCGCCGGGCCGTTGTCGGTGCGGCCGTAGGCGTAGAGGTAGGTGTCCGTGGTGACGTGCAGCGTGACGTCGGTCCGCACGTCGACCGTGGTGTCGCTGGTGAACACCGGCGGTGCGGGCGCGCCCAGCGGGCGGAAGCCGTCCGGGCCGCCACCGGCGAAGAAGACCATGCACAGCACGAACGCGGGCACCGCGATGGCGAACAGCTTCAGCCAGTACTGGAAGGCCTGGACGACGGTGATCGCGCGCATGCCGCCGGAAATCACGTTGAACGCCACGAGGACCATGACCACGACGGCGCCCGCCCACGCCGGCATCGGCAGGATCGTCGCCAGCGTCAGGCCGGCGCCCTGCAGCTGCGGGACCATGTAGAGAATCCCGATGAACACCACGAACGCCGTGGAGAACCGGCGCAGGCCGATCGAGCCGAGCCGCATCTCGACGAAGTCCGGCAGCGTGTACGCGCCGGAGCGGCGCAGCGGTGCCGCGACGAAGAGCATCAGTGCGAGATAGCCCGTGGTGAAACCGATCGGGAACCACAGCGCGTCGGCGCCGTCCTTGAGCACGATGCCGGCGATGCCGAGGAACGACGCCGCCGACAGGTACTCACCCGAGATCGCGGCGGCGTTGCGCCGGGACCGCACGGTGCGCCGCGCGAGCAGGAAGTCGTGTGTGCTCGTGGCCGACCGCGAGGACCGGTGACCGAGGTAGGGCACCACCACGGCGACCAGCACGATGCCGGTCAACGCCCACGGGTTCAGCTGCACGGGGGAATCCTCGCACGACTCGGTGCGAACCTAGTTTTCGATCATGTCCACGAACGCGCGTTCGTTGCGTTCGGCCAGCCGGTTGTACCAGATGCCGACACCGAACAGGAACGGGAACGGCAGCACGCCGAGGATCAGCCAGGGCACCGGGATGCCTGCCAAGCTCGACCGGGCGAAGCCGGGCAGGAGGTGGAACAGCACCGGCAGCGAGCCGAACACGACGACGACGAGCAGCGCGAGCAGCACCGCCGTCCGCAGCTGCACCTTCACCAGGTGGTCCCGGACGAGCAGCTTCCCCCAGCTGGTCTGCTCTTCCAGCTCGACGCGGGCGCGCAGGGTGCCGGCGCCGCGGCGCGGGTCGGCGAGGATCACTCGCTCCCGCTTCGGTTTCGCGTGGTGTTCCGGCTTCGGCGGCGGCTCGGGCGCCGGCGGCAGCGGCTCGACGACGGCCCGGTCGGCAGGCTGCGGCAGCGGCCGGTGCCGGGCCCGCCTGCCGAGTGTCGGATCGGGTTCGCGGACGCCGTTCGCGCGGCGCTCGTAGAAGTCGTCGGACATGACCGGGCCCTGGTCAGCCGTTCCGGCCCGAACCGACCAGCCGGTCCTTCAGCGCGCGGGTGTGCCGCCTGCTGACGGGCAGCACCTTCTCCTCGTTGCCGATCACGACCTGGTAGCCGCCCTGGCCCATGCGCAGCTCGGTGATCAGCGGCAGCGCGACCAGGAACGACCGGTGGATCCGGACGAACCCGGCCTTCTCCCAGCGTTCCTCCAGCTGGGCCAGCGGGATGCGGACCAGGTGGCTGCCCTCGGTGGTGAACAGCCGCGCGTAGTCGCCCTGCGCCTCGACCCAGCGGACCGAGGAACGCGGGATGAGCTTGGTGGTGCCGGCCAGCTCGACGGGGATGACCTCGTCGTTGGTCTTCACCGGCTCGCCTGCCACCGCACCGGGCGGCGGCGCCGCGGCGGCGGCCAGCTTGTCCATGACACGCGAGATCGCGCGGTCGAGCCGGTCCTGCTGGTACGGCTTGAGCACGTAGTCGAGGGCACCGAGATCGAAGGCGTTCACGGCCTCCTCGGCATGCCCGGTGACGAAGACCAGGCACGGCGACGGCCGCAGCGCGGCGAACACCCGGGACATCTCCATCCCGGACAGCCCGGGCATGTCGATGTCGGCGAAGACGGCGTCGACGATCGGCAGGCCGCGGTCCTTGCGCTCGCGCAGCCGCGGGTCGTCGGTGGACAGCAACCGCAGCGCCTCGGAGGCGTCGATCGCCGGGAACACCTTGGCCACGTGCGGGCTGTTGCGCAGGCAGTGGACGAGTTCGTCAAGACCTCGCGGCTCGTCGTCCACAGCCAGGACCACGAGCTTCCGGGTGTCATCGTGAGCACTCACAGTGAAACGCATCCTGCCCATTGCCGACTGCAATGTCCAGCCCCCGTCTTCCGGAAGTGGTCAGTTGCTCGTTCAGTGCACGAGCGTGAGGCAGGTCAGGTTCACTCCGTGCCTTTCGGGTGACCGGTGCTCGCCAGGACCACCCAGACGATCCGCCTGTCCGGATCCGGGCAGTACCAGATCCGGCCGCCCGCAGTGACCTCGTACTGCCACTGATCGAGAGCCCGGCCACCGATCTCACGAGTGGCGAACGCACCTTTGAGTCTGTGCTGACGCGCCGGATTCTCCGGGGCCACCGGCCGTTCGGTCAGCACGATCCACGCTTCCCAGGTGTTGGACCTGGCTGCCTGGCAAAGGGCCTCCCAGCCCTTCGCCGCTTCGGAAGTCGCGAAGCGTGCTTCCCAGCCGCCTGGACGCGCGGGTGGCGCAACACGGTCGCCGCGTTTCGCGGGCATCGTCAGCTGTCCGTGGGGCCCGGAACGGGACCGAAGTCCTCGTCGATCGGACCGGAGAGCTTGCCAGCGAGTGCCGGGTCGGCGTGAATGGCTGCTGTGCTGCGCCACTCCGTGATCGTCTGCGCAAGGACCGACCACTGCCCCAGTTCCGCGGAAGCCTGGAAAGCGCGCGCGAAGTCCCGGACGAACTGCACCCGTTCGGCCTCCGGCAGGACGTCCACCCACGGGAACTCGTCGATGAGCGCGGCGGCCGCCACGTCGTGCGGCAGGTGCGACAGCACGTTGCGCAGCGCCCGGGCCGCCACCACGGAACCTTCCGAAGCCGAGTGCGCCCGGTCCTCCCTCGTCAGCAGCAGAGCGGCGCCGTCGCGGCGGCGGACCCGCACGTCACCCTCGTCGGCGAGCGCAGCAACGCTCTTGGGGTCGCGCTGCAGCTCGCTCCACTGCACCTCGGTGGTAGCCATACCTCAATTCTGAACTTTTTCAGAAGTCTTGGCAAGTCAGAGGCCGAAGCGGGACCAGGCCGCCTTCTGGGTCACCGCGTCCAGGACCGCCGATGCCGCGGCCGGGGCGCCGAGGCCGAGGCGGGCCAGCAGGGGCTTCTTCGGCTCGGCCACCGAGATCTCCGCGTCCGGGTAGCGCTCGGTGATGATCTGGCGGAGGCTGCCGAGGCCGTCGACCAGGCCCAGCTCGACCGCCTTCGCGCCCAGCCAGACGTCGCCGGTGAACAGGTCGTCGGAGTCCGCGAGGCGGTTGCCGCGGCGTTCCTTCACCCAGTTCACGAACAGCTCGTGGAGCTGGGTGTGCATCTTCTTCAGCCACTCGACGTCCTCGGGCTTCTCCGGCGAGAACGGGTCGAGCCGCGACTTGTTCGCGCCCGCCGTGTGCAGGCGGCGTTCGATGCCGAACCGCTCCAGCAGGCCCGTGAAGCCGAAGCCGCCGCTGATCACGCCGATCGAGCCGACCATCGAGGTCCGGTGGGCGTAGATCTCGTCCGCCGCGCAGGCCAGCCAGTAGCCGCCGGAGGCCGCGACGTCCTCGCAGAACGCCAGTACCGGCACCTTCTTCTCGTCGGCCAGCTGGCGGATCCGCTCGGCGACCAGCCCGGACTGCGTCGGCGCGCCGCCGGGCGAGTTCACCAGCAGGGCGACCGCCTTGAGCCGCTCGTGACCGAACGCCCTGGTCAGCGCCGATTCCACGGCGCCGAGGTTGATCGCGCCCCGGGCCAGCGGCGACGGCGAGGGGGTGATCACGCCGTGCAGCCGCACCACGGCCACGACGTCCTTGCGCTCGACCCGGTCGGCGAGAACCGGGATCCGCGAAGCCAGCTTGTCCGTAACGCTCATAACCCCAGGCTAGCCGGATTCAGCCAAGGGGGAGGATGCCCGAGCGCGTGCCGTTGACGCCGTTCACCTCGGCGCCGTTCAGCTGCGCCGGACCCGCCTGTGCCGGGACGTCGGCTTCGGCTGTGTGGTTCTCGGAGCTGTAGTCCGGCATGTTCGGCCGGACGCCCGGGACGAACTTCGGCACCCGCAGCGTCACCTTCATCCCGGCGCCGGGCGCGGTCTCGACCATCACCGCGTAGTCGCTGCCGAACACCTGCTGCATGCGCTGGTTGATGTTGCCGAGCCCGACGTGCGCGCCGGTGCGGTGGGCGCTCTTCAGCTCGTTGAGCCGCCGCGGGTCCATGCCGATGCCGTCGTCCTCGACGCTGATCAGCGCCTCGGTGCCGTAGTCCTGCGCGATCACCGTGACGCAGCCGCCGCTGGGCTTGCTGGCCAGCCCGTGCTTCACCGCGTTCTCCACCAGCGGCTGGATGATCAGGAACGGCACGACCACGCTGAGCACCTCGGGCGCGATCTTCATCCGCACCTCGAGCCGCCCGCCGAAGCGGGCGTTCTCGATCGTCAGGTAGCGGTCGATGTTGCGCAGCTCCTCGGCGAGCGTGGTGAACATGCCCGACGTCCGGAACGAGTAGCGCGTGAAGTCGGCGAAGTCCTGAAGCAGCTCTCGCGCCTCTTCGGGGTCCGTGCGGATGAGCGCGGAGATCGTGTTGAGCGCGTTGTAGACGAAGTGCGGCGAGATCTGCGCGCGCAGCGCCTTGATCTCCGCCTGCTGGAGCTGGTGCTTCGACTCGTCGAGCCGCGCCAGCTCGAACTGCGTGCAGACGAACTGGGCGACGGCGTCGGCCATCTGCACCAGCCTGCCGCGGGTCCGGCCGACGACGATCAGCGCGGCCTCGGTCTCGCCCTCCACCAGCAGCGGCACGATGACCGCGGTCTTCATCCGGCAGGTGCCGCGGTGGTTGCACGGCATCCGGTCGTGCGCCACGACCTCGCGGCGGTGCTTGCGGATGGCCGCGCCGATGGCGTCGACGAGGTCGACGTAGTGCTCGTTCGCCTCGCCGTCCCAGGACAGCAGCGTGCCCTCGCTGTCGGTGATGCCGACGGCGACGCAGTCGAGCATCTGCAGCAGCTGGGTGGTGATCTTGTCGGCGGCGTCCTCGTCGAGGCCCGAGCGGAGGTTCGGCGCCGCCTTCGACATCCGGTGCACCGCCTGGAGCATGGCGTCCTCGACCACGCTGGCCGGCCTGCGCTGTTTCACGAGCAGCACGATCACCGCGATGCCGAGCAGCACCGCGATCCCCCACGGAACGATCTGCGCAAGCGGGAACCCGGACACGGCGTCCATGCTCTGCGCTCGACCAACCGGGTGCAAGGCCTGATCCCACTTTCTGTCCAACTGTGATGACCGAGGGTGGAAGGGACCCTACCGAGAGTCGGAACCGGGCCGTCACGGTCACTGTCCGCAACACGCGGGCGGCGGCTTCTGTTCCACCCCTTCTGGCGAAAGAGGCAGGCCGGACGTGGTTTCGGCGGTCCGGACCCCGGCCTCGGTGACGCCCGGCGCAGCACGTGCCGCCGAACGGGCGAATCCGGCTACTTGAGCAGCCGCGACATCCGCCGGTCGGCCAGCGGCTTGCCGCCGGTCTGGCATGTCGGGCAGTACTGGAACGACTTGTCGGCGAAGGAGATCTCGCGGATCGTGTCGCCGCAGACCGGGCACGGCAGCCCGGTGCGCGCGTGCACGCGCAGGCCCGACCGCTTCTCGCCCTTCAGCCGCGCCGCCTTCTGGCCGACCGAACGCTCGACGGCGTCGGTCTCGATCTCGTGGATCGCCTCGGCCAGCACCTCCAGCGCGCCTTCGTCGAGCTTGCCGATGGTCGCGTACGGGGAGAGCTTCGCGCGGTGCATGATCTCGTCGGAGTAGGCGTTGCCGATCCCGGCGATGAGCGACTGGTCGGTGAGCGCCCACTTCAGCCGGGTGTTCTTGCCCGCGAACAGCTCCCGCAGCCGCGCGGCGTCCACGGCCAGCGCGTCCGGGCCCAGCCGGGCCACGCTCGCGATCTCCTGCGGGTCCTTGACGATCCACACCGCGAGGCCCTTCTTCGTGCCCGCTTCGGTCAGGTCGAAGCCGGGCCCGGTGGCCGATTCGAGGTGCACGCGCAGCGAGATCGGGCCCTTGCCGGGCTTGAGCGGCGCCGCGGCGAGGCCGTCGGACCAGCGCAGCCAGCCCGCGCGGGCCAGGTGGACGACCAGGTGCAGATCGCCGGCCACGACGTCGAGGTGCTTGCCGTGCCGGGTCGCGCCGGTGATCTCGCGGCCGTGCAGGTCCGTCCACGGCGGCGTCGCCGTTTTCAGCACGCTCAGCGACGCGACATCGATGCGGAAGATCGTCCGGCCGACGGCGTTCTCGCGCAGGTGGTGGGCCAGTGCTTCGACCTCGGGCAGCTCGGGCATGGCCTCAGTGTCCTACTCGACGGTCCTACTCGACGGGGTGCAACGGCCCGTCGAAGTCCGGCAGCGAGTGCCGCTGGATGGTCTTGGAGATCTTCTTGACCTCGCCCTGCACGGTGAACATGCCGCGGATCGTGCCGACCCAGCGCTCGGACGGCCGGTCGCCGGTCACGTCGCCCTCGGTCTCCGCGACCACCGTCCACGGGCGGCGCAGGATCCAGCGCAGCGGGAAGAACAACACCACCAGCAGCAGCGCCAGCAGCACCCACGCGGGGACGTTGACCTGGTCGGGCGTCCACACGACGAGGATGACGGCGAGCAGCGCGGTCACCACGATCATCGCGATCCCGGGTCCGTAGCTGCCCGCGACGTCGTGCTCGAAGTCGTCGGCCGTCGCCGGTGCCCGCCATTCCATCTGGGCACGGACCACCCAGTCGCGGCCGTCTTCGCCGCGTACCAGCCGGTTCATTCAGTAGCCTCCCGGGCCGCCCGCAGGGTGAGCGCTTCCACGGTACCGTGCCGGGCCTCGCCCGCGCGAGGGATGAACCGGACATCCCGCCCGCCGGAGTTGATCACTGCTGTTCGGAGCCGGTCGGCGTGCTGTCCGTCGGTTCGCCCGAACCAGTGACGCCGGACGCGCTGCCCGGGCACGGCTTCCCCGAGGTCGGGGTCACCGTCGTCGACGGCTCGGTCGTGGTCTCCGTCGGCTCGTCCGTGGGCTGGGGCTTGGCTTTCGCTTCGGTCGGGTCCGTCGGCTCGCCGGGCTTGCCGGTCGGCGACAGCTCGGGCGCCTCGCCGCTGTCCGGGGTGGTCCCGTCGCTCGACTCGGTGGTCATCGTCATGTCCGGGCTCGTCGTCGTGTCGAGCCGCGGGGACGTCTCCGGGTGGCTGGTCGTGCTGTAGGTCTTGGACGTGAGGTCGTCCCGCGGGGTGGTGCCGGTCTCCAGGCCGCCCTTCTCGCCGGCCGGGACGCCGGCGGGCGGCGGCACCTGCGGAATCTCGTTCACGGCGACCGGGTGGACCTCGGCCCGCGGCCGGACGACCGGGACCGGGGCGCCGGTGCCGCGGCCGTTGAGCACGCCGACGCCGATCCGCTGTTCCTGGTGGGGCTGCGGGGGCGGCTGGTGCACCTCGGGCGGCGGCACCACGATCAGCTCGGGTGCCCCGCCGGTCAGCCCGACGTCCTGCGCCGGCGTCGAGCCGAACAGCACCGGCCCGGCCGCGACGCCGACCGCGCCGACGGCGGCGGTCGACGCCAGCGCGAGCCCGATCTTGACCTTCGACCCGACCAGGACGCCCTTGATCGTCGCGCCGAGCCCGGCCAGCACCCCGCTGCCGCCCATCGACGCGGCGGCAGGCACCAGCAGCACCAGCACCCCGGCGTGCGCGCGCAGCGACGAGCAGACGTCACGCAGCTCGTCCTGGGTCGCCCGGCACGACGGGCAGCCGTGCAGGTGCGCCTTGATCCGCTCGGCCTCGGCGCCGGTGACGCTGCCCGCGGTGAACCCGCCGAGCTTTTCCACGACGGCGCGGCAGGAGTCCGGCCCGCGGTTCACCGAAAGGTGGGCCTGCAGGTACGCCGCACGCAGGCCCTGGCGGGCGCGGCGGGCCAGCGCCGCGGTGGCGTTCGCGCTCAGCCCGAAGTGGGGCGCGACCATGGCGGGCTGCTCGCCCTCGACCTCGGTCTGCCACAGCACGGTCCGCCAGCGTTCGGGCAGGCTGGTGAACGCGGTGGTGATCAGCGTGTGCTCGGCGGTGCGCGCGTGGGTGTCGGCACCCGCGCCGGCGCGGAAGGTCAGTTCGTCGTCGGAGACGGGGACGTCCCGGCGGGCACCGTGCCACTCCCAGGACACCCGGCGGGCGACGGTCAGCAGGTAGGCACGGACGTAGTCACGGGGGCCGGCACCCCGGCGGAGGGCCTGCAGCACGCGGAAGAAGGTCTCCGCGGTGATGTCCTCGGCCTCGGAGCGGTCGGCCGCCAGGCTCTGCGCGAGCCGTCGGACGGCGGCGGCGTGCAGCTCGAACAGCTCCCCGAACGCGGCGTCCTCGCCGTCACGGAGCCGTTGCAGCAGTGCCTGCTCGTCGGATTCCGAGGCCGCTGGTGGCGGCACCGTGCCCAGCTCGGTCATCCGGCCCGGCACCTCCTCCCCGAAGGTCTCCCCATTCGGTCGAATGGAGACACCATACGGAGGGAAACAGCCGTCGTCACCCCTTGTACGCCAGCTGTGACACCGAAGCACCGGGTCAGGGCACTGGGGTACCCCCCGTTCGGCGCGAATCAGCGTGGGTATAAAGTGTTCCCCATCAGCAAGGCAGTGCGGATGTAGCGCAGCTGGTAGCGCATCACCTTGCCAAGGTGAGGGTCGCGGGTTCGAATCCCGTCATCCGCTCAAGATCGAGAGCCGTTCCCTGGTCCAGCCGGGGAGCGGCTCTTTTTCGTGATCGCAGTCACAGACGGCGCTGTGACCTTCTGGCGGGGTTTGCGGCGGTTCGGCAGTCGTTTTCATCTCGTGTTCCGGGACCGTTCGCCGGAAGCCACCTCTTCGGGTGATCCTCGGCGGTGAGGGTGCTGGACATGACCGAACTGACTCGCCGTCGTGTTCTCGGCGGGGCCGCCGGGCTCGCCGCGGCCGCCACCCTCATGCCGCCGAACGTCCGGAAGGCCCTCGCGCAGGGCGCCCCGAAGCACGGGTCGCTCGAGGACATCGAGCACGTCGTGCTGCTCATGCAGGAGAACCGGTCCTTCGACCACTACTTCGGGACGCTGTCGGGCGTCCGCGGCTTCGGCGACCCGCACGCCGCCAAGCTGCCCGACGGGCGGTCCGTCTTCTACCAGCCGGATCCGCAGAACCCGGCGGGCTACGCGCTGCCGTTCCACCTCGACACGCACGCCACCAACGCGCAGAAGATCCCGTCGACGTCGCACGCGTGGCAGGTCCAGCACGACGCCTGGAACGGCGGCCGGATGGACAACTGGCTGCCGGCGCACCGCAAGGCCGACGGCAAGAACGGTCCGTACGTCATGGGCTACCACACGCGGGCCGACCTGCCGTTCCAGTTCGCGCTCGCCGAGGCGTTCACCATCTGCGACGCCTACCACTGCTCGGTGCTCGGCCCGACCTGGCCGAACCGGATGATGTGGATGACCGGCACGATCGACCCCGACGGCGAGCACGGCGGCCCGATCCTCGACAACAAGGCTCCCGCGGGCGGCTACACCTGGACGACGTACGCGGAGCGGCTGCAGGCGGCGGGCGTCAGCTGGAAGGTGTACGAGCAGGACGACACCTACGGCTGCAACATGCTGGAGCAGTTCGCGAACTTCCGGAACGCCCCGGCCGGCTCGCCGCTGGTCGTCAACGGCCTCACCCACCGGCCCGAAGGCCAGTTCGAGTACGACGCGCGCAACGACAAGCTCCCGACGGTGTCCTGGATCATCTGCACGTCGACGGCGTCGGAGCACCCGAACTACACGCCCGCCGAGGGCGCCGCGTTTGTCGCGTCGAAGATCGACGCGATCGCCGCCAACCCGGACGTCTGGGCCAAGACGGTGTTCATCCTCAACTACGACGAGAACGACGGCCTGTTCGACCACGTCGTGCCGCCGACGCCGCCGCCCGGGACACCCGGCGAGTTCGTCACGAAGACGTCCCCTGGCGGCACCCCCGGCAACGGCCTCCCGGTCGGCGCGGGCTACCGCGTCCCGGCGATCATCGTCTCCCCCTGGACCGCGGGCGGCTGGGTGTGCAGCGAGAACTTCGACCACACGTCGACGCTGCAGTTCCTCGAGAAGGTGACGGGCGTGCCGGAGCCGAACATCTCGGACTGGCGCCGCCGCACGTTCGGCGACCTGACCTCGGCGTTCCGCTTCCACGACCGCAGGGCGCAGCCACCGGTCCTGCCGGACACGTCCGGCCCGCTGACGCTCTCGCGCTACGAGCAGGCCCACCTGCCCGCGCCGACGTTCCCGGGCGCGGACCAGAAACCGCCGCGGCAGGAGCCGGGCGGGCGGCCGCGGGTGCCGTGAGTACGAGAGCGGCTACAGCTCGTAGACGTCGATGACCGTCGGGGCGACCGGGGTCAGGTGCGGGTCCTCGTGTTCCGTCACCTGGCCCCTGGCCATGCGGTACACGCGGAAGTCGTTGTCGTGTTCGGTGTCCTGGTCGTCCCAGACGTACAGCAGGCCGTACGAGCCGGGGGCCAGCTCGCCGACGCGGGTGAACAGCTCCAGCAGTTCCGGGCCGAGGCGGCCGCCGTGCTTGTCGAAGCCGCCGAAGTGGAGCATCGGCATGCCCGCGCTCCAGCGGAGGTCCACCAGGTCGAAGTCACCGGCGTCGCGGATCGCGCGGTGCACGCGGTCGACGAGGCGCTCCAGCAGCGCCGCGTCGTCGTCGCCGCTCGCGGTCGCCTGGATGGTCACCCAGCCGTGATATTCGAACACCCGCAAGACGGTAGCAAGAGATCAACGCCGCCTTCAGCGGGCCAGCGCGGACGGTTTGCCGTCGCGGCGCAGGACGTTCGTCAGCACGCCCTCGCCGAGCCGCTCGAACGCGGGCACCAGCTTCTCGCCGAACACGCACAGCGTCCGCTCCCACGGGTGGCCGAGCGTGCCGAACGAGAAGTCCTCGGCGAGGAACAGGTGGTAGTCCGCGCGCGGGAACACCGGCACCGGCCAGCGGGCGCCCTCGGTCATCAGGTGCGGGCGGACCAGGTAGGACTGGTGCTGCCAGTGCAGCGCCCACATCCGGTCGTCCGGCCCGCAGACCTCGCGGAACGCGGCGAGCGCGATGGCCGCGACCTGGTGCTCCTCGACGGCGTACGGGCCGAGCCGGAACTCGGCCGAGCCGCGGTCGAGGTTCCCCGGCGAGAGATCCCAGGTCCGCGACGGCGCCGGCTCCCGGAACCCGGGCCAGGCGTGGGCGTAGGTGCTCGGCCAGAACGCCAGCTTGTCGTACACCCAGTACCAGGCGGGCTCGTCCACGACGCGGGAGACGGCTTCCCAGGCAGCATTCACTGTTTCGACCTCGAGTCTGGCCAGGGACGGAAGAACACGCGAAAGCTTCGTGTTCGCTCTCCGGTTTGTCCAGTCGTCGCCCGCTCAGCGCGAACTGTGTCACTCGTCCGGGTGCGTTCGGTCAGGTGATCACCGCCGGCAGGCGGGCTCAAAAGACCAGGTAGCCCATGAGGAACTCCTTGGTCTTGCCCTCGCAGCCCGCCGACAGGGAGTCGAAGTGGCTCCCGCCCGCGTTGCAGCGGTAGATCGCGCGGGCCGACGCCCACGTCGGCGGGTTCGCGTAGGCGTAGCCCAGCAGGCCGATGACCTGCTGGCCCTCGCACTTGCCGCTCTGGTCGGTCGAGGTGAACCAGTCGTTCTGGCCGGTCACCTTGCACGCGTAGAACTTGCGCGTGCCGGGCTCGGCCGTGGCGACGAGCGAGCCGAACACGCCTTCCTTGGTGAAGCCCGGCGGCGGGCCGATCTTCTGGGTCGCGCTGAAGTGACCGCCGTCGGGGTGGTGGTAGCGGGTCAGCGGCACCATCACCGGCTTCGGCTTCTCGGGCTCGCCGCTCGACGGCGTGCTGGGCGGCGGCGTCACCGTGCTGGCGCCCGGCAGCACCGGCAGGCTCGCCGACGGCGGGACCGAAGACGCCGTGGTGGCCGTGGCCGACGTCGGGCTCGCGGTGGTGCCCGGCGCGGCGGACGTCGAAGGCGCGGGCGCCGACGCGGCGTTGGTGGCGTCCGCGGCGGCGACCGGGGTCGTGGTTCCGGGCTTGAGGAGGAAGATCGCGCCCAGCGCCACGACGACCGCGGCCGCCACCCCGGCGAGCACCAGCGGCAGGCGCTTCTTCCGCGGCCGGTCCCAGTCCACTGTGGTCGGTGACGGCGCCGCGACCTTCGCGGTCACCGGCTCGAAGACGACCGTGGGCAGCTCGGCCGGGTCGACCGCCTGCGTCGGCGCGTCGGTGATCGCCGTGCGGGCCGTTTCCAGCAGCCGCCGGACACCCGGCGCGCCGAGACGGTCCGAAGTGGACTGGGTGAGCAGCCCGCGCACGGCCTCGGCGAGCGGGCCGCGGCAGTGCTCGAACACCGGCCGGTCGTACATGATCGCGTGCAGGGTCGCGGCCGTGGTGGTGCGCTGGAACGGCGCCCGGCCCTCGGCGGCGTGGAACAGCGTCGCGCCGAGCGCCCACAGGTCCGACGCCGGCGACGGGCCGGCCCCGGCGAACAGCTCGGGCGCCATGTAGCCGGGCGAGCCCATGACCCCGCCGGTCTGCGTCAGGCGCGGGTCGTCCATCGCCCGCGCGATGCCGAAGTCGGCGAGCTTCACGCGGTCGCCGGGCAGCACCATGATGTTGCTGGGCTTGACGTCCCGGTGCACGATCCCGGCCGCGTGCGCGCTCTCCAGCGCGCCGAGCACCTGCAGGCCGAGCGCGGCGACGCGGTCGTTCGCCAGCGGCCCTTCACGGCCGACGACGTCGGCGAGGGTCGGCGCGACGACGAGTTCCATGACGATGAACGTGGCGCCGTGCTCGTGGACGACGTCGTACACCGTGACGACGCCGGGATCGTTGAGCCGGCCGGCGGTCCGGGCCTCGCGCATGACGCGTTCGAGGTTCGTGCCGGGCGGCGTGGCCAGTTCCTTGAGCGCGACCGGGCGGCCCAGCACCCGGTCTTCGGCGCGCCAGACGACGCCCATCCCGCCCCGGCCGAGCTCGGCCGAGATCGCGTACCGCCCCGCGACCAGTCTCATCGTCGCCCCCCTGAACGCTCGGGGCGATGCTAAGGGAGGCGCCGGGCGATCCCGGCGCCTCCCCTGCTCAGGCGGCGTCCCAGAGGGTCAGGAACGCCGACGCCTCACTGCGTGCCCATGGCCGCAGCCGTTCGCGATCGCGGTCGGACAGCTGGTACTCCTTCGCGCGGCGGACGTCGATGACCAGCGCGTGCCCGCCGGGCAGCACGTCCGGCATCGCCTGCTCCAGCACCCACAGCGCGAGCTGCGCCGAGTCCTTCGCCAGCGGCTCCTCCTTGAAGTAGAGCCAGGTCGCGTAGCGGCGGCCGTCGCTCTTGCGCAGCCCGATCTGCGGGCTGACGCCGATCTCCAGCTCCCCGATCCGGCACCGGCCCCGCCCGACCTCGACCAGCCGCGGCTGCCGACGGCCGAGGTACCGCAGCCAGCCCTCGGCAATCGCCGCGTAGTGCGGTTTCGTCCGCTCGTCGGCGGCGTTGACGAGGGCGCGCAGGGCGACCTCGTCCTGGTTCGCCGCCCGGCCGGACCGCACGGCGTTGGCCGCCCGCCGGTAGTAGTTGAACGCCGCCCGCGCCGGATCCTCGTACTGACGGCGCTGCCGCCGCACGAACGACGACCGCGACGGCCCGGAACTGGCGCTGTAGCCCACGAACGTGGACAGGGTGATGTAGGCCATGGCCCTGCCTTCCTCCATCACGCCCCCCGCGGGTGCGGGCGGCATCTCCCCTGGACAACGCCAATTTTAGAACATATGTACGACAGTTTTCGGCCGCTCGACGGGTGACGGCGGGTGGAAAACCGCTGCCCGCCCGGTCCCGTCTATGGTGGGAGCGTGTCGGTGCACCTGGACGGCGGAAAGCCGGGCAAGCGGGTCCGGCCCCTCACGGTCCACGAGGCCTGGCTGCCCAAGGACCACTCGATGTACCGGCCCCGCCACGGGCGGCAGCAGGTGGCGCTGATCTGCGCGATCGTGTTCTTCCTGTCCCCGATGGTGTCGCTCGGGGTGTTCGGCCGCCCGGAGGCGTTCGAGAACCACAAGCTGCACGACTTCCCGAGCCTGTCCGACGGCTGGGGGTTCTTCGGCGGGCTCAGCGCGTGGGCCACCGACTGGCTGCCCGGCCGCCAAGCCGCCGTGCAGGCGGAGGACGCGATCAGCCGCTCGGTCTTCGGCGAGCCGCCCGCGCTCGGCGCGCAGGCCGGCCAGCCGGGTGTCGGCCCGGTCGCGAACCAGCCGCCCTCCCGGCCGGAGACCGGGCCGACCCAGGGCCAGACCAACAGCAACTACCCACCGGTGGTCGAGGGCCGCGACGGCTGGCTGTACCTGGGCAACGACATGTACGCCAAGTGCAACCCGATCATCCCGACCGCGTCCGTGATCGACGAGCTGATCGGGCTGCGCCGGGCCGTCGAGGCGTCGGGACGGCGGCTCGTGCTCATCGTGCCGCCGGACAAGTCGGACATCTTCCCGCAGTTCCTGCCCGGCCAGTACGCCGGCAAGGACTGCGCGCCGGTGGCGGCCCGGACGATGTGGCACCGGCTGGACACCGAGGTCGGCTACCTCGACCTGCGGCAGCCCCTGCTCGCCGAGTCGCAGCGGCGGGGCGCGCCGATCTACTTCAAGCAGGACACCCACTGGCAGTTCCACGGCGGGCTGACCATGGTCCGGACCCTGGCCGAGAACCTCCGGCCCGGCGTGACGAGCACCTGGCGGACCGCGCCCAAGGAGACGTTCGACAAGCAGACCGACCTGCCGCCGCTGATCGGCCGCACCGGCACCGAACCCGCCGAGCTGGAGTCCCTCGCCCCGGACGGCGGCGCCGACCGCACCCGCACCTTCTTCGGCCAGCCGAACCTGACCCCGATCGAGCTGCGCAGCGAGCCGACCACGGGCACCGTCCCCGACAAGGTCGCGATGATCGGCGACTCCTTCACCGGCTTCGCCAACATGTACCTCGCCGCCGCGTTCAACGACATGACGATCATGCACTCCGACTACGTCCAGAACGACCCGGGCGCGGCCGCGGCGAAACTCGTCGACAGCGACGTCGTCGTGATCGAAATCGCCGAACGCAACCTCATCGGCGGGCAAAGCCCTATTCTGGCCCCGGCCGTGGTCAGGACGCTGAGCGAGCAGCTCGTGAACCATCCCCGGCGATGAGCGCGCCACCGCGCACGGACGAAGGAACAAGATGATCGAGCGGGAGCTGCCGTGGCTCGCCGGCGTGGACGCCGCCGGTGCCTCGGTGACCGGCGGCCGGATTTCGGTCGGCGGCTGGCTGGTCTCGCCTGCCGGCCCGGACGGCAGCACCATCCGGATCGGCGGGCAGGTCGCGCGGGTGCACTGGGAACGCGGCACCGCGGCCGTGCCGGGGGTCCCGGCGGACTGGCCGGTCTGGGCGTGGCGCGCGGAGGCCGAGGCCGCCCAGCCGGTCGGCGCGGAAACGACCGTCACCGCACCCGACGGCACCGAGCTCGCCCGCACGAGCGTCTGGCCGGAGAGCAGCCACCGCGAGCCCGCGCCGCTGGGTGAGATCGACTTCCCGGCAGCCGACGCCGAGATCGCCGGTGACCTCATGGTCGTCTCGGGCTGGCTGCTGCTCGACGGCAAGCTGCCCAGCCGCGTCGAGGTCGACGTCGAAGGCGCCCCGCGGCAGCGCGCGCGGCTCATGCTGCCCCGGCCGGACGTCACCAGCGCCCTGCCCGGCCAGGTCCGGCAGGCGGGGCTGAGCGGCTACGAAGCCCGCGTCGCCCTGCCGCAGGCCCCCGGCGAGAGCCGCAAGGTGGCCTTCCGGGTGCACGCCTGGACCCGCGACGGCCGCGAATGGACCTCCCCGACCCGGTACGCGACGCTGCGGCGGCGCCCGGTCAGCCGGCGCGACGCCGAAACCGTGCAGCGCTCGGCGGCGTTCACCGAAGAGCTGCTCGGCCGGGTCAAGGCGGCCGTCGACACCGACCACGTCCTGGTCGTCACGCACAGCCTGCGGGTCGGCGGCGGCCAGTTCTGGCTCAGTGAGCTGCTGCGCCACCTGGCGGGCCCGCACGAGCACAAGGTCACGCTCGTCTCGCCCGAGGACGGTCCGCTGCGCGCCGAGCTGGAAGAGCTGGGCGTCACCGTGCACGTCACCGGGCACCACCGCGTCCAGGACGCGGTCACCTACACCGCGTACGTCGGCGAGCTGGCCATGCTGGCCACCGCGACCGGCGCCGGGGTCGTGCTGGTCAACACGCTCGGCATGTTCGCCGGGGTCGACGCGGCGATGCGCGCGGGCCTGCCCGTGGCGTGGGTCATCCACGAGAGCTTCAGCCTGGAGGACTTCGCCTACCTCAACTGGGGCATGGACGCGCTCGACCCGCTGGTCCGCGAGCGCTGGGAACACTGCCTGTCCGACGCCGACGCGCTGCTGTTCGTCGCCGACGCCACGCGCGAGATGTTCCTGCCGTGGTCGCGGCCGCGCCGCTGCATCACCGTCCGGTACGGCATCGACCTCGCGCCTGCCAAGCAGGCGCTGTACACGGCGAAGGAAGACGTCCGCCGCGAGCTGGGCCTGCCCGAGCGGGCGACGGTGCTGCTCAACGTCGGGGTGAGCGAACCGCGCAAGGGCCACGCCCCGCTGCTGCTGGCCTTCGAGCAGGTCCGGACCACCCACCCGGACGCGCACCTGGTGATCGTCGGCACCCACGAATCGCCGTACTGCGAGGCGCTGCGGGACTACGTCGAGGCGGCCGGGCTGGGCGGCTCGGTCAGCCTGGTGCCGATCGTCCGCGATCCGCTGCCGTGGCTGCGGGCGGCGGACCTGTTCGTCAACAGCTCGGACATCGAGTCGCTGCCGCGCTCGATCCTGGAGGCCATGGCGTTCCGCGTCCCGGTGGTCGCCGCGGACGTGTTCGGCACCCGCGAGATCGTCACCGACGGCGAGAGCGGCTGGCTCTTCGTGCCGAACGACCTCAACGCGCTCACCGTCGGCCTGCTGCGGGCGCTGGACACCTCGCCCGCCGACCGCGAGCGGATCGCCGAGCGCGCGCTGGCCGGCATCGGCTCCTTCCTGGACTCCGCCCATTACGGCCAGGAGTTCTCCACCATCCTGAAAGGCCTCGCCCGAGGCACCGGTACCGAGGAACGGCACGCATGAGCTCCGAAGAAGGCCCGAACACCCCGGCTCCGCGCGACGACGAGCCCGTCGAGTACGCCGTGCCCGCGTCCGTCCGTGCCGAGCTGCTGCAGCTGCGGGCGGAGCGCTCGGTGCTGATGGCCGAGCGCGAACGCCTGCTCGGCAGGCTCCGCGGCGCCGACGCGGACCTGCGGGAAGCCCTGCGCGTGCAGGAACGGCTCGCCGAGGAGGCCCGCGCGGCCGACGACCTGCGCCGTCAGGTCGACGAGAGCTCCGAGGCCCGCGTCGAGCTGGACGCCCTGCGCCGCGACCGCGACCTCGCCCGGCAGGAGCTGGAGCGGACCCGGACCGAGCGCGACCAGCTGCGGATGGACCTGCTGCAGGCCGAGCTGGCCCTGCACGGCGCCGACCTGCCCGAGGCGGTGCAGCACGACGAGCGGGAAGCCGAGCAGCTGCGCCGCCGCGTCGCCGAGCTGACCCAGGAGCTCGAAGCCCACCGCCAGACCCTCAGCTGGCGGGTCACCGCGCCGCTGCGCACCGTGCGCCGGAAGACCCTCTGACGGTGGCCGATCCCCGACTCGTGCTGGCGTCCGCGCCGGGCGGCAGCGCGTTCATGGAGGAGCTGTTCGAGGTCGTCGCCGACGCCGTGCGGTCGGCGGGCGGGCGGGCCGAGACCCACCTCGGGCCGCTGCCCGAGGACGACGACGACACGGTTTTCGTCGTCGTCCCGCACGAGTACCTGGTGGTGCTGCCCGAGGCGCAGCGGCCGCGGCCGGACCAGCTGCGGCGGACGATCGCGTTCTGCGTCGAGCACCCCGGCACGCGGACCTTCGACACCAGCGCGAGCCTGCTGCCGCAGTTCGGCGGCGCGATGGACATCAACGCCGACTCGACCGGCGAACTGGTGCGCCGCGGGCACGACGTCCGGCGGTTCCAGCTCGGCTACACGCCGCTGTGGGACCAGTGGGGCGGCGACCCGGACAGCGTCCGCGACATCGACGTCACCTACCTGGGGACGGCCGAGCACCGGCGCTCGGCGCTGCTCGCCCGCGCCGCACGCGACCTGGACGGGCTCGACGTGCGGCTGCTGACCCCGCCGCACGAGCCGATGGTCAAGCCGCGGCCGGACTTCCTCATGAACCGGGCGAAGCACGCGCACCTCGCGCGCAGCCGGGTGCTGCTGAACCTGCACCGGGAGTCGTCGAAGGCACTGGAGTGGGTGCGCGTGCTGGAGGCCGCCTGCAACGGCTGCGTCGTGGTCACCGAACCCAGCCGCGACCTGGCGCCGTTCACCGCCGGACGGCACCTGGTGGTGGCCAGGGAGACCGTCGTCGGCGCGGCCACCGCGGCGCTGCTGCGTGACGGCGAGCTGGAGCGCTCGATCCGCACCGAGGCCTACCGCTACGTCCGCGAGGAACTCGACATGGGCCCGTCGGCCCGTCAGCTGCTGGAACTGGCGGCGGACCTGGCGGAACGGCACCCGGCCCCGGCCCGGTCGGACCGGCCGGTGCGCCCGGCACCGGCGGTGGCCCGCCCGGCCGAGACGCCGCTGGCCGTCGACACCCCGAGCTGGGATCCCCGGTTCCGCGGCGAAGCGTCACTCGGCGCCGATCCCGGACCGGACCGCCGGCTCGCGGCCCGGCTCACCGTGGAGCGGACCGAAGCCGCGCGGCGCACCGAAGACGTCGTCTGCACGCCGGCGGCCCTGCCGCTCGCGCCGAGCGCCCCCGAGCGCGTGCCCGATCTCGACGTGCTGATCGTGCGGCGGGCGGGCGATCCCGGCGTCACCGCGCTGGTCGACGACCTGGCGCGCGGCACCGCGGTGCCATCGCGGGTCCTCGTCTGCCAGGACGGCACCGCCGAACCCGCCGGGCCGAAGCCCTACGACCTGCTCCACCACCCGCTCGCCCGTGGCGCGGGCTACGCGTACAACCGGCTGCTGGCCGAGTCGCGCGCCGACCTGCTGCTGGTACTGGACGCGGGTATGCGATGCTCACCGCACCTGGTGGCCCGCCTGCTGGCCGCGGTGCGCGGGGGCGCGGACCTGGCCCACTGCCCGGTCGCGGACCCGGCCGCCGGCCTGGTCGGCGCGCTTCCGCCGGAATCGCGGCGGCTGGCCCGGCTGCCCTACCTCGGCAGCGGCTACCTGGTGCGGCGGACCGTGCTCGAGCGGATCGGCGGCTGGCCGGACGACCCGTGGCTGGAGGGACTGGAACACCACGGGGTGTGGCGGGAAGTCGCCGCCCGGGACGAACGCACGGCGCTCGTGCAGCAGATCCTGCTGTCCCGGGTGGTGCCCGATCCGCCGGCCCGGCCGGTCGACCTCGATCCCCAGCGCGCCTGGGCCGCGACGAACGCGAAACGGTAGGACATGGACAGAACCGAGACGACGGACGTGCTGCCGGCATTCACCGGCGAGCTGCCCGGACGGCCCGAGGAACCGGCGAAGCCCGCCGCGAAGGACGACCGCGGCCCGCTGCCCGCGTTCATCCCGCAGCTGACCGGGGTCCGCGCACTGGCGGCGCTGTGGGTGCTGGCCTTCCACTTCCGCCCCGAGCTGGTCTCGTCGTTCCCGTTCCTGGGCAGGCTGGCCCCGCTGTTCGACGCCGGGTACCTCGGCGTGGACCTGTTCTTCGTCCTCAGCGGGTTCATCATGACCTACACCCACCTCGACCGGATGTCCGAGCCGTGGACCCCGCGCAAGGCACTCGGCTTCCTCTGGCTGCGGCTGAGCCGGATCTGGCCGGTGATGTTCCTCGTCCTGCTCGGCTGGGCGCTCTACCGCGCGTACTCGCTGCAGGCGAACAACGACGCTAGCCTCCAGGCGGCCGCCAGTCCCGCGCGGTTCCTCGAGCACGTGCTGCTCATCCAGGGCTGGTTCATCGAACCGGACCAGTGGAACCCGATCGACTGGTCGCTGAGCGCGGAATGGCTGGCGTACCTGGTGTTCAGCGTCGCCGTGGCGGTGCTGGCCAAGATGCTCAAGACCGTGCGCGTCCGCTCGCTCGTGCTGTGCGCCCTGGTGTCGGTGTTCCCGATCGTCGCGATCGGCCTCACCATGGAGGACGGCAGCGACCTGCTGCTGTTCCACAACGCGCTGGTGCCCGGGATGATCCCGCTGCGCGTGCTCACCGAGTTCTTCGGCGGCGCGTTCACCGCGCTGATCGTGCTGCGGTACGGCCGGTCCGCGCGGCTGCCGTGGTTCCTGCGGCCGACCGTCGTGTTCGTGGTGATCGTCGCGGTGATCTTCCTCGTGCACCACTTCGACCCGTTCCGCCGCTTCAACATGAACCTGGACTGGCGGATCAACGGCCACATCATGTGGGGCTCGGCCGAGACGGTAGTCGTGGTGCCGCTGTTCCTGCTGCTGATCGGCGGGCTGGCGATCAGCACCCGTGAGCCGTCGGCGTGGCTGCTGCGCACCCGGCTGCTCATCTGGGGCGGCAAGGTGTCGTTCGCGCTCTACCTGGTCCACTGGCTGGTGATCGACGTGATGCGGCACGTCATCCAGACCAAGCTCAAGCTCACGGACATGCCGACGAGCTGGGAGTACCGGCTGATCGTGCTCGGCTTCCTCGCGCTGACCATCGGCATCGCGCACGTCCTGCACCGCTTCTTCGAAGAGCCGACGCGGCGGGCGATGCGGCGGATGCTGCCGGAGTCGATGCGCGCCTGAGGCTCAGCGGCCGGACGGTTCGGCGAGCCGGACCGTCCAGGCCCTGGTCAGTTCCGCGGTCCGCTCGGCCAGGTATGCGGGATCGCACCGGCCCGCCTGGCGGACGGCCTGGAACCGCGCCTCCGACGGCACGACACCCAGCACTGCCGCCTCGGCCAGGCCGAGACGCGCGCAGAGGTCGCGCACGACGTCGCCGACGGTGTCTCCGTCGCCGTGCCCGCCGCGGGCCAGTTCGTCGGCCGTGATCAGGATTCCGCGGGCCAGGACGTCGTCCGCCGAGCAGCCGTCGACCGACCATTCGAGGTCGATCGGGACGAGCCCGGCCGGGGTCACGAGCAGGTTCTGCGGGGTCAGGTCCCACAGCCGCGGACCCAGTTCACCCGCTTGCGACAGCAGGAACTCCCGCCAGCGGCCGAGCAGTTCCGTCCGCCGGGCCGGTTCGTCGCGCACGACGTCGAGCACGGTCGGGGCGTCGACCACTTCGTCCACTGTGGACACGATGCGCACCCCGTGCGCCGCAGCCGGGTGCGTGGCCAGCGGCGTCCGGCGGACCCGCAGGCCGGCACCGCTGCGCTCGACGACCGATCGCGTGCAGAAGTCGGCCGCCCGGTCGGTGCTGAAGAACGCGGCCAGCGTGTCCGGCGGCCAGAGCTTCGGCGCACTGTCCTTTCCGGCCAGCAGCAGTAACGAATTGCCGTGCTGGGCGGCCAGTCCGGCGTCGACCAGCTCGGCCCAGACGCGCTCCTCGGCCACGACCCGCTCGCCGCCGCCCGCCCAGTCGGGACTCGGGAACCCCGGCAGCCGCTTGGCCAGCCGCGGGTTCGCGGCGAGCAGTTCGTCGGTGAGCACGGCCCGCGTCAGCTTGTAGTCCGGGAAGGCACCGAGCACGGCCGTCCCGGTGAACCCCGCCCGCTCGACGAGACCGGTGAGCCGCGCGCGGGAGAACGTCCGCGCCACCCCGCCGGCCGGGTAGCCTGCCACGCCGTCCCACGGGATGCCCGTGTGGTCCTCGGCCGCCCCGCAGAGGTACTTGACGCCCAGCTGGTTCTCGATCGCGAGCACCAGCGTCCCGCCCGGCCGCAGCCGGGCGTGCGCCGCGCGCAGGAAATCGGTGTAGACGGCGTCGTCGTTGCTGCCCCCGCCGACGTATTCGAGCACGCCGATGACCACCACGACGTCGTACGCCTCGGCCGCGGGGACGTCCTCGATCCCGCCGACGAAGACCTCGACGTCGCCGAAGTCCCGGGTCCGGGCCCGCGCGCCGCGTGCCCGGCTCGCCACCGGCTCGACGGCGTCCACCGACCGGCAGCGCTCCGCCAGGTAGCCGGTCACCGCGCCGGTCCCGCAGCCGATCTCCAGCACCACGGCGTCGGCGGGCAGGTCCAGCGCCCGCAGCACGTTCGCGCGGCCGTGGTCGAGGTGGTAGCGCTCCGGCCAGGTCCGCGCCGCCAGCGTCAGCTCGTCGCTGAGCGAACTGCGGTCCTGCGCGTTCTCCAGCAGGGCGGTGACCAGGTCCTCGGCCCCGTCGGAGTAGTCCGAGACGCCGGTGGACAGCACGGTGCAGCCGTACTCGTCCGGCTCGGCACCGGCCCGCAGCGGCGTGGTCACCTGGACACCGGTCACGAGTTCGGAACGTTCTCCAGCATCGCCTTCATGACGCCCTGGAACTCCTTCGTCACCGCCGTGTCGGTGGCGGGCGCCTGGTTGACGTCCACCCGGATCACCGCGGCACCCGAGACGTACACGGCACGGTAGGTCGTGTGGTCCGGCAGGACGGCCTTGAAGACCGCGACCGACTGCGGCAGCCCGGCGTGGTCGCTGACCGTCTGCAGGCCGGTGCTGGCCGCGGGCCGCTGCAGCGTCTGCGCCAGCCGGTTGGCGTCCGCGACGCTCTTGGTGTTCACCAGCAGCACCGTGTAGTCGAACGGCGTGTTGCTGGACGCCTGGCACGTGACGTACGCGGAGCCGGCGGCCTTGATCGAGCTGGCCTCGGCCGCGTTGAGGAACTCCTTCTGCACGGCGTCGTCGACGCTCATCGTGCCGTTCTTGTCGCTCGCCTTGCCGGGCATCGGCGGCACCCGGGTGGGCGCGACGCTCGGCGGCGGCGGGGTGGTGCTCGGCGCCGCCGACGTCGGGGCGTTCGTCGGGCCCGCGGTCTGCGTCGAGTCGCCGCGCAGGCCGAACCACCAGATGGCGAAGCCGGCGAGCAGCACGACCACGACGGCCGCGACGATGCTGAGCACCTTCTTCTTGCCGGAGCCGCTCTTGGTCTCGAAGTAGGACTCCGGGCCCTGGCGCATCCAGCTCAGGTCGTTCGGGTTGTGCGCCGACCCGGTGTCGTCGGCACCCCACGGCGGCGCGGCGGCCGCCGGCGGCACCTGGTTCCAGCCCGGCTGCGCGGGCGGCTGCTGCGAATAACCCTGGTAGTTGGGCTGGAAGTCGCCCGTGTTGCGGACGACCTGGGTGCGCTCGGGGTTGTCGTCGGCACCCGGCTGCGGCGGCGCGAAGCCGCCCGGCGGCGAGAACGGCTGCGCCTGCACGGGCGGCACGTACGCGGTGGCGTTGGGGTCGCCGGGGCGGCCCTGCTGGGCCTGCCAGGAAACGGCCTGCGTGCGCTCGGCGTCGCCCGGCTGCGGCGTCGGCTGGGGTGTCCCGCCCGGCGGGCTCACCGGGGCGATCACCTGCGTCGCGTCGGCGTTCGAAGCCGGCTGCTGCGGTTGCTGGTCCTGCACGCCCACGGCCGAGGAAAGCACCTGGTCACGGCGCGCCCGGTATTCGTCGGCGGACAGCTGGCCTGCCGCGAGCTCCTCGTCCAGTCGCCGCAGCTCCTCCTGCCAGGACACCAGGAGCCCCCTTATTCCGGTCCGATCGGCCGACCGCCGGCCGGCCGACACACTTGGCCTGTTCAACGACACGCATATTGTGCACTTCGAAGTGGTCCGACCACCCCGCGGGTCGTTTTGTGACCCGGCGTTCGAGGGCGTTGCCTCAGCCGGGCGGCAGGACCGCCGTCACCGACGCGCGGATCGCCTCCAGGCGCGACCGCAGCGCCCCCGAGTCGGCAGTGCCCGCCTGCGAAACCCCGATGCCGACGGCCACCGCGCCGGAGGAGTACCAGAGGATCCCGACCCAGCTGTCGGACCCGCGCTGGGTGTACATCAGGTCGTCGTCGGTCGGGCCGAGCCGGGTCGCCGCCAGCTGCGCCCCGGAGAGGTTCTGCCGCAGGCCGGTCACGAGGTGCTTGGCGTCGAAGACCGACAGGGTCGGGATGACCATCAGCAGGTTTCCGTCGCTGGCCTTCCCGGGGTCGGACGACGCGCGGAAGATGACCTCCTTGGCGTTGCTCGCCCGGATCTGCTGCGCGTCGGCTTCGGTGATCACCTTGGCTTCGAGGGCCTTTTCGACCGTCATCGTCGCGTTGGCGGGATTTGCCTTGCCGGGCAACGTGGGCAGGCGCTGCTCGAGCGTCAGCGACGGGTCGGCGACGCCGTTCGTCGCCGACGGCACGCTGGGCGACGGCGGCGGCACGGCGACGCCGGACTGGTCGTCGTCCTTGCCGCCGAACCAGAGGATGCCCCCGGCGACCAGGCCGGCCACCAGCACGACGCCGAGGGTGACGACGAGCCAGGCGGGCAGGCCGCGGCGCGACCCGTCCCCGGCGGGCGGGGAGGTCTGCCACCGGTGCCGCCCGCTGCCTTCCGGCTCGCCGAACGGCGGCGCCTCGGCCGTCCCCGGCCCGCCGCCGACGGGCGGGAACCGGCTGGGCGTGGTGTGCTGCAGGTTCGTCCCCTCGACGCGCAGGTAGCGCGTCGGGACGATGTCGGCCGGGCTCGGCGCGGTGGTCATGTGGTCGGGCAGCTCGGGAATGCTGCTCGTCCTCGGCACGTGCGGCCCGCGCATCCACGGCCGTTCCTGCGGGGTCGGCGCCTTGGCCACCGGCTGCGGCGGCACGGCGGGGGCCGGAACCGGTTCGGCGGGCCGGTCGTGGGCGGGGTTGGTGCTCTGCCAGGACCGGTTGTCCGGGCGGCGCAGCGGCGAGGGCACGGGCGACGGCACCGTCGAGCCGGAAGCGGCGGCAAGGAGTTCGTCGCGCTGCTTGCGGTGGGCCGCCGGTTCGATCCGCCCGGCCGCCAGGTCCGCGTCGAGTCGGCGCAGATCTTCCTGCCAGCTCATCTTGACCCCCATCCACCGTTCGAGGCATCAGTCTGGCACGGAGGGCCGACCAGCGAGGTTGCGGTTTGTGGTTGACCCGCAACGTAGCGGAGAAACCGGCCTTTGTGGAGGGTCGGATCTCCGGGGTTCCGCGTAACCCGAAAGGTGTGACTTCCGCCGTGTCGGTGAACCCCCTCCCACGGTCGGGCGCCTTCTGGGCAGAGCATCGGCCGGGAGAGGAGGCGCCGTGGTCTGGATCTGCCTGGTCGGTGTCCTCGCCGTCGTGTTCCTGGTGCGGGCCGTGCGTGTGGTGCGGCGGGTCAGGCGGGGCGGCGTGGGGTGACCAGCCCCGACTCGTAGGCCAGCACCACCAGCTGGGCTCGGTCGCGGGCGCCGATCTTCGTCATGATGCGGCTGACGTGGGTGCGGGCCGTCGCCGTCGAGATCACCAGGTGGGCCGCTATTTCGTCGTTGGACAGGCCGCCGGCCACCAGGCCGAGTACCTCGCGCTCGCGGTCGGTGATCTCGCGGACCGCGGCGGTGTCGATGCGCCGGTTCTCCGGGCGGCCGACGAACTCCTGGATCAGCCGCCGGGTCACCGTGGGCGCCAGCAGGGCCTCGCCGCTCGCGACGACCCGCAGCGCGCGCAGCAGCTCCACCGGCTCGGTGTCCTTCAGCAGGAAGCCGCTCGCGCCCGCGCGCAGGGCTTCGTAGACGTACTCGTCGACGTCGAACGTCGTCAGTACCAGCACCTTCGTGCCCGCCAGCTCGGGGTTCGCGGTGATCCGGCGGGTGGCTTCGAGGCCGTCGACGCCCGGCATCCGGACGTCCATCACGACGATGTCGGGCCGGTGCTCGATCGCCAGCGCGACGGCCTGCTCGCCGTCGCCCGCCTCGCCGACGACCTCGAAGCCGTCCTCGGTCTCCAGCAGCACGCGGAATCCGGCGCGGACCAGGACCTGGTCGTCGGCCAGCAGGACGCGGATCATGCTTCCCCCTCGATCGGTAGCTCGACGCAGACTTCGAACCCGCCGTCGACCGGACCGGCGGTGCACCGCCCGCCGAGTGCCGTGGCGCGTTCGGCCATGCCGCGCAGGCCGTGGCCCGGTGACGGCCGGGTGGTGCCGCGGCCGTTGTCGCGCACCCGGAGCGTGAAGGCCCCCGGCCGCCGGTCGAACCGGACGTCGACGTGGTCGGCGCGGTCGGCGTGCCGGACGACGTTGGTCAGCGACTCCTGCAGGATCCGGTAGGCGGCGGCGTCCACCGGGGCGGGCAGGTCGCCGGCTTCCCCGCCGACGTCGACCGTGAGCCCGGCGTCGCGGGCGTGCGCGAGCAGTTCCCCCGCCTGGGTGAGGCTCGGCGCGGGTGCCTTGTCCTCGCCGGAGCGCAGCACGGCCAGCGTCGCACGCAGGTCCTTGAGCGCGGACGCGCTGGCCGCCTTGATGTTCAGCAGCGCTTCCTTCGCCTGCTCGGGCCGCCGGTCGGCGACGTGCGCGGCCACGCCCGCCTGGACGTTGATCATGGCGAGGCTGTGCGCGACGACGTCGTGGACCTCGCGGGCGATGCGCAGCCGTTCCTGCTCGGCGAGCCGGTGGCGGTGCTCGTCGGCCTGCTCGCGGCGGGCGGCGAGCGCGTCGAGCTGGTACCGGACGGCGGTGCCGATCCCGACCACCGCGACCAGCCAGACGACCAGGAAACCGGCGCCGAACTCCAGCGCGAACGACCCCGACGTCACGACGCGGACGAGGTAGAGGACGGCGAGCGCGGTGGCGCCGGTGATCCCGGCGGAGAGCGGGCCGCGTTGCCGGGTCAGCACGAACAACGCGATGGTCGGGACCACGATGACCGGCCCGCCGGGCAGCCCGGAGGCGTAGTAGCCGAACGCGGACGCCGTCGTGACCAGGAAGAGCGTCAGCGGGAAGCGGTGGACGGCCAGCAGGGTCAGCGCGGTCGCGGCCAGCCACGCGACCCCGGCGGGGGTGAGCGGCGCCGCCCCGGGCTGCCAGCGCGACGAGGCACTCGTCGCCCCGAGCACGAAGCCCAGCACGACCACGGTGCGCACCACGCGCCACGCCCACGGCGGCCATCTCATGCCGCGAAACTACCGGCCGGACGGCCACGCCGCGTCCGTCCCGGAGCGGCAGCCGGGCCTACGTCCTCAGTCGAACATGAGCGGCAGCTTGGCCGCGGTCTCCTCGTCGGCCGGGGTGTAGGTCGACATGGTGATCTCCGAGCGGCGGCCGTAGTAGAGGTAGGTGAAGTTGAACTGCAGCAGCCCGACGTCCGGGTGCAGGTACCGCTTGGTGCGGATCGGCTCGGAGTTGACGTCGTGGTGCGGCCACAGCTCGGCGAACAGCGGCGACTCCGCCTTGAGGCGCTTGACCAGCTGTTTCCACGCCGGCTCCGCGACGTGGTCGGCCATCGCCGCGCGGAAGGAGGCGATCACGCGCGGGATGTTCGTCTCCCAGTCGAGCATCCGCTTGCGCCATTCGGGGTTGAGCAGGCACTGGACCAGGGTGTTGCGGTCCTCGAACGGGATGGCGCCGACGTCGCCCATCAGCCAGGTGTAGCCGCGGTTGTAGCCGAGCAGGTCGCAGCGGGCGTTGCGGATCGCGACCGGGTACGGCTCCAGCTTCTTCAGCATCAGCTCCATGGCGGGCGTGATGACCTGGCAGTCCTTCTCCCGTTCCGGCTCGGGCGCGCCGGCCAGGCGGAAGAGGTGGGTGTGCTCGTGCGGGTCGAGCCGCAGCGTGCGGGCGATGGCCTGCAGCACCTGCTCGGACGCGTTGATGTCGCGGCCCTGTTCGAGCCACGTGTACCAGGTGACCCCGACGCCCGCGAGCTGCGCGACCTCTTCGCGGCGCAGCCCCGGCGTCCGGCGGCGGCCGGCGACCGGGAGGCCGACCTGCTCGGGCGTGATGCGCTCGCGACGGCTGCGGAGGAACCTCGCCAGCTCCTGGCGGCGGAGCTCGGATTCGACAGCGGTGGTCATGGTGCCAGGATGACACGCATCGGAAACTGGTACCAGGTAGTGGTTGATACCTGGATAAGCAGCAACTGGTACCAGTTTCGGAACGGGTCGATCGTAGTACCCATGACCACGACCGAACTCGCGCCGATCACCACCGGCGCCCCCGCCCGGCCGGGACTGACCCCCGCCGGCCTGGTCACGGTGCTGCTGGGGGCAGCACTGCCGATCATCGACTTCTTCATCGTCAACGTCGCATTGCCGACGATCGACGCCGACCTCCACGCGTCCACGGCCACCCTGGAACTGGTGGTGGCGGCCTACGGCATCGCGTACGCCGTCCTGCTGGTGGTCGGCGGCCGTCTCGGCGACTCGTTCGGCAGGCGGCGGCTGTTCTTCGCCGGCCTCTGGCTGTTCACGCTGACGTCCCTGGCCTGCGGTCTCGCCCCGACGGCGGGCACGCTGGTGGTGGCCCGCGCCGCGCAGGGGGCGGCGTCGGCCCTGCTGCTGCCGCAGGTGCTCTCGATCATCCAGGCGACGACGTCGGGCGAGCGGCGCTCGCGGGCGCTGGGCCTGTACGGCGCGACGGGCGGCATCTCGACCGTCGTCGGCCAGCTGCTCGGCGGCGGGCTGGTGGCGGCCGACCTGTTCGGCAGCGGCTGGCGGCCGATCTTCCTGGTGAACGTCCCCATCGGCCTCGTGGTGCTGGTGATGGCCCGCAAGCTGCCGGAAAGCCGCGCGCACAACCCGCTGGGCGTCGACCGCCTGGGCACGGTGCTGCTGGCGGTGACGCTGCTGTCGTTCCTGGTGCCGCTGATGGAGGGCCGCGCGCTGGGCTGGCCGGCGTGGACGATCGCGCTGCTGGTGGTGTCGCCGTTCGCGGCCGCCGCGTTCGTGCACGTCGAACGCCGGCTGGAGCGGCTGGGCGGCACTCCGCTGCTGCCGCCGTCGGTGATGCGGCTGCCGAGCGTGCGCCGCGGGCTGACGGTGGCGATCCCGTTCTTCGGCGCGTTCGGCTCGTTCATGTTCGTGTTCGCGATGACGCTGCAGGGCGACCTGCACTTCGGCCCGCTGGGTGCGGGTGGCGCGCTGACGCCGCTGGCGGTCGCCTACTTCACGGTGTCGATGCTGAGCAGCCGCCTGGTGACCCGCTACGGCCAGAAGGTCGTCCCGGTGGGCGGCGCGATCACGGCAGTGGGCATGGTGGCGCTGCTGTGCACGACCCTGGCGGCGTGGCCGCACGTGACGATCCTCGACCTGGCCCCGGCGATGGTGGCGATCGGCGTCGGGAACGCGCTGGCGATGACGACGCTGTTCCGGATCGTGCTGTCGCACGTGCCGACGGACCTCGCCGGTGTCGGTTCCGGGGTCATGACGACGAACCAGCAGACGTCGCTGGCGCTGGGCGTGGCGACGCTCGGGAGCCTGTACGCGGCGCTTTCCGGCTCGCTGGGCGGCCGCGACGCGTTCGCGCTGGTGATCGGCCTGGTGGCGGTGCTGGCGGCGATCGTGGCGGTGACCGGGCGGCGGCTACCGGACCCGCGGGCGTAGAAATCCCGGATTCACCCGTCGGAAAACCCGCGCGCCGGACGACGATGAGGGTGTGACGGAACCTCGGGTACGACCGGACCCGGCCTTCGCGCTGCTCGGGCTGTACGAAACGGCCCTGCCGGAGGTCTACGGGTACCTGCTGTCCCGCTGCGGCGACCGCACGCTGGCCGAGGAGCTGACGTCCGAGACGTTCCTCGGCGCGGTCGCCGCCTGTCGCAAGGAGTACGCCCCGCCGGTGAGCACGGGCTGGCTGATCGGCGTCGCCCGCCACAAGCTCGCCGACCACTGGCGACGCCAGGAGCGCGAGGAGCGGGGGTTGCGGCTGGTCCACGACAGCGAGCCGGACGTCGAGGACCCGTGGGACGAGCAGCTCGACGCGCTGCGCGCGAGACAGGTGCTCGACGGCCTCGGGCCGCACCACCGGGCCGCGCTGACCCTGCGGTACGTCGACGGGCTCGGCGTGCCGGAGGTGGCGGCCCACCTGGGGCGGAGCGTGCACGCCACGGAGGCGTTGCTGGTGCGGGCCCGTGCCGCGTTCCGCCGTGCCTACGAGGAGAAGGAGGGTCGCGATGCCTGAGCCGTTCGACGCGCTCCGCCGTCCCTCCGAGCGGGTCGCCCCCGACCCGGACTTCGCCGCCGAACTGCGCGACGACCTGCGTCGCCTGATCCTGAACGGAGCCGACATGACGACCACTTCCCCGGCACCGGCGACGTCGCAGCTGCGGTCGCTGACGCCGTACCTGGCGGTGTCCGACGCCCGCGCGGCACTCGACTTCTACGTGGAGGTGTTCGGCGCGGTCCGGCGCGGCGAGCCGATCCTGATGGACGACGGCCGCGTCGGGCACGCGGAGCTGGCGATCGGCGACGCGGTGCTGATGCTCGCCGAGGAGTACCCGGAGATCGGCCACACGGCACCGCACTCGGGTGGCGCGTCGGTGCGGGTGGAGGTGCCGGACCCGGACAGTGCGGTGGAGCGGGCACTGGAGCGGGGCGCGACGCTGATCCGGCCGGTGACCGACTCGCCGTACGGGCGGGGAGGGTCGTTCCGCGACCCGTTCGGCCAGCGCTGGCTGGTCGCCCAGGCACCGTCCCCGGCGGCGGGCCCCCGCCCGGCCCGGCACGGCGAAGCCATGTACTTCACGTTCCAGGTGCCGGACGCCACGGCGGCGAAGTCGTTCTACGGCGCGGTGCTGGGCTGGCAGTTCACGCCAGGGTCGGTCCCGGACGCGTGGGGATTTTCGGGACCGGGCCTCGAAGGCGGCCTGTGGGGCGGCGACCGGCAGACCGGCTGGAAGCTGATGTACGCGGTCGACGATCTGGAGGCGGCTTTGGTGCGGGTCCAGGAGAACGGCGGGCAGGCCGGGGAAGTCGAGCGGCATCCGTATGGGATCACCGCGGACTGCGTGGACAACCAGGGCATCGAGTTCTGGCTGTGGGAGAAGCCGCGGAGCTGAGCCGCGCCTGTCCGGCAGCTGAGTCGGCAGCCCGGCCGCCGGACCCGGCGAGCCCGCGCCTCCACGACATGAACGACTCTTTCCTGTCGTCAGACGAGGTGAACGACTCGTTCATCACGTCCGGTCACCCCGCCGGACGGCGCACACTGGAGGCATGGCCGGGCAATGGGTGCCGCGTGACCACGACGAGCTGACCGCCGGGCGGCGGTTGTGGCTCGAACTCGGCTCGTCGGTGTGGCCGCGGCCGGACTGGGACGGCAGTCCCGGTGAGGCCGTGCGGGGGCTGCAGGACCTGCTGGCCGCCTGCGACGAAGTCCTCGACGGCTACCTGGCCGCCGGCGGGTCGGACGAAGCCGGGCTGGCAGCGCTGGTCCGCTCCCTGCATCCGGCCGCCGGGTGGATCCGGGAGCTGTGGCAGGACGACACCACGCCGCTCGATGCCGAGCGGATGGCTTTGCTGCACAACGATCTCGCCGGGTTCGCCGACCACGTCCACGGCGTGCGTTCCTTGCTCGCCGAGGGCGGGGGCTGGGCTTCGCCCTAACGGCCCACCGCGTAGCCCTGCATGCCGCGTGCGTTGGCCGCCGCGTGCAGCAGGGCGCCGTCGCGGGAGACTGCCGACAGGCGGCCCAGTGCCCAGGCGCCCGCGTCGACCACCTCGTGGCCGCGGGCGCGGAGGGCGTCCACTGTGGACGCACCAAGCCGGGACTCCACCACCAGCTCGCGCGGGTTCCACGAGCGTGGGTAGAACGAACTCGGGAACGCCGTCGTGTGCCAGGTGGGCGAATCGATCGCTTCCTGCAGGTTCAACCCGCCGTACACGTGGGCCAGCCAGAAGCACAGCTGCCACTGGTCCTGCTGGTCGCCGCCCGGGGTGCCGAAGGCCAGTGCCGGGACTCCGTCGCGCAGGGCCAGGGACGGGGACAGCGTGATCCTCGGGCGCTTGCGCGGGGCCAGGGAGTTCGGCAGGCCCTGTTCCAGCCAGAACATCTGGCCGCGGGAGTCCAGGCAGAAGCCCAGCGAAGGGATGGCCGGGCTGGACTGCAGCCAGCCACCCGACGGCGTCAGCGACACCAGGTTGCCCGCCGCGTCGACGACGTCCAGGTGGACCGTGTCGCCGCGGGTCTGGCCCTGGGGGCCGACCGTCGGCTCGCCCGTCGCGCCGCCTTCGGCTTCGATGCCCTGCAGTGAGTTCAGGATCTTCGGCAGCCGGGCCGGGCCCCTGGCGTCCCCGGGCCGCAGGTCGGGTGACGCCGTGTCGGTGATCAACGCGCGCCGCGCGTCGGTGTACGACGGCGAAAGCAGTACGTCCAGGGGGACGTCGGTGTCGCCGTACCACGCCTCGCGGTCCGCGAACGCCAGCTTCGCCGCCTCGACCGCCAGGTGCACCGTGCGTTCCGACGGCACTCCGTCCACATAGGACAGCTCGTCGCGGAAGCCGTGCAGCAGCAACGCCTGCTGCAGCAACGCCGGACCCTGCGTCCAGCCGCCGAGCTTGACCAGGCGCCAGTCACCGACGTCGGCGAACGCCGGTGCTTCGTACGACGCCGACCACGACGCCAGGTCGTCGCCGGTCAGCAGGCCCGCGTGGTCGCGGCCCGAGTCGTCGCGGAACGCCCGGCGGCTGAACGCCTCGATCTCCTCGGCGACGAACCCCTGCGACCAGGCCCGGCGGCCCGCGTCGATCTGCGCTTCGCGGCCAGGGACGGACTCCGCCTCGCGCAGCAGCCGCTCCCAGGTATCGGCCAGCGCGGGGTTCCGGTGCAGGCCCGAGGCCGGCTTGCCGTCCGGCATCCAGAGTGCCGCCGACGTCGGCCAGTGCTCGGTGAACAGGCGCGAGACCGCGCTGATCGTGTCGGTGACGCGCGACACCAGCGGGACGCCGTTGCGGGCGTACCCGATCGCGTACTTCAGCACCTCGCGAAGCGGCTTCGTGCCGTAGTCGCGCAGGAGCAGCAACCAGGCGTCCCAGGCGCCCGGGACGGTCGCCGGGAGCAGGCCGCTGCCCGGGATCAGGTCCAGCCCGAGCGACGCGAAGTGCCCGGGCGTGGCCCCCGCGGGCGACGGGCCCTGTCCGGCCAGCGCCCGCGGGGTCGGGTCGTCCGCCGTCACGAAGAGGCCGGGCACCTGGCCCGCCGGGCCGCACAGGTGCGGCTCGGCGACCTGCAGGACGAATCCGGCCGCGACCGCCGCGTCGAACGCGTTGCCGCCGTCCTCCAGCACCGCCATCCCGGTGGCCGAAGCCAGCCAGTGCGTCGATGCCACCATCCCGAAGGTGCCTGCCAGCTCCGGCCGTGTCGTGAACATGCCCCGATAGTACGCAACGCTAAGGAAGTCACCAGCGGGCCGGACGCCGCCGTTCCGGCTCGTACGGCTGCGTGATGATCTCCATCCCGTTCCCTCCGGGATCGAGGAAATACACGCCACGGCCGCCGTGGTTGTGGTTGATTTCGCCGACCTGCTTGCCCATCGGATCGGCGTGGTAGGTCACGCCGGTTTCCACCAGCCGCGCGAAGACGGCGTCGAAGTCGTCCTCCGGGATCAGGAAGCAGTAGTGCTGCAGGCGAAGGTCCTTTTCAGGGACGGTCGCGAAGTCCAGGCGGACGCCATTGCGGGTCTCGACCGGGATGAACGGGCCCCATTCCTCCCCGGCTTCGAGGCCGAGCAGGTTCGCCAGGAATTCGGCGGATTCCCGGTTGTTCCGGGACGGGACGATCAGATGGTTCAGTTCAACGGAAACGGAAACCGACACGAGTGAAATGCCTCCGGGGCACTCCCGCCACCTCCATGTCTCACCCAGCCGGTGACCGACACGCGATGCCGTGCCGCCAGCCTAGCCAAGATCCACCGCTCAGGAAACCGTGATCCGCGCCGCCGCCCGCGGCCGCCCGACGCCCTGCCACGACAGCCCGGCGGCCACGATCACCCGCGGGTCGAGCAGGTTGCGCGTGTCGACGACGTCGATGCCGTCCATCAGCTCGGCCATCGCCGCCCAGTCCAGGTGCTTGAACTCGGCCCACTCGGTCAGCACGACCACGGCGTCGGCGTCCTTGGCGACCTGGTAGGCGTCGTCGACGACGGTCATCCCGGGGATCGCGCCGTCGACGGCCGGGTCGTAGGCGGTCAGGTCGGCGCCCAGCGCGCACAGCACCGAGCAGACGGCGAGCGCGGGCGAGTCGCGCAGGTCGTTGGTGCCCGCCTTGAACGCCAGGCCCAGCACGCCGATCCGGGCGCCGGCCAGTGTGCCGCCGACCGCGCCGGCGATCTTCGCGACGATCCGGTCGCGCTGGGCGATGTTCTCGTCGATGGCCGAGGTCAGCATCCGGAAGTCGTAGTTCACCGACTCGGCGACCTTGACCAGCGCGCTGGTGTCCTTCGGCAGGCAGGAACCACCCCAGCCGGGGCCGGGACTGAGGAACGTCCGGCCGATCCGGCGGTCGTGGCCCATGCCCTCGGCGACGAGGTCGATGTCGGCACCGAGCCGTTCGCACAGCTCGGCGATCGAGTTGACGTAGGACAGCTTCAGCGCGAGATAGCAGTTCGCGGCGTACTTGACCAGTTCCGCGCTCGCCGCGTCGGCGACGACGACCGGCGCGTCCAGCTCGGCGTACAGCTCGCCGACCCAGCGCGCGGCGGCGAGGTCGTCGGAGCCGACGACGATCCGGTCCGGGCCGAGGAAGTCCGCGACCGCGGTGCCTTCGCGGAGGAACTCGGGATTCGACACCACCGGCACGTCGGTCCGGCCGACCAGCTCCCGGATCCGCTGCGAAGTGCCGACCGGCACGGTCGACTTGGTGACCAGCACGCAGCCGGCGGGCAGGACGTCGCCGATCTCGGCGGTCACCGCCTCGACCGCACGCAGGTCCGCGGAGCCGCCCGCCCCCATCGGCGTCGGCACGCAGAGGAACACCGCCTGCGCGTGGCGGACGGCGTCGCGCGCGCCGACGACGAACTGCAGACGCCCGGCCGCGAGCCCGCGGTGCACGAGGTCGGCAAGGCCGGGTTCGAGGATGTCGACGCGGCCCGCGGCCAGGCGGGAGACCTTGGCGCGGTCGACGTCCACGCAGGTGACGTAATGACCCAGACTGGCCAGGCAGGCCCCCGTGGTCAAGCCGACGTATCCGGTTCCTACCACCACGATCCGAGCTGGTGTCATGCCGCTGAAGGTGACAGCCGGAGTTGACCACCGCGCTAACGGAACCAGTCGCCCCTGGAAGCGGTGAGCGAAGACACGAACCACCGATGCGAACGAGCGTTAACCTGGGTCGGGCGAATCGGAGCAGCGAAGGGAATCGCACAGATGCAGATCAACGGCACCGCGGCGCTCGTCACCGGCGGCGCGTCCGGCCTCGGCGGGGCGACGGCGAAGGCCCTCGCGGCCCAGGGCGCGCGGGTGTTCGCGCTGGACCTGGCGTCGTCCATCGAGAAGGCCGAGCAGGTCGACGGCGTCACCTACGTCGAGGCCGACGTCACCGACGTCGAGCAGGTCGAGGCGGCCGTCGCGCAGGCCGCCGGGTCCGGCGTGCCGCTGCGGACCGTGGTGAACTGCGCCGGCATCGGGCCGTCCGCGCGCATCCTGTCCAAGAAGGGCCGCCACGACCTCGCGCTGTACGCGAAGGTCGTCCAGATCAACCTGGTCGGCACCTTCAATGTGCTCACCATCGCCGCCGAGGCGATCGCGAAGACCGAGCCGCTCGACCACGACGCCCGCGGCGTCATCATCAACACCGCGTCCATCGCGGCCTTCGACGGCCAGATCGGGCAGGTCGCCTACTCGTCATCCAAGGGCGGTGTCGTCGGCATGACCCTGCCCGCGGCGCGCGACCTGGCCTCGCACGGCATCCGCGTGCTGACCATCGCGCCCGGCATCGTCGACACGCCGATGCTCGCCACGGTCAGCGACGAGTTCCGCGCGTCGCTCGCCGCCGGCGTCCCGTTCCCGAAGCGCCTCGCGCGCCCGGACGAGTACGCCCAGCTGGCGCTGTCGCTCATCGAGCACGACTACCTGAACGGCGAGGTCGTCCGCATGGACGGCGCGCTGCGGATGGCCCCGCGCTGACCCCGAGGGCGGCACTTTCCCGGGAAAGTGCCGCCCTGGCCGGTCAGCGGGTGAGCCGGACTTCGAGGCCGATGCCGTCGGTGGTGACCGAGCAGCCGCCGAACGCGCTTTCCGCGGCCAGCGCCTCGAACTGCGCCGGGGTGAACGCCCGGCGCCGCAGCCACCCCAGCGTCTGCCGGACGGTGAAGCTGCTCACCGCGCCGAGGTTCATCGCGGCGACGTCCCGCTCGATGTCCGCGCCGGTGGCCTCGTGGTTGAGGTCGTGGATCACCGCGCACCCGCCCGGCCGCAGGACGCGGTGCATCTCGTTCAGCGCCACCACGGGCTGCCGGAAGTTCTTGAACGCGGCCTGGCAGACCACGAAGTCGAACGACTCGTCCGCGAAGGGCGTGTGCGTGACGTCCCCCTGCCGGAAGTCGGCGTCCACTCCCGCCTTGCGGGCCTCTTCGCGGGCGATCTCCACCATCGTGTGGCTGATGTCGAGCCCGGTGACGCGGAAGCCGCGCTTGGCCAGCTCCACGGCGAAGAAGCCGGGACCGGGCGCCACCTCCAGGATCTCGGCGCCGACGGCCAGCCCGGCGGTCACCTCGGCCGCCTGCCGCCGGTACTGCGCGAGCTGAGCCTCGGTGCCGCGGTTCTTCGCGTACCAGCGGGCCTGGAAACCCTCCATCTCGGGCACTTTGTGCTTGCGGGTCGTTTCCATGGATCTCTCCTCTTCGGTCGGTCCGAACCGAAGAGCGCACCCGGTTATTCTTGCGGTGCCACCTCGTGACCGGGCGTGCTCGGTTCGGGGTCGAGGACCCCGGGCGGTGTGCCAGCACCTCCCGGGGTCCGTGCTATTTCTCCTCCACGAACTCCCCCAGGTCAGCGGGCAGTTCGCCGGTCTCGTGGTAGTGCCGCCAGGCCTCGATGCCGGGCATGGCGCCGCTGGTCAGCTCCCCGAGGAAGGAGCGCACCCAGCGTTCCTCGGCCTCGGCCATCGCAATCGCGTACTCGACCTCCACCAGGAACATCCGCGGCATCAGCGACCGCAACTGGCCGAGCGTGGCCCGCTGCTTCCCGAGGTGGTCGACGAGGGCGTCGAGCCGCTGCCGCAGCAGGCTGATCGCCTGGTCCGGGCCGAGGACGCCGATCAGCGACAGCCCGGACTGGAACCGCGGCGGCTCGGCTTCGACCGTGCCGACCAGCTCGCGGACCCAGTCCTCGACCTCCTCGCGGCCCGCCGGGGTGATCCGGTAGACCGTCCGCTCGGGCCGCCCGCCGTCCTTGACGCTCTCGACGGCCTCGATGAAGCCGTGTTTCTGCAGGTTGCCGACGACGGTGTAGAGCGAGCCCCACTTGATCGGCATGTCGGCGTCCTTGCCGCGGTGCTTGAGCACGGCCGCCATCTCGTACGGGTGCATGGGCCGTTCCAGCACCGCCGACAGCACGGCCAGGCCGAGCATGTTGCCGACCTTCCGCCGCTTCATCCCGACTCCTCGTCTACGAGTACCCGCAGACGAGTATTACGCAGGACGCGTCAGGAGGCAAGTGTCTTAGTCGACGAAACTTCTCAGAGGTCGAACATGAACGGGACCTCGTCCTGGGCCCGCGCGCTGATCCACTCGCGCAGCGCCCGCGTGGCGAGGACGTCGTCCTCGTTGTAGCGCAGGAGCCGCTCGCGCTGGTCGTCGTCCGGCTTCTCGCCGTCCATGCCCACGGCGTCGCGGTACCAGCGCATCGACGCCTCGCCGCCCGCCTCGGGATCGCGCCACGAGAACCCGGCGACCGGGGCGATCACCTTCAGGCCCTTGCCGTGGGAGCACAGGAACTGGTCGGTGACGCTGCGGAAGAGGTCGACCCACTCGTCGGAGTCCACAAAGGACTGGATCTCCTTCTTCGTCGGCACACCCGGGTAGTCGCCGAAGCGTTCCACCGAGCCGAAGAGCCAGCGGTTCTCGGCGAGCGCGTTGTAGCAGTAGGCGCGGAAGGTCAGCCCGGCCGCTTCGGTGCGCTCGCGGACGTCGGTGAGCCACGCCCAGAACTCGGCGAACGACCGGGCCTCGTCGTCGGTCGGCAGCGGGTCCCAGGTCGCGAAGGCGCGGTAGCCCCGCGGGATCCCGATGTCGGCGCCGCTCAGCAGGCAGCCCCAGAGGTACGCGCCGGCGTCGCCGAAGCTCTCCATGTCGACGTCGACCTCGACGTCGGCGCGCGGCACCTCGACGCGGTCGACGCGGCGCACCAGGGTCAGGTCGGCCAGCCACGCGCGGGCGAGCACGACGGCGTCCGGGAAGGTGACACCCGTCCAGTTCACCGGCGGCGGCTCGCCCGCCGGGTCGAGCGCCGCCAGCTTGTCCACAGTGGACACGCCGGCCCGGCGCAGCTCCACCGCGTCCTCGCCGCGGACGACGAGGCTGACGTCCCGCGTCTCGGTGAGCACGACCTCGCACGTCGGCCACCACGGGCAGCGGCGGCACTCCAGCACCCGCGACGGCTCGGCCAGCGCCGGCTCGCCGTTCGCGGCCGCCGTGGCGATGGCGAGCCGGTCGGCGAACCGGACCTGGTACTCGGTGAGCGCGGTGCGCCCGCCCGGCCAGGTGCCCGCGGCGAGGTCGTGCCAGACGACGACGTCGGCGTCGAGGCCGATCACGCCGCCGAGGGTGAGGCTTTCGTCGGCCTGCCCGAGCGTCTGCAGCATGCGCCGGATGTGCACGAGCCGCAGCTGGTCGCGCGGCTGCGAGCGCACCTTGCGGCCCTCGTCGGGCTGGCGGTGCGCCGGGTCGAGGTCGGTCAGCTCGGTGACGATGGCGCCGGCCCCGCGGTCGGTGATGCGGTGCCGCACGACGAGCACCGGCACGTACCCGCGGCCGGTGCGGACGAGCAGGTCGATGCCGCCGCGCCGGTGCCCGGCGGTGTCGACCGGCAGCAGCGCACCCCAGATGTAGTCCGCGCCGTCGGCGAACGCCTGCTGGGTCTGCTCGACGCGCTCGTGCGCGGGCAGGTCGCGGCCGACCTTGACCCAGTGGCCGCC
Source organism: Amycolatopsis melonis (assembly GCF_040064235.1). Taxonomy (NCBI): domain Bacteria; kingdom Bacillati; phylum Actinomycetota; class Actinomycetes; order Pseudonocardiales; family Pseudonocardiaceae; genus Amycolatopsis; species Amycolatopsis melonis. Next base: position 211,463 of record NZ_JBDZYD010000010.1, read on the forward strand.
GTTGGCCGCCATCAGCCGTCCGGCGATGTCCTCGCGGTGCGCGGTGGCGTCGGCGATCCGCTGCTGCGCGGTGGGGTCCGGCGGCGAGAGCGGGACCTCGCGCATGGCCGGATCGTGTTCGAGGTGCACGCGACGGCGGCAGCGGCTGACCGCTCCCGCGTCGAGGACCACCTCGGTGTTCATGGAGATCACTCTAGATTCCCACCGCCGAGCCGACATGCCCGCCACCCAGGCGACCAGTAAGTTCGACCCCGACACGTCGCAGGAGGTGCCATGGCGCGCAAGGCCAAGGTCGAGGGTGAAGCCAGGTTCACCCCTAAGAGGGCGAAGAACGCGGTCGCGGTGGCGAAGGTGCTCGGCCCGGCCGTGATCCCGGTGGTGGCACCGCTCGCGGTGCGCGCGGCGGGCGCGGCCCGGGAGGCATACGACCGCTACCAGGCACGCAGGCTGGGCGTGTCGGTCGACAAGCTGCACGAGTACACCGGCCGCGGCGCAGCCCTGCACGCCCGCATCGCCGGGCTGGCCGACGGCTGCCGCGACCTGCAGAAGTCGGAGAAGGCGTCGAAGGCGGACACGGAGTTCGCGCGGGACGCACTGGGGACGCTGGAGCAGCTGGCGGCGACGGTCCGGGCGGCCGAGCGGATGCCGGCGGCGCGCCGGAAGTCGGCGCACCGGGCGGTGGCGGGCGAGCTGGAACGGCTGGAGGGCCAGCTGCTGCACCGGCTGGGCATCTGAACCCGGCCGGTCCCGCGAGGCTGGTGCCGCTGCGGTGCCGCGAATGACTCATTCGGGACGTGTGAGGTCCCCAATGACTCATTCGCGACGCTCGCAATGGGCCGAAGACGTGCGGCCGCGGTTTTCGTGGGTCCTGCGGGGAAGCCCGGCGGTCACGGGATGTTGTGAATGACTCATTCATGTCGTCTGACGACATGAATGAGTCATTCACGTCGCCGGGAGACCAAGGACGCGGCGGAGTTCCGGCTTGTGCCCATCGGGCAGTGCGTTTCCGGGTTGGCTGCGGGCTGCCGAGGCGTCGCGACGAGGCTCGATGTCCCAGGGCGGCATTGGTGGCGTTGAACGCACCGAAGGCCACATTGGGCGCGGCCTCTGCCAGCCGCCACACTCTCGCGCGGGCAGCCCCCGCCCTGTCCCGGGGGGCGTCCCCTGGTCCAGTCTATCGGCGGGCAGGGGCAAAAAGGGGTGCCGCGGAAATCTGTGGACAACTTCGAGCCTGTGGATGGCCGAGTTGACAACCGGCCGGGCAGCGGCCTTGCTGCCCGGCCGTTCCGGCTACTTGATGAAGCCCTTCTCGAGCATCCAGTCGTAGGCCACCTTGCCTGCGTCCTTGCCGTCGACGTCGACCTGTTTGCACAGCTCGATCATCTGGTCGTTGTCGATGGCCGCGGCGACCGTCTCCAGGGGGGCGCGTAGCTCCGGGTGGGCCTTGATGAACTCCGTGCGCAGCGTGGGGACCGCGTTGTACTGGGGGAACGCTTTCTTGTCGTCCTCCAGGACTCGCAGGTTCAGTCCCGAAATGCGGCCGTCGGTCGTGAAGACCTCGCCGATCGGGCAGGTTCCGCTCGCGACCGCCGAATAGATCGTGCCGATGCCGAAGTTCTTCACCGTCGGGTTCTGGAAGCCGTACGCCTTGACCGCTGCCGGGAAGCCGTCCTGGCGGCTGGTGAACTCCGTCTCCAGGCAGAACACCGCCTGGTCCGGCTTCTGCTTCAGGAACGCCGCCAGGTCGGACGTCGTCTTCAGGTTGTTCGCGGCGCCGTACGCCTCGGTCACCGCGAACGCGTACTGGTCGTTCAGCGGCGAGTAGTTCAGCCACGTGACGCCGAACTTCTCCTCGTCCGCCTTGGCCGTCGCCTCGTACTGGGCCTTTTCGCCGCCCGGGACCGGGAGTTCGTTGCCCTGGTAGTTGATCCAGCCCGTGCCCGTGTACTCCCACGTCACGTCCGTCTGGCCGGACAGCAGTGCCTGCCGCGACGAGTTCGAGCCCTTGATGTCGGACAGGTCGACGACGTCCGCGCCCGCCGCCGTCAGGGCCATCTCGGCCATGTACGCCAGGATGATGTTCTCGGTGAAGTCCTTGGACCCCACCGTCACCTTCACCCCCTGCAGGGACGGGATCGGCTGGATCGAGCCCGGGCGGATGTCGTAGGGCACCGCCTGGTTGACCGTCAGGCCGCACGAGGACAGCGTTGCCGCCAGCAGCGCCACGCCGAGCAGTCGCCGGAGTTTCATCGCAGTCCCTTCGGTCCGAAGTACTGTTCGGCGACCGCGCCCGCCCAGTCCACCAGCAGTGCCAGCGCGACCGCCAGCACCGAGCCGGTGACCAGGACCGACGTCAGGTTCAGCTTGTAGCCGGTGTCGATGAGCAGCCCGAACCCGCCCGCGTTGACGAACATGCCGAACGTCGCCGTGCCCACCGCCAGCACCAGCGACGTGCGCAGGCCGGCCAGGATCAGCGGGACCGCCAGCGGCAGCTCGACGCGCCACAGCACCGCGCCCGCCGACATGCCGATGCCGCGGCCCGCGTCGATCAGGGCCGGGTCGACCTGCTGGATGCCGACCATCGTGTTCCGCAGCACCGGCAGCAGCGAGTAGAACGCCAGCGGCAGCGCCGCCACCCAGAGGCCGCCGGTCGCGCCGGTGACGATGAACCACAGCACCAGCACGCCGAGCGCGGGCGCGGCCTGGCCGATGTTGGCCACCGCCAGGAAGACCGGCGCGAGGAAACGGGCCCACGGGCGGGTCACCAGCACGCCGAGCGGCACCGCGACCAGCACCACGATCGCGGTCACCACCAGCGTGATCAGCAGGTGGTCCCACAACGCCGTGAGCAGCGTCGACGCGTTGAGCGTCTCCCGCTCGGTCGCGTTGAGGCCGCTGTTGAACACCCAGATCAGCGTCACCGCGACGATCAGCAGCACCGCCGCGGGCTGGGCCAGCAGCCGGACGCGTTCCGCGCGCTTGGAGCCGGATTCGGTGCTGAACCCGGTGTCGACGGCAGCCGTCATGCGGGCACCTCTTCGCCGTTGGTGTGCTCGTCGCGCAGCTGCTGGATGGTCGCGATCACGGTGTCCAGCTGGATGGTGCCCGCGTACTCGCCACGCGGGCCGGTGACCGGCACCGAACCACCCTCGGCGAGCATCGCCTCGAGCGCGTCCTGCAGCGTCGACTGCAGGCTGACGATGTCGCGCAGCGGCTTGCCGAGGTTGGCCAGCGAAGTCGCCGAAGTCAGCTCGCGGACGTGCACCCAGCGCGTCGGACGGCGGCGGGCGTCGAGCACGAGCGCGAAGTGCTTGCGTGACGCCTGCAGCTTCTCCCGTACCGACGCCGGTGTCTCGTCGACGGTCACGGTCAGCGCGTCCTGCTGCAGCTCGACGTCCCGGACACGCAGCAGGGTCAGCTGCTTCAGCGACGCGCCCGCGCCGACGAAGCCCGCGACCGTGTCGTCCGCCGGGTTCGCCAGGATCGCTTCGGGGGTGTCGTACTGCAGGATCTTCGACTGGTTGCCGAGCACGGCGATCTTGTCGCCGAGCTTCACCGCCTCGTCGAAGTCGTGCGTGACGAACACGATCGTCTTCTTCAGGTCCGTCTGCAGGCGCAGCAGCTCGTCCTGGAGGTTGCCGCGGGTGATCGGGTCGACCGCGCCGAACGGCTCGTCCATCAGCAGCACCGGCGGGTCGGCGGCCAGTGCCCGCGCGACGCCTACGCGCTGCTGCTGCCCGCCGGAGAGCTGACGCGGGTAGCGGTCGCGGAAGTCGGCCGGGTCGAGCCCGACCAGCTCCATCATCTCCTCGACCCGGTCGGCGACCTTCTTCTTGTCCCAGCCGAGCAGGCCGGGCACCACCGCGATGTTCTGCGCGACGGTGAAGTGCGGGAACAGCCCGGCCTGCTGGATGGCGTAGCCGATCCGGCGGCGCAGGGTGTCGACCTCGAGCTTCAGCGCGTCCTCGCCGCCGATGGTGATCCGGCCGGACGTCGGCTGGACCAGCCGGTTGATCATCCGCATCGTCGTGGTCTTGCCGCAGCCGGACGGGCCGACGAAGACGACGATCTTGCCGGCGGGCACGACCATCGAGAAGTCGTCGACGGCGGGCACGCGGGTGCCGGGGTACCGCTTGGTCACGTGCTCCAGCTCGATCTCGACGCCGGAGACTTCCTCGTTCTCAGCCACGGACACCCCTAGATACGGTGAAGCGCTTGATCAGGACGTAGACGCCGTCGAGGAGCAGGGCGAGGATGACCACGCCGGCCGTGCCCGTGACGGCTTGGTTGAGGGAGTTCGTGCTCCCCGCGTTCGTGAGCCCGGAGAAGACCTCGGCGCCGAAGCCGGGGCCCTTCGCGTAGGCGGAGATCACCGCGATGCCCATCAGCATCTGCGTCGCGACCCGCATCCCGGCGAGGATCGCCGGCCAGGCCAGCCGCAGCTCGACGCGGGTGAGCACGCCGAAGCGGCTCATCCCGATGCCGCGGGCCGCGTCGGTCACCGCCGGGTCGACGCCGTCGAGCCCGACGATCGTGTTGCGGACGATCGGCAGCAGGCCGTAGAGCACCAGCGCGATGACGGCCGTCGTCGGGCCGAGCCCCGAGATCGGGATCAGCAGGCCCAGCAGGGCGAACGACGGGACCGTGAGGATCGTGCTGGCCAGCGCGGTCGCCACGGCCGAGCCGACCGGGCTGCGGTAGACCGCGATCCCGATCAGCACCCCGAGGATCGCCGCGAGGACCGTGCACTGCACCACCATGCTGGTGTGCAGGTAGGCCTCCAGCCACAGCTTGCTCGCCCGGTCCGAGATGTACTCGAAGAGGTTCATCCGTGTCCGTCTCCCGCCCTTCGTGCCGACCTTCACCCGAACGGGCTAGTCCCTGACCGACGGCTCAGTACCCACGACCCCGCCGTCCCAAACCCCCGTCTCCGGCCCACCGTGGCCCAGGCCACAGCGTTCGGCAACCACAGCGCGGTGAACCCCGGCCCGACCTGGGACGTGAACTCGGCGTGTGCTCACTTCACGAGATCACACGCTCACAGCCACGCAGGTCCCTTAGGCTGCTGCTCATGAGCGTTCCGGGACGGCGACCCGCCGTCCTCGGCGCTGCCCGTGGAGTGTCGCTCGCCGTGAGCGCGGCGACGCTGTCCGTCACCGCGCACCGGCTCGCCGACGGCGGCCTGCCCGACCCGGCGATGACCCTGCTGCTCACCGGCCTGTTCGGCTGGACGGCGACCGCGCTCGCCCGCCGGGCCCGCGGGGCACTCGCCACGATCGCCCTGCTCGGCCTCGCCCAGCTGGTGATGCACCTGCTGCTCACCACCCTCGCCGGCCACCACGACATGTATGCGGTGCCGGACCGCACCGGCCTCGGCATGATCACCGCGCACACGGTCGCGACCGTGCTGACCGCGCTGCTGCTCGCCCGCGCGGACGCGATGCTGCTCGCGGTGCTGGCCGTGCTGCGCGCGATCCTGCCGCGGCTGCTCACCCCGCTGCCGGTGCCGGTGGCCCCCGCACTCGTCCCGGTCCGCGTCGACGCGCCGGGTCACCTCGTCGGCGTCGACCTGCGCCGGATCCGCGGGCGGCGTGGCCCGCCTGTCTGCTCCTGAACCCAGCTCGTCCCCGCACCGGCGGTCCCCCCGATATCCGCCGGCCCCTTCTTGAGTTCATCAGGAGTGAACCCATGTCCCAGCACGTCTTCAAGCGCGCCGGTTTCCTGGCCGCCACCGTCGGTGTCGCCGGCCTCCTCGGCGCCGGCGTCGCCTCCGCGCACGTCACCGCGAACGTCTACGGCCCGCAGCCCACGAAGGGCGGCTACGCCGCGATCGTGTTCCGCGTGCCCAGCGAGGAGAAGGACCCCGTCACCACCACGAAGGTCACCGTCGACTTCAAGGCCGACTACGGCATCGGCTCGGTGCGGACCAAGCCGGTTCCCGGCTGGACCGCCCAGGTGACGAAGTCGAAGCTGCCCGCCCCGATCACCAAGGACAACGGCACGCAGATCACCGAAGCCGTCACCGCGGTGACCTGGACCGCGCAGCCGGGCAGCGAGCTCCACGCGACCGACTACCAGGAGTTCGCGGTGAGCTTCGGCCCGCTGCCGACCACTGTGGACCAGGTGGAGTTCCCCGCCCACCAGACCTACAGCGACGGCAAGGTCGTCGACTGGAACCAGCCCACCCCGGCGAACGGCGAGGAGCCGGAACACCCGGCGCCGGTCGTGAAGCTGGCCGCGAAGGCCGCGGACGGCGACGCGCACGGCACCATGGCGGGGACGGCGTCGACCACCGGTGAGCACACCGAAGCCGCCGCGACGACGTCCGACGGCACGGCCCGCTGGCTCGGCGGGGCAGGCCTGCTCGTCGGCGCCATCGGGCTCGGCGTCGGGGCAGGCGCGACCATCCGCGCCCGCAAGGCCACGGCGAAGTCGGGAGGCAACAGCCAAATGCGCGGTGTGCTCGTCGCGCTGGCACTCACCGGGGTGGCCGTGCTCGGCACGGCCACCCCGGCGCTGGCGCACAACGTGCTGATCTCCTCGGACCCGGCGAACGGCTCGTCCGTCGCCACCGGCCCGGCGAAGATCAGCCTGACCTTCGACCAGTACGTGCAGGGCGCGGACGTCAACCAGATCGCGGTGACCGGACCCGGTGGCGGCCAGTGGGCCGAGGGACCGATCAGCGTCGTGAACAACGTCATCAGCGCGCCGCTGCGGCCGCTCGGCCCGGCCGGGAAGTACACAATCGGGTACCGGGTGCTGTCCGCGGACGGCCATCCCGTCACCGGTGAGCTGTCCTTCACCCTGACCACGGCGGGCACCGGCACGCCTGCCGCCGTCGACGCGGCCCGCTCGCCGGGCGGCTCGGCGCAGGCGGCACCGCAGCCGTCGTCCTCGACCGGCGTGCCGATCTGGGTCTGGATCGCCGGCGCCGTCGTGCTGCTGGCCATCGGGCTGACCGTCGCCCTGCGCTCGGGCGGCAAGATCGAAGAGAAGAACGGATGACCCAGGCCGAGACCACCGTCCACCCCCGCTACGCGACGCTGCTGTGCGTCGTGACGGCGGGCCTGCTCGGCGCCCTGATCGGCGTCGCGCTCATGACCACCGCCCCGGTCCCCGGCGTGGTGGAACCCAGCGCGGTGGTCTCGGCGGGCATCCCGGTCGTGCGGGTCCTGCTCGACCTCGCCGCGGTCACGACCATCGGGCTCGCGCTGCTGTCGGTGCTCGTCGGCTACGACCGGCCGAAGCTCACCGAGCCGGTGATGCGGCTGGCCCGCCCGGCCGCCGTCGCCGCCGCGCTCGTGTGGGCCACCGCCGCGGTCGTCGCGCTGATCCTGCAGACCGCGGAGTACAAGCCGGGATCGTCGACGCTCGCGCCGTCGGACATCGGCCGGTACATCGCCGACGTCGGGGCGGGCAAGGCACTCGTCATCGTGGCCGTGCTCGCCCTCGGGCACGCCGGGCTCGGCGCGCTGGCACTGCGCTTCGGCGAGAAGGTGCCCGCCGAGGTCCGCGTCGGGCTCGGCCTGTTCGCGCTGCTGCCGCTGCCGGTCACCGGGCACGCGTCGAACTGGAACTACCACGACTACACGATGATCTCGATGGAGCTGCACGTCATGAGCGCCGTCGCCTGGACCGGCGGCCTCGGCGCGATGGCCGTGCTCCTGGTGGCGAACCGGACGCTGCTGGCGCACGCGCTGCCCCGGTTCTCCAAGCTCGCCACGCTCTGCCTGGTCATGTCGGCCGCGACCGGGCTGTTCAACGGCCTGATCGAGATCTCGCTCAATCCCACCCTCGGCTTCTGGGCGGGGATCTTCACGACGCCGTACGGGCAGCTGTTCGTCCTGAAGACGGTGTGCACCGGGCTCATCGCGCTGCTCGGCGCCCACGTGCGCTGGCGGCTGATGCCGCGGATCGTCCGGCACCAGCGGACGGCGCTCGCCGCGTGGGCGACGCTCGAGCTGACGGTGATGGGACTGGCTTTCGGGTTCGCCGTCGTGCTGACGCGGGCGCCGGTCGTCGCGTCCTGAACCTCATCCTCGCAGGTCGGACACGGTGGGTAGCTGCAAATTGCGCATTGGGATGACCCGTGATCCATTGGGGGCGATACGTCCGACCGAACTTTCTACCCAGAGCGGGTGCCCTTTCGGAAGCGACGAACGGTCATTTGCAGTCGGCGAATGCACGTGCAGACTGTGGTGCCGATCACACGAAGTGACAGATCGGGCTCAGCGGTAACGCGTCCAGCGCGCGTCCGTCCGGCCGGTCCGGAGGTCCTCCAGGCGCCGGAACAGCTCGGGCCGCACCTGCGGCCTGCTGCGCAGGATGGGCAGCACGCTGGTCGTCAGCTTCAGCTCGCGGATACCGCGGAGCACGGCGAAACCGGGCCAAGACGTCACGTCGAAGCCGTAGGCGGCGGCGAACGTCCGGTACGCCACCGGCGGGTCGCCGAACCGCTCACGGCCGACGGCCAGCGGTGTCAGGTCCCATTCCGGCGGGCCGACGCACGAGGAGTCGAAGTCGCAGAGCACCGGCCCGTCCGGGCCCGGGATGACGTTGCCGGGGTAGGCGTCACCGTGCACCAGGCCCCTGGCCAGCGGAAACTCCAGCTCGGCCAGGGCGGCTTCGAGTTCGGCGCAGCGGTCGAGGAGGAACGCCCGGTCGGCGTCGCTCAGCTCCTCGGCGTCGGACACCCTGGCCCGCACCGCGGCGAACGGCGCCCACTCGGCGAGGCCGTCCGGCGGAGGCAGGGCGTGCACCTGACGCAGGAGGCGGGCCAGGTCGGCGGCCGTCGCCGGGCGGCCGATGCTCGGCACCTGGTGCCACACGGTCACCAGGTGCCCGCCGACTTCCAGCGGCTGCTCGACGCCGTCGAGCAGCCGGATGGCGGGGACGCCGTGCCGTTCGAAGTGCCGGGCCACGCGCACGACCGTCCCGACCCGGTGCCGCAGCCGCGTCGAGCCGACGATCCGGATCACGAAAGGCGCGGTGACCAGCGCATACACCGCGTTGTTCGTGAACCGCAGCAACCGCGCACCCGTCGGATCCAGGCCGAGAAGCGCGCAAGTCTCGGCCAGCACGCCCCGCAGTTTCGCGGACGTGAACCGGCCGGCCAAGACGGCTCCGGCGCCCCTGCCGCTCCCGGCGTCAGGCGGCGTAGAAAGCGTGGAGGCGATCGGCGAGGTCACGGGCGTCGGCGTTGTTGCGGCGGCGCTCGGCTTCTTCCTGCAGCGGCCGCATGCGGTCCTTGACCCGCTCGGACTTGATGCCCTCGGCGCAGTCGATGGCCTTGCCGCCGACCTTGGCGCCGTGGTCGAGGTCGCCGTCGAGCAGGTGGTTGGTGGCGAGCGCGCTCAGCATGAACGCCTTCGACCGGGCCATGTCGTCGTCGTAGGACTCGACGGCCCTGGTCAGCGCCGGGATGGCGTACTTGGTGTGCTCGGCGTTCTTCTGCGCGAGGACGGTGTGGACGGTCCCGACCATGGCGTAGACGTCGGTCTCGGTGAAGAACTTCACCCACGACTCGGCTTCGGCCAGGTTGGCGCGCTCGAACTCGTCCTTGCTCCGGCCGAGCAGCTTCACCGCCTGCTCCTCGTTGCCCATCATCGCGTAGGCCCAGGCCTCGTTGGCGCACAGCACGGAGACGGCCAGCTCGGAACCGCTTTCCTGGGCGGCGATCTGGCCAAGCTGGAACAGCTTCAGCGCGTCGTTCGGGGCGTCCTGGTGCAGGTAGACGCGGCCCATGCGGTAGAGCACGTTGGCCACCAGCGGGTGGTTCTCGCCCTGCTTGGCCAGGTCCAGCGCGTTCGCGAAGTGGCCGCGGGCGGAGTCCATCAGCCCGGTGTCGAAGGAGGTCCAGCCTGCCAGCGAGTGGAGGTCGGCGAGCGCCACGTACAGGCGGTTCTTGACGAGGTCGGTGCCCTGCGCCTCGAGCATCTGCTGTCCCCAGGACAGCTGCGCGACCACGGCGTCGCGGCAGAACCCGCCGCCGTACTGGTAGTCCAGCGCCCGGAGCGCGCGCGTGGCGGCCTCCACCTGGCGCACGTCGGTCATGCCGATGCGCCCCGGTGCCGGCGTCCGCGCCGGTCCCGCCGACCAGGTGCCCGATTCCGGACCGAACACCGCCGCCCCCATCGTGACCTGGGCGGCATGCGCGAGGAACCTCCGTCGCTTCACGGACTCGTCCTCCTCAGCCTGCTGGCCGTCGGCGGAGCCGACGACCCGTATCTGCGTGGCCTCGTCGTAGGCGAGGCCCATGTATCCACGGGGGACGCCCAGGCCGTCGGCGATCCTCGTGAGCACGTCGTAGGCCATGACCTGGCGACCCTTGAGGATCTCCGACACCTCGGACTGGGACTGGCCGGTCATCGCGGCGATCTGGCGCTGCGAGACACCGTGCTTGCGCAGGAGGCGGTAGACGGCACTGATCTCGCGGGTGGCGAGCGCAGCTCTCATCTCCGCCTGTTCCCAGGCGTCGGCGGGCACTGCGTGGCTCTGCCGGGCTTCGGCACTGCCACCGTTACTGGCGTCCATCGCGCCCCCTCCACTGTCCGGTCGGGCGTCTGTGAAACAGCGTAGGCAAACCTGGGAAACCGTGGGAACAGCCGGACTGGCGCCCTGATCGGTCCGGGCGAAGTCCGTTGACCGCTTACCGTGGAACCGAGTCCGGTCACCGCTATGACGCCATTTCGACCTTCTATCGCACCGGGTTTCACCTCACTGTAGTTGTCAGATCTCCGTCACCGCCCGGACACCGGCAGCGATCACGGAGAGCTACGAAAACCGCAGCGTGGTGACAAGACGATGTTGCAGAAGGCATCTTCGAGGACTTTCGACAGAGCGGAGAAGGGCGTGGAGTTCGTGGACTCGTTCGCAGGAGGACATGCCGGCACGGCCACCCGCGCCGTGCGGCCGTCGGTCGCGACGGTCTCTCCCGTCTCCGCCGTCCGCCCCGTCGCCCCGGCCCCGGCGGTGGACCCCCGCACCGCGAGCGTCCGCCACTACGAAGGCGGCCAGCTGGTGTGGCGGGTGCAGTGCGGCGACCTGATCAGCCGGGAACGTGCGGTGACGGTGTTCGTCGAAGACAACCAGGTGGTACTGGTCTCGCCTCCCGGCGAGACCGCGCGGCTGACGTCCGGCCAGCTCGGCCAGCTGCGCGCCGCGCTCAACGAAGCCGCCAAGATGGCGGAAAGGTGACGGTGAGCTGACATGGATCAGGTTCTCGGACAGGTGCTCCGCAACGCGGTCTGGGAGCGCCTCGACATGCTGACCGACCTGGCGAACCGCGCCGACGCCCAGTCATTGGTCTCGGTCGCGCGGTCCGAACTGCCGCGCCTGACCGAAGCGTGGCGCGCGATGCTCAAGATGCACGAGCCCGACGAGCGCGGCGACTGCCCGACCTGCTCGACCCGGTGGCACCGCTGCAAGGCGCCGTGCTCGGTCTGGCAGGTTGCGCACGAGCACCTGGTGGCAGGCGGGCTGGCCCCGCAGCAGCAGGCCCCGGCGAGCCGCCTGCACGGTCGGCGCAAGAGCCCGGTCCAGGTCCACCCGGCCGCCCCGACGGCGGCGGAGACCACCGGCCGCCACGCGCTGGTGAACCCGCGCCGCCCGGTCACGGCCTGATCCCCCCAGACCGGCGAGCACGGCCCCGCTCCGATCGCCCCATCGGACCCGTGCCGGACCTCGCCGTCGGCCGGGGACTGTTTCGCCCGCACCCCCGAGCAGTGCGAACCAGTCCTCGGCCAGCACCCGGTCCCCACCGCGATTAATCGAAAAATTTCCGCGTTAGCCCTAGCCCAGGCGGTAATCCCCCGCTAGATTGATCACCGAAGACGGCCATGGATCATGGGTCTGGTCCTGCCGCAACCCGCTTCCAAGCGGCCCCCGAATTCCGCGGGCCGGTGCCGTTGCACTCCCCTCCCCCGACCGGCACCGGCCCGCGGTTCCACGTCTCCGCTCGTCAGCGGACCGCCTTCACGCGCAGCACGAGCACCGCGGCCAGCAGCGTCGCGACCGCCGAAGCCGCGAACAGGCCCGAGTAACCGCCCAGGTAAGCCAGCACCAGCGGCGTCACCAGCGGGGCCACCACCTGCGGCAGCGAATTCGCGATGTTGATGACACCCAGGTCCTTCGCGCGGTCCTGCGCCGTCGGCAGCACCTGCGTCAGCATCGCCAGCGCGACCGCCATGTACGCGCCGAAGCCGACACCGAGCAGCGGGGACGCCGTCAGCGCGACCGGCCAGCTCGGCCAGAACACCAGCAGCAGCGCGGCCACCGCCATCACCGCGGACGCCGCCAGGACGTACGGCTTGCGCCGTCCCGACTTGTCGGAGAAGTTCCCCGCGAGCACCGCGCCGGCGACGAGCGCGACGCCGTAGAGCGCCATCATGATGAGCAGCCCGGCGTCCGGGTCGGCGTAGTGCACCGCGTCCTTGAGGAAGAACCACAGGTACAGCGTCCCGAACGCGTTGCCGAGGTTGATCATGAAGTGGCACGACCACGCCCACGCGAAGTCCGGGTGCCGCCGCGGCGAGACCCAGAGGTTGCGGACGACCTCGCCTGCCTTCGACGACGGGCGGAACTCGACCGGCAGGCGCGCGTCCGGGGTCCGGAGCACGAAGAACGCGGCGCCGATCACGACGATCCCCGCGCAGACGGCGTAGGCGAGCGGCAGTCCGGCAATGCCGAGCACGACGACCACCACGACCGCGCCCAGCACCGTGCCGAGCATCTGCGCGATCCCGACCAGCCCGCCGACGTGCGCACGCTGCCCGACCGGCACGCGGTCGGCGATCGCGGACATCAGGGTCGCCAGCATCCCGTTGAGCCCGGCCTGCACCAGGCACCAGCCGGTGACCATCACCGCGACGCCGGGGGCGAACGCCAGCACCAGCAGCCCGGCGGCGGCGACGGCCGCGCCGATCACCGTCCACGGGTGGCGGCGGCCGAACCGCGAGCACGTCCGGTCCGACAGCAGCCCGACCGCCGGGTTGACGACCAGCGCCACGGCCGCGCCGACACCCATCACCAGGCTGAGCACGAACTCCTTGTTCACCTGGTCGAGCAGCTCGGCCTGCTTCGGCAGCAGGACCTGGATCGGCGCGTAGATCCCCAGCCACAGCGCGATGTTCGCGAAGAACAGCAGGCTCATCCAGCCGGGCCGCACCCGCACGACGGGCTCGGCGAGCGCTTCGGGGAGCGCCTGGGTCGTTTCACTCATTCCGCACCAGCTTCCGGTACCAGTGGAACGAGTCCTTCGGCGTCCGCCGCAGGGTCTCGTAGTCGACGTGCACCAGGCCGAAGCGCGGCGCGTAGCCCTTGGACCACTCGAAATTGTCCAGCAGGGACCAGCAGAAGTAGCCACGGACGTCGACGCCGGCGTCCATCGCCTCGCGCAGCGCGACGAGGTGACTGTGCAGGAAGTCGATGCGTTCCGGGTCGTGCACACCGCCGTCTTCGGCGACTTCGTCGTCGAAGCTGCAGCCGTTCTCGGTGATCTGGATGGGCGGCAGCTTCTCGCGGTAGCGGCGGTGGAAGTCCAGCAGCAGCTCACGCAGGGCGTGCGGGACGATCGGCGAGTCGTTGGTCGTCATCGGATAACCCTCGATCGGGTGAAGCTCGAAGGGCAGCGGGTTGCCCGGACCGGGTTTCGCGACGCCTTGCGGCTCGTAGTAGTTGATGCCGTAGAAGTCCAGCGGCTGCGCGATCGTCGGCAGGTCCTCGGCGAAGCCGGCGGGGAGGTGCTCGTGCAGCTGCTCGGGGTAGGTGCCGAGCAGCATCGGGTCGGCGTAGAGCCGGTTGAGCAGCGCGTCGAGCCAGACCGCGGCGGCTTCCGAGTCGTCGTCCGCGGGCCAGATCGGCGAGTGGTTGTTGGCCGTGCCGATGTTCGTCGCGCCGGCCGCGCGGAGAGCCTGGACGGCGAGGCCGTGCGCGAGATTCTGGTGGTGCGCGGTGGGAACGGCGTCGAGCAGGAGCATCTTGCCGGGCGCGTACTCGCCGATCCCGTACCCGAAGATGGACATGACCATCGGCTCGTTGAGCGGAATCCACAGTTTCACCCGATCGGCGAAGCGGTCTCCGATGATCCGGGCGTATTCGGCGAAGCGGTCGGCGGTCTCGCGGGAGAGCCAGCCGCCCTCGTCCTCGATCGCCTGCGGGGTGTCCCAGTGGTAGAGCGTGACGGCGGGGGCGATGCCCGCGGCGCAGACGGCGTCGATCAGCTTGTCGTAGAAGCCGAGGCCCTCGGGGTTTGGCGCGCCCTTGCCGTCGGGCTGGATGCGGGGCCAGGCGATGGACATCCGGTAGGCACCGACCCCGAGCTCGGCCATCAGCGCGACGTCTTCGGGGTAGCGGTGGTAGTGGTCGGCGGCTACGTTGGCTTGTTCACCGCGCGCGATCTTGCCTTCGGTCGCGGTGAACGTGTCCCAGATGGACGGTCCGCGGCCACCTTCGCGGGTGGCGCCTTCGATCTGGAACGCCGAGGTCGAAACACCCCAGAGGAAGTCGGACGGGAAGATCGGGTTCTGCACCGGCTGCTGACCCCTTCGTCAGGCCACCCGTACGGGTGAACATGAAAAGTTCTCATATACTAGGTCTTCACTCGTCCGTGGGGAAGCCCGTCGGCACGATAAAGTCCCAGATCAGACGAGGAGGAGCGCCGTGTCCGACATCCAGGCCGCGAAGGTGCCGGCAGAAGCCACCCCCCTGCGTCGCCAACCGGTTCAGCAGCGCAGCGCGAAGCGGGTCGAGCAGATGCTCGACGCAAGCGCGGCCCTGATCGACGAACTCGGTTACGACGCTTTGACAACGACGTTGATCGCCAAACGAGCGGGGGTGGCGGTCGGCTCGCTGTACCAGTTCTTCCCCGACAAGCGCGCGGTCGTGCAAGCGCTTACGGCCCGCAACCTGGAACGCTTCGTCGCAGCGGTGAACGAGCGGCTCAAGGAACTCGAGTCGGAGCACTGGTGGGACCTCGTCGACTCGATCCTCGACATCTACCTCGAGATGCACCGAACGGTCCCGGGCTTTTCGAAGGTCCACTTCGGCGACATCATCGACCGCCAGCTCCTCGACGAAACCCGCGACAACAACACGGTGATCGTCGATTCCCTGACCGACCTCCTGGCGGCTCGGGTCGACCGGCCGGTGGAGGACCTGCGGTTCGCGATCACGATCGCCAACGAGGTGGCGGACGCTCTGCTGAAGCTGGCGTTCCGGCGGGAGCCGAGCGGGGACGAGAAGATCGTCGCCGAGGCGAAGTATGTGGTGAAGGGGTACCTGGCGGCTCGGTTCGGGGAGCGGTCCTAGGGTCTGTATCGACTGGACCCATCGGGGCCGGGCGCTTTCGTCGCATCTGGTGCAGCGAACGGGCCTTTCGGCTCACCTGATGCGAGGAAAGTCCCTTTCAGCCGGGCTCCTCAGCCGGATGTAGTGAATGAGTCGTTCATGTCGCCCTTCGTCGACCCCGTCCGACGCACGACACTCGTTGTCCGCCTGTCCACAGAAGTTGTCCACAGGTATGCACAGTTGTGGACAACCTGCTCGGTTCGGCGGGGTTTGTCGGGGGGCGCCGGTAGACTGGGCCTGGGGACGCCCCCCTGGGAGTGGCGGGGGCCCGGCACCGTCCCGCTGTGCCGTCGCGCTGAAGGTGCCCTTCGGTGTATCTGATGCGGTGAAGGGCGCCTTCACTGCATCAGAGGTAAGCAAGGTGCCCTTCGGCTCAGCGTGAGCCGGCAGTCCCGAAGACCGGACCCGGGTGAGCCTGCGCCTCCACGAGGTGAACGACTCTTTCCTGTCGTCAGACGAGGTGAACGACTCGTTCATGACGTCCGGTCACCCCCGCGGCACAGCGACTTTCCCGGGATAGGGTGGGGGCTGCGGATGGCGATGTGCGGCCGCGACAGGCGCCTTCGGGGGTTCATCCACCAGGGCGTTCAGCTCGGGCCCGGGATGGCTGTTCTCCTGCGGTGTGGTGACGATCGGTCGGCGAAAGGCGTGCGGTGGCCGGACTGCCTGCGGAAATCCGTCCGGGGGATATCTACGAGGACTGCTCGTTCCATCCCGTCCTCTGCACCTACGTCGACGATGGCGACGAGATCGGGGGCATCTCGCTGATCGACGCCAGCTCTCCGCGGGCCTGCTCGCTCAGCGGGTGCGCGGTCGTCAAGCTCTCCATCGACGACGTCATCGCGGCGCGGGCCGACTGGCCCGCCTATCTCGCGCGCCGCCAAGCGGAGTTCGAAGCTCGGGGACGGTGAGCTCAGCCGAAGTTCTGGTGCTCTCCCCGGTACGTCGGGACCGTGCGTTCCACCCGGTCGCCCAGCACCAGGTGGTAGTGCGTGAACCGCTCGGCCAGCTCGCCCGCCTTCGCGTGGCGGAGCCACACCCGGTCGCCGAGCTTCAGCGTTCGGGCCGCCCGGCCCGTTACCGGGGTCTGGACTTCGCCCGCTCCCTCCACTCCGAGGAACTTGAGGCCCGCCGGGAGGTACGGGGACGGCTGGCGGGATGGGCCCGTCGGGCCGGATGCGATGTAGCCGCCCGAAAAGAGCGTGGCGATCGCCCGGGTTGGGCGGCGGACCACCGGGAGGGCGAACAGGGCTGCCGGGCGGGGCTTGAACCTGCTGTAGCCGTCGAAGAGCGTGGGACCGATCAAACCCGAGCCTGCCGCTATCTCCGTCACCACCGCGTCCGCGCCCGTCGACTCGATGCTGCCCGTGCCGCCGCCGTTGACGAACTCCAATGGCGTCAGCGCCTGGATTGCGCGGACCGCCGCGCCGCGGCGGCGGGCCAGCTCGGCTGCCGAACGGCGTTGCATCCAACCAACCACCAGCTGCTTCAGCCTCCGGCCTGCCGCGTCGCCGAGGCCCGCGATCTGGCCTTCGTACGCCATCACGCCCACCAGGCGGAAGCCGGCTCGCGCCACGACTTCGCGGGCGAACGCGGCTGCCTGCTTCGGGGTGAACAGCGGTGAGCGACGCGTTCCGACGTGGATTCCGGGGGCCGGGCGCCAGGATGCGTCCAGTTCCAGGCACACCCGGATCTCCGGGTGGCCGTGGCCGAGGGCCGCGTCGACCAGGTCCAGGTGTTCCGGGGAGTCGACCATGATCGTGATCGCCGCGCGGGCGCGCTCCGATGCGGCCAGGCGGCGGAGGGCCTCGTGGTCGGCCGTCGGGTACGCGACGACGATGTCGTCCGTCGTGCCGTGCTCGACGTGCCAGATCGCTTCGGCCAGCGAGTAGCACATCAGGCCTTCGAAGCCCGGCATCGCCAGCACGCGCTCCAGCAACGCGCGGCAGCGCACCGACTTGCTGACCACGCGGATCGGCTTGCCCGCCGCGCGGCGCCGGAGGTCTTCGGCGTTCGCGTCGAAGGCCGCCAAGTCGACGACGGCCAAGGGCGGATCGAGGTCCTTGGTCGCCAAGTCGTACACCGTCGCACTGGTCACGAGGTCTAAAGTACGACACGAAGGCTTGAAACGCGAATACT
This sequence comes from Amycolatopsis melonis, assembly GCF_040064235.1. Classification (NCBI taxonomy): domain Bacteria; kingdom Bacillati; phylum Actinomycetota; class Actinomycetes; order Pseudonocardiales; family Pseudonocardiaceae; genus Amycolatopsis; species Amycolatopsis melonis. Next base: position 228,947 of record NZ_JBDZYD010000010.1, read on the forward strand.
ATTCACTTACTGTTTCGGACACTCGACGACGAAGGGTGTGCGCGCATGACCCGGTGGACCAACTGGGCGGGCACGGCGTCCGCCTCACCGCAGCACGTTCACCAGCCGCGCAGCACCGCGGAGATCGCGGCCGCCGTCGAAGGTGTCGCCGCGGCCGGCCGGACCGTGCGCCCCTGGGGCAGCGGGCACTCCTTCACCGCGATCGCCGCTGCCGACTCAGATGCCCTCGACCTGCGGCACTGGACCGGCATCGAGCGCGCCGACCTCGAAACCGGGCTCGTCACCGTCCGCTCCGGCACGACGATCCGGGAGCTCAACGCCGCCCTCGACGCGCTGGGCCTGGCCATGACCAACCTCGGCGACATCGACGCACAGACCATCGCCGGCGCGATTTCCACCGGCACCCACGGCACCGGCGCCAAGCTCGGCGGCCTCGCCACCCAGATCGCCGCGCTGGAACTCGTCCTCGCCGACGGCTCGATCGTCACCTGCTCGGCCGGGGAACGCCCGGACCTCTTCGCCGCCGCCCGCGTCGGGCTCGGCGCGCTCGGCGTCATCACCACCGTGACCCTGCGCTGCGAGCCGGCGTTCTTCCTGCGCGCGCAGGAGCGGCCGGAGCCGCTGGAGCAGGTGCTCGAAGGCTTCCACGACTTCGCCGACAGCAACGACCACTTCGAGTTCTACTGGTTCCCGTACGGCAAGAACGCGCTGGTCAAGCGCAACAACCGGGGTGACACCGCCCGGCCGCTGAGCAAGCTGCGCGAGTTCGTCGACTACCGGATCATGGAGAACGTCGCCTTCGGCGGCCTCTGCCGGACCGGGCGGCTGATGCCGAAGCTGGTGCCTTCGCTCGGCAGCTTCGCCTCGAACGTCCTGAGCGCGCGCGAGTACAGCGACCGTTCGCACCGCGTCTTCGTCACCGCGCGGGACGTCCGGTTCACCGAGACCGAGTACGCCGTTCCGCGCGAATCCGTGCTGGACGTCCTCGCCGAGCTGCGCGCGCTGGTGCCGAAGCTGAAGGACCCGGTGATGTTCCCGGTCGAGGTGCGGGTTGCCGCCGGCGACGACATCTGGCTGTCGACCGCGCAGGGCCGCGACTCCGCCTACATCGCCATCCACCAGTTCGTCGGCATGCCCTACCGCGAGTACTTCAGCGCATTCGAGAAGATCGCCGGCGCCGTCGGCGGCCGCCCGCACTGGGGCAAGATGCACGACCTCGACGCCGGCGTCCTCCGCTCGCGGTACCCGCACTTCGACGACTTCCTGCGCGTGCGCAAGGAAACCGACCCGAACGGCGTGTTCACCAACACCTACCTGGACCGGGTGCTCGGCCCGGCCTAGAACAGCGCCGACACCGATTCGCCGTTGTGGATCCGGCGGATCGCCTCGGCCATGGCCGGCGCGATCGACAGGATCTTCAGCTTCTCGGTGCGCTCTTCCTCCGGCACCGGGACCGTGTTGGTGCAGACGATCTCCAGCACCTCGGGACGGCCGCCGATGCGCTCGATGGCCTTCGCCGCGAACAGCCCGTGCGTACACGCGACGCGGATCGAGCGCGGCTTCAGCTCGGCCAGCCGGTCCAGCAGTTCCAGCACCGTACTGCCCTTGGCGATCTCGTCGTCGAGCACGATGACGTCGCGGCCGGTGATCTCGCCGATCACCGACGTGATCTGGACGCGGTCGTCGGGGAAGCGTTCCTTCGCGCCGGCCGCGACCTGGACACCGAGCAGCCGCGCGAAGTGCGACGCCTCCTTCGCGTTGCCCAGGTCCGGCGAAACGACGGTGGCGCGCGACAGGTCGTATTGCCGGAAGTGCTTGGCCAGCTCCTGCAGTGCGTGCAGGTGGTCGACCGGGACGCTGAAGAAGCCGTGGACCTGCGGCGAGTGCAGGGTCATCGCCAGCACGCGGCTCGCGCCCGCGGTCACCAGCAGGTCGGCGACCAGGCGGCCGCCGATGGAGATGCGCGGCGCGTCCTTCTTGTCCGAGCGCGCGTACGAGTAGTGCGGCATCACGGCGGTGATGCGGGACGCCGAGGCGCCGCGGGCCGCGTCGAGCATCAGCAGCAGCTCGACCAGGTGCTCCTGCACCGGCTTGACCAGCGGCTGGATGATGAAGACGTCGCGTTCGCGGCAGTTGGCCTGCAGCTGAACCTCGAGGCAGTCGTTGGCGAACCGCTGGATTTCGACCGGCCGCAGCGGCACGCCGAGGTGCTGGCAAATCTCTTCGGCCAGCTCGGGGTGCGCGCTGCCGCTGAAGACGGCGATCTCTCTCGATGTGTCGTTCACAGTGCCGAGATCGCCTCGTCGAGGGTGGCCTCGCCCGAGACCAGGGTCAGGGTGCGGTGCACCGAAGCGGGCGTCTCCAGCAGCCGGACGAGCACGGCGGCGACGTCGTCGCGCGGGATCGGGCCGCGGTCGGCCTTCTCGGCCAGCAGGACGCGTCCGGTGCCGGGGTCGTCGGTGAGCTGCCCCGGCCGCAGGATCGTCCAGTCGAGGTCGCGGGCCTTGAGGTCGTCCTCGGCCGCCCGCTTGGCACGCAGGTAGTGCCGGAATTCCTCGGTGACGTCGGGGTTCTCCGGATTGCCCGCACCGATCGACCCGACCTGGATGTGACGGCGGACCCCGGCGCGCTCGGCCGCTTCGGCGAACAGCGCCGCGGCGCCACGGTCCACAGTGTCCTTGCGGGCGGGACCGCTGCCCGGGCCCGCGCCGGCGGAGAACACCGCGGCGTCGGCGCCTTTCAGGACCTCGGCGACGGCGTCCACATCGGAGTTCTCCAGGTCGAGCACCACGGCCTCGGCGCCGGCGGCTTCGAGGTCCGCCACGTGGGCGGGGTTCCGGACGATGCCGACCGCTTCGTCACCGCGCGCGGCGAGCAGCCGCTCCAGCCGCAGCGCGATCTGACCGTGTCCACCTGCAATGACGACTCGCATGGAGCCGACACTAGTGGGAAGCGGGCGCCTCTGCGGTGCGGAGGAGGTGGTCGTAGACCAGCTCGTTGACCAGGCGGGAGACCGGGTCCTCGGCGAGCACGACGCGCTCGGTGCGGCCCTCGAGGTCGAGGTCGACGACCGCGTTCGGGTCGGCGGTCACGACGGCGAGGCCGTACGCGCGGGCGCGCGGCAGGCAGTTGCCGACGTAGTCCTCGGTGAGGACGGTCGGCGACGGGAGCACCATCGCGGCCTCGCCGTAGCGGGCGAACGGAACCGCGGAGGCCATCGCGGTGCGCCAGTGGCGCGCGACGGCCAGGACGCCGACGATCTCGGCGGCCGGGGCGGGGGCGGTTCCGGCCAGCTCCGGCCAGGTCCAGGTGTCGACGGTGGCGCGGTCGGCCACCGGGCCGGCACCCATCGCGATGCGCTCGGCGTGCACGTCGGTGCGGAGCTTGGCGACCACGCAGACCTTGCGGCCGAGGATCGTGGTCTCGGGCAGGACGACGCCGCTCCAGCCGAGCTGGGCGGCGGCGGCGCGGGCGAGCTCGTCGACGCTCGCGGGGAGCTCGATCGGCGGCACCACGCGGCTCGGCATCGACCGGCTGCGCTTCGCGCCACCGGCGACCGTCGAGCGCTCGGTGTTCTGGGGTGTAGCCGCCACGAGTCCGCCTCCTTCAAACCTGCACTGCACCGTGACCGGGGAAAACCGGCACAGGACCTGTCTAACAGCGCGGCGGCGCGGCGTCGCCGGGTAGTGCGAGTGGCTGCGATCGGCGGCGCCCAGCGGTCGATGACCGGTCGGTGGGCGGTCATCGGACTTCGGTCGAACGGTGCGGCCAACCGAGTGAGAGCGAGGTGAGTGGCATTACGGTGCGCCCACGACCGACTACCCGGGGACGTCCGCGGCAAACCCGGTCCGGCTGGGCCGTTCGGCCCAACCGGGTGGCGTTCCACAGTGGACGCGGGGCGCTGAGCTGCGGATGTCCGCCGTCACCCACATGGCGGTGAGCTACGCCGCAGCGGACACGGGCGCCCGGGACTAAAGTTACCCACCAGTCACTTAGTCGCCGCCGTGGAGGACCGATGCGCTCCCCGAAGGACTTCTTCGCCCCGCTCGCCCTGGGCGCGCCCGCTCCCGTGCGGGAGATCCCGGTGACGCCGTCCCGGATGATCCACTTCTTCGACCCCGGCAACGAGAAGATGGCGGCGAAGGTGCCGGACCTGGCGAAGAAGGTCGACGTCCTGCTCGGGAACCTCGAGGACGCCGTCCGCGCCGACCGCAAGGAGGCCGCGCGCGCCGGGCTGGTCGCGATCGCCAAGGCGAACGACTTCGGGAAGACGCAGCTGTGGACCCGGGTCAACAGCCTGGACTCGCCGTGGGTGCTGGACGACCTGATCACGCTGGTCACCGAGATCGGCGACAAGCTCGACGTGATCATGGTGCCGAAGGTCGAGGGCGCGCAGGACATCCACTACGTCGACCGGCTGCTGGCCCAGCTGGAAGCCCGCGCGGGCCTGACGAAGCCGTTGCTGGTGCACGCCATCCTCGAGACGGCCAGCGGAGTGGCCAATGTGGAGGAGATCGCCGGCGCGAGCCCCCGCATGCAGGGCATTTCCCTGGGCCCGGCCGACCTGGCCGCGAGCCGCCGGATGAAGACCACGCGCGTCGGCGGCGGGCATCCGGGGTACCTGGTGCGCACCGACCCGGTCGGCGAGGACCTGACCGCGGGCCGGACGACGTACCAGCAGGACCTCTGGCACTACACGGTGGCGCGGATGGTCGACGCGTGCGCGATGCACGGGATCCTGCCGTACTACGGGCCGTTCGGGGACATCCGCGACGTCGTGGCGTGCGAGGACCAGTTCCGCAACGCGTTCCTGCTCGGCTGCGTCGGCGCGTGGAGCCTGCACCCGGTGCAGATCGACATCGCGAAGAAGGTGTTCTCGCCGTCGCCGTCCGATGTGGCCTGGGCGCGCCGGGTGATCGCCGAGATGGGCGACGGCACGGGCGCGGTGATGATCGACGGCAAGATGCAGGACGACGCGTCGGTGAAGCAGTGCCGCGTGGTCGCCGAACTGGCCGACGCCCTCGCGGCGGACGACCCCGAACTCGCGGCCGCCTACGACGCGGCCACCAAGGAGGCTCTCGGATGACCACGCCCCGGCGTTCGGTGCTGTACATGCCCGGCGCGAACGAGCGCGCGCTGGAGAAGGCCAAGACGATCCCGGCGGACGCGCTGATCCTCGACCTCGAGGACGCCGTCGCCCCGGACGCGAAGGAGGCGGCCCGCGAGCGGGTGTGCGCCGCGGTCGGTTCGTACGGTTCCCGCGAGGTGACGATCCGGGTCAACGGCCTGGACACCCAGTGGCACGACGCCGACCTGCGCGCGGCGGCGGCCGCCGGACCGGCCGCGGTGGTCGTGCCGAAGGTGAACTCGGCGGCCGAGGTACACAACATCGAACGTGCGCTGGAGCTGGGCGGCGCCCCGGACCACACGAAGATCTGGGCCATGGTCGAGACGCCGGTGGCCATGCTGCACGCGGAGGAGATCGCGGCAGCCTCGGAGCGGCTGACGGTGCTGGTGATGGGCACGAACGACCTGGCCAAGGAGCTGCACGCGGAGTTCGTCCCTGGCCGCGGGCCGCTGCTGGGCGGGCTTTCGCTGTGCCTGCTGGCGGCCCGGGCGACCGGAAAGGTGATCCTCGACGGCGTCTACAACGACGTGAAGGACCTCGAGGGGTTCGAAGCGGAGTGCGAGCAGGGACGGCAGTACGGGTTCGACGGGAAGACGTTGATCCACCCGGCCCAGGTCGAGCCGTGCAACCGGATCTTCGCACCGTCGGAGGAGGAGATCGACCGGTCGCGGCGGATCATCGAGGCGTTCGAAGAGGCGCAGGCGTCCGGCAGGGGTGTGGTCACTGTGGACGGGCGGATGATCGAGAACCTGCACGTCGAGAACGCGCGGCGGGTGCTGGCGCTGGCGGAGGCCGTGGCGGGCTGAAGGAGTCCTCCAGCCCGCCGGCGGTTCACTGCGGCAGCGAGTCCGTCCACTCGGCACTGACCTCGGCGCCCTGCGGGCCGGGGACCTGCATGACCGCGCCGTCCGCGGTCACGTACATCGAGGTGTGGCTGATGCGGCCCGTGGCAGGGTCGACGACCAGGCGGTAGTCCTCCGGAAGGAGGAACCCGCGGCCGCCGGGGACCGGGCCCAGGTCCTTGACTCCCGGGTAGGCCGCGATCGAGCGGAATGCCGCCGCCCGGACCGCCGGGGGTGCCGGCAGGGTCGACACCAGGGAAACCATCGACAGCAGCAGCTCCCGCTCCCGGTCCGCCGCGGTGAACGGGCCCGCGCTCGTCCGGGCGCCGCTGTGGGCGATCGCGTTCGCGAGCCAGTCGCGCAACGCCGCCGGGTCGGTGGGCAGCGTGCGGATCTGCTCGAACGTCACCTCGATGGCCGCCAGCCGCAGCGGGAAGTACCCCAGTGACATGACCCGGCCGCCGGACTTCGCCCCGCGGAACCACAGGTGACCGTCGGCGCTCGTCCAGTATTCGTAGGCGTCCTTGCCCGAGCCGGTGCGGATGTGCCAGTACTTGCCGGTGCCGTCCGGGGTGCGTTCCGCGACGGTGGCCGCCGCCAGCAGCACCTGCTGTCCGGTGACGACCGGGGCCACCGCCTGGGGCTGAGGCGCCGGCGCCGGAGCGCCGGGCAGGGTCGCCACCACGACGGCGGCCGCGGCTGCCGCGGCCACGAGGCCCGCGCCGAGGGCGAACGGGCGGATGCGGCGGCGGGGTGTGGCGAGCATCCGGTTCAGCAGGCGGTGACGGCTGCGGTCCACGACCTCCTGGCTGGGCTCGGCGGGCAGCAGGGCCGCGCGCAGGGTCTGCAGGTCATTCATCGACGGACTCCTTGGCGAGAACGGGGGTGAGCTTCTGGCGGGCACGCGTCAGCCGGGAGCCGACCGTGCCCGGGGAGATGCCGAGTGCTTCGGCCACTTCCGCGTAGCCGAGTTCGCCGAGCGCCACGAGCAGCAGGACGTCGCGCTCGCCGGTGGACAGCCGGGAGAGGGCCTTGGCGATCCGGCCGGTCATGACCGCCGAGACGACCCGGTTCTCGTGGCCTTCCACGGCCGGGGACGCCTCCAGCCGCGCGAGGGCGCGGTAGTGGCGGGCTTCCTTGCGGCGGTGGCGGGACACCAGGTTCGTCGCGATGCCGAACAGCCAGGCCCGCAGGTCGCCGCGGGTGGCGTCGAACGTCCGGCGGCGGTCGAAGGCGACCAGGAACGTCTCGGCCGCGACGTCCTCCGCCGCCTGGGTGCCGAGGCGGCCTGCGACGTACCGGTGGATGTCCGCGAAGTAGCGGTCGTGCACCTCGGTGAACTGCTCGCTGCCGAGCACCGGGGCCGCCGTCATGGGGCTGCCTCTGTCATGGGGTTCCTTCCCGTCGGCGACAGCTTCACCCCCACTTCGCCGAAGGGCCGGAACTTCTTCCCTACCCGATCGGCCAGGGCCGCTGCGGCGGCCGGAGCCGTTCGTACGCCGCCGCGGCGCGCAGGACGCCGAGGTCGTCGAAGCGGCGGCCCGCGATCTGGAGGCCGATCGGCCGTCCGTCGCCGGTGTACCCGCAGTTCAGCGACACCGCGGGCTGGCCGGACATGTTGTACGGGACGGTGAACGCGATGTGCTCGAACGGCCGCGCCGGGTCGTTCGTCGGGGACGCCCACTCGGCAGGCGGGGCCGCGACCGGGCACGTCGGCGACAGGACGACGTCGAAGGCGGACGTCGCCCGCAGCGCCGCGACGCTGGTCGCGTCGATCTGCGCGAAGCCGCGGTAAACGTCCACTCCGGACACTTCCGCGCCGCCTGCCGCCCACTCCGCGATGTACGGCAGGACCTTCGCGCGCCGCTCCTGCGGGACCGCGAGCAGGTCCGACCAGGCACGCGTGCGCCAGAAGACGTCGAGGCCGTCGAGCATCTCGCGGGTCAGGAACGGCCCGACCGGCTCGACGACCGCGCCCGCGGCCTCGAACGTCCGGGCCGCGGCCGTGACCGCGTCGAGGGTTTCCGGGTCCACCGGAAGCCCGGGGCCGGAGTCGAGGTGCAGGCCGACGCGCAGGCCGTCCAGGGAAAGATCCAGCGACGACCAGTCGAGGTCCGACGGCGGCAGGCACAGGTGATCGCGTGAATCCGGCCGCGACAGCACGCTCATCAGCAACGCCGTGTCCGCGACCGTGCGGGTCATCGGGCCGGCGACGCGGCCGAGGAACGGCGGGTCGACCGGGACCCTGCCGAAGCTCGGCTTCAGCCCGACCAGGCCGCACCAGCCCGCGGGCAGCCGGATCGAGCCGCCGATGTCGGTGCCGACGTGCAGCGGGCCGTAGCCCGCGGCGGCCGCCGCGCCCGCGCCCGCGCTCGACCCGCCCGGCGTCGCGGACGTCAGCCACGGGTTCCGGGCCGTGGCGTGGAAGCTCGACAGCCCGGAGGTCAGCATCCCGTAGTCCGGCATGGTCGTCTTGGCCAGCAGGACGCCACCGGACTCGCGGACGCGGGCGGCCGCGGGCGCGTCCTCGGCGGCCGGGACCAGTGCCGTCGCCGCCGTGCCCAGCGGCACCGGCGTGCCGCGCGTGGCGATGTTCTCCTTGAGCGTCAGCGGAACGCCGTCGATCGGACCCAGCGGTTCGCCGGACGCCCAACGCGCTTCGGACGCCTTCGCGTCTTCGCGGGCGGCCGAAGGGTCGTACGCGTACAACGCGCGCAGCTCAGGCTCTCGCGCCTCGATGCGCGTGAGAACGGCTTCGGTGACCTCGACCGGCGAGAGCGTCTTCGCGCGGTACTGCGCCACGAGTTCGACGGCGGTCAGGTCGGGCAGCTCGGTCATGAGCCCTCCTCACGAAGCGGGTGGTTCGAAGCGGCCGTCGACGGCGGTCCAGCCACCGTCGACCGCCAGCACGGAGCCGGTCACGAACGACGAAGCATCCGAAGCGAGGTACACGACGGCGCCGGCCAGCTCCTCCGGACGCGCCCAGCGCCCCAACGCGCCCTTCGTCGCGTACGCGTCGTACCACTGCGGGTTGGCCTTGATCTGCGCGGTCAGCGGCGTCTCGACGACACCCGGCGCGATGGCGTTGACCCGCACCCCGGCCGGGCCGAACTCCGCCGCGGCCGTCCGGAACAGCTGGACCAGACCGGCTTTCGTGGCCGCGTACGGGCCCTGGCCGGGCTCGACGGTCGTGCCGCGGATCGACGAGAACCCGATGATGCTGCCACGCCCGCGCCCGGCCATCCGGGCGCCGAACGTGCGCACGACGTCGAAGGTCGCGCCGAGGTTGAGCGCGAGGACCCGGTCGAACTCCTCGCGCGTGTAGTCGACCAGCCGCTTGCGCACGTTCATCGCGGCGGTGAGCACGACGACGTCGACGTCACCCAGCTCGGTCGCGGCGCGCTCGACGGCGGCGGAGTCCAGGAGGTCGATCTCGTACGCCTCCCCCACGCCCGCCTCGCGCGCGGCTTCGACGTCCCGGTCGGCACACACGACGTCGGCGCCGTGCGCGGCCAGCGCCCGCGCGGCTTCGCGGCCGATGCCGCCCGCGCCGAGCACCACGGCCCGACGGCCGTCCAGGCGGAACAACGTCGAGTAGTTCACGGGCGCAGCACCGCCATCCTCGTCACGGTCAGTTCTTCGACGGCGAAGCGCGGCCCTTCGCGGCCGATGCCGGAGTCCTTCACGCCGCCGTAGGGCATGGTGTCCGAGCGGAAGCCGGGGACCTCGTTGACCACGACGCCGCCGACCTCCAGTTCGTCCAGCGCGCGGAACGCCGTGTTCAGCGACCGGCTGTAGACGCTCGCGTGGAGGCCGTAGCGGGACGCGTTCACCGCGGCGAACGCTTCGTCCACATCGGACACCGTGCGCAGGCAGACGACCGGGCCGAAGATCTCCTCGTCCCAGGCTGCGACGCCGTCCGGGACGTCGAGGAGGACTGTCGGCCGCAGCACTGTGCCGTACACACCGCCGCCTGCCTGCCGGGCGCCCGCGGCGACGGCCTTGGCGACCCAGTCCGAAACCCGTGCGGTGGAACCGGGATCGATCAGCGCCGACACCCGCGTCTTCTCGTCCCGGGGATCGCCGACGACGACCTCGTCCAGCCGCGCCACGAGCCGTTCGGTGAACTCCGCGGCGACCGAAGAAACGACCAGGACCCGCTGCACCGAGATGCAGGCCTGGCCGGAGGCGTAGAACCCGCCGCGCAGCACGGCGTCCACGGCGGCATCGAGATCGGCGTCTTCGGCGACGACCAGTGCCGCGTTGGAGCCCAGTTCCAGCAACGTCTTCGTCGGGGCCGCGTCGCGGGCGATGCGGTGGCCGACCGCGGCCGAGCCGGTGAAGGACACCGCGCCGATCCGGCGGTCCGTCGTCAGCGCCGCGCCCACCGCCGCGTCGCCGGTGACCAGCTGGACCATCGACGCGACGGGCGCCACCGAACGCACGAGGTGCACGAGCCAGAGCGTCGCCAGGGGTGTCTGGGGCGCGGGCTTGACGATCACCGGGCAGCCCGCGGCGATCGCGGGCGCGATCTTGTGCGACGCGAGCAGCAGCGGGTAGTTGAAGCCCGCGATGCCGACGACGACGCCGATCGGCTTGCGTTTCCAGAACCCGACCAGCCCGTCGCCGGAGGGCAGGAGATCCAGCGGGACGGTCTCCCCGTGCAGCCGGGAGACCTCTTCGGCGGCGGCTTCCCAGGTGACGATCGTGCGCGCGACCTCGACGCGGCAGTCGACCAGTGGCTTGCCGGTCTCCAGCACGAGCAGGTTCTCGAACTCCTCGCGCCGCTCGCGCAGCAGGCCGGCGACGTCGTTCAGCACCGCACGACGGGTTCGCGAAGGCAGCGAAGCCACTTCGCGCGCAACGGCGACAGCTTCGTCCACAGCGTGTGTCGCCAGCTCCGGCGTCCCCACCGGGGCACGGCCGATGACGCTGCCGTCGTAGGGGAAAACGATTTCTTCGGTATCCACAGTGGACACCCAGCCCGCGCCGACCGGCAGGCCGTCCGGGTACTCAGCCATCGTCACCTCCGCTCAGCCGGGCCAGCTCCGCGCGCAGGTTCGGCGCGGCGGCCAGCAACTCCCGCGTGTACTCGTGCCGCGGCTCGTCGTAGACCTGCGCGACGTCACCCAGCTCGACGATCTCGCCGCGGCGCATCACCGCGACCCGGTCGCACACGTGCCGGACGACACCGAGGTCGTGCGACACGAAGACCAGCGTCAGCGCGAACTGCTCCACCAGCGAGCCGAGCAGGTCGAGGATCTGGCCGCGCACGGACACGTCCAGTGCGCTGACCGGCTCGTCGGCGATCAGCACGCTCGGGTTCGGCGCCAGCGCGCGGGCGATCGAGATCCGCTGCCGCTGGCCGCCGGAGAACTGGTGCGGGTAGCGCTGGGCGGCGTCGACGGGCAGGCCGACGGCGGCGAGCAGCTCGGCCACGCGGTCGGGCTCGCGGCGGCCCAGCGGCTCGGAAATGATGTCCCGCACGCGCATCCGCGGGTCGAGCGAACCCATCGGGTCCTGGAAGACGATCTGCAGTTCCGAGCGGAGAAAACCGAGCTTGCGTTCGGGCAGGTGGTCGATCCGGCGGCCCTGGAACGACACCGTGCCCGCGGTGGGCCTGTCGAGCGCGGCCAGCAGCCGGACCAGCGTCGACTTCCCGGAACCGGACTCGCCGACGATGCCGAAGCGCTGCCCGGCTTCGACGTCGAAGCTGACCCCGCGCAGTGCGTGGACGTCCCGGCGGGCGTACCGGCGTTCGAGGTCGCGGACTTCGATGATGCTCATCGCCGGGCCTCCAGATCCGACGCGGCCAGCAGCTTCCGCGTGTACTCGTGCTTCGGCTGCGTCAGCACTTCGCGCGTCGAGCCCGCTTCGACGATCTCGCCGTCCAGCATCACCAGGACGCGCTCGCACACCGAAGCCACCACTGCGAGGTCATGGGTGATGAACAGCAACGCGCTCTCGGCAGGCAGCGACGTCTTGATCAGCGAAAGGATCTGGGCCTGCACGGTGACGTCGAGTGCGGTCGTCGGCTCGTCGCAGATCAGCAGGGACGGTTCGTTGGCCAGGGCCATCGCGAGGACGACGCGCTGCCGCTGACCGCCGGACAGCTGGTGCGGGTACGCGCGGGCCGTGCCCGGCAGACCCACCGCGGCCAGGAGGTCCTCGGCGCGGTGCCGGCGGCCGTGGATGCGGCCGGGCTCGGTGACCTGGCGGCCGATCCGCATCGCCGGGTTCAGTGCCGTCATCGGCTCCTGGAACACCATGGCCAGCTCGTCGCCGCGCAGCCGCGAAAGGTCCTTTTCGGACAGTCCGAGCAACTCGCGGCCGTGCAGGGAAACCGAGCCGGACGCGCGGAGTTCCTCCGGCAGCAGGCCCATGATCGCCAAGGCCGTCAGCGACTTCCCGGAGCCGGACTCGCCGATCAGGCCGACGCGCTCGCCGGCGCCGATCTCGAACGAGACGTCACGCACCAGGGAATTCACGCTGAGGCCACGCACCGAGAGCGTCATACGCGGGCCGCCAATCGGGGGTCGAGGCGGTCGCGCAGGCCGTCGCCGAGGAGGTTGAACCCGAGCACGGCGACCGCGATCGCGATGCCGGGGACCAGCGCCAGCCGCGGGTTCACGGTCAGCAGTTCCTGGGACTCCTGCAGCATCCGGCCCCACGACGGCGTCGGCGGCCGCGTCCCGAAGCCGAGGAACGACAGGGCGGCCTCGGCGAGCACGGCGATCGCGAACGACACCGACGCCTGCACGATCAGCAGGCCGGAGATGTTCGGCAGCACGTGCCGCACGGCGATGGTGAGCCGCGACCGGCCGCCTGCCCTGGCGGCGAGCACGAACTCCGTGCTCATCACCTGCAGCGTCCCGGACCGCGCGATCCGCGCGAACGACGGGATGGTGGCGATGCCGATGGCGACCATCGCGGTCAGCGTGTCCGCCCCGAACACCGCGCCGAACATGATCGCCAGCAGCAGCGCGGGGAACGCGAGCACGAGGTCGTTGACGCGCATGACGAACTCGCCCAGCCACCGCGGCGCCATCCCGGCGAGCACACCCAGCGGCGTGCCGATCACCGCGGCGATGCCGACCGCGACCACCCCGACGTACAACGTCGTGCGCGCGCCGACCATGATCTGGCTGAGCAGGTCGCGGCCGAACTTGTCGGTGCCGAACCAGTGCGAGGCGCCGAAGCCGAGCAGCCGGTGGGTCGCGTCGACCTTCACCGGGTCGAACGGCGTCCACGCGAACGACAGCAGCGCGGCCACCACGACCAGGCCGACGAGCACCGAGCCCAGCACGAGATTGCGCATCACGAACCTCGCAATCGCGGGTCGAGCACGGTGTAGAGGACGTCGACGACGAAGTTGACCAGCAGCACCCCGGCCACCAGGACCAGCACGATGCCCTGCACGGTCAGCAGATCACGCGCCGACACGGCGTCCAGCAGCATCGAGCCCAGTCCCGGCAGCACGAACACGCGCTCGACGACGACCGCGCCGATCAGCAGCGTCGCCAGCTGCAGGCCGAGCACGGTGACCACCGGGACGGACGCGTTGCGCAGGCCGTGGCGCACCAGCGCCTGCCCCGGCCGCAGGCCCTTCGACCGCGCGGTGCGCAGGTAGTCCTGGCCGAGCGTGTCGAGCACCGCCGACCGGACATAGCGCGTGAGCACCGCGCCCTGCACCAGTCCCAGCGACAACGCCGGCAGCACGAGCCCGCGGGCGAACTCGCCGAAGTCCTGGTCCGGCGGCGTCCACCCACCGGACGGCAGCCAGCGCAGCTGCACCGCGAAGATCTGCACCAGGATGATCCCGGCGAGGAACGCGGGAATCGCGACACCGATCTGCGACAGCCCGGACACACCCGCGCCGACGGCCTTGCGGTGCTTCACCGCGGCGAACGTCCCGGCCGGCACGGCGATCACCAGCGCCACCAGCATTCCGGCGCCGACCAGCCACAGCGTCACGCCGAGCCGGTCGAGCAGCTGCGGGCCGATCGCCTCCCGCGTCACGTACGAGCGGCCGAAGTCGCCGTGCAGCACCCCGCCGATCCAGTCGAAGTACTGCGTGACCAGCGGGCGGTCGATGCCGAACTCTGCCCGCGTCTTGGCGAGCAGCTCCGGCGTCGCGTTGACGCCGAGCGCAACCTGCGCCGGATCGCCCGGCAGCACGGCCATGAACAGGAACACCACGATCGACGCGGCCAGCACGCTGACCACGAAGATCGCCACCCGGCGCAGCACGCGGGCGGTCATCGCGGCGCCAGCCCGGTCAGGTCGAAGGACTCGCTGACCTGGTTCGGCACGAACCCGCCGACCTTGGTCTTCGCGACGATGACGTTGGGGAACAGGAACAGCCAGTCCGCGGCCGCGTCGGCGCTGAGCTGCCGTGCCACCTGCTTCATGGCCGCGACCTGTTGCTCCGGCGTCCCGCTGTCGGCTTCGGCCAGCAGCTGCTGGACGCGCTTGCTGTCGTAGCCCCAGTAGTACTTGGGCTTGCCGAACGTCGTGATGTCGCGGGCCTCGACGTGCTGGATGATCGACAGGTCGTAGTCGTGGTCGGTGAACACCTGCTTCAGCCACACCGCCGGGAAGTCCAGCGGCTCGATCGTGGTGCGGACGCCGACGTCGGCCAGCTGCGACTGGACGACCTGCGCGGCCGACACCGCGTACGGCAGGTTCGGGATCCGCAGCCGCAGGTTCAGGTTCGCCGCGTGGGCCTCGCTCAGCAGCGCCTTGGCCTTCGCCGGGTCGAACGGATAGGCGTTCGCCAGGTCCTCGTACCAGGGATCGGTCGGCGGGACCATGCTGCCGATCAGCGTCCCGCGGCCCGCCCACGCGGTGTCGAGCAGCGCCTTCCGGTCGATCGCGTAGGTCAGGGCCTGGCGCACGCGGACGTCGTTCAGCGGCGCGCGCTTGTTGTTCATGGCCAGGGTGACCTCGGAGTTCGTCGTGCCCTGGACGACCTGGAACCGGTCGTCGGCCTGGAACTGCGGGACCGAGTCGGGCGCGGTGACCGCCGAGATGACGTCGATGCCGTTGCTGAACAACGCGTTGTTCAACGCGGTCGGGTCCTTGATGTACTTGAGGACCACCGTCGAGTACGCCGGTTTCCGGCCCCAGTACGCGGGATTCGCCTTGAGCACCACCGAATCGCCGCGCTTGCGCGCCGCCACGACGTACGGCCCGGTGCCGACCGGCTTGTTCGCCAGGTCGGCCACGCCGGTCGGGCTGAACATCGCGCCCAGCCTGCTGGTGAGGCTGAACAGCCAGCCGTTGGACGGCTTGGAAAGCACGACCCGCGCATGATCCGGCGCCACGACGTCGACGTGGTCGACGACGTCCATTGTGGACTTGAGCGAGATGGTCCAGTTGGTCTTCACGCGCATGAGCGAGAACTTGACGTCTTCGGCGGTGAACGGCGCGCCGTTACTGAACTTCACGCCCTGGCGCAGCCGGAAGTCGTAGGTGCGCCGGTCGGGACTGACCGTCCACGACTGCGCCAGCAGCGGCACCACGCGGCCCTGTGCGTCGAGCCGCACCAGGCCTTCGTAGACGTTGTAGAGGAGCGCCTGCGGGATCGCGGCACCGTCCGTGCGGGTGAAGTCGAAGTTCGCCGGCTCGGCCGTGAAGCCGACCGAAAGCGTGTCCGGACCAGCGGAAACGCTCGCCGACGAGCCCGCCGAGCAGCCGGACACCACGAGCAGCAGAGCCGCTGTGCACGCGGTGATCCGGGCTTTCATTCCGCCTCCCGCGCTGTAACAACCGGGGCTTCGCCCCGGGCCGGGGGCTCCGCCACCCGGACCCCCGAAAAGAAGTTAGTACACTGGTCTGACCAGTAGCCTGACATTACGCGGACGGCGAGGTCAAGGGATGCGGTTCGAACCGGTGGCTCCGGTCCGCGCGTACGAGCGGGTCGTCGAGCAGATCGAGCAGGCCGTGATCAGCGGCGAGCTCAAGCCGGGCGAACGCCTGCCCAGCGAACGCGAGCTGATGACGCAGTTCGGCGTCGGCCGGTCGACCATCCGCGAAGCCCTGCGCGTGCTGCAGGCGGCCGAGATGATCCGGTCGCGGCCCGGCGATCCGCGTGGCCCCGAAGTGCTGGCCGCGTCACCGGCGGCGTTGCACCGGTCCATGCACCGGCTCGCGCGGGCCAACCACGTCGGGCTCGCCGAGCTGCTGCAGTTCCGGATGATCCTCGACGGCTCGGCCCATCTGCTCGCGGCCGAGCTGCGCACCGATGACGACCTGACCGGCCTCGACGCGGCACTGGAGTCGATGCGCGAAGGCGTCTCACGCGGGTATGCCGAGTTCAGCCGCGCCGATGTCGCCTTCCACGAAGTCATCGCGCGGATCTCGCGCAATCCCCTGCTGGTGATCAGCGAAGAGGTCGTGCGCGGGGTCGTGCTGGAACTCATCGAGGACAAGCTGGAGCGCGCGAGCAACCGGACGTCGCTGATGCGCACCTGGCTGGCCCACCACGCCGAGGTGCTCGACGCGATCCGCTCGGCCGACGGCGCCGGCGCGGCACACCTGGCGAAACAGGCGTTGTACGACAACTACGCCGAATACGTTCCCGCCGAGCAGAGACCGCTCCTGGCACCACTGCTGCGGCCGTAAACTCGCCGCGTGGATGCGACGAAACGCGACGGCGCCGGGCTCGCGCTGTCCGGCGGCGGCTACCGCGCGATGCTCTTCCACGCCGGTGCGCTCTGGCGGCTCAACGAACTCGGCTGGCTGCCGAAGCTGACCACCGTCTCCAGCGTTTCCGGCGGATCGATCGCCGCGGGCATCCTCGCGCACGCGTGGCCGCGGCTGTGGTTCGGCGACGACGGCGTCGCGGAGAACTTCGGCAAGGAGGTCGTGCAGCCGATCCGCCGGCTCGCTCGCACCAGCCTCGACATCCCGGTGACGCTCAAGGCGATGGTCATGCCCTGGCGCAGCGCGGGCGAGGAACTCGCGCGCCGCTACGCCAAGCACCTCTTCGGCGACTGCTGCCTGGCCGACCTCGACCCGGCCGGGCCGCAGTTCGTCTTCACCGCGACCAACCTGCAGGACGGCTCGCTGTGGTGGTTCTTCCGCCAGCAGGGCCCGCACGGCCGGATCCCGCTGGCCACCGCCGTGGCCGCGTCCTCGGCGTTCCCGCCCATGCTGTCCCCGGTGGTGATCCCCGACCCGCACCAGCCGGGCCGCAAGATCGTGCTCAGCGACGCGGGGGTGTACGACAACCTCGGCCTCGACCCGATCGAGAACCAGCGCGCGGTCGTGCTGGTCAGCGACGCGGGCAAGAAGATGCAGCACGAGGACAAGCCGAAGCGCAACTGGCCGATGCAGCTGCTGCGCGTGCTGACCGTGATGGACAACCAGGTCCGCGAGCTGCGCACCGGTTCGCTGCTGAAAGCCTACGAGGACAAGCAGTTCGCGGGCACGTACTGGGCGACCTACAGCAACATCGAGCACTTCGAGGTCCCCGACGCCCTGCCCGCGCCGATCGAGCAGACCCGCGCGCTGGCCGTGACGAGGACGCGGCTCACACGCCTGCCGGAGCAGCTGCAGGACCGGCTGATCAACTGGGGTTACGCCGTGTGCGACGCGGGCATGCGGCGGTGGGTGTGCCCGGAAACCACGCTGAAGCCGGAGTTTCCGTATCCCGGCTCAGGCGTCGGCTAGCTTCGCGTAGACGACGATGTTGTCCTTGTAGCTGTGCTCGGCGTGGTCGAACGCACCACCGCAGGTGATCAGCCGCAGCTCGGGGCGGTCGCTGTTGCCGTAGACGGCGTCGCGCGGGAACGTGTCCTTCGGGACCTGCGTGACGCGGTCGACGACGAACTTCAGCTTCTTCCCGTCGCTGCGGTCGACGTCCACCTCGTCGCCGGGCGCGAGGTCCTTGAGCTTGAAGAAGATGCCCGGCTTCTTGTCGCCGTCGACGTGGCCGAGCACGATCGCCGGGCCGACGTCACCGGGCACCGGGGACAGCTTGTACCAGGCCGCCTGCATCGGCGTGTGCACCGACGGGACCGAGATCGAGCCGTCGGGCTTGACCGCCACCGCGAGCAGGCTGGACTCCGCGCCGATCTTCGGGATCTTCACCGACGTCGGGCGCAGTCCCTTGAACGGCACGGTCACCGGCACCGAGGACGGCACGGGCGCGGCGGCCGGCGGCGGTTCCGCCGCCGTGCCGCACCCGGCCAGGACGAGGGCGAGCGCGACGACGGCCGCGCCTGCCCGCCGGACGGTCATCCGGCCGTGCCGCCGAAGCCGGTCTCGACCCCGCCGCGCGGCGCGACCTTGACCTGGGCCTTCGGGGCGGCGTTGCCGGGCGCGCGGCCCGCGGCCGAGGTCGCCGTGGTGATCGGCGCGGTGCTCGACGGGGCCGCGGTGGTGGTGCTGGTGCTGCTGCTGGTCGGCGGCTCTTCCTGCTCGAACTCCACGATGCCTTCGCCTTCCTGCTTGCCGCAGGTCCAGCTGAACTTCGCGGTGGTCGTGCCGGGCGGGGCGTCGACGACGCGCACCGTGTAGTTCCAGTAGCGGCCGTCGGCCTCGTCCTGGTCCGGCCCGCCGGTGACGCTCAGGTACTGGGTCGCGACGTTCCCGGGCGCCTTGCCCGCGCACGCGATGACCAGCACGCCCTCGCCACCGAGGCCGATGTAGCCGTGGCCGACGTTGTCCTGGTAGCTGTCGTCCTTCGGCGGTTCCTGGGCTTCCGGCAGCTCCGGCTCGGCCTTCGGCGCGACGTGCTGCTCGGTCGTCTTGACCTCGGACGGGGTCGGGACGGCGGTGGTGATCGGCGAGGTGGACGACGGCACCGTGGTCGGGGTGTCCGACGTCGTGGTCGTCGTCGCCGAGCTGCTCGACGTCGGTTCCGAAGTGGACGTCTCGGTGGGCGTGGTGCTGGTTTCGTCCTGCGCGGACGCGGCAGGCGCGGCGGCCAGTGTGGCGAGCGCACCCGCGAAAACGACCCCGGCGACCCGGCTCAGCGCTCTGCCCACAGTGCACTCCCACGATGTTGACCTGCGATGCCGCGACTATCGAGGTTTCACCCGTCCGCGTTACTCCGGGAGGGCGAACATCAGGTCGCGCCACAGGTCGTCAGGGTCTTCCAGGCCGACGCTGAACCGGATCAGCCCGGGCGGGACGCGCTCCTCGCCCGCCAGCCACGCCCGCCGCTCGACCAGGCTCTCCACCCCGCCGAGGCTGGTCGCCGCGCGGATCAGCCGGACCGAGGCGCAGAACCGGTCCGCGGTCTCGGCGTCGGCCAGGTCGAAGGAGATCATCATCCCGAAGCCGGGGTAGCGCACCTGCCGCACCGCGGGGTGCCCGGCGAGCCGCTCGGCCAGCAGCGCGGCGGTGCGGGACTGCTCGGCCAGCCGCACCGGCATGGTGCGCAGGCCGCGCAGCGCGAGCCACGCTTCGAGCGCACCCGGCGTCGATCCCACCCGCGTCCGCGCGCCCCGCAGCTCGGCCGCGACGGCCGGGTCCTTCGCGACGGTGATGCCCAGCAGCAGGTCGCTGTGCCCGCCGATGAGCTTGGTCGCCGAGTGCACGACGACGTCGGCCCCCAGTTCGAGCGGCCGCTGCTGCAACGGCGTCGCGAAGGTGTTGTCGACGACGACCCGGCCGCGCGCGGCGGCGGCGATGGTGGCGATGTCCATCACGTCGAGGGTCGGGTTGGTCGGCGACTCCAGCCAGACCAGGTCGGACGTCGCGGCCTCGGCGACCCAGGCCTCGGTGTCGGCCGGCGCCAGCTCGGTGACGGCGAGCTTGCCGAGCTTCTGCGCGTGGGCGAGCACCCCGCGCGTCACGGCGTAGCTGAACGTCGGCACGACGACCCGCGAGCCGACCGGCAGCAGGTCCAGGACGGCCGAAAGCGTGGCGACCCCGGAGGCGAACGCCGTGGCGTGCCCGCCTTCGAGCGCCCCGACGGCTTCTTCGAGCGCCACCCAGGTCGGCGTGCCTTCGCTGCGGGCGTACGTGAAATCGCCGCCGGCCTGGAAGGTGCTGGCGGCGACGAGCGGGGTGTTCAGCGGCTCACCGGGACCGTGCGGCCGCCCGGCGGCGATGGCCTTGGTGCGGGGTGTCCAGTCGTCCATCCGCCCACGGTAAGGGGCCGGGGCACTCACGCGTCCGCGAGTGCCCCGGCGGGTTCAGTGCGCGTAGACCTCGAACTCGTACAGCGAGTAGCCGTACTTCGTGCCGCGCTGGACGCCCTGCAGCTTCACGAACCGGGCGGACGTCGTGGCGAACGCGACGTTGTCCTGGCCGCCGTCGCCGTCGGTGACCACCGCCGCGTCCGTCCAGTGCACGCCGTCCGGGGAGAGCTGGATCTTGTAGCCCTTCCCGTACGCCGCCTCCCAGTTCAGGATCACCCGCGAGACCTGCTGCACCGCACCGAGGTCGACGGTGATCGCCTGGTCGTCGCTCCAGTCGCTGGCCCAGCGGGTCGAGGCGTTGCCGTCGATCGCGTTGGCCGCGGGCGAGGAGTAGAAGCCGGTCTCGGCGCTGGTGGCGCTGACCGTCTTCCCCGCCGACAGGTTGGCGACGGAGTCGCCGCGGTGCGCGGCGTACTCGACGACCTGCTGGAACGTCGGGCGGTTCTGCCAGCTGATCTTGTCCTGCGTGATGCCGCCCAGCGGACTGTGCACGATCGAGTCGGCACACCACTGGTCACCGGCCGAGCAGTTCGCGTCACCGGGATAGACGGTGTTCGCGGCCTGGCCGGCGGCGGTGGTCAGCGAGTCGAGCAGCGCCTGGCGGCACGCGGTGACGTCGCCGCCGCCGCAGAACGTCTGGGCCAGCGGACCGGCCACCGGCTGGCCGAGCACCTGCCGGATGTCCTTGCTGACGTAGCCCCACCAGCCGTACTGGAACGACGAGCCCTTGTGCGGCTGGCCGGTGTGCTGCCCGGTGCCGTTCTGCCAGCCGGACGGGCTTTCGTTGATGCCCAGCACGTTCGTCATCGCGGTGTAGGCGGCGTCGCCGAGACCCGGCTTGAACTCGGCCTGCACGAGCAGCGGCCACCACGCGTCGAAGATGCGGATCGCGTCGGCGTCGGCGTAGGTCTTGCTGCCGGGCGAGGTCTCCTTGCGCAGCTGCCCGTGCGAGAGCCACGTCTTGAGCTTCGCCTCGGCGTCCGCCGCCGCGCCGGTGGCCGGCGCCTTGTCGAGCACCTGCAGCAGCAGCGGCAGCACACGCTCGGCCCGCAGGTCGGCCAGTGCCGCGTCCGCCATCGCCTGGGTCAGGTTGACCCGGGTGACCTTGGTGCCGCTGGAGATCAGCTTCTTCACGCGGGCGTCGAGCAGGTCGGCGCGGTGCACGGCGGACTTGTCCGCGCCCGCGGCGGCGTAGCCGTTGGCCTGCGCGTTGTTCCAGCTGACGTAGTAGTCCTGGTTGACCGACTGCGGGTGCTGCGACGCCGGCGTGTAGTTCGCGACGTTGCCGGCCGGGTTCCAGCCGACCCAGTCGTGGCCCTGGTCGCCCCACACCGGCATGTTCGGGTCCACATCGGACTGCCGGACCGGGTTGGCGCCGGAGTTGAAGTAGGCGATGTCCTTCGAGTCGGCGTAGAACCAGTTGAACGTGTAGTTGATGTCGGCGGCGGCCTTCTGGAAGTCCGCGGCGGACTTGACGAAGGTTGGGTCGTTGAGCTCCTGGAACCCGATCAGCGAGTCGACCTCGTGGAAGTAGGACGACCGCAGCGCCGCGTACGCCACCGGCTTGCCGCCGACGGTCGCCCGGCTCTGCACCGGCCCGTACTTGGTCCGGTAGCTGCGCAGCGTGTACGAGCCCGCCGCGGTGCCGTCGGCCACGGTCGGCTTCCAGGCGTTCTTGACCTCCACGGTGTCCATCGGGACGCACTTGCCCTGGTAGGTGTAGTAGTTCGAGTCCTTCGTCGGCGTGCCGCCGTTCGGGTCGCACAGCTGCAGCGCATAGGTGTCGATGATGTCCTGCGCGGACGTCGTCGCGCTCCACGAGTAGTCCTGGCCGCGGCCGAGGAGCACGTACATGCTCAGCCCGGCGAAGGCGGCGCCGCGGGCGCTGATGCCCGGGCCCTGCAGCTCCTGCAACAGCAGCAGCTGCGGCGCGAAGTACCCGGTCTGCGGGCCGAACACGGCGACCGGGTGGCCGCTGGCGGTCTTCGCGCCGGAGACGAGCAGGGCGTTGGACATGCCGTGCTTCTCGCTCAGCATGTTGCCGGGCAGCACGCCGTTTTCGAACATCCCGCGGGCGGGCTCCAGCGCGGCGGGCGCGGCGACGTCCACAGTGGACGGCGACGCGGTCGAGGCCGAGCCGGTCTTGTCGAACACCAGCTGCTGCGGGGTGACCGAGCCCTTGTCCGGCATGGCGCGACCGACCGCGTTGGCCGGCGTCTTGCCGTAGGGGAAGGTCTGGCCGTCGTGCAGGGTCTTGACCGTCTCGGGGTCGTCCTCCGAGCGCAGGCTCTGCCACACCTTCTCGCCCTGCACGACGCCGTACTTCTCCTGCAGCGCGAGCTTCGCGATGGCGTTCTGCACCTCGCCGCCGCCACCCGCGCCGAACTCGGCGCCGACCAGCGAGGCGAGCGCGACCAGGTCGGTCAGCTTGAACGGCTCGATGGTGCCGGCGTTGGTGATCGAGTCGACGTGCCCGGTCAGCACGTACTCGCCCGGGAAGTACCGGCCGTTGTAGGAGTCGCTGATGTACTTGTTGATGCCGTCGACGTAGGCCTGCGCGTCGGCGAGGCCCTGCGCGCCGCGGGGGCCGCTGGCGGCGGTGCGGTCGATCTGTTGCTGCAGCTCGGCTTCGGTGTAGGGCGCGTTCGCGAAGAACTGCTGCTCGAGTTCGCGGTTGGCTTCCGCGCCCCCGGCGAACGAGGTGACCTGCCCGCGCGCGGCGTGCCGCAGGACGTCCATCAGCCACAGCCGGTCCTGCGCGGCGGCGTACCCGGCGCCGAACTCGGTGCCCGAGCGGGTGGTGCCGGTGATGTGCGGGACGCCGAGTGCCTTGTCCCGCACGATCGTCACGTCGGCACGCGGCTTCGTCGTGCTCGCGACCTGGTCGGCCGGGACACCGAACGACGAGTCGTTGAAGTACTGGTTGATGGCACTGGTGGTCAGCGTGGGATAGCCGTTGGCCAGCGACGAGTACTTCCCGAGCTGGTCGGAGGCGTGCGCCGGCCGGGTCCCGAACGCCTTGTGCGCGAGGATCTCCGCGAGGGTGGCGCTGCCGTTCTCGCCGGGCGGCAGGATGTCGCTGCACTGCCCGCCGCAGTAGTCGTCGGGCGACAGGGCCGCTTCGGCGGCCGGGGCGGTGACGGCGACCTGGGTGAGCCCGGCCACGAGGGCTCCCAGTGCCGTGCAGGTCAGGGCGCGGATGCGACGTCGCATGCCGGGCTCCCCTCAGTCCAGAAGAGTGACGAAGCGCACGCTACCCAGCAGTAGGCGAAGTGTGAAGAGTTTTCGCGTTTTTCAATCCTTGGGCGTAGTCCGTTCGGCGCAGCCCTTCACGCGTGGGTACGGTGAGGCCCATGACCTTGGAAAAGCCCCTCATCGAACGCCCGGACGGCCCACCGCCCGCCGACCTCGAAATCACCGACATCACGGTCGGTGACGGCGCGGAGGCCACGCCCGGCAAGGCCGTCACGGTGCATTACGTGGGTGTCGCGCACTCGACCGGCGAAGAGTTCGACGCGTCCTGGAACCGGGGCGAGCCGCTGCGCTTCGGCCTCGGCGCCGGCCAGGTCATTTCGGGCTGGGACCGGGGCGTCGCGGGCATGAAGATCGGCGGCCGCCGCAAGCTGGTGATCCCCCCGCACCTGGCCTACGGCGACCGCGGCGCGGGCGGCGTGATCAAGCCGGGCGAAACGCTCGTCTTCGTGGTCGACCTGGTCGGCGTGAACTAGACCGAAAACCTGGCCGGGCATCACCCGGGTGACGCCCGGCCAGGGAATACCCCCCGCGCGGCCAGGCCCCTAACGTCGAACGCCGACCACAACTCGACGAAGGGGAAGAATGCGACTGCGCGCCCTGCTCGCCGCCGCCCTGATCACAATCACAACGGCCCCGGCCGCCTCGGCGGTCGCCCACGGAACAGACGTCCCACCGGGCCACTTCGGCTTCGTCGCCAAGCTGGCAATGACGAAGATCCCCCGCCCGGACGGTTCGACGTACAGCAGCTT
Source organism: Amycolatopsis melonis (assembly GCF_040064235.1). NCBI lineage: Bacteria > Bacillati > Actinomycetota > Actinomycetes > Pseudonocardiales > Pseudonocardiaceae > Amycolatopsis > Amycolatopsis melonis. The sequence goes on from NZ_JBDZYD010000010.1 coordinate 253,077, forward strand.
CTGCACCGGAGCCCTGATAGCCCCGGCCTGGATCCTGACCACAGGCCACTGCTTCCACGACGCCCACCGCAACCGGGTATCAGGCAAGGTCCCCTACCCGACAACGGTGACGCTGGGCCTGGTGGACGAAGCAACAGAGTCGGGCATCGCCCGCAAAGCCACCGAGGTCCTCCAGGCCAAGGAGAACGACATAGCCCTCCTCCGCCTGGACACCCCAGTGACCACAGTGACACCCCTTGCCCCGGCGACCACGCCCCCGAAGATCGGCCAGCAGCTGACCCTGGCGGGCTGGGGAAGCCTGACGTCAGCAAACCCGACCCCGGCAACCCACCTCCAGCAGGGAACGGTGACGGTGGCGAAGGTGGAGCCAACAACCCTGGGAGTCCGAGGAGCGGCCCCGGAGATCACGACAAGTGCGTGCACCTACGACTCAGGAGCCCCGTACTTCACGGAAGACCACCTGGTGGCAGTGGAGGCAACGGGCCCAGGCTGCCCCCACGCAGGAATAGAGACAACGTCGCGGGTGGACGTGCTGGCGAACTGGATCGAGAGCCGGGCCGCCTAGAGATACTTTCGGTAGTCAAATGGAGCCCCAAAGTCACCTTCCGTAAGCGACGGCTATAGCATCGCCGCTATGGATTGGGGTACCATCGAGCTCGAGCCGGAGGTCTGCGGCTGGCTGAGAGGTCTGGACGAGAACGCGATCAACCACGTCGCCTTCTACATAGACCTCTTGGCCGAGCGTGGCCCCCTGCTCGGCGAGCCGTACACGAGACAGCTGGACGGGAAGCTGCGCGAACTCCGTTTCTGGCTCGGCGAGCAGGCCACGCGCATCAGCTACTGGATCGCGCGCCGGGAAGACGGATCGTCCTGATGACGGTGTGGCACAAGACAAAAATGCGCGAAACCGCCGAGGTGGAGCGAGCCGCTCGGGCTCTGCGCCGCTGCCAGGACGAGCGGCACACGGTGGACGAGGAGGAGTCATGAGCGAGCGCACGTCGTGGAGCGAACTGCGCGAGGAACTCAAGGTCGACCGCGCCCACCATGCTTACGAAGCAGCCCGGCTGGCGTTCGAGCTGGGAGCCGAAGTCCGAACGCTGCGTGAGAAGCGAGGCTGGACCCAGACCGAACTGGCGGAGCGAGCGGGAATGACCCAGTCGGCAATGGCCAGGTTCGAAGCCGGCGGAACGATCCCCACGCTCCCGGTCCTCGAGCGCATCGCGGCAGCGCTCCAGATGCGCCTGTCGATCGCCCTGACCCCAGCTTGTTAAACCCCAGCCGAGCCAAGAGCGAACACCACGCAGAGCCGAACGGGTGACATTCCCCACCAACCCCACCACGCCACCAACCCGCGGGACGGGACCCAGAGGTGACCACGCTGGGTCGGGAGCGAACGCACCGTGGGGGGTCCGGGGGGCTCGGCCCCCCGGGTAATACAGGGCCAACGGGAAAGGGCCGGTCGCGTCAGCGACCGGCCCTGAACAGCGTGGGCGAGGAGGGAGTTGAACCCTCACGTCCTTTCGGACACACGGACCTGAACCGTGCGCGTCTGCCATTCCGCCACTCGCCCGAGTGCTTCCTTGCGGCAGCGAGGAGAAGACTATCAGGTCGTTCCGGCGGGTTTCACCGGGGGCCGTGTAGAGGCTGGCTCACCCGGATAGGATCGGTGCGGAAGCACACGTGTGAGGAGGTTTTCCCCGGTGGGCCGCGCCGAGCGTTTCGACAGACGCCTCGAGAACCTGGTGGGGAACACCTTTGCGCGCATGTTCGGTGGCAACGTCGTCACGCAGGAAGTGGCGATCGCCCTGGAGCGGGAGAGTGAGGAGAACGTTCGTGAGCTGGCAGGCGGTCGGCAGCTCGCCCCGAATCACTACATCGTGTCCCTGGGGGCGGCTGATCACGAGCGCATGGCCGGTGACGAGCAGCGCGTCACCCAGGTGCTGGCCAAGGCGGTGGCCGAACACCTCGCCGCGCAGGGCCTGGACACCTATGGTGACGTCGTCGTATCACTCGAGCGCAACGAGGCGCTGCATACTGGACAGTTCAAGACCCGTTCGTCCGTCGATCCCGACGCCCGCCCCTCAGGCGCCGGTTCACCGCGGTCGGCACGACCCAGCAACGCAGGAGACCCAGCAATGAGCCAGCCCCCCGGCTACGGCCAATACGACCAGGGTGACCCGTACGGCCAGCAGGGCCAGTACGGCTACGGACAGCAGGGTGGCCAGCAGCCCGGGTACGACCAGGGTTACGGCCAGCAGGGCGGTTACGACCAGTACGGGCAGCCGCAGCAGGGCGGTGGGTACGACCAGTACGGCCAGCAGCAGGGTGGCTACGACCAGGGCGGGTACGCGCAGCCCCAGGGCGGCGGCTACGACCAGGGCTATGGCCAGCCGCAGGGCGGCGGGTACGACCAGGGTGGGTACGCGCAGCCTCAGGGCGGGTACGACCAGGGTTACGGCCAGCCGCAGGGTGGTGGGTACGACCAGGGCGGCTACCAGCAGCCCGGGTACGACCAGTACGGCCAGCCGCAGCAGGGTGGCGGGTACGACCAGTACGGGCAGCAGGCGTACGGCCAGCCTGCCGGTGACCCGTACGGGCAGCAGGGTGGGTACGCCCCGCCCGCGCCGGGCCGCCAGCTTTCGGCGAGCCTGCAGCTGGACGACGGCTCGAACCGGACGTACTCGCTGAAGCAGGGCGGGAACGTCGTGGGCCGTGGCCAGGACGCGGACTTCCGCCTGCCGGACACCGGTGTCTCGCGCCGCCACCTGGAGATCACCTGGGACGGCCAGAGCGCGACGCTCGCCGACATCGGCTCGACCAACGGCACCACCGTGAACGGCACTCCGGTCCAGACCTGGCAGCTCGCCGACGGCGACGTCATCCGGGTGGGGCATTCGTCCCTGGTGTTCCGTACACAGGGCTGACTCGGGACACGGAATACTGTTCCCGCAGAATTGACGTGCGGGGGGACTGCGGCGTACCCGCGTCGCGGCTGCGCGGAAGAGTCGGGAGCGGACACACCAAGTGCCAGAGCTGGTCGTACAACTCACCAGGGTGGGCTTCCTCGTGCTGCTCTGGCTCTTCGTGTTCGCCGCGCTCCGGGTGGTCCGCTCGGACCTCTACGCGGCGTCGGGCATGCGCGTCCAGGTGCCGGCCTTCGGGCGGAAGAAGGAGAAGAAGCCGCGCAACAGCAAGTCGCCGCAGCAGCTGCTGGTGACCCACGGCGCGCTGGCGGGGACGCGGATCGCGCTGGACGGCAGGCCGATCCTGATCGGCCGTGCCGACGACTCGACGCTGGTCCTCGACGACGACTACGCGTCGACCCGGCACGCCCGGATTTCGCAGCGTGGCGAGGACTGGTACGTGGAAGATCTGGGCTCGACGAACGGGACCTACCTCGACCGGGCTAAGGTCACTGCACCGCTCCGGGTCCCGCTCGGAGTTCCCATCCGGATCGGCAAGACGGTGATCGAGCTTCGCCCATGACTCTCGTCCTCCGCTACGCAGCCCGCAGCGACCGGGGCCTGGTGCGTTCGAGCAACCAGGACTCCGTGTACGCCGGCCCTCGCCTGCTCGCGCTCGCCGACGGCATGGGTGGGCACGCGGCGGGTGAAGTGGCCAGCAAGGTCGTCATCGCTTCGCTCGCCCCGCTCGACGACGACGAGCCCGGCGACGACCTGCTCGCCCAGCTGCGCGAGGCGGTGGCGAACGGCAACGCCGCGATCGCCGAGCTGGTCTCGCAGGACCCGGACCTGGACGGCATGGGCACGACGCTGACCGCCGTCCTGTTCGCCGGCAACCGGCTGGGGCTGGTGCACGTCGGCGACTCGCGGGCGTACCTGCTGCGCGGCGGCCAGTTCGCGCAGATCACGCGGGACGACAGCTTCGTCAACGAGCTGCTGGAGCAGGGCCGGATCACGCCGGAAGAGGCGGCGGTGCACCCGCAGCGGTCGCTGCTGCTGAAGGCGCTGACGGGCCACGAGGTCGAGCCGAGCCTGACCGTGCGCGAGGCCCGCGCCGGCGACCGGTACCTGATCTGCTCCGACGGCCTGTCCGGCATGGTCAGCGACGAGACGCTGGCCGAGGCGGTGCAGATCCCGGACCCGCAGCAGTGCGCGGACCGGATGATCGAGCTGGCGCTCAAGGGCGGCGGCACCGACAACGTCACGGTGATCATCGCCGACGTGGTCGACGTCGACTTCGGCGAGGACGCGCCCATCGTGGGCGGCGCCGCCGGGGACGGCAGCGACGAACGGCACCAGGGCGACTCGCCCGCGGCGCGGGCCAGGGCGCTGACGCAGCCGCCTCCGCCGCCGCGCCCGGAGCTGCCGCAGCCGACCGAAGACCCGAAGGCCAAGCGCCGGAAACGGTTCCGCTGGCTGGCCGGGGCGCTGGTCGTGCTCGTGGTGCTCGCCGCGGCCGCCATCGCCACCCGCTACTTCGTGCTGAGTCAGTACTATGTCGGCGAGGGCGCGGACCAGGAGGTCGTGATCTACCGCGGCGTCCCCGGCAGCATCCTCGGCATCGACCTGCACACCTACGAGCAGGGTTCCTGCCCGCCGAACCAGGTGTGCACGGACAAGCTGCGCGTCACCCAGCTCCAGGAGGACGCGCGGCTGGCGGTGCAGAACGGCGTCAAGAAGGACAGCCTGGACGACGCCCGGAAGTACATCGACGACTTCCTGCAGCTGCACAAGCGCCTGAACAACTGCGCGCCGTCGGGTGGCCAGCCGAACCCGGCGAACTCGGCCACGCCGACGACGACCCCGTCGGCTCCGGCCGGCTCGACTGCCCCGTCGTCGGCGAACCAGCCAGCGGGGAGGGACTGCTCGACGCCGAGTTCGACGGCACCGACGACGGGAGGCGGTAACTGATGAGCCAGCCCGTCGCGCGTCCGGCCGATCCGCTCGCCGCGCAGTTCCAGACGAACCCGCCGCGCGAGGTCCCGACCCGCCGCAACACCGAGCTGGTGCTGCTGGGCTTCGCCACGTTCATCGTCACCGTCGCGCTGGTGCTGGTGGAGGCGAACCAGGAGCAGGAGCTCACCGCGTCGATCCTCTGGCTCGGCCTGGCCTACCTCGGCGTGCTGACCGGCGCGCACCTGGCGGTCCGCAAGTGGGCGCCCTACGCCGATCCCGTGCTGCTCCCCTGTGTCGCGCTGCTGAACGGCATCGGGCTGGTGATGATCCACCGGATCGACCTGGCACTGGCCGAGCGCGCCGCGCAGAACGGCCGGGACTACACGCCCGCGGTCACCGCGCAGGTCATGTTCACGGTGATCTCGCTGGTGTTCTTCGTCGTGGTGCTGATCGTGGTGAACGACCACCGCACGCTGACCCGCTACGGCTACACCGCGGGCCTGGTCGGGATCGTCGCGCTGGCGCTGCCCGCGCTGCTGCCGTCGAGCCTGTCGGAGGTCAACGGCGCCAAGGTGTGGCTGAAGCTGCCGTTCTTCTCGATCCAGCCGGGCGAGTTCGCGAAGATCCTGCTGATGATCTTCTTCGCTTCGTTCCTGGTGTCGAAGCGGGACCTGTTCATGGTGGCGGGCAAGAAGCTGGTCGGCGTCGAGCTGCCGCGGGCCCGTGACCTCGGCCCGATCCTCATCGCCGCGTTCGCCTGCATCGGCATCCTGGTGTTCGAGAAGGACCTCGGCACGTCGCTGCTGTTCTTCAGCGTCATCCTGGTGATGCTGTACGTCGCGACCGAGCGGGTCATCTGGGTCGTGCTGGGCCTGAGCTTCTTCGCGGTCGGCTGCATCATCGCCTACAACCTCTTCAAGCATGTCCAGCAGCGCGTGGCGAACTGGCTGGACCCGCTGGCCACCTACGACCAGGCGGGCGGCGGCTACCAGCTCGCGCAGGGCCTGTTCGGGCTCGGCACCGGCGGGGTCGGCGGCACCGGGCTCGGCGCCGGGCGGCCGGACATGGTGCCCGAGGCCAACACCGACTTCATCACCGCGTCGATCGGCGAAGAGCTCGGCTTCATCGGGCTGGCCGCGGTCCTGATGCTGTACCTGCTGGTCGCGATGCGCGGCATGCGCAGCGCGCTCGCGGTGCGCGACACGTTCGGCAAGCTGCTGGGCGGCGGGCTCGCGTTCACCATGGTCATGCAGATCTTCGTCGTCGTCGGCGGGGTCACGAAACTCATCCCGGAGACCGGTATCACCGCCCCGTTCCTGTCCAAGGGTGGTTCGTCGCTGCTCGCGAACTACATCCTGGTCGCGCTGCTGCTCCGGATCTCCGACGCGGCCCGCAAGCCCGCCACCCGCCCGAAGCCGCAGCAGCAGCCGCAGGCGCCGATCGCGGAAGCGCACACCGTGCTCGTGCAGCGCCCGCCGTCGAACGGGGGCGCGCAGGCATGAACACCCCGCTGCGCAAGGTCGGCATGGCGATGCTCGTCATGGTCGTCCTGCTGCTGGCGAACGCCACCTACATCCAGGTGGTCAAGGCCGACGACTACCGCACCGACTCGCGCAACGCGCGCGTGCTCTACGACGAGTTCGCGCGCCAGCGCGGCAAGATCGTCGCGCCCGGCGGCGAGGTGCTGGCCAGCGTCAACCCGTCGAACGACAAGTACAAGTACATCCGGACCTACGCCGACGGCCCGCTGTACGCGCCGGTCACCGGGTTCTACTCGATCAACTACGGGGCAGGCGGCCTGGAGAAGGTCGAAGACGACGTCCTCAACGGCTCGGACCCGCGGCTGTTCGTGCGGCGGCTGTCGGACATGGTCACCGGCCGCGACCCGAGCGGCGGCAACGTCCGGCTGACCATCGACCCGGCCGTGCAGAAGGCCGCGTACGACCTGATGACGCAGAAGAACTACACCGGCGCGGTCGTCGCGATGGAGCCGAAGACCGGCCGGATCCTGGCGATGGTGTCGACCCCGTCGTACGACCCGAACCAGCTGGCCGCGCACACGTCGAAGGCGCAGACCGACGCCTGGAACGCGAACATCAAGAACGACAAGAAGCCCATGCTGAACCGGGCGATCTCGGAGACCTACCCGCCCGGCTCGACGTTCAAGCTGGTCACCGCGGCGGCCGTGCTCGAGGACGGCAAGGGCCCGGACACCCAGGTCGACACCGCCCCGAACACGAAGGTTCCCGGCAGCAGCAAGACGCTGGAGAACTACGCCGGCGCGGCCTGCCCCGGCAACACGTTCAAGGACGCGCTCGCGCACTCCTGCAACGTGCCGTTCGCGCAGTTCGCCGGCCAGCTCGGCGCGGACAAGCTCAAGAAGACGGCGGCGAACTTCGGCATCGGGCAGGCCAACCTGACCGTGCCGATGAAGGTCGCCACGTCGACGGTCGGCGCGCTCGACTCGCCGGACGCGCTCTACCAGAGCGGCATCGGCCAGCGCGACGTCCGCCTGACGCCGCTGCAGGACTGCCTGCTCGCGGCCACCGTGGCCAACGGCGGGATGGCGATGAAGCCGCAGCTGGTGCAGTCGGTGCTGGCGCCGGACCTGTCGACCATCGAGGACTACAGCCCCACCGAACTCACCGGCACCCCGGCGCTGTCGTCGTCGAACGCCGCGATCCTCAAGGACATGATGATCGCTTCCGAAGGCTTCACCAAGGGCGGCGGCAAGCGCGCCGACATCAAGATCGCGTCGAAGACCGGCACCGCCGAGCACGGCACGGACTCCAAGAACACCTTCCCGCACGCCTGGTACACCGCCTTCGCCCCGGCCGACGACCCGCAGATCGCGGTCGCCGTCATCGTCGAGGACGGCGGCAACCGCGGGCTCGCGGCCACCGGCGGCACGGTCGCCGCCGAGATCGGCCGCGCGGCGATCAACGCCAAGCTCGGGGGTGGTTAGCCCATGCTGTCCTCGGGTCAGCTGCTGGCCGAGCGGTACAAGCTGACGAACCGGATCGCCGTCGGCGGGATGGGCGAGGTCTGGCAGGCCAGCGACACCCGGCTGGACCGGACCGTGGCCGTCAAGATCCTCAAGGCCGAGCTCTCCGGCGACGCCGAGTTCCTCCACCGCTTCCGCACCGAAGCGCGGATGACGGCGTCGCTCAACCATCCGGGCATCGCCGCCGTCCACGACTACGGCGAAACCGTCTTCGACGGCGACCTGTCGATCGCGTACCTGGTGATGGAACTCGTCGACGGCGACCCGCTGGCCGGGCTGCTGGCCAAGCACGGGCGGCTGTCGGCGGAGTTCACGCTCGACATGCTCGAGCAGGCGGGCAACGCGCTGCAGGCCGCGCACGAACAGGGCCTGGTCCACCGCGACGTCAAGCCGGGCAACATCCTGGTGACGTCGGCGGGCCAGGTGAAGATCACCGACTTCGGGGTCGCGAAGGCCGCCGACGCGGCCCCGGTCACCCGGTCCGGCATGGTCATGGGCACCGCGCACTACATCGCGCCGGAGCAGGCGCTCGGGCACCCGGCGGAACCGGCGTCCGACGTCTACTCGCTGGCGGTGTGCGGGTACGAATGCCTCGCCGGGCACCGGCCGTTCCTGTCCGAGAACGCCGTGACGGTCGCGATGATGCACATCCGCGACCTCCCGCCACCGCTGCCGCCGGACGTGCCGCCCGCGGCGCGCGCGGTGATCGAGGCGACGCTGGTCAAGGACCCGCGGCAGCGCTACAACAACGGCGGCGAGTTTGCGGCCGCCGTCGCCGCGGTCCGCGCCGGGCTGCCGCTCCCGGCGCCGTCCGGGGTGGTCAACGCCGCGTACGCGACCGGCCAGCAGCCGCAGGTGCAGGTGCCGCAGCAGCCGGTCCAGCCGCAGCTGGCCCCGCCCCAGCAGCCGATGCCGCCCGGCCCGCCGTCCCCCGCGGTGAACCCGATGGTGGCCATCGGCCCGCCGTCCCGGCCCGCGGTGCGGCCCGCCATGGTCCCGGCCCACCGGAAGAAGTCGCAGTGGGGCTGGTGGGCGCTTCTCGCGGCGATCCTGCTCGTTGTCCTGGTGGCGGGCATCGTGCTGGTGGCGAAGATGATCGGCAGCTCCGGCCCGCCCACGCAGGGTGGCCAGCCGACCGGCCAGGTGGTCCCGGGCAGACAGCCGCCCGGGGAGCAGCCGACCGACGCGGCGAACAGTCCCGGCACGACCGACGATGGCCGGCAAGGCATCATGACCACACCTTGGACGGAATGGAACGGCATCCAGAGATGAGCACACCCAGACTGCTCTCCAACCGGTACGAGCTGGGCGAAACGCTCGGCTACGGAGGCATGTCCGAGGTCCATCACGGCCACGACGTGCGTCTCGGCCGGGAAGTCGCGATCAAGATCCTCCGTGCCGACCTCGCCAGGGATCCGCAGTTCCAGGAGCGCTTCCGCCGCGAGGCGCAGAACGCCGCCGCGCTGAACCACCCGGCCATCGTCGCGGTCTACGACACGGGCGAGGCGAACACCGAGTTCGGTCCGCTGCCGTACATCGTCATGGAGTACGTCGAAGGCCGGACGCTGCGCGACATCGTCAAGACCGAGGGCCCGATGTCGCAGAAGCGGGCGATGGAGGTCATGGCCGACGTCTGCGCGGCACTGGACTTCTCGCACCGCCACGGCATCGTGCACCGCGACGTCAAGCCGGCCAACGTGATGATCACGAAGAACGGCGCGGTCAAGGTGATGGACTTCGGCATCGCGCGCGCGATGCACGACGGCCAGGCCTCGATGACCCAGACGGCCGCGGTGATCGGCACGGCCCAGTACCTGTCGCCGGAGCAGGCCCGCGGCGAGTCGGTCGACGCCCGCTCCGACGTCTACGCCGCCGGGTGCGTGCTGTACGAGCTGATCACCGGCGAGCCGCCGTTCACCGGGGACTCCCCGGTCGCGGTCGCCTACCAGCACGTCCGGGAGGACCCGAACCCGCCGTCGTCGGTGAACCCGGCGGTGGCCCCGGAGCTGGACGCGGTGGTGCTCAAGGCACTGGCCAAGGGCCCGGCGAACCGCTACCAGTCGGCGGCGGAGATGCGGTCGGACCTGGTGCGCACGCTTTCGGGCCAGCGCCCGGCGGCGCCGATGGTGATGTCCGAGGACGAGCGCACGCAGGTGATGAACGCCGACCGGCGGCAGCCGCAGCGCTACGAGGAGTACAGCGAGCCGGACGACGAGGACCCGAAGGCCAAGCGCCGCCGCCGGACGATTTTCGCTGTCCTGGCCGCGATCTTCGTGCTGGGTTCCGTGCTGCTGATCATGTGGCTGTCGAACGCTTTCAAGAGCAACGACCCGACCACGGTGGCGATCCCGGACGTGCTGCACCAAACGGTGCCGCAGGCGCGGGAGACGTTGAACAGCAAGGGCTTCAACGGCACGATCGAGCAGAAGCAGGTGACCTGCTCGGTCCCGGCGACCGACGGCAACCCGTCGTGCACCCAGGACGACATCAACCGGGTCATCAAGATCGACCCGGCGGTCGGCGTCTCGGTCGCGACGGACACGAAGATCACCCTGACCGTCGGTGTCGCGCCGGGCAAGGCCAACGTGCCGGACCTCAAGGGCAAGACGCGTGACCAGGCCCAGCAGGCCCTGACCGACGCGAAGCTGGTCCTCGACACGAGCGTCGAGGAGGTCGAGGTCGACGACCCGAGCCAGGCCGGTCTGGTGCAGTCGCAGACCCCGCCCGCGGGTTCGACGGTCGACCAGGGCAGCACCGTGCACATCAGGGTGGCCAAGTCGAAGCAGATGAAGCAGGTCCCCGACTACACCGGCAAGCCGTACTCGCAGGCGAAGACGGCGCTGGAAGCCCTGGGCTTCACGACGAAGCGGGTCGACCAGGCATCGGATTCGGTGCCGAAGGACAGCATCATCACCCAGCAACCGAACGGCGGCTCGGTGGCGGTGGGCAGCCTGATCACGCTGACGGTGTCGACCGGTCCGGACACCTCGTCCAACCAGATCCAGATGCCGAGCCTGGTCGGAATGACCGTCGACGAGGCACAGGACAAGCTGGCGAGCATGGGCTGGACGGGCACCCTGAAGCAGCAGGCTGACAAGAACAGCAAGCAGCCCGAGGGCACGGTCACCAAGCAGAGCGTGCCGCCGGGCACGCAGATCTCCAAGGATCAGACCATCACCGTGGGCGTCTCGGAAAACAGCGGCTTCCCGTTCCCGACGGGACCGACGACAACCCCCTCTGGGGGCTGAGAGGTCTCACGCAGAAGGCCCGCACGGTTCGCCGTGCGGGCCTTTTCGCGTTCGTCAGGCTTTGTCCAGGAAGCCCCGGACGGCACCGAGCACCTGCTCGGCATCACTACTAGCCCCGCAGTCGAGTTCGAGTTCCTCGGCGGCACCGGAGCGTTTGACCTTCAGGGAGACGCGGGCTTCGCGGCACCGCCGCAGCCACGCGAAGAGCGAGCGGCAGAAGACACCGGCGGAGTTGCTCGACACCCCGACGACAACGGCGTCGAAGACCTGGACGCGGCCCCGGAGTTCGTCCTCGCCGCGCAGCCAGTCGGCGAGTTCCGTGCCATCGGCGTCCGGCACGGTGATCGCGACGATCCCAGCCGTCACGCGTTCTCCCTTCACCCGGAACCGGAGAGGACCCGAACCTTAGTCGCGTTCACCGTCCGACCGGAAGCCCGGAGGGAAACTGCATCCTGCAATTTGCAGTCAGGACCGTCGGCGTACGAGGGCCGAGACGGCGAGGAAGCTCGCCGCCAGCACCGCCACCGACGTCACCAGCGCCAACGTCAGCGGGCCCGCCACGGGCTCCTCGTCGGTCAGGGCGTGCAGGAGGGGGTGGACCAGCGGGATCTTCGCCAGCAGGACCACGATGAGCGTGACCACCGCCGCCAGGACCGTCCAGCCGATGGCGGTGTACCAGGAGCCGGGAATACGGCAGGGCGATCGCGATGCCCGTCAGCGAGCATGCCAGGTGGGCCAGCAGGCCGATGCCCAGCGCCGGCGGGTGGAACTGCCCCGTCTTGAGGGCCGACCACAGCTCGGTGATCACCGTCAGGACCAGTGCGCAGGCCAGCACCGTCAGGATCGCCGCCGTGATCATGCGGGGCCGGCGGCGGGCGTGGCTCAGCGTCACCAGGCGCTGGACCGGGTCCTCGATGTCGAGCAGCGCGATCGTCAGCCAGCACGACACGACCAGCAGCCCGCCGGCGCTCACGCCGAACAGCGGCAGCGGGGGTGCGCTCGGGTCGGCGTAGAGGATCACGCAGAGCGCGAGGTAGGCCAGCAACGCCGGCAGGTACCGCTGGGAATGGCCGAGCAGCGCCAGGTAGTACCGCGTCAGGGCGAGCACGGCGCCACCTCCCGGACCGACCAGCCGTCCTTGAGTGCCCGCAGCAGCACCGCGTCGACGTGGGTGACCTCGACGGTGAGCACCACCTGGCGGCCCTCGGCGACGGCGTGGCGCACGCCGGGTTCGTCCGTCCAGGCGGGACCGGTGCCCTGCAGCACGATGCGGGTGGTCGGTTCCGTGCTTTCCGCGGTGAGCCTGCCGCCGTCCATGAGGTGGACGACGTCGGCGTGGTCGTGGACCACCTGCGGGCGGTGGTCGGTGAACACGACGCTCGCGCCGCGGGCCCGGGTCTCGGCCACCAGCTCGGCGAGGACCGCGTGCGTGGCGACGTCCAGGCCGGACCACGGCTCGTCGAGGATCAGCAGGTCGGGGCGGACCATGACCGCCTGCGCGAGCCCGACCTTCTGCGCGTTGCCCTTGGACAGCGTCCGCAGCGGCGCAGTCGGGCCGCCGACCAGGGCGAGCCGGTCGAGCAGCGGGTCGATCACCGAGAGGTCGCCGAGGCCGCGGATGCGGGCCATGTGCCGCAGGTACGCGCGGGCACCCATGCGCTGGCCCGCCGGGAAGCGGTCCGGCAGGTAGCCGATGCGCGGGGTTCCGGTCACCGAACCGGTGGTCGGGCAGGAGAGGCCTGCCATGATCCGCAGCAGCGTGGACTTGCCGGAACCGTTGCTGCCGAGGATGCCGACGACGTGCCCTGGCTCGACGGTCAGGTCGACGTCGCGCAGGACGAAGTCACCACGCCCGTACCGCTTGCCGACCCCCGCGAGCCGGATCACGCAACAGCGGCCTTCTGCAGTGCCTTGGTCGCGCGCTCCAGCTCGTCCACGCGGGCCGGGTCGACGGGGTGGCCCGCGGCCGCCAGCCAGGTGGCGAGCATCCGGTGGCCGCCCTCGGTGAGCACCGACTCCGGGTGGAACTGGACGCCTTCCAGCGGCAGCTCGCGGTGGCGCATGCCCATCACGATGCCGGACTCGGTGCGCCCGGTGATCTCGAAGACGTCGTCGGAAATCGTGTCCGGCAGCACGGTCAGCGAGTGGTACCGGGTGGCCGTGAACTCCGCGGGCAGGTCCTTGAGGATGCCGGCGCCGGTGTGGCGCACCTGGCTGGTCTTGCCGTGGAGCAGCTCGGGCGCGCGGTCGACGGTCGCGCCGTAGACGACGCCGAGCGCCTGGTGGCCGAGGCAGACGCCGAGCATCGGGGTGCGCGTCTCGGCGCACTTGCGGATGACGTCCATGCTCTGACCTGCGCGTTCCGGCGTGCCGGGACCGGGAGAGACGAGCACGGCGTCGAATTCGGCCACGCGGTCGAGGTCCACGACGTCGTTGCGCCAGACCGTGCAGTCGGCGCCGAGCTGGGCCAGGTACTGGACCAGGTTGTAGACGAAGCTGTCGTAGTTGTCGACGACGAGAACGCGCATGGCGCCGAGCTTACCGGCTCCCACCTGATGGACCGTACGCCAAATCACATTTTAGGTTAGGTGAACCTAACTTACCGTGGACCGGGTGAGCCGTTCTCTTCGTGTAGCCGTGGTCGGTGCCGGTCCCGCCGGGATCTACGCCGCCGACATCCTGGACAAGTCCGACGCCGACGTGCAGATCGACCTGTTCGAGCGCATGCCCGCGCCGTTCGGGCTGATCCGCTACGGCGTCGCGCCCGACCACCCGCGCATCAAGGGCATCGTGACGGCGCTGGAGAAGGTGCTCTCGAAGCCGAACATCCGGCTGCTGGGCAACATCGGCTACGGCACCGACATCAAGCTCGACGAGCTGCGCGAGTTCTACGACGCGGTGATCTTCTCGACCGGCGCGTCGGCCGACCGCGCGCTCGACATCCCGGGCATCGACCTCGACGGCAGCTACGGCGCCGCCGACTTCGTGTCCTGGTACGACGGTCACCCGGACGTGCCGCGCACCTGGCCGCTGACCGCGTCCTCGGTCGCGGTCCTCGGCGTCGGGAACGTCGCGCTGGACGTCGCGCGGATCCTCGCGAAGACGGCCGACGAGCTGCTGACCACGGACATCCCGGACAACGTCTACCAGGGTCTGAAGGCCAGCCCGGTCACCGACGTGCACGTGTTCGGCCGCCGCGGCCCGGCGCAGGCGAAGTTCACGCCGCTGGAGCTGCGCGAGCTGGACCACTCGCCGAACGTCGAGGTCATCGTGTACCCGGAGGACATCGAGTTCGACGAGGGCAGCATCGCGGCACTGCGGGCGTCGAAGCAGATCGACATGGTCGTGAAGACGCTGCAGGAGTGGGCGATCCGAGAGCCGGGTTCCCGGCCGCGCCGGCTGCACCTGCACTTCTTCCACTCGCCCGCGGAGGTCCTCGGCGAGGACGGCCGCGTGACGGGCCTGCGCACCGAGCGGACCGAGCTGACCGGCGACGGGACTGTCCGCGGCACCGGCGAGTTCCACGACTGGGACGTCCAGGCGGTGTACCGCGCGGTCGGCTACCTGTCGTCGCACCTGCCGGAGCTGCCGTTCGACCACGTGGCGGGTGTCGTGCCGAACCAGGCGGGCCGGGTGCTGGACCTGGACGAGAACCAGGTGCCGGGCGTGTACGTGACCGGCTGGATCAAGCGCGGCCCGGTCGGCCTGATCGGCCACACGAAGGGCGACGCGGCGGAGACGATCGCGAGCCTGCTGGCCGACGCGGACACGCTGACCGCCCCGAAGTACGACTCCCCCGACGCGATCCTGGACTTCCTGGCCGCGCGCGGGATTCCGTTCACCACCTGGGAAGGCTGGGGACGGCTGGACGCGCACGAGAAGGCACTGGGCGCGGCGGCGGGCCGCGAGCGCGTCAAGGTCGTGGAGCGCGAGGAGATGACGCGGGTGTCGCGCGGCTAGGCTTCGGCGCCGAGGTAGGCCAGCACCGCGAGCACCCGGCGGTTCGTGTCGTCCGAAGCCGTGATGCCGAGCTTCGCGAAGATGTTCGCCGTGTGCTTGCCGACCGCGCCCTCGCTGAAGTGCAGGCGGGTGGCGATCGCCGCGTTGGAGCAGCCTTCCGCCATCAGGGACAGCACTTCGCGCTCGCGCGGGGTCAGCGCCGCCAGCGGGTCGGATGCGTTGCCCGCCACCAGTTTCGCGATCACCTCGGGGTCCATCACGGTGCCGCCCGCGGCGACCCGGCGGACGGCGTCGACGAACTGGTCCGCGTTGAACACCCTGTCCTTGAGCAGGTAGCCGATCGCGCCGGTGCCGTCGGCCAGGAGTTCCCGCGCGTAGAGCTGCTCGACGTGCTGGGACAGCACCAGGATCGGCAGCCCCGGTGTCTCGCGGCGGGCCGCCAGCGCGACCTGCAGGCCCTCGTCGGTGTTCGTCGGCGGCATCCGGACGTCCACAATGGACACGTCGGGGCGGTGCTCCCGCAGTGCCGCCGCCAGTTCCGGGCCGCTGGCGACTGCCGCGACGACGTCGAAGCCGTGGGCGGCCAGCAAGTGCGTCAGGCCGTCTCGGAGGAGGTATTGGTCTTCGGCGATGACAGTTCTCGGCCGAGCTGACACGGGATCTCCAGGGACGCCTTCGTCGGCCCGCCGGTCGGGCTGGTCAGCGTCAACCTACCGTCGAAACCGCCGAGCCTGCGGTCGATTCCGCGGAGCCCGGAGCCCGCCGCCGGGTCCGCGCCGCCCGGGCCGTCGTCGGTCACCACCACGGTCAGCAGGTCGTCCGCGAACCCGACGTCGATCGCCGCGCGTTTCGCGCCGTGCTTGGCCGCGTTGCCCAGCAGTTCCGACACCGCGAAGTACACGCACGCCTCGACCGGCTCCTCGACGCGTCCCGGCAGCGAGCCGGTGACCTGGGTCTTCAGCGGGCTGTCCAGCGCGAGCGCGCGGACGGCGTCCAGCAGCCCGCGTTCGGACAGCACCGGCGGGTGGATGCCGCGGATCAGCACCCGCAGCTCGGTGAGCGCCTCCGACGACGACGCGCGCAGCTCCGCCGCGAGCCGTTTCGCCGCCGCCGGGTCGGTGTCCACCAGCGCTTCCACCGCGCCCAGCTTCATCCCCATCGCCACCAGCCGCGACTGGATGCCGTCGTGCAGGTCGCGTTCGATGCGCCGCAGTTCCGCGGCCTGCGCAACCGTGACGTCGGTCCGCGTCTGGGTGAGCCGTTCGACCCGCCGGGCGAGCCGGGACGACTCGGTCGGCCCGAGCCACACCCGCGCGAACCGCGCCTGCTGCCGGGCGAGCCAGGGCGCCGGGACCAGGCCGGCGACGATCATCGCCAGCAGGACCGGCGTCTGGGCGAGCGCACCTCCGTGCGTCGACACCTCGGGCAGCGGCCACCACCCGACCGGCGACGAGACGAACGGCCGCCAGATCCACAGCGCCGCGAGGCCGGCGACGCCTCGGCTGATCAACGCGGCCGTCGGCAGCAGGCAGACGAACGACACGAGCGGGATCAGGCCACCGCCTGCCAGGTCGCGCCAGGTCGCCCGGTCCCGCAGCACCCAGCGCGTGCGCGCGTGCTGGACCGGCCAGAACGGCTCTTCGTACAGCTGCTTGCCGACCTGGTACAGCCCGTCGGGGCGCGGCACGGGCAATCCCGGCGGCGGCAGGTACGGCCGCGCGATCTGCACTCCGGTCCAGTTCCCGGCTTCGCGGCGCAGCGTGTCCGTGACGGACCGGGTGGCCAGCACGACCGGGACGGCCAAGGGCAGGAAGCCGGCCATGAGGAGCAGCTGCGGGATCGAGAAGACCAGCAGCACCACGGAAAGCGCGAACAGCCCGGCCTGGTGCCCGAGTGCTTCGACGTGCCGGTGCAGCCACTTCAGGCGCGGCTCGGCGGGCGGCCGGGGACCGAGCCACCAGCGCGTCCACCGGCCGTAGCCGCGCAGCACCACCGGGCCGCCGAGGAGGACGGCGACCGGCAGCAGCAGCGTGACGAGCGGGTTCACCAGCTGCCAGGCGAATTCACGGCCCGCCGCCGGGTCCTCGAGCGCCCAGGTGAGCCGGCGCTGCCAGCGGATCCAGAACGCCCGCTTGTAGAGCTGGTTGCCGTCGCGGTACCAGCCGTCGCGCTCCCGCACCGGCTCCGGCGGCTCGGGCCGGTACGGCGCCGCGACCTCGACGCCACACCAGCGCGCGGCCAGCACGCGCATGGTCGCCGACCGGCCGCGGGCCCAGACGACCGCGGGGCCGAAGAAGAAGACGAGCCCGGTGCACAGCAGCGCGAACGCGACCAGCTGGATCAGGACGTCGACCCAGCTGAGCACCGCGAACGCGGCCAGCGCGGCCGCCCGGCCGAGTGCACGCAGGTACGTCATCCGGCAATCCTCCCCGGCCGGTAGCTGCCGTCACAGTGCGCGAAGCCCCACGATAGGGGTGGGGCCAGACCCACCCCCGCGTCAGCAAAACCCTACTTGAGCTGGGGTTTCACCGTCATTACGCGGAAGGCCGCCGGTTCGTAGTTTCGAAGCCATGCCTCTCATCGAAGTCACCGATCTCCGCAAGAGCTACGGCTCCCGGGTCGCGGTCCACGGCGTTTCGTTCACCGTCGAGCGCGGCGAAATCTTCGGCATCCTCGGCACGAACGGCGCCGGGAAGACCACCACCGTCGAATGCCTCCAGGGCCTGCGCCGGGCCGACGGCGGCACGATTTCCGTGCTGGGCCTGGATCCCGTGGCCGACCGCGCCGCGCTGACCCGCCGCGTCGGCGTCCAGCTGCAGGAAAGCCGGCTGCCCGCGAAGCTGCGGGTGCGCGAGGCGCTCGAACTGTTCGCCTCCTTCTACCCGGACCCGGCCGACGTCGACGTCCTGCTCGACCGGCTCGGCCTGCGCGAGCACGCCTGCCGTTCCTTCGGAAAGCTTTCCGGCGGCCAGAAGCAGCGGGTCTCGGTCGCGCTGGCCCTCGTGGGGCAGCCCGAGCTGGCGATCCTCGACGAGCTGACCACCGGGCTCGACCCGCACGCCCGCCGCGAAACGTGGGAACTCGTGGAAGGCATCCGCGCCACCGGCGTCACGGTCCTGCTGGTCACCCACTTCATGGACGAGGCCGAGCGGCTCTGCGACCGCGTCGCGATCTTCGACGCCGGGCGCGTGGTCGCCACCGGTACCCCCGGCGGGCTCCGCCAGTCAGTCAATGCGTCCACTTTGGACGACGCGTTCGTCTCGCTCACGAGGAGTGCCCGATGACCGCCTTCGCCAAGATCACCGCCACCGAAACGAAACTCTTCCTCCGCTCGCCGTTCATGGCGGTGGCCGGGCTCCTGCTGCCTGCCGTGCTGCTGCTCGCGATCGGCGCCATCCCGGGCATGACGAAACCCAGCGAGGTGACCGGCGGGTACCGGTTCATCGACGCGTGGGTGCCATCGCTGATCGTCATGAGCCTCGCGATGCTCGCGCTGCAGTCGATCCCGGCCGCCGTGGCGGCCTATCGCGAGCAGGGCGTGCTGCGGCGGCTGGCCACCACACCGGTCCACCCGGCGAACCTCCTCGGCGCGCAGCTGCTGATCCACGTCGTCGTCGCGCTGGCGGGCATCGGGTTGGTGCTGGGACTGGCCGACGCCGTCTACGACGTCCCGCTGCCGAAGCACCCGGTGTCGTTCGCGCTGACGCTCGTGCTCGGCACGGTCTCGATGTTCGCGCTGGGCCTGGTCGCGGCGGCGGTCGCCCGCACGGCAAGGGCGGCGGGCGCGATCGCGATGGTCGCGTTCGTCCCGGCGATGTTCTTCGGCGGCGTCTACCTGCCGCGGCCGCTGCTGCCGGAGGTCGTCCGGCGGATCGGGGACTACGTGCCGCCGGGGTCGCAGTCCCTGCAGGACGCCTGGGTCGGCACCGGCGTGCAGCCGCTGCAGCTGGTGGTGCTCGCCGCCTTCGCGGTGACCGGAACGGCACTGGCGGCACGGCTTTTTCGCTGGGAGTGACCGGGCTTTCCGCCAAAGTGGTGATGATCATCGTTTTCTCTTGTGGCGCGACCACCCGGCGGGTAGCCAAGAGGGTGGCCCTGCTCAAACTGGAGGTTCGATGTCCCTGGACGTGTCACCCGCGCTGCTGGAGAAGGCCGAGCGCGGGGAGGTCACCGACGCCGAGTTCGTCACCTGCGTCAAGGAATCCCTGCCGTACGCGTGGGAGGTCATCACCGGCGTCATCGCCGACGCCGAGGGCGCGGCGGACGGCTTCGCCGACAACGAGACGCCGCCGCCGAGCGAGGCCGCCCGCGGGCAGCTGCTGCGGGCGCTGGCGTCGGACGCGATCCGCGGTGGCCTCGAACGGCACTTCGGCGTCAAGCTGGCCTTCCAGAACTGCCACCGGGTCGCCGTCTTCAAGAAGTCCGATATCGACAGTGACCGCTACCGCGCGTTCGTCTCGCCGCGCGGCCAGCTGCTCAACCAGAGCCCGGAACTGCGGGACTGCTAGCCCGCAGCGCGGGCAGCACCTCGGTGCCGATCCGCGCGATGTTTTCGAACGTGCCCTCCGGCGTACCCGACGCTTCCACGAGCATCAGCACGTGGGAGACGCCGGTGCGCCGGAGGCTCGTTTCCAGCGTCCGGACGCAGTGCGCGGCATCGCCGACGGGGTGGATGGCGCAGAGCCGTTCGGTGTACTCCCCCGGATCCCGCGACGGCCCGGGCCGCCCGTCGACGGTGACGTGCGCGCCGAGCCCGTCCTTCAGCCAGCCGGGCAGGGCTTTCCGCACGACGTCGGCGTCGCCCACCTGGCAGAGCACAGTCGAAACGTGGTCCGCGGGCTGCCCGTAGGCGGCGACGGTCGCGGCTTTCTCGTCGTCGTCGGCGTGCAGGCCGAGCAGCATCGGCAGGCCCCGATCGGCGGCCAGCCGCACGGCGTCGGACTTCGGCCCGCCACACGCCACGACGACGTCCGGCCGCCGTTCCGGCTCGGGCACCACGGGCACTTCCCGGAACGCGAAGTGGCGCCCGTCGGCGGCAACCCGGCCGGTCGTGGCGTGGAGGAAGACGTCGAGGGATTCCTCGAAGCCGGTCTCGTAGCGGTCCAGCCCGGTCCCGAAGACCTCGAGGTCCTGCCACGGGCCGCCGCGCCCGAGACCGATCCGCAGCCGTCCCCCGGAGACGGCGTCGAGCATCGCCCACTGCTCGGCCAGCGCGACGGGATGCGTGGTGGACAGGACGCTCACGGCGGTCCCGACCCCGATCCGCGACGTCCGCCCGAGCACGTGCGCGGCGAGGGTGATCGCCGACGGGCAAACGCCGTAGGGCATGAAGTGGTGCTCGGCGAACCAGACGTCGTCGAAGCCGGCCGCTTCGGCCAGCTCGGCGGCACGGACCGACCGGCGCAGGACGTCGGCGTCCGCCTGGCCGGAGAAGCGGCCGCTGACCAGGAAGACGCCGAACCTCAGTTGACCGCGACCTCGTTGAACCACAGGCGCGGCTCCAGCCACGGGAACACCACGAACATCAGCAGCGCCACCACGCCGAGGACCAGCACCACCGCGAGGGTCAGCTTGGCCGCGAACGGGCCCGGCAGCTTCCGCCAGATCCAGGCGTACATCAGGCCTCCCCGATCTTCGAGAGCAGGTCGCCGTAGTCCTTGACCTGGTTCTTCGGTATCTGCTGGGTGAGCACCGACGTGATGATGAGCCGCTCCCTGGCGGAGAACTGCGGGTGGCACGTCGTCAGCGTGAGCAGCGACGCCTGCTGGGCCTTCGGCAGCACGTCCGGCGCCTTGTACGGGACCGGGTTCACCGCGGTGCCCTGGCTGGGCAGGACGACCTTGCGGCCGAACGTCTCGCTGTACGCGCCGCCGTCCTCGGCGTTCGGGTCGCGCAGCGTGGGGACGCCCTTGCACTTGGGGTCCGCGCCCTTGCCGCCCGCCCAGTTCTCGATCTCGTCGTCGTACGGGAGGACCTTGTAGATGTAGAAGTCGGTCGAGGTCTCGATCACGATCTGGTCACAGGAGGACAGGTTGTCCAGGTCGTTGAACGGCGCGCCCTTGCCGACGCGGTGGCCGGCCACCGCGAAGTTGCCGGGCTCGCCGGGCAGCGCCGTGCCCTTGTAGTGGCCGGGGCCGACTTCGAGGGCGGCCTCGTCGGTGCCCTCCTGGATCGTGAAGTTGTAGTCGACGCCGAAGCTGGGGATGTGGATGCGGGCGAACGCCTTGCCGTCGATCAGCTCCGGGTGCAGCGTCCGGTCGTGGGCCCACTCGCCGTCGAGCTGGTCGCTGGCCTCGGACTGCTTGCCCGCGGAGAACAGGTCGGTCACGTAGAGCTCGTAGACCATGAACAGCAGGACGACCAGGCCCAGCGTGATGAGGATTTCGCCGGCGGTCCGGATCGCGACGCCGCCCTTGCCGAGCGGCGGGGGCGCGGGCTTCTCCTTGGTCGCGGTGCCGCCCTTGCCGACCGGGGCGATCACGACCGTCTCTTCGTTGGCCCCCGGCGGCGGGGGCGGGCTGGTGTAGCGGCGGGGCGGCGGACCCGGCGGACGCCGGGGCGGCTGGCCCTGCGGGCCGCGCGGGGGCTGCTGGGGCTGCCGGGGCGGCAGCTGGCCGCGCGGGGGCGGGACGGGACGACGGCGAGGCATGGGCCGCTGACCTGGGTGTCTGCGCCGGTCGTCATCCGGTCCTTCGCGCGTAGCCACGCAAGCTCCTCTCAAGCCGCGTCGAACCCTGGGTGACACCGGTGTCACGGTCCGGGAAATCCGACCACTCCTGGCCGCTGCTTTCCTGCGGTCGTTTACGTTAACGTGTGCACGTGGCGCTGGTTGCGCACCCTCAGCGGGACATCGCCACCAGACGAGCCCGAAGAGCACCGCGAGGAACACACGATGCCCAAGTCCAAGGTCCGCAAGAAGACGGCGTACACCCCGCCTGCCGACCGGCGCACGCCGGTGAAGGTGCGGGCGGCCGGTCCCACCGGCCTCGCCTGGAAGATCCCCATGTTCGGGCTCATGCTCCTGGGCCTGATCTGGCTGCTGGTGAACTACATCGCCGGGGACAAGATCTCCTGGATGGCCGACCTGGGCAACTGGAACTTCGCCGGCGGGTTCGCGCTGATGATCGCGGGCCTGCTCATGACGATGCGCTGGCGCTGACAATTACTCCGTTCAGCGGCTTGACGTCGAATTACACCGGTGTGACTCATCCCCAGTGTGGATAACCCCTGTGGATAACTACCCCACCTCCTGGGCGCCGCGTCAGGCCGTTGTGGTATCGGCGTGGGCGGTCACCGCGGTCCTGCTGGCCGGTGCCGTGGCCGGGGCCCTGCGCGGCGACCGCGGCGGGCTGGTGCTCTTCGCCATGGCGACGGTCGCCGTCGGCGCGTTCGCGGCCCACGCCACGCTCGTCCGGCCCCGCCTGGCCGCCGACGCCGAGGGACTGGTCGCCCGGACACTGAGCGGCACGCACCGGCTGCCGTGGGCGCGGACGCGCACCCGACTGCGCACGACCCGGCGGCTGGGCCGCGACGGCGTCACGCTGGAGATCGAGCACGACGACCAGCTGTACGTCTTCGGAAGGCTGGACCTCGGCGAAGACCCGCGGGACGTCCTCGACGTGCTCAGCACCCTGCGGAGCTAGCGGCAGTAGTAGTACCGGCCGAACGGGAACTGGACGAACTGGCAGATTTCCGGCGCGAACTGGGTGGCCCGGTAGACGATCAGGCCGAGGATCGCGACGGTGATGATCCCGATGCCGATCGCCTGCCACCGCGCCTGGTTCGCCTGCGGGGCGTAGAGCAGCGCGACGGTGACCAGCGCGCCGGTCACCAGGCCACCGGCGTGCGCCCAGATCGAGATGCCCGGGATGCCGAAGGTGATGAACGCGTTCAGCGCCAGCGTGATGATTAGGCCGGTGGGGTTGAGCCGCAGCTTCAGCACGGTGACCGCGTAGGCGCCCATCAGGCCGAACAGCGCGCCGGACGCGCCCGCCGTGCCGGGGTAGCCACCGGGGTCGGCGAACAGCAGCACCGACGCCGAGGCGCCGAGCATCGAGACGAAGTAGAGCGCGAGGTAGCGGCCGCGGCCGCACACCTGCTCCAGCGACCGGCCCATCATCCACAGCGAGAACATGTTGACCGCGACGTGGATCGGCCCGTAGTGCAGGAAGCCGCTGGTCAGGACCCGCCACCACTCGCCGTGGCCCATGGTCGCGTCGCCGTAGAGGGCGCCGTACTGGAACAGCGTCGACTGCTCGTTGTCGTTGAGGCTGCCGGCCTGGACGACCGTGAGGAGGAAGACCAGGACGTTGACCGCGAGGATGGCCTGGGTGACGACCACCGACTGGGACAGGCGCGCGCCGAAGACCGTGCGCTGGCCGAGCCCGGCCTCCTGGTACCCGCGGTGCTGCCGCCGCTGCTGCTGGGCGCCCGAGTGGACGCAGTCGGTGCACTGGAAGCCGACGGGGGCTTCGCGGAGGCAGTCCGGGCACGCCGGACGCCCGCACCGGGAGCAGCTCAGCCCGGTCGGGCGGTTCGGGTGCCACCAGCACCCGGGAAGCGCGGCTTGCGGCTGGGCGGCGGGGTTCGGCGGTTGGTTCACGATGTCACCAACCTACCGAAACCCAGCCGGCCGGGGCCGTCAGTGCTCGACGGTGACCTTCTCGATCACGACGTCGGCCAGCGGGCGGTCCGCCGGGCCGGTCGCCGTGCGCGCGATGGCGTCGACGACGTTGCGCGAGTCCTGGTCCGCGACCTCGCCGAAGATCGTGTGCCGGAAGTTCAGGTGGGAGGTCGGCGCGACGGTGATGAAGAACTGCGAGCCGTTCGTGCCCGGCCCGGCGTTGGCCATCGCCAGCAGGTAGGGCTTGCTGAACTGCAGCTCGGGGTGGAATTCGTCGCCGAACTTGTAGCCGGGGCCGCCGCGGCCGGTGCCGGTCGGGTCCCCGCCCTGGATCATGAAGCCGTCGATGACCCGGTGGAAGATCGAACCGTCGTAGAAGGGGCCGGAGTTCGTGCCCGCCGCGTTCGGCTGGGTGTACTCCTTGGTGCCCTCCGCCAGCCCGACGAAGTTCGCCACCGTCTTCGGCGCGTGGTCGGGGAACAGGTTCAGGTGGATGTCACCCTGGTTGGTGTGCAGCGTAGCTTTCACGCACGCCATCGTGCCATCTGCGGCGCGGTCGCGAAAAAAGGGGCACGATAGGTTACGGGTAACAGAGCAGTGTCAAAACGAATGATGAGGTGAAGCCCATGTCCCGGGCGACAGCCCAGGCCGTCGAGACCGCCGACAAACTCGTCACCGAGGGTGTCAAGCAGGGGCGGCGCGCGCAGAAGAAGCTCGCGAAGAAGACGGAACTGACCCGCAAGGAGCTCAAGAAGAGCTCGAAGGCCGCTCGCGAAGAGGCGCTCGCCCGCCTGGCCGAGCTGCGCAAGCCGGGTCGCAAGGCGAAGAAGGCCGCCATCAAGGCCGCGAAGGCGGCCGGCGAGTCGAAGCGCCGCGGCAAGAAGGACTTCAAGGCGGCGAAGAAGGACTTCTACGCCGCGCTGGCCGAGGCGAAGTCGGCGGCCAAGGGCACCCGCAGCCGTCGCAAGTGGCCGTGGCTGCTCGGCCTGGTCGTGGTCGGCGCGGGCGCCGCCTACGCACTGCGGTCGAAGCAGGAGCCGCCGGTCGCGCCGGCGCCGCCGAAGGCCACCCCGCCCGCCCCGGCCAAGCCGGAGGCCTCGGCCAACGGAAAGGCGCCCTCGCCGGCGCCGGCCGAAAAGAAGAACTGAAGACGACGCGAAGAGGCCCCCGGCGGGTGCACCGGGGGCCTCTTCGGTCGTGCTCGAAATCGATCAGGCAGCGGCGGCGTGCTTGTCGATCAGCTGGCCGAGGCGGGGCAGCGCCTCCTCGACGTTCTTCTTGCCGTTCGGGCGCAGCTTCGAGTAGACCTTCTTGATGCTGTCGCGGCTGCTCTTCTCCGCGCGGGCGTCGGTGACGCTCAGCAGCGCGTCGGCGGCCTCGTCGGCGCGGCCGGACAGGTAGGCACCGAAGTCGTTGCCGCCCTTGGCGCGGTAGTCGGCGTAGAACGGCTCGAGGGCGTTCGAGAAGTCGTCCAGCAGCGTGTCGATCGCGGCGGGGATGATGCCCGGCTTGATCTTCTTGACCGCGGCGAAGCCGGTCTTCACGACGGCACCCGAGACGCCGCCCTTGTCGGAGACCTCGGCGTCCACGAGGGTTTCGAAGTCGGAAACGACCGCCGGGCGACGGCTGGAGTCGAGCAGGATTTCCTTGAGGGTGTCAGCCACGAATCTTGTCCTTTGTCGTTGCAGAGTTGGTGCCCGGCCCCGGGTGGGGATCCCCGGTGGCTGCGGTGCGCGAGTCCACGAAGCCTGCGCGTGACGCACAGGGTAATACAAGATCAACATCACTCACCCGTGTGGAGCCCGCTACCTAGAGCTTCAGGGCAGCGATAGCCTTCTTGGCCACTGTGCGTGCTTTGACGCTCTGCTTCTGGTTCGTCGTCACCACAACCGCTGATGCCCCTTTCGAGACCGCGTAAACGGCGCCGTCGTCGGAGGACAGGTAGCCGCCCTTCCAGCCTGCCGGATCACTCGCCGGGTTGGACGAGTCGATCGGCGCGGCCTTGTTGACCAGCGCCGTCGCGATTTCGGGCCGTCCGACGTACACCCGGACGGTGAGCTGGATCTTCCCGTCCGGGCGATAGAAGAAGCACGCGGGGTGCGGCTCGTCGGCGGACACGCGCACCTTCGAGACGTGCTGGCCGTTCGCCTCGGCCACGACTTCGCTGCCGAGGTACGGGCAGTCCGCCGTCCTGCCGGGCTGGGGATCCGGCGGCAGCTCGGCGCCCGCGGTGCCGGTGGACGCGGACGGCGGGCTGGGCGCCGCCGTGCCGGACACGATGGTGGCGCTGCAGCCGGCCAGCAGGGCCACGGCGGGCGCGAGAAGTACGAGTCGTCGCATAGCGCGCACAGTCAACCATGCGGCGTGTGTGAAAACCGCTGGCCGGCGACGGCGTGCGAGGATGACCGCGGTGCACAAGCGGCACAGTCCGGTCGACGGTGAGGGAGGTCCGGCGTGCTCACCCCCGAGCAGTACCTCGGCGCGATGGCCGAGCGCATCCAGCGGGCAGGCGGACGGCTGAACTCGGTCCAGATCGGGCCCGCGACGGCCGTGGTCGGCCTGTTCACCGAGTCGGTGATGCTCTCGACGATGAACTACTGCGTCGTCGCCGCGGCCGTGCCCGAGGTGACCGCCGCCGCGCTGTACGACTTCACCGGACGCGCCACCCAGCACGCCCGCGCGAACCTGGTCGGCACGATGGGCTGGACCGCGGCCTCGGTCGTCATCGCCGGGCTGATCGGCCACCGGGTGTACCCGGACGCCGCACAGGTCGCGTCGGCGAAGTCGGGCAACCAGTTCGGCGGGGAGACGCGGATGGTCGCCGTCGACCTCTCGGCCGGGCAGATGTACGCGTTCGTCGGCGGCAAGCTCTGGGGCGCCGCGGTGCAGGGATCGGTCAACGCCAAGCTGACGTACTGCTTCCCGCAGCCCGCCGAGGTCTACCAGCAGGTCCAGTGGCAGCAGGCCCAGCAGCAACAACCCCAGCAACCCCAGCTGCCGCCGGGCCAGCCGGTGCCGCCGCCGGGCTGGCAGCAGCAGGCACCGATGCCCGCGCCGCAGATGCCGCCTCCGCCGTACGTCGGCCCCACCGGCCCGCAGCCGCCGGTCTACCCACCGCCCGGCCCGCAGCCGCAGCAGGGCCCGTACGGTTACTGACATGGTGGAGTTGCGTGGCTGGCCGTCGTTCCCCGAAGAACTCCCGGTGTTCACGCCGGACACCGCGCCCCCGGACCCGCAGACGTTGTTCGTGGAGTGGCTGACCGAAGCGGGTGAGCACGTGCTGGCCCCGCACGCCGTCACACTGTCCACAGTGGACGCCGACGGCGCACCCGACGCCCGCGTGGTGATCCTCAAGGACGTCGGTCCCGCCGGCTGGGCGGTCGCGACCAGCTCGGAGAGCCCGAAGGGCCTGCAGCTGCGCAAGGACCCGCGCGCCGCGCTGACGTTCTTCTGGCCAGGGCGTGGCCGCCAGGTCCGGCTGCGCGGCCCGGTCTCCCCCGCCGCGCCCGAGGTGTCCGCGGCGGACTTCCTGGCCCGGCCGCCCGCCTCGCGCGTCGAGGCGTTCATCGGGCACCAGTCGCAGGTGCTGCACGACCCGGCGGACCTCGACGCGGCCGCCGCGGAAGCCCACCGCTGGGTCGAGGAGAACCCGGACGCGGCACCGGAAACGTGGACGCGCTACCTCGTCGACCCCGGCACGGTCGAGTTCTGGCAGGCCAGTCACGACCGGCGGCACGTCCGCCTGCGGTACCGCAAGGACGGCGACGGCTGGGTCCGCGAACGCCTCTGGCCCTGATCGGGGGTATACGCGGTCCGGCCGGGTGTGCGCATGATGCACCCATGCGCTCGAAGATGCTGACCGCCGGGCTGGTCCTGGCGCTGACCGCCGCACTCGGGGGTGTGGCCGCGGCCGACGCGCGTCCTGGGGGACGACCGGAGCTGACGGATCCGCACCCGTGCCCGGGCCAGCCGGGCTTCACCTGCTCGACGCTGACCGTGCCGCTCGACCACTCCGGACGGCTGCCGGGCACGCTCGACCTGTCCGTGGCCACCGCGGACAACGTGACCGCCCCGAAGGGCGTGCTGCTGTTCCTCACCGGCGGCCCCCGGCCAGGGCGGCGTCCGGGCCATCTCGCGGATCGCCGGGCTGCGGCTGCCCGAAGTGGCCAAGGACTACCGGTTCGTCATGCTCGACCAGCGGGGCACCGGCTCCGGCGCGCTGCGCTGCCCCGGCCTGCAGACGCAGGTGGGCAGCTCCGACATCGCAACGCCGACCCCGGACGCGGTCGCCGAGTGCGCCCGCATCCTCGGTGACACGGCCCCGCTGTACTCGACCGACCAGAGCGTCGCGGACTTCGACTGGCTCCGGCAGGCACTGGGCGTGCCGAAGATGGTGGTCGACGGCGTTTCCTACGGCTCCCGCACGGCGGCGCGGTACGCGATCGCGCACCCGCACAACGTCAGCAAGGTCATCCTCGACTCGGTCCTGCCCCACCACGCGACGGCGGCGGATTCCCTGTACCTGACCGGTCTGCAGGGCCAGGCCCGCATGCTGCGCGCAGCCTGCGAGGTGGCCCCGGCGTGCGGCTACGACCCGGCCGAGGACCTCGCCTGGGTGGTCCGCCACCGCAGCCCCGCCGACGGGGTGAAGATCTTCGACACGATCGTGAACTACGAGTTCGAGGACCCGACGTACCGCAATCCGGACTCGGGCGACGTCATCGGCGCCCTGCACGCGGCCCGCGGCGGTTCGGCCGGGTGGCTCGACGGGCTGGTCAAGGGCTACACGACCGAAGACGTCGCCCCGGAGGTGTACAGCAGCGGCCTCCACGCGGCGACGCTGTGCGCGGACCAGCGGTTCCCCTGGGGCTCGGCATCGACGCCGGTCCCGGCGCGGCAGCCGCTGCTGTCGCTGACCGCCCGCTTCCTGCCCGCCTCGGCGACCTGGCCGTACACGACGGAGGTCGCGACGCAGCAGGGATTCATCCAGACGTGTCTGCACTGGCCCGCCGAGCCCGCGCCCTCGAACCCGGCTTCGCGGCTCCCGGACGTCCCGGTGCTGCTGCTCAACGGCGACCGCGACCTGTCGACGCCACTGGAGTGGGCGCAGCAGGAGGCGGCGCTGGCCCCGCGCGGCAAGCTGGTGATCGTGCCCGGCGAGTCGCACTCGATCCAGAACCGCGAGCGCGGGCACGCGGGCCGGGACGCGGTGATCAGCTTCCTGCGGTCCACGTGACCGGCAGCTCGTGCACGCCGTAGATGTTCATGTCGGTCCGCAGCTTCACCTCCTCGGCAGGCACCGCCAGCTCCAGCGTGGGGAACCGGCGCAGCAGCCCGGCGAACCCGGCGCGCATCTCGATGCGGGCGAGCTGCTGGCCGAGGCACTGGTGGACGCCGTGGCCGAAGGACAGCAGGCCGCGGGCGTTGCGGCGGAGGTCGAGGGTGTCGGGGTTCTCGAAGCGCTCCGGGTCGCGGTTGGCGGCCAGCAGCGAGACGACGACCGTCGAGCCCTTGGGGATCGTTTCGCCGCCGAGTTCGAGGTCTTCGGTGGCGTAGCGGAAGAAGATGTCGGCGACCGAGAGGTAACGCAGCAGCTCCTCGACGGCGCCGGGCATCAGCTCCGGGTCGGCGCGCAGCTCGGCGAGCTGCTCGGGGTGTTCCAGGAGCGCGAAGGTGCCCAGTGACAGCATGTTGGCCGTCGTCTCGTGGCCGGCGAGCAGCAGCAGGAACGCCGCGCCGGTCAGTTCCTCGACGGTGAGGTCGTCGTGGCGGGCCAGGTCGGACAGGATGTCGTCGCCGGGCTCGGCACGCTTGTTCGTGACCAGCTCCGACAGGTAGGTGTTCAGCGCGATGTAAGCCCCCATCTTCTCTTCGAGCGTCTGCTCGCGGACCATGAACTGCGCGGCGTTCGCCTGGAACGTGTCGCGGTCGGCGTACGGGACGCCGAGCAGTTCGCAGATCACCAGCGACGGCACCGGGAGCGCGAACTCCCGGACCAGGTCGACCGGCGGGGCCAGCCGCGCCAGGTGGTCCAGCTGCCGCTCGACGATGTCGCCGATGTGCTCCTCCAGCTGCTTCATGCGCTTGACGGTGAAGGCGCCGGTGAGCCGCTTGCGCAGCCGGCCGTGCTCCGGCGGGTCCATGGCGATGAACATGCCCGGGATCTGCGGGGACGGCTCGGTCGCGGCGGGCATGCCGGTCTCGTACGGCACGTGGACGACGTCGAGGTCCAGTCGCGAGCTGAACCGGGTGTCGGCCATCATCTGCCGCACCGCTTCGTAGCCGGTGACGAGCCAGCCGTCGTGGCCGTCGGGGAAGCGCAGCGGGCTGACCGGGCGGGCGTCGCGCAGCTGCGTGAGCGCACGCGGCGGGTCGAACGGGCCCGCGTCGCGTTCCATCGGGAGTCCGGCCGGGATTTCGGTGGTCATCTCGGGTCCTTTCGTGGCGGTCTGGGACGACGATCGCGGGGTGGGCTGACACGGAGCTGACACGACTCGGCCACCGCCGTCCGTGGCAAGATCTGCCTGGTGCAGATCGCCGTACTGGGGCCCTTCGAAGTGCGTGCGGACGACGGCGTCGTGGCCGAAGTCCCGGGCGCACGGCTGCGCGCGTTGCTCGTCGCCCTCGCGCTCGACCCGGGCCGGGTCGTGCCCAAGACGACGCTCGTCGACTGGATCTGGGGTGAGCAGCCGCCCGCCGACGCGGCGAACGCGTTGCAGCGCCTGGTTTCCCGGCTGCGCAAGGCACTTCCGGCCGGGACGGTCGACGGGCAGCCGACCGGCTACCGGCTGGACGTGGCCGCCGACGACGTCGACGCCGTGCGGTTCGAACGCCTTGTCGCCCAGGCCCGCCAGGACGACGACCCGCGGCGGCTGCGCGAAGCACTCGCGCTGTGGCGCGGTGCGGCCATGCAGGACGTCGACCTGCCGGAAAGCGCGGCGTTCGACGCGGCCGTCACGCGGCTGGAGGGTCTGCGCCTGGCCGCGCTGGAAGACCGGTTCGACGCCGAGATCCGCTTCGGCCAGGCCGCCGAGCTGGTCACCGAGCTGACCGACCTGGTGGCCGCGCACCCGCTGCGCGAGCGGCTCGTCGCCGCGCTGATGCGCGCGCTCGTCGCGACCGGGCGCGACACCGAAGCACTGCTCGTCTACGAGCGCACGCGGGAGCTGCTGGCCGACACGCTGGGCGTCGACCCGTCCCCCGAGCTGGCCGAACTGCACGTCGCGCTGCTGCGGGGCGAGCTGGGCCGTCGCGAGGAGAAGCACCCGACCAACCTGCGCGCCGAGCTGACCAGCTTCGTCGGCAAGGACGCCGACGTCGCCGCGGTCGCCGACCTCGTCCGCGCGCAGCGGCTGACGACGGTGATCGGCCCGGGCGGCTCGGGCAAGACCCGGCTGGCCACGGAAACCGCGCGCACGCTGCTCGGCGGCTTCCCGGACGGCGCCTGGCTGGTCGAGCTGGCGCCCATCGGTGCCGCCGACGACGTCGCGCAGGCGACGCTCGCCGCACTCGGGCTGCGGGACGGGCTGCTCGGCGACGGCCCGGACAGCGGCCCGATCGACCGCGTGATCGGCGCCCTCCGCGACCGGGAAACGCTGCTGATCCTGGACAACTGCGAGCACGTCATCGAGTCCGCGGCGGCGTTCGCCCACCGGGTGCTCGGCGAGTGCCGCCGCCTGCGGATCCTCGCGACGAGCCGGGAACCCCTCGGCATCACCGGCGAATCGCTGTGGCCCGCCGCGCCGCTGCTGCTGCCCGCCGAGCGGGCGGATGCCGAGGAGATCGAGGCCTCGCCGTCGGTCCGGCTGCTGCGGGACCGGGCCGGCGCGGTGCGCAAGGACCTCCCCCACGACGCCGCGACGTCGGCGACGATGGCGCGGATCTGCCGGGCGCTGGACGGGATGCCGCTGGCCATCGAGCTGGCCGCGGCCCGGCTGCGCACGATGTCCCCCGACCAGCTGGCCGACCGCCTCGACGACCGGTTCCGCCTGCTCACCGGCGGCAGCCGCACGGCGTTGCCGCGGCACCGGACGCTGCGCGCGGTGATCGACTGGAGCTGGGAGCTGCTGTCCGACGCCGAACGCGTCGTGCTGCGCCGGCTCTCGGTGTTCTCCGGCGGGGCGGGCCTGGAAGCGGCCGAACGGGTCTGTGGCACCGGCGACGTGCTGGACCTGCTGACCGCGCTGACCGAGAAATCCCTCGTCGTCACCACGGACGACGGTGAGCCGCGGTACCGGATGCTCGGCACGATCAGGGAGTACGCCCGGCAACGCCTCGGCGAAGCGGGAGAAGCGGACTCGACGCGTCGCGCGCACCTGGCGTACTTCACCGAACTCGCCGAAACGGCCGAGCCGCTGCTGCGCCGCGCCGAGCAGGTGCACTGGCTCGCCACGCTTTCGGCCGAGCACGACAACATCACGGCGGCGATGCGCGGCGCGCTCGCGGCCGGGGAAGCGCCCGAGGCGATGCGGCTCGCGGCAGGCGCGGGCTGGTACTGGTGGCTGGGCGGGCACAAGTCCGAGGGCATGGAGCTGATGACCGCGGCCGCCGCCCTGCCCGGCGAGGTACCCGACGACGTGCGGGCCACGGTGTACGCCGTGATCTCGATGTTCGTGAACTCCGGGCCGAGCGACGAACGTCAGTCGGCGGAGTGGATCCACCGGGCGTACCGGCTCAGCCGGAACGTCCGGGTCGAGCACCCCGGGCGCGCGCTCGTCGAGGCGATGGAACGGCTGCTGGAGTCCCCGGCGGAGGCGTTGTCGGCCTTCGAACCGGCACTCGGGGACGACGACCCCTGGGTCCGTGCGCTGGCCCGGCTCCAGCTCGGCAAGATGCGGGTCCTGTTCGGCCAGGGCCGCGACGCCGAGGAGTACCTGGCGACGGCACTGGCCGAGTTCCGGGCGCTCGGCGAGCGCTTCGGGATTTCGTTCGCGCTCACCGAGCTGGCCGACCTGATCGCCCTGCGCGGCGACCTCGCCGTCGCGTGCGAGCACTACGAGCAGGCGATCACGGCCGTCACCGAGATCGGCGCGGCGGACGACGTCATCCGGATGCGGTCGCGCCAGGCGGAGCTGTACTGGCTGCTGGGCGACAAGGACGCGAGCACGGCCGCGATCGCCGAGGCCGGGCGGTACGCGGTCGGCGTCACGTGGCCGGGCACGCTGGCCACGCTGGCCCTCTCGAAAGCCCAGCTCGCCCGGTGGTCGGGTGCCGCCGAAGAGGTCCGCCGTCAGCTCGGCGTCCTGGCGGCCGTGCTGGGCGAGGAAGCCGAGCGGCCGATCATCCGCGCGACCACGCAGAGCCTGTTGGGCGCGCTCGCGGACGACCTCGGCGAGTCACGCGAACACCGCGCGGCGGCCCTCGCGGCGGCGACCGAAGCCGGACACGCACCGGCGATCGCCGAGGCCCTCGTCGGCGTCGCCGAACTGGCGTTGCGCCGCGAAGAAGACGAGCAGGCGGCCCGGCTGCTGGCGGCCAGTGCCGTCGTCCGCGGACTGCCGGACCGGTCCCACCCCGACGCGCTGAGGATCGAGGAGACCGCACGACGTCGCCTCGGTGACACGCGGTTCACCGAGGCGACGCGGGAGGGGGCGGCGGCGGACTGGCCGGAGCTGGCCGCGGTCACGCTCGCTTCTTGAACGTCGAGGACGCCCAGACGTACCCGACGACGGCGATCCCGAGGGACCACGCGAGCGCGGCGAGGACGTCACCGGTGGCCGGCGACCCGGCGAGCAATCCGCGCAGGGTTTCGATGATCGGCGTGAAGGGCTGGTATTCGGCGAACTGCCGCAGCCCGGGTCCCATTTTTTCGGCGGGCACGATCGCGCTGCTGAAGAACGGCAGCATGACCAGCGGCACGGAAGCCAGCCCGGCCGTTTCCGGCGATTTCGCCGCCAGTCCCAGCGCGACGGTCAGCCAGCCGGTCGCGACACCGAGCAGCACGACGACACCGAAAGCGCCGAGCCAGCCGAGAAATCCCGCGGCGGGGCGGAATCCCAGGAGAAACGCGACGCCGAGGAGGGCCGCGATGGCCACGAGGTTGGTGAGCACGCTGGCGATGACGTGCCCGGTCAGCACCGCGCCGCGCGAGACGTCCATGACCTTGAAGCGGTTGATGATGCCCTTGGTCATGTCGGAGTTCACCGCGGTCGCGGTGGCCCCGAGGCCGTAGCAGACGGCCAGCAGCATCAACCCCGGCGTCGCGTAGTCGACGTAGTCGACCCCGACATTGAAGGCGTCGCCGAACATGTAGACGAACATCAGCATGACGACGATCGGCATCAGGACCGCGTTGAACACCGACGTCGGATTCCGGGCGATGTGCTTGAAGTTGCGGCGCAGCATCACGATCGAGTGAGAGTTCATTTCGCGGCCCCTTCCGTGAGGGCGAGGAAAACGTCGTCGAGGTCGGGGGTGTGGACGGACAGTTCTTCGGCGTTGACGGAGTACTCGTCGAGCCGGTCCAGCAGGGACCGCAGTGATTTCGTCCCGCCGTCCCCGGGCACCCGCAGGGTCAGGGCGTCTTCGTCCGGCGTGGAGCCGGGCAGGATCCGCGCGGCGGCCCCGAGTTCGGCGGCGGTGGTGAAGCGGAGCCGGACGTGGGTGCCGGGAATCCGCCGCTTGAGCTCGTCAGGCGTGCCCTGGGCGACGATGTGCCCGTGGTCGAGCACGGCGATGCGGTCGGCGAGCTGGTCGGCCTCTTCGAGGTACTGGGTGGTGAGGAAGATGGTGACGCCGTCGGCGACGAGGTCCCGCACGATCGCCCACATCGTCCGGCGGCTGCGCGGATCCAGCCCGGTGGTGGGCTCGTCGAGGAAGACGATCCGCGGACGCCCGACGAGCGTCATGGCAAGGTCGAGCTTCCGCCGCATCCCCCCGGAGTAGGTCGACGCGGGCTTGCGCGCGGCCTCGGTGAGATCGAAGCGGTCGAGCAGCTCACCGACAAGGCGGTTGCCGCCCCCGGCGAGATCGACCATGAGCTGCAGGTTTTCCTGCCCGGTCAGCAGTTCGTCGACGGCGGCGAACTGCCCGGTGACCCCGATGGCAGCCCGCACGGCCTTGGCCTCGCGGCCGACATCGTGCCCGGCAACCCGCACGGTCCCGCCGTCGGCGCGGGTGAGCGTGGTGAGCACGTTGACGGTGGTGGTCTTGCCGGCCCCGTTCGGGCCGAGCAGGGAGAACACGGTGCCCGCGGGAACATCGAAATCGATGCCGTCGAGCACCACTTTGTCCTGGTAGGTCTTCCGGAGCCCGGAAGCCGTGATAGCCGGCTCTGTCATGACGCCACTGTCACGAGAGCGGCTGACACCGACCTGACACGGCCCGGACACGAAACGGCCCGCACCCTTCGTGGGTACGGGCCGTTCAGTACGTGGAGCTGAGGGGAATCGAACCCCTGACCCCCGCCTTGCAAAGGCGGTGCTCTACCAATTGAGCTACAGCCCCGGACACGGGCAGCGTACGCCGCCCGTGGAAGATCAGTTGTGGGACGCGCCCGCCGGCTTGGCGGGAGTGGTGCCGTTGCTGGAAGGAACCGGCGCGGTCGCCTCACGCCAGAGGTCGGCCTCGGCCTTGGCAGCCTTGTTGCGCTTCACGACGAACAGGACGCCGCCCGCGATGACCGCGAGTGCCAGCAGCTTCTTCACCGAAGCCCCCTTCTCAGCTTGCTTCCCTTACCCCGTGATGTTACTGCACGCCCCTCGACGGCTGTCGGCCGCCGGTGGTTCCACGTGGAACCAAGGGCTTCAGCGGTAACCGACGTCACACCGGACCCGAAATACCTCCGGCGTCCACCGTCGTTGTAGACGATGGCCCTGCCGGACATTCTCTTCCCGGCAGGGCTGCGTGCCTCTCACGGCAGGTACATGGCGACGCCCTGATCCCCAACCTGCGGCTGCTGCACGACATCGGTCTGCCGGGCCTGCCGCAGACCACCAGCGACCGGCTTGCCACCCCGACGACGATCCCGCAGGTCGACGACCAACGCGAGGGCCAGCAACGCGACGACCACGATCCCCAGGACGATCCACCCCATGTCGGCTCCCTTCGTCCCTTTCACCGTAAGCCGGGGAGGGCGGAACAGCCGTCGGTCTTGATGGACATTTAGGGCACCCGACGCGACCGAATGGCAAAAGCCCGGTCCGCGAGACGCGAACCGGGCTTTGACCTGTGTGGGCCTACCAGGACTTGAACCTGGGACCTCTTCGTTATCAGCGAAGCGCTCTAACCGCCTGAGCTATAGGCCCTTGAACGAGGAGAACTTTACAGGACCCCCGAAGGGGCCCTGCAACCGGGTCACTCTCGTTCCGACAGGGTCACCTCCAGGCCTCCTGCCAGGTCGGCCGAGACGTTGTAGATGAACGCGCTCACCGTGGCCAGTGCCGAGACCAGGACGATGTTGATCGCGCCGAGGATGGCCGCGATGCCGAACACGCGGCCTGCGCTGATCAGGGGTTCCGAGGAGGCGTTGGCCGTTTCGCCGCCCACCAGGGACGAGTACGTGCCGTTCAGTTTGTCCCAGACGCCCATTCCGTCGAGGACCGTGTACAGCACGCCGACCGCCACCAGCCAGACGAAGAACATCGCCACGCCCAAGACCAGGGACAGCTTCAGCACCGACCACGGGTCGAAGCGCTTCACCTGCAGCGAGGCCCGGCGGGGACCGCGGCCCGGGCGGCGGAGGGCGCTCGGGCGGGCTCGCTGGGTCGAGGCCGGGGGGACCGCCGCCGCGGACGGCTCGGCTCCTTCGGGGCCGCCGAAGAGGCGGGGGGCTGCGCTCCCCGTCACCACCGGGCGCTCGGCCTCGGCGGCCGGCACGTCTTCCGTGGCCAGCTTGACCGTTGCTTCGGCGTCGCCGTCCTTGTCCACCCGCTGCCAGGGTGGGCTGGCCGAAGTGCCGTTCGAACCCGCTGCCTCGGGATTCTCGGATGGTGTCACGAAGAGTCAGTCCTTACCCGTTGCCGTGGGGTCGCCGTCCGTAGGTGAACTTACTGCTCCGGCGGCGCCGTCGTTTCGTCACCCGCCGCGGGTGCTTCGGGAGCGTCACCATTGGCGACGTCCGAGGGCTCGTCCGCGTTGCGTGCGACCGCGAGAAGAGTGGTGCCCTCGCCGAGATTCATCAGCCGGACCCCCTTCGTCTGCCGTCCTGCCTTGCGGACGTCGCCCGCGGGTGTGCGGATCACGCCGCCGCTCGAGGTGATCGCGTACAGCTCGTCCTCGGCGTCGACGATGAGCGCACCCACCAGCCTGCCACGTTTGCGGTCGTGCTGAATGGTGAGCACGCCCTTGCCGCCGCGGCCCTGGACCGGGTAGTCCTCGATCGCCGTGCGCTTCGCGTAGCCGCCGTCGGTCGCGACCAGCAGGAACTTGCCCTCCTTGACCACGCTGATGCCGAGCAGCTCGTCGCCGTCGTTGAAGCGCATGCCCATCACGCCGGAGGTGGGGCGGCCCATCGGCCGCAGTGCCTCGTCGGTGGCGTGGAAGCGGATGGACTGGCCCTCGGCCGACACCAGCAGCAGGTCGTCCTCGGCGCCGGCCAGCACCGCGCCGACCAGCTCGTCGCCCTCGCGCAGGTTGATCGCGATGAGGCCGCCGGAGCGGTTGGAGTCGAAGTCGGTGAGCTTGGTCTTCTTCACCAGGCCGCGCTTGGTGGCGAGCACCAGGTACGGCGCGACCTCGTAGTTCTTGATCTCGATGACCTGGGCGATCTGCTCGTCCGGCTGGAACGCCATCAGGTTCGCCACGTGCTGGCCGCGCGCGTTGCGGTTGGCCTCGGGCAGCTCGTACGCCTTCGTCCGGTACACCCGGCCCTTGTTCGTGAAGAACAGGATCCAGTCGTGCGTCGAGCAGACGAAGAAGTGCTGGACGATGTCGTCCTGCTTGAGCGTCGCGCCCTGGACGCCCTTGCCGCCACGCTTCTGCGAGCGGTACAGATCCGTTTTCGTCCGCTTGGCGTACCCCGTGCGGGTGATGGTGACGACGACGTCCTCGACCGCGATGAGCTCTTCGTCGCTGACGTCGCCGCCGAAGCCGACGATCTGCGTGCGCCGGTCGTCGCCGTACTTGTCGACGATCGCCATCAGCTCGTCGCGGATGATGATCCGCTGGCGCTCCGGCTTCTCCAGGATGTCCTTGAGGTCGGCGATCTCCAGCTCGATCTCGGCCAGCTCGTCGATGATCCGCTGGCGCTCCAGGGCCGCGAGGCGCCGCAGCTGCATGTCGAGGATCGCGACGGCCTGGATCTCGTCGATCTCGAGCAGGTCCATCAGGGCCGGGCGGGCCTCGTCGGCCGACGGCGACCGCCGGATCAGCGCGATGACCTCGTCGAGCGCGTCGAGCGCCTTGACCAGGCCACGCAGGATGTGGGCGCGCTCTTCCTTCTTCTTCAGCCGGTAGCGGGTCCGCCGGACGATGACGTCCATCTGGTGCTTCACGTAGTGGCGGATCATCTGGTCGAGCCGCAGCGTGCGCGGCACGCCGTCGACCAGCGCCAGCATGTTGACACCGAAGTTCTGCTGCAGCTGGGTGTGCTTGAACAGGTTGTTCAGCACGACCTTCGCGACCGCGTCCCGCTTGATCGTGATGACGATCCGCATGCCGGACCGGCTGTTGGACTCGTCGGCGATGTCGGCGATGCCGGTGAGCTTGCCGTCGCGGACGAGGTTCGCGATGTTCTCGACCAGGTTGTCCGGGTTGACCTGGTACGGCAGCTCGGACACGACCAGGATCGTGCGGCCCTTCGCGTCCTCCTCGACCTCGACGACCGCGCGCATCCGGATCGAGCCGCGGCCGGTGCGGTAGGCGTCCTCGATGCCTGCCGTGCCGAGGATCATCGCCTTGGTCGGGAAGTCCGGGCCCTTGATCCGCACGAGCAGCGCGGCCAGCAGCTCGTCGTCGGTCGCGTCGGGGTTCTCCAGCGCCCAGACGACGCCTTCGGACACCTCGCGCAGGTTGTGCGGCGGGATGTTGGTCGCCATCCCGACCGCGATCCCGGAACCACCGTTGACCAGCAGGTTCGGGAACCGCGACGGCAGGACGTCCGGCTCCTGCGTGCGGCCGTCGTAGTTGTCGGAGAAGTCGACGGTGTCTTCTTCGATGTCGGCCAGCATCTGCATGGCCAGCGGTGCGAGCCGGGACTCGGTGTACCGCATGGCGGCCGCGGGGTCGTTGCCCGGCGAGCCGAAGTTGCCCTGGCCGTCGATCAGCGGGTAGCGCAGCGACCACGGCTGGGCGAGCCGGACCAGTGCGTCGTAGATCGCCGAGTCGCCGTGCGGGTGGTAGTTGCCCATGACGTCGCCGACGACGCGGGAGCACTTGTTGTACCCGCGGTCCGGCCGGAAGCCGGAGTCGAACATCGAGTACAGGATGCGGCGGGCGACCGGCTTGAGGCCGTCACGCACGTCCGGCAGCGCGCGCGACACGATCACGCTCATCGCGTAGTCGATGTAGGAGCGCTGCATCTCCTGCTGGATGTCGACCGGCTCGATCCGGTCGTTTTCCGGAGCCGGCGGCAGGGTTTCCGTCATGAGGTCCTTCTCGGGTGGGTCCTGGCGGGACAAGGTCGGGGGACGCTCACACGTCCAGGAAGCGCACGTCCTTCGCGTTGCGCGTGATGAACGAGCGGCGGGCCTCGACGTCCTCGCCCATCAGGACCGAGAACAGGTCGTCGGCCTGTGCGGCGTCGTCCATCGTGACCCGGCCCAGCAGCCGGTTCGCCGGGTCCATCGTGGTCTCCCACAGCTCCTCGGCGTTCATCTCGCCGAGACCCTTGTAGCGCTGGATCGCGTCGTCCTTCGGCAGCTTCTTGCCTGCCTCGACACCCGCCTTGATGACGGCGTCGCGCTCGCGGTCGGAGTAGGCGTACTCCGGCTCGGACCGCGGCCACTTGATCTTGTACAGCGGCGGCCGCGACAGGAAGACGTGGCCGTGCTCGATCAGCGGCGTCATGAACCGGAACAGCAGGGTGAGCAGCAGCGTGGTGATGTGCTGGCCGTCGACGTCGGCGTCGGCCATCAGCACGATCTTGTGGTAGCGCAGCTTGGAGATGTCGAACTCGTCGTGGATGCCGGTGCCCAGCGCGGTGATCAGCGACTGGACCTCGGTGTTCTTGAGGACGCGGTCGATGCGGGCCTTCTCGACGTTGATGATCTTGCCGCGGATCGGCAGGATCGCCTGGTACATCGAGTCCCGGCCCTCCTTGGCCGAGCCGCCGGCCGAGTCACCCTCGACGATGTAGAGCTCGCACTCCGCCGGGTTGGTCGACCGGCAGTCCTTGAGCTTGCCGGGCAGGCCGCCGATCTCCAGCGCGCCCTTGCGGCGGACCAGGTCACGCGCCTTGCGCGCGGCCATCCGGGCCTGCGCCGAGGAGATCGACTTGTTGATGATCGTCTTCGCCTCGGCCGGGTTGCGCTCGAACCAGTCCGCCAGCCACTCGTTCGACGTCTGCTGCACGAACGTCTTGGCCTCGCTGTTGCCCAGCTTGGTCTTGGTCTGGCCCTCGAACTGCGGCTCGGACAGCTTGATCGAGACGATCGCGGCGAGCCCCTCGCGCACGTCGTCACCGGTCAGGTTGGCGTCCTTCTCCTTGAGCAGCTTCTTGTCGCGCGCGTACGCGTTGACGACGCGGGTCAGCGCGGCGCGGAAGCCCTCTTCGTGGGTGCCGCCCTCGTGGGTGTTGATCGTGTTGGCGAACGTGTAGACCGACGGCGTGAACCCGGTGTTCCACTGCATCGCGACCTCGACCTCGAGGCCGGTGCCCTTGGCCTCGAAGGAGATGACACTCGGGTGGATCGGGTCCTTGCTGCCGTTGATGTGCTTGACGAAGTCCTCGAGCCCGCCCGGGTAGCAGTAGGTCTTCTCCTTGACCCGCGCGACCTTGCCCTCGGCGTCCTCTTCGGTCTCTTCGTCGGCGACGCGCTCGTCGCGCAGGGACAGCGTCAGTCCCTTGTTGAGGAACGCCATCTCCTGGAGCCGGCGCGAGATGGTCTCGAAGTTGTACGTCGTGGTCTCGAAGATGGCCGGGTCGGCCCAGAAGGTGATCGTGGTGCCGGTCTCCGAGGCGGGACCGAGGTCCTCGAGCGGGCCGGGCACCTGGTCGGTGTACTCCTGGCGCCAGCTGCGGCCGCCGTACTTGACCTCGGCGAGCAGCTTCGTCGACAGCGCGTTCACCACGGAGACGCCGACGCCGTGCAGGCCGCCGGACACCGCGTAGGAGTCGCTGTCGAACTTGCCGCCCGCGTGCAGCACGGTGAGCACGACCTCGAGGGTCGGCTTCTGTTCCTTGGGGTGCATGTCGACCGGGATGCCGCGGCCGTCGTCGACGACGCGCACCCCGCCGTCGGCGAGGAGGGTAACCTCGACCTTGGTGGCGTACCCCGCCATCGCCTCGTCGACGGAGTTGTCGACGACCTCCTGGACGAGGTGGTGCAGCCCGCGTTCACCGGTGGAACCGATGTACATGCCGGGGCGCTTGCGGACCGCTTCGAGGCCTTCGAGCACCGTGATCGACGACGCGTTGTACTCGCTCTTGTTCTCGGTCACCGGCGTTGTTTCTCCTCGTCTCGCCCGAGCGGACGCTCGCTCCCTCACAGTGTACTTGGCCGCGCCCGCTGGCATGCGGCAAGGACACCCCTGAACGCGTCACAGACGGACGAAATCGGTTCGAGCCGAGTCTTGACGTATCTCGGGAGGTCTGGGTGCGTTCTCGGGGCATTCAACCGAGCATCGCGCAACCCGGGTCAGCCGTACGTGTCACGCGGGCCGCGTCCCGGCACGTGCCGGGGGCCCTTCCGCCAGCTCGGGGCGGTCGGACCCTGGATCCGCATCCGCTTGACGACGCCGTTGCCGACGCCCGCCGCGATCTTGGCCAGCAGCTTCCCCTGCAGCAACCGGAGCTGGGTGGCCCACGCCGTGGAGCTGGCGCGGACGGTCAGCTCGCCGTCCTTGAGCGCGACCGGCTGGGCGTGCTCGGCGACGTCTTCGCCGACCAGCCGCGGCCACTGCGCGAAGACGCGGGCACTGGTGACGTTCTCGTTCCAGCCGCGATCGGACATCAGCCGGGAGACCAGCCTGCCGAGTGGCTGCGGGTCGCGCGGGTCCGCACCCGGCCCCGACCAGCGGCGGCGCCGGGGGCTCTGCCCGCCGCCGCCGACCGTCGGGCGGCGCCGCCCGGGCGGGACGCCCCGCTCCTTCGCCTTGGCCTTCGCGGCTTCGAGGGCGGCATGAGCGAGGTCGCGCCCGGTGGGCCCGTTCGGAGCAGCGGTGTCTTCACTCTGCGTACCCGGAGTGTCTTCCCCACGTGGGTTAACCCCGGTCCGAGGGATGTCAAGCGGCCGATCCGGGGTTTTGGTGACGCGCGGCGATGACGCCCGTCCGGGTTTATCCACACTGTCCACAGGTTTGTCCCCAGATCGGTGGGTAACTGCTGTGTCGGCGATCACACGGGGTGCCCGACTCGATCTTGCCGGACGCCGTTCGCCCTGCTCAGCCACGGGTGATCGTCCCATCCGCGACCACGAACCGGTGTCCGGCCAGCTCCGACGGCACGTCTTCGTCGACCGCGGCGGTCACCAGCACCTGTTCGGCACTCGCGGCCACCTCGGCCAGCCGGGCCCGGCGCTTGCGGTCCAGCTCGGCGAACACGTCGTCGAGCAGCAGCACCGGCTCGCCCGCCTCCGCACGCAGCAGCTCGTAGCTGCCGAGCCGGAGAGCGAGGGCGAACGACCACGACTCGCCGTGGCTCGCGTACCCCTTGGCGGGCGCCTGGCCCAGGATCAGCTCCAGCTCGTCCCGGTGCGGGCCGACCAGGCTGATCCCGCGCTCGAGCTCGGCCTTGCGGGCTTCGCCGAGCGCCTTCAGGAGGACGTCCTTGAGGACCTCGGGTTGCGCGCGTTCCCCGTCCGGTACGCCGTACGCCTCCGACAGGGCCGCACCCAGCGACGAACGGTAGGCGATCTTCGCCGGCCGCGAGTCCGGCGCGACCCCCATGTACGCCGAAGCAGCGTACGGCGCGAGGTCGGCGACCAGGTTCAGGCGCGCGGCCAGCAGCTCCGCGCCCGCCACCGCGAGGTGGTCGTCCCAGACCTCCAGCGTCGACAGCGCGTACGGGTCCTCCCGCCCGGTCCGGCGCTTGCCCGCCGTCTTGAGCAGGGCGTTCCGCTGCTTCAGGACCTTCTCGTAGTCGGCACGGACCCCCGCGTACCGCGGCGCGCGCAGCACCAGCAGCTCGTCGAGGAACCGGCGCCGCTCGCCAGGGTCACCCCGCACGAGCGCCAGGTCCTCCGGGGAGAACAGCACCGTGCGCAGGATCCCGAGCACGTCGCGCGGCCGCCCGACCGCGCCGCGGTTGACCCGCGCGCGGTTCGCCCGGCCCGCGGTGATCTCCAGCTCGACGGTCAGCTCGCGGTCGTCGTTGACCACCGCGACCCGCACCAGCGCGCGCTCGCAGCCGTGCCGGATCAGCGGCGCGTCCGTCGCGACGCGGTGCGAGCCCAGCGTCGCGACGTACCCGATCGCCTCCAGCAGGTTGGTCTTGCCGCGACCGTTCTGGCCGACCAGCACGGTCGGCCCCGGTTCCAGCGCGAGATCGGCCTGTGGCCAGGAGCGGAAGTCGGTGACCTGCAGATGCCGCAGATACACCCGCTGCTCCTTACCCGCCGACCTTCTTCACGGCGTGCCCGCCGAACTGGTTGCGCAGCGCGGCGACCGCGCGCATCGCGGCCGAGTGCTCCTGCCGGGAGGCGAAGCGCGCGAAGAGCGCGGCCGAGATGACCGGCGCCGGCACCGCGTTGTTGATCGCCTCTTCCAGCGTCCAGCGGCCTTCGCCGGAGTCCTCGACGTAGCCTTCGAGGTCGTCCAGCTCCGGGTCCTCGTCGAGGGCACGCACCAGCAGGTCCAGCAGCCAGGACCGGAC
Source organism: Amycolatopsis melonis (assembly GCF_040064235.1). NCBI lineage: Bacteria > Bacillati > Actinomycetota > Actinomycetes > Pseudonocardiales > Pseudonocardiaceae > Amycolatopsis > Amycolatopsis melonis. The sequence goes on from NZ_JBDZYD010000010.1 coordinate 296,680, forward strand.
GACCGTGCCGCGCTGCCAGCCCTTGATCACCGCGGGCACGTCCTTGACGACCTTCGCGGCTTCGAGCAGCTCGAAGCCCTCGGCGAAGGCCTGCATCATGCCGTACTCGATGCCGTTGTGGATCATCTTCGCGTAGTGGCCCGCGCCGACGTCGCCCGCGTGCGAGAAGCCCTCCTCGCGCGGACCTTCGGGACGCAGGGCGTCGAAGATCGGCATCGCCTTCTCGACGTCGGCGGCCGCGCCGCCGACCATCAGGCCGTAGCCGTTGTCCTTGCCCCACACACCACCGGACACGCCGCAGTCGAGGTAGCCGATGCTCTTCGCCGCCAGCAGCTCGGCGTTCAGCTTGTCGTCGGTGTACTTCGAGTTGCCGCCGTCGATCACCATGTCGCCCGCGGAGAGCAGGTTGCCCAGCTCGGTCACGGTCTGCCGGGTCGGCTCACCGGCCGGCACCATGATCCACACGATCCGCGGCGCATCCAGTTTGGACACCAGGTCCTCGAGCGACGTCGTGTCGCTGACGTCCGGGTTGCGGTCGTAGCCGACCACCTCGTGACCGGCCGCACGCAGCCGCTCACGCATGTTGAAGCCCATCTTGCCCAGGCCGATCAGACCGAGCTGAACCATGAGATCCCCTTACGTGCTAACGAACCTGGTCAGCCCGGCAGGCGGACCGGCATCAGGAGGTACAGGTAGCCGGGGACGACGTTGCCCTCGGCGTCGGCGGGCTTGATGAGCGCGGGCCGGTTCGGCGTGGTGAACGTCAGCTCGGCCCGGTCGCTGTGCAGCGCGCCGAGGCCGTCGACGAGGTAACCCGGGTTGAACGCGATGGTCACCGGCTCACCTTCGTACTCCACCTGCAGCTCTTCTTCGGCGCTGCCCTCGTCGTCGCCGCCCGCGGACAACCGCAGCGTGTTGTCCCCGAACTCCAGTCGTACCTGAGTCCCCCGCTCGGCCACCAGCGAAACGCGCTTGATGGACTCGGTGAGGGCGGACACGTCGATGACCGCGCGTGAGGTGTGCGACGCGGGCAGCAGCTGCCGGTAGGGCGGGAACTCCGCGTCGAGCAGCCGGGTCGTCGTGTAGCGCCCGGAGCCGGACAGGCCCAGCAGGCCTTCGCCGCTGGCGAGGGCGAGGCGGATCGTGGCGCCGCTCGAGCCGAGCGTCTTGGCGGCTTCGGCGAGGGTGCGCGCCGGGACGAGCACCGCGGCGTCGGCCAGCCCCTCGGCGGGCTGCCAGGTGAACTCGCGCATGGCGAGCCGGAACCGGTCGGTCGCGACCAGGGTCAGCGAGCTGCCGGAGATCTCGAGCCGCATGCCGGTCAGCATCGGCAGCGTGTCGTCCTTGCCCGCGGCGACGACGACCTGGGTGACGGCCTGGCCGAACGCGTCGCCGGCGAGCTCGCCCGCGAAGGCGGGCTGCGACGGCAGCTGGGGGTAGTCCTCGACCGGCATGGTCGGCAGGGAGAACCGCGCGCTGCCGCACGTGATGGTGGCGCGTGCGCCGTCGACGGAGATCTCGACCGGCTGCGCGGGCAGCGCCTTGGTGATGTCGGCGAGCAGGCGCCCGGACACCAGCAGGCGGCCGCCGTCGGCGATCGTCGCCGGGACCCCGACCGTGGCGGAGACCTCGTAGTCGAAGCCCGAAACCGTCAGCGCGTCGGTTTCGCCGTCCGAACCGGCGTCGAGGAGGACGCCGCCCAGTACCGGCACCGGCGGCCGGGAGGGGAGGCTTCTGGCCACCCACGCGACGGCGTCGGCGAGCCCGTCACGCTCGACGCGGATCTTCATGCGCGCATCCTTTCGACGACCGAGCCCGGCGCGGACTCGGGCCAGGCCTCTTCCGGCAGGCCAGTGACTCTGGCAGGGCAGTGACCGGCTGCCCCCTCCGGCCGGTCCGCCCTCCGCGCGAGCGGCCGGAGCACGGACCAGGTGCAGGCGTCCACGTTAGGCCGTCACGGGCGCCGCCGTCACCTCGGCCTCCCCTTGACTTTGTCGACTTGACGACACGATCTCGCGGCTGTCCCCAACTTCGTCCATCGCCTGTTTTTGTTTTGTTCTCTCTTTCAAAAGATCCAAGGGCAGTAGCAGTAGTAAGCGGTGTGGATTGTGTGGATGGAGCTCGTTCGCGCAGGTCGGACGGCGCGGCGGCGTGTGGAGAACCGTGGTGGCGGACCTGTGGACGGATCGGGCCGTCCGTGGATGGTTTCGGGCGCCCCCGGATTCGTCCACAGATCGGCCGAGTTGTCCCCATGGTTGTCCCCAGGTGTGGGGTGATCGATCCCCAGGGTCTGGGGGTGCGTGACGGCGGCCGAATCGCCCTACCGAGTGACCGGGCCCTCCTGTGCACAAGATGTGGGCAACCTGGGGAAGCCGCGTGGACAACCGTGTGGATTTCCTGTGGACGGCCTGGGGACGGGATGTGGACCGTCCCGGCATCGTCGCTGGTGGGAGATTCGTTGGCACTGTGGGCAATCCGCCCACACCCTGGGGAAACTTCCTTGTGTACAAACAATTTTCGCGACTTTGCGAAGCGCGCGTACGCGGCTTCGCGTGCTTCGCTGCTTCGCGGGCGTACACAGTCCAAAAACGACTTCGGGGCGTCCACTGTGTATGTGGACGCCCCGAAGTCGTTGGGAAATAAGGGATGTGCTACTGGCGGGCGCGCTGCTTGATGCGCGACGTCAGCTCCTGCACCTGGTCGTAGATGCGCCGGCGCTCGGCCATCTCCTTGCGGATCTTCTTGTCCGCGTGCATGACGGTCGTGTGGTCGCGGCCGCCGAACGTCTGCCCGATCTTCGGCAGCGACATGTCGGTCAGCTCCCGGCAGAGGTACATCGCGATCTGGCGGGCCGTGGCGAGCGCCTTCGTCTTGCCGGGGCCGCACAGGTCGTCCAGCGTCACGTCGAAGAACTCCGCCGTGACGCCCATGATGGTCGGCGCGGTGATCTCCGGCGCGTGCGAGTCCGGGATCAGGTCCCGCAGCACGATCTCGGCGAGGCCGACGTCGACCGGCTGCTGGTTCAGCGACGCGAACGCCGTGACGCGGATCAGCGCGCCCTCGAGTTCCCGGATGTTCGCCTCGACGCGCGAAGCAATGAACTCGAGGACCTCGCCCGGCACCGCCAGCCGGTCCTGCGCCGCCTTCTTCCGGAGGATCGCGATGCGCGTCTCCAGCTCCGGCGGCTGGATGTCGGTGATCAGGCCCCACTCGAACCGTGTCCGCAGCCGGTCCTCCAGCGTTTCGAGGCGCTTCGGCGGGCGGTCGGAGCTGACGACGATCTGCTTGTTCGCGTTGTGGAGGGTGTTGAAGGTGTGGAAGAACTCCTCCTGCGTCCCTTCCTTGCCCTCCAGGAACTGGATGTCGTCGACGAGCAGGATGTCGATGTCGCGGTAGCGGCGCTGGAAGGCGACCTTGCGGTCGTCGCGCAGCGAGTTGATGAAGTCGTTCGTGAACTCTTCGGTCGAGACGTACCGGACGCGCATGCCGGGGAACAGCCGTTGCGCGTAGTGGCCGACCGCGTGCAGCAGGTGCGTCTTGCCGAGCCCGGACTCGCCCCAGATGAAGAGCGGGTTGTACGCGCGGGCCGGTGCTTCGGCGACGGCGACCGCGGCCGCGTGCGCGAAGCGGTTGGACGCGCCGATGACGAACGTGTCGAAGGTGTACTTCTCGTTCAGCTTCGTCTTCGACGTCTGCGGCTGCGCGGGCGCGGTGTACGGCTGGCCGGCGATCGGCTGGCCGGAGAAGGTCGGCCAGATCTCGTGGACGGCGGCGAGCGCCTCGCCCTCTTCGTCCACTTCCTCGTCGGTGTCGTCGCCGTCGTCCGCCTTCGCCGCGACGGCCTGGTGCTGTGGCATCGGCGGCGGCATGGGCGGGGCGGGCTCGGGACGCGGCGGCGGCATCATCGGCGCGCCGTTGGACGGCAGCGGCGCGACGGGTTCGGGACTCGCGCCGTTTTCCACCCGGCCGGGTGACGGCGCATAGCGGGGCGCGGCCGCCGGGGCGACGGCTTCGGCGCTGTCGACCTTCACCGCGAGCGAGATGGCGCGGCCGAGCCGCCGGGAGAGCGCGTCGGTGATCGCGCCGCGCAGCCCGCGTTCGATCGCTTCCTTCGCGAAGTCGCTGGGGGCCGCCAGGAGAGCGGTGCCGTCGAGCAGGCCGATCGGGCGGGTCACGCGCATCCAGGCGCGCTGCTGGGGGGACAGGGTCCCGTCGGACAGTTCGCGTACCACCTGTTCCCAGATGACACCCAGATTGTGCTGGTGCTCCGACACCTGTCTGGCTCCCCTCCCCTCGTCGGCGTGGACGGCCGAGCCGGCCCCGGGACGCCCCGGTCACTCCACCCGGCGATCACAGGAGAACCTGCCCGCTCACTGGCACAGCGAATATCCACATAGTTGTCCACAGCTGTGCACTAATGTACGGCGACCCGCGGCGTCGCCACCTGCGGGCTCGTCGTACGCCGGTGGGCACTCCACCACCCGGATACTCGTGCACCTCGACCGGTGACCCGAGAGGGGCACGCTAACAAGCCCCGCTCGCGGCCACAAGACATCCTGGGCCGCAAGCATTTCACGGTGTACGGCGCGTTGCCATTCGGTGCCGCGGCGTCGACGGTGACCGGCCCGGCGAGCCGGTCGCGTACCGTGGCGGAGGGGGTGGTTACCGGCCGCCCGAGCGGGGTGCGTACCCTCGTAAGGTCTCCCGTATGCGACGGGTGCGTTTCGCGTGCCCACGTTGTCGTCGCTCGCCGTGACGAGGCCACACGTTGGTAGGAGACACCAGAGACTGCCGTGCGCCCGCACGACACGCCAGGCGGGGAGAACTTTCTTTCCGCCCGACGCGAGACACAGGAGAAGCAGTGAGCAAGGGTAAGCGCACCTTCCAGCCGAACAACCGCCGCCGCGCGAAGACCCACGGGTTCCGCCTGCGCATGCGCACCCGCGCCGGCCGGGCCATCCTGGCGGCCCGCCGTCGCAAGGGCCGCGCCGCGCTCTCCGCCTGATCGCCCGCGGTCGAGGCGCGCCGTGCTGCCGGCTGCCGCACGTCTGCGGCGGAGCGAGGACTTCCGCGTGGTTCTCCGTCGCGGGTCCCGGGCAGGCAGGCGCCGCCTCGTCGTCCACGCGCTCACCACGGACCCGTCCGGGGCCGCCGATCCGTCGGCGGCCAGGGCGGGTTTTGTGGTGAGCAAGGCCGTCGGGAACTCGGTGGTCCGCCACCGCGTCACCCGGCGGTTGCGTCATCTCGTTTCGGCAAGGCTCGGAACACTGCCCGCCGGCACTGCGTTGGTCGTACGGGCATTGCCGCCGTCGTCGACCGCGTCCAGCGCCGAGCTCGGAGCCGATCTCGACGCCGCGCTGCGTCGGCTGGGGCTTCTGTCGTCGCGCCGTCCGGCCGGGGATGTCCCCCGCCCGACGCGTCCCGCGGACGCGACCCCCGACCACGGATCAGCGGTGTGACCGGCATGCAAGCCACCCCCGAGCAGGACCACGACCACGACGTCGAGCCCCCGCGGCCCGGTCCCGTCGCCTGGGTCCTGCTGCTCCCCGTCAAGCTCTACCGCAAGGCGATCTCGCCCTTCCTCCCGCCGGCTTGCCGGTTCTATCCGAGCTGCAGCGCGTACGCAGTCGAAGCCCTCACCCGGCACGGTGCCGGCCGCGGCTCCTACCTCGCGCTGCGCCGCCTGCTGCGCTGCGGCCCCTGGACGCCACCCGGCCGCGATCCCGTGCCCGAGACGTTCTCGTGGCGCCACCGCAGACCTGAAACACCGATCGAGGAGTAGCAGCAGTGCTCGATTTCATCTACTACCCCGTGTCCTTCATCCTCTGGTGTTGGCACAAGGTCTTCGGGCTGATCTTCGGGGAAGCCTCGGCGGTCTCCTGGATCCTCGGCATCATCTTCCTGACGTTCACCGTGCGCGGCATCATGTTCAAGCCGTTCGTGAACCAGGTCCGGTCGATGAAGAAGATGCAGGACTTCGCGCCGGAGATGAAGAAGATCCAGAAGAAGTACGCGAACGACCGGCAGCGCCAGGCGCAGGAGATGCAGAAGCTCCAGCGCGAGCACGGCGTCAACCCGCTGGGCAGCTGCCTGCCGATGCTGCTGCAGATCCCGGTGTTCATCGGCCTGAACTGGGTCCTCCGCGCGTTCACGAACAAGCCGCTCGAGCAGAAGAACGAGAACTACTTCTTCAGCAAGCACGACGTCGAGTCCTACGTCAACGCGAAGCTGTTCGGCGTCAACCTCGGCGACGCCATCCACAACAGCATCACCGCGATCGGCGGCACGGGCGCGTCCGGCTGGCACTGGAACGTGCTGCCGGTGGCGCTGCCGCTGATGATCGTCGCGTCGATCGCCACGCACCTCACCGCGCGGCACTCGGTGGCCCGGCAGAACGCCGCGTCGGCCACTCCGCAGACCGCGATCATGAACAAGCTGACGATGTACGTCTTCCCGCTCGGTGTGCTCGTCTTCGGTGCGCTGTTCCCGATCGGCCTGCTCTTCTACTGGCTGGCGAACAACGGCTGGACGCTGATGCAGCAGCGCCTCGTCTACACGAAGATCGACAAGGAAGAGGCGGCCCGCAAGGCGGAGGCCGCGGAGAAGCGCGCGTCGCTCGGCCCGAAGCCGGGCCAGAAGCCGGCCGCGCCGAAGGTCGGCCAGAAGCCGGTCCAGCAGAAGAAGAACCCGGCCACCCAGGGCGGCTCGGCGAAGAAGGTCACGAAGGCCGGTTCGCCGCACGGCTTCGCGCAGACCACCCCGGCCGACGCGAGCGGCCCGAACGGTTCGAAGGACAACGGCACGGGGGTGCCGGGCCTTCTCAAGGACTCGACCAGGAAGTCGGGCCGGAAGCGCCGCTGAGGCGCGACCGGTTCGGAGAGGAGACGAATGATGTCGGAGACGATCGACACGATCGACGCCGATCAGGACGACGTGACCCCGGCAGGCGAGACCGCCGACGCCGCCGAGCAGAAGGCGGGAGGTGCCGACGACGACATCCTCGTGCGGGAGGGCGACATCGCCGGTGACTACCTCGAGCGCCTGCTGGACCTGCTCGACTACGACGGTGACATCGACCTGGACGTGGAAGCCGGCCGCGCGATCGTGAGCATCGACGGCGGCGAGGACCTGGAGAAGCTGGTCGGTCCCCGCGGCACGGTGCTCGAAGCGCTGCAGGAGCTGACCCGCCTGGCGGTCCAGCAGGAGACGGGCTCGCGGAGCCGCCTGATGCTGGACATCGCGGGCTGGCGCGCGGACCGCCGCGAGGAGCTGAAGGAGCTCGGCCGCTCGACGGCGGAGTCGGTCCTGAAGAGCGGCGAGCGCGTGCGGCTGCAGCCGATGAGCCCGTTCGAGCGCAAGGTCGTCCACGACGCGGTGGCGGCGGTCGCCGGCGTGACGAGCGAGAGCGAGGGCGAGGACCCGAAGCGCCGTGTGGTGATCTTCCCGGAGTCCTGAGCTTCACGCACGCAGCGGCCCCACTTGACTCGGTCGGGTGGGGCCGCTTTCTTGTGGGCATGCGACCGCGGCCCGGTGAGGTCCTCGGGCGTAGCGGTCGGAGGCCCACGTCTGGGCGGTCGGCTCGGCCCGGATGCCGGACTACTGGTTCGCGCGCCAGTGCCCGCGGGCGCTGGCGTGGGTGACGCCGGAGACGTCCGAGGTGGACCGCGTGCTCCTGGGCACCCCGCGCATGCACGCGATCGAGTACAGCTGGCTCACAGCGATGCACACCGTCCGGCTGTCCGCGTACCGGTTCCCGGCGTCGTCGTTCCGCTCCTTCGGCGAACACGGTCATGCTGTTGTGGCGACGGAGCCGGTCGAGCCGCTGGGCGCGCCGGAGCCGGTCGGTGATCTGCTCACCCGCACGGGCAGGAACGGCGGCGAACAGCACGCTCGGCTTCAGCGGCATCCGGCTGCGGAACGCGCGGCCGCGCGAATTACACGCGTGATGTTTCACGTGGAACCATCCACGGCGGCGGTCGTCCGAGTGGAGTTGTCCACATCTGCGGACTGTCGGCTCGTTTTCTCTCCGTCATCGGGGACAATCGAGCGAGCACGGTTTCACGTGAAACCGGCGGATGAGGAGTAGACGGAGTGAGCTTGGAGCAGGCGGCGGCGCGAGTGTTCGGTGAGCACGTCGACCAAGCGGCCGGGTACGTCGAACTCCTGGAGCGTCACGGCGTCGAGCGCGGGTTGATCGGGCCGCGGGAAGTCGAGCGGCTGTGGGAGCGGCACGTCCTCAACTCGGCCGTCATCGGGGAGCAGATGCCGGAAGGTGCCCGCGTCGTCGATGTCGGGTCGGGGGCGGGGCTTCCGGGTGTACCGCTGGCGATCGCGCGGCCGGACCTCGATATCGTCTTGCTCGAACCGATGGCCCGCCGGGTGGACTGGCTGGCCGAGGTGGCCGAGAAGCTGGAACTCCCGATCACCATCGTCCGTGGACGCGCGGAGGAGCGGCCTGTGCGTGAGCAGCTCGGTGGCGCCGACATCGTCACCGCTCGCGCGGTCGCCCCGCTCGCCCGGCTCGCGGACTGGTGCCTGCCGTTGGTCCGTCCCGACGGCTTCCTGGTCGCCCTCAAGGGCGCCAGCGCGGCGGACGAGATCGAGCGGGACGGCGCCGCCATCCGCAAGGCAGGCGGGGCCGATCCGCTCATCGTCGAGTGTGGTGCCGCGGTCCTGGAGGTCCCCAGCACGGTTGTGAAGATCCGTCGCCTGCCGTCGAAGACGGTGCCGGGCAAGCCGAAGGCACGGAGCAGGAAGCGCTAGCGGGTCGCGATGTTCCACGTGAAACAAAGCGACTCGACCACCGACCAGACGTCTACATGGAGGAGGTGTCGAGACCGGTGAATCCCCCGCCGTCCGACTCCACGGAGACCACCCCCGACGTGGGCTGGACCCCGATCGCCGAAGAAGCCGCCCGCGCCGCGCGTCTGCTGCACCCCAAGGAGGGGGAACTCCCCCGCCCCGGCCGCCGCCGCGTGCTGACCGTCGCCAACCAGAAGGGCGGCGTCGGCAAGACCACCAGCACGGTCAACCTCGCCGCCGCGCTCGCGCTCCACGGGCTCAAGACGCTCGTCGTCGACCTCGACCCGCAGGGCAACGCCAGCACCGCGCTCGACGTCGACCACCGCTCCGGGACGCCGTCCATCTACGAGGTCCTCATCGGCGAGGTGACGCTCGCGGACGCCGCCCAGCCGACCGAGCAGTCGCCCAACCTCTTCTGCGTCCCGGCGACGATCGACCTCGCCGGTGCCGAGATCGAACTCGTCTCGATGGCCTCGCGCGAGTCCCGGCTCAAGGAGGCGATCTCCTCGGAGATCCTCAACGAGATCGGCGTCGACTACGTCTTCATCGACTGCCCGCCGTCGCTCGGCCTCCTCACGGTCAACGCGATGGTCGCCGCGCAGGAGGTGCTCATCCCCATCCAGTGCGAGTACTACGCGCTCGAAGGTCTCGGGCAGCTGCTGAGCAACATCGAGCTCGTGCAGCAGCACCTCAACCGCGAACTCCACGTCTCGACGATCCTCCTCACCATGTACGACGGCCGCACCAAGCTGGCCGACCAGGTGACGAACGAGGTCCGCAACCACTTCGGCGACACCGTCCTCAAGACCGTCATCCCGCGCAGCGTGAAGGTGTCCGAGGCGCCCGGGTACGGCCAGACCGTGCTCGCCTACGATCCCGGTTCGCGGGGCGCGATGAGCTACGTCGACGCGGCCAAGGAGATCGCCGAGCGCGGCGCACAGCTGGAGAGGGGTAGTACGCCATGACCGAGCGTCGAGGAGGGCTGGGGCGCGGCCTCGCCGCGTTGATCCCGACCGGACCCGCCGGTGGCGGTCCCCTGCCCGCGCCCGGCGACGCGGCGGCCGACAAGAAGGCGGCCGACGACAAGGGCTGGTTCGCGGCCAACGGCGCGGCGAAGTCGCACAGCGGCGAGGTCGCCGGCGCCGTCTACCGCGAGATCCCGGTCAGCTCGATCAAGCCCAACCCGAAGCAGCCGCGCCAGGTCTTCGACGAGGACGCGCTCGCCGAACTCGAGCACTCGATCCGCGAGTTCGGGCTCATGCAGCCCATCGTGGTCCGCGAACTCGGCAACGACGAGTACGAGCTCGTCATGGGCGAGCGGCGGCTGCGGGCGTCGCAGCAGGCGGAGCTCGAAGCGATCCCGGCGATCGTCCGGCAGACCGCCGACGAGTCCATGCTGCGCGACGCGCTCCTGGAGAACATCCACCGCGTCCAGCTGAATCCGCTCGAAGAGGCGGCGGCCTACCAGCAGCTGCTCGACGAGTTCGCCGTCACCCACGAGGAACTGGCGAGCCGCATCGGCCGCAGCCGCCCGGTCATCACCAACACGATCCGGCTCCTCAAGCTCCCCCTGCCGGTGCAGCGCCGGGTCGCCGCGGGCGTCCTGTCCGCCGGGCACGCGCGCGCGTTGCTGTCGCTGGAGGACGCCGAGAGCCAGGAGGAGCTGGCCGCCCGCATCGTCGCGGAAGGCATGTCGGTCCGGGCGACCGAGGAAGCCGTCACGCTCAAGAAGAGCGAGAAGCCGGCCAAGCCGAAGCCCGCTCCCCGCAAGCCGATCCAGGCACCCGGGTTGCAGGAACTCGCGAACCGGCTTTCGGACACGTTCGACACCCGCGTGAAGGTCGATCTCGGCCGCCGCAAGGGCCGGATCGTCCTCGAGTTCGGCTCGGTCGACGACCTCGAGCGGATCGTGTCGATCATCGACGCGAACACGGCAAATCGGACACAGGAATCCGATTAGGGATCACCCCAGGGTGTTTCGTCACGGTGATGATTGCGCATCGGAGCCGCCGGACACACAGATGGTGATCATGCGAAAAGGCCGCCACGGAAGCTCCGAGGCGGCCTTTCGACTGGGAAGAGTCAGCGGGAAATCGCGCGCGCGATCAGGTCGGCGAACACGGTGCCGAGCGAGCGGCCCGCCGCTTCGATCGCCATCGGGACCGTCGACGTCTCGGTGAGCCCCGGCGACGGGTTCACTTCGAGGAAGTACACCGTGCCGTCCGCCGTCACGACCGCGTCGGTGCGGGAGATGTCCCGCAGCCCGAGGACGCGGTGGACCGCGACGGCCAGCTCGGCCACCGCCTTGGCCGCGTTGTCGTCGAGCCGGGCCGGGGTGAAGAAGTCCGTCAGGCCGGCCGTGTAGCGGGCCGTGTAGTCGTACACGCCGCTCTCCGGGACGATCTCGACCGCCGGGAGGGCCTCGGGCCCGTCCTCGCCCTCGACGACCGTCACGGCCACCTCGACGCCGTCCACGAACCGCTCGGCCAGCACCGTGTCGCCGTAGGCGAAGCAGCCGACCATCGCCGCCGGCAGTTCGCTCGCCTCGCGGACCACCTGGGTGCCCAGCGCCGAGCCACCCTGGTCGGGCTTGAGGATCAGCGGGAGGCCGAGGCGCTCCACCATCGCGTCGAGCACCGCCTGGGCGCCCAGCTCGCGGAACGTGCTGTGCGGCAGGACGACCCAGCCCGGCGTCGAGAAGCCGGCGTTCTGCAGCAGCGCCTTCGCGGTCGGCTTGTCCCACGCGCGGCGGCAGCCCTGCGAGCCGGTGCCGACGAACGGCACGTCCAGCATCTCCAGCACGGTCTGCACCGAGCCGTTCTCGCCCTCGCCGCCGTGCAGCGCGACGACCACCGCGTCCGGGCGCTGCGTGCGCAGCCGCTCCAGCAGGCCCGCGTCGGTGTCCCACTCCTCGATGCCGAAGCCTTCGGACTTCAGCGCCGCGGACAGCCGCCGCCCCGACCTCAGCGAGACGTCACGTTCGTGCGAGAGACCGCCGGCGAGCACGGCAACGGTACGGTCGACCACCGTGGAAACTCCTTAGGGGAAAGAAGAACTAGACCGTGTCCGGGGACGGCGTCTGCGGCCCCTGGATCTGGCGCGCGCTCACGTTACCGAAGGTGCGGGCGAGGTCCATCTCGGACTCCAGCACGGCCGCCAGCCGCCGGACGCCCTCGCGGATCCGCTCCGGCGTCGGGTAGCAGTAGGACAGCCGCATCTGGCGGCTGCCGAAACCGTCGGCGTAGAAACCCGTTCCGGACGCGTACGCCACGCGGGCGGTCACCGCGCGCGGCAGCATCGCCTTCGTGTCGACGCCCTCCGGCACCGTCACCCAGACGTAGAAGCCGCCGTCCGGCTTGGTCCACGAGCAGCCGGGGGGCAGGTACTGGTCGAGCGCGGACAGGATCGCGTCGCGCCGGTCGCGGTAGTTCTCGCGGAACTTCTTGATCTGGCCCTTCCAGTCGTGGGTGGCCAGGTAGCGCGACACGATCAGCTGGTTGAACGTCGGCGGGCACAGCGTCGCCGACTCCGCGGCCAGGACGAGCTTCTCGCGCACCGCGTGCGGCGCCAGCACCCAGCCGACGCGCAGGCCGGAGGCGAACGTCTTGGAGAACGAGCCGAGGTACACGACGTTGTCCGGGTCGGTCGACCGCAGCGCCGGGTACGTCTGGCCGTCGAAGCCGAGCAACCCGTACGGGTTGTCTTCGACGACCAGGACGCCGTGCTCGCGGCAGATCTCGAGGATCTCCGCGCGGCGCTCGACGGCCAGCGTGACGCCGGCCGGGTTGTGGAAGTTCGGGATCGTGTAGAGGAACTTGACCCGGCGGCCGGCCTTCTCGGTCCGGTCGAGCGCTTCGCGCAGCAGCTCCGGCACCAGGCCGTTGTCGTCCATCGCCACGTGCACGACCTGCGCCTGGTACGCGGCGAACGAGCCCAGCGCGCCGACGTAGGAGGGCCCTTCGGCGATCACCACGTCACCCGGGTCGCAGAACAGCCGCGTGACCATGTCCAGGCCCATCTGGGAGCCGACGGTCACCACGACGTCGTCCGGGTGCGCCTTGATGCCCTCCAGCGCCATGATTTCGCAGATCTGCTCGCGCAGCACGGGGACGCCGTGCGCCGAGCCGTACTGCAGGGCCACCAGGCCGTCTTCGGCGATGATCTCCGCGACCTGCGCCGACAGCGTGTCGAGCGGGAGCGCCGCCAGGTTCGGCATGCCGCCGGCGAGCGAAACCACCTCCGGCCGGCTGGCCACCGCGAACAGCGCCCGGATCTCGGAGGCGGTCATCCCCGCGGTGCGCGCGGCGTACCGCTCGAGGTGCGGGTCGAGATTCTGGCGGCCGCTGTGCGGCTTGCTGGGGCGGTTTTCGGTCATCGACGATCACCCAGTGCTCGGTTGACAGATTCCTTCGAGTGTAACCGTGCACCCATCGGGACCCCCTGGCCTTCCGGTGCTTGTCACATCGGCCTATCCTCGACCGTGGCTCCCGTGTTCGTGCTGCGGTTTCGCGCGGCTTGACGACCGGGCGGCCGGTCGGGAGCAGCAGGTCAGGGAGGTCACGGGTGTCGCGTCGCGTCGTGGGCGTCACACTGGACAACCTCGAACATCTGCCCAAGAGCTGTCGCCGGTGCGTGTACTGGGAGCTCGCCCCGCACCTGAAGAACCAGGCCGAGGAGTTCGGCGCGACCGAGGTCGAGAAGGAAGCCTGGGTGTCGAGCGTGCTGCTCGAGTGGGGTTCCTGCGGCCGCATCGTCTACAGCGACACGCTGCCGGTCGGGTTCGTGCTCTACGCCCCGCCGAACGCCGTCCCGCGCGCGCTGGCCTTCCCGACGTCGCCGCCGAGCGCCGACGCCGTCCTGCTGACCGCGTTCCAGGTGCTGCCCGAGTTCCGCGGTGGCGGGCTCGGCCGGATGCTGGTGCAGGCCGTCGCCAAGGACCTCACCAAACGCGGGGTGCGCGCGATCGAGGCGTTCGGCGACGCCCGGCCCGACGAGCCGGACCCCGACGGCGGGCACAGCTGCGTGCTGCCCGCGGCGTTCCTGCAGAGCGTCGGGTTCAAGACCGTCCGCCCGCACCAGAAGTGGCCGCGGCTGCGGCTGGAGCTGCGCTCGGCGATCACCTGGAAGGAAGACGTCGAGGCGGCGCTGGAGCGGCTGCTCGGCCAGGTGACGATCACCACGGCCGAGCCGAGCCTCGGCCGCGCCTGACCCTCTCCGCAAACGTTTGCGACCTGTGTTCCGGCACGCCGGACACAGGTGTGCACAACTGTGGAAGAAGTGCCGAGTTATCCACAGAGCGCTGATAGGAGCGGTGGAAAACCTGTGGATGACTGCCCGCAAACCTGGGGACGCGGCGATCGCGTCCCCAGGGATGGTGGGTCAGGTGAAGGTGAGCCGCTAGGGGTTGTGGTCGGCCCTATTCGGCCTTCGCGAGCTCGTGCGCGAGGACGTCGGCGAACGTGAACGTGCCCGTCGGCTGGTCGCCCTCGCCGAGCAGGTACAGGCGCTTGACGGCGATCAGGATGCCCTCGGCGACGATGTCGCGGAACGCCGGGTCGGCGAGCTTGCGGGCGTCGTCCGGGTTTGTCAGGTAGCCGATCTCGACCCGGACCGCGGGGCAGCGGGTGCGGGTGAAGATCTCCCACGTCTTGTAGTGCGTGCGGCAGTCCAGCATGCCCGTGCGGGCCGCGACCTCGCGCTGGATGAAGCCGGCCAGCAGCTCACCGACCGTCGACGTCGTGCCGTTGCCGGTGCCGAAGTGGAAGCTCGCGATGCCCTGGGCCCGCGGCGAGCGGTTGCCGTCGCTGTGCAGGGACAGGAACAGGTCCGCCCCCGCGTCGTTGGCGAACTTCGCGCGCTCCAGCTCGGTCGGGCTGTGGTTCGGGCCGCGGGAGATCAGGGCCTCCATGCCGGTGGCCTTCATCCGGCCTTCGAGGCGGCGCGCGAGGTCCCACGCGATGTCGGCCTCACGCAGCCCGCCGGCGACCACGCCGAGGTCGTCGCCGCCGTGGCCGGGGTCGATCACGATGCGCTTGCCCCGCAGCCGCGGCCCCGCCTGGCGCACCTGCTCCTGCTCGCGCAGGAAGACGGGACGGCCGCCGCGGGCCCGCGGCGAGGACAGGCGGTGCAGCTCGCGGATGGTCGCCGGGCCGCACACGCCGTCCGGCGTCAGGCGCATGTCGCGCTGGAACGTCTTGAGGGCGCGCTCGGTCTGCGGGCCGAAGTAACCGTCGGGGCGGCCGGCGTCGAAGCCGAGCTCGGTGAGCCGCTCCTGGAGCGTGAAGACGTCGTCGCCGTGCACCGGCGAGGAGATCAGGTAGGACAGCGGGCGGCTGCCCAGGTGGTAGCTGGCGCCCTTGAGCGCCTGGAACGTGGCCGGACCCACGACGCCGTCGGTGATCAGCCCACGGCGCTGCTGGAAGGCACGGACGGCGTGCTCGACGGCGACGTCGAACGTGCCGTAGTCGTCGGTACCGGTGACCGGCGGGAGCAGGTCCATCCCGGCCAGGATGGACCTGATCTCGGCGACGTCCGGACCGGCGTCACCGCGGCGGAGTACCCGCATGCACTCCTCGCTCTTCCTAAGGCACCGATTCGGGGGTTCGGTGCGTGGCAGGACTTCGGGAAAACCTTCGCTGGGCGAGCCCAGGTCCTCTATTGTGCCCTGCCAACTCTCGGTGACAGCGCAGGCCCGGTTGGTCAGTCAAGGACCCGTTGGTGGAGTACCCACGGTGGCTGTCGTCACGCTCGATTCACCCACGCGGGGCAGAATCGCCCGAACGAGCAAAGAACCCGGGGCCCACGGGAGGATTCCCGCAGGCCCCGGGTTCGTCAGGCTCGATCGGCTCAGAGGACGTCGGCGAGGTCCGACAGCAGCGCGGCCTTCGGCTTGGCGCCGACGATCTGCTTCACCGGCTTGCCACCCTGGAACAGGATCAGGGTCGGGATGGACATCACCTGGTAGTCACGCGGCGTGTTCGGGTTCTCGTCGATGTCGATCTTGGCGATCGTCAGCTTGTCCCCCTTCTCCGCCGCGATCTCCTCGAGCACCGGGGCGACCATCTTGCACGGGCCGCACCAGGTGGCCCAGAAGTCGACGAGAACCGGCTTCTCGCTGGTCAGGACCTCGTCGACGAACGTCGCGTCGGTCACCTTCACGGTGTTGGACATGGTTTCTCCTTCAGGTGGTTGTACGCCGGAAAGTCAGTTGGTGCCCGCGCCGTAGCCGCCGCCGACCAGCTCGGCCGCTTCGTGCGCCTCGGACTCGCCGTGCTCGGCCAGCCATCGTTCCGCGTCGATCGCCGCGCTGCACCCGGAACCCGCGGCGGTGATCGCCTGCCGGTAGGTGCGGTCGACCAGGTCGCCCGCCGCGAAGACGCCGTCGAGGTTCGTGTACGACGTCTTGCCCTTGGTGATGACGTAGCCGTCCTCGTCCAGGTCGACCTGCCCCTTCACCAGCTGGCTGCGCGGGTCGTGGCCGATCGCCACGAAGAAGCCGGACACGTCCAGGGTCGACTCGGAGCCGTCCTTGGTGTCCTTCAGCCGCAGGCCCTCGACCTTGCCGTCGCCGAGCACCTCGGTGATCTGCGAGTTCAGCTGCCACTTGATCTTCTCGTTGGCGCGGGCGCGCTCGAGCATGATCTTCGAGGCGCGGAACTCGTCGCGCCGGTGGACGATCGTGACGGACTTCGCGAACTTCGTCAGGAAGGTCGCCTCCTCCATCGCCGAGTCGCCACCGCCGGCGACCACGATGTCGTGGTCGCGGAAGAAGAAGCCGTCACAGGTCGCACAGGCCGACACACCGCGGCCGAGCAGCTCCTGCTCGCCCGGCACGTTCAGGTACCGCGCCGCCGCACCCATGGCGAGGATCACCGCGCGGGCGGCGTAGCGCTTGCCGTTCGCGTGGACGTACTTGACGTCCCCGGTCAGCTCCAGCGACTCGACGTCCTCCGCACGCAGCTCGGCGCCGAAGCGCTCGGCCTGCTTGCGCATCTCCTCCATCAGGTCCGGACCCATGATCCCGTCGCGGAACCCGGGGAAGTTCTCGACCTCGGTCGTCGTCATCAGCGCGCCGCCGAACTGCGTGCCCTCGAACACCAGCGGTTCAAGCTGGGCCCGCGCCGCGTAGACGGCAGCGGTGTATCCGGCAGGACCCGACCCGACGATGATCAGGTTCCTGATTTCCTCGGCAGCCACCCGTGACCTCCGCTCGTAGTGACCCGTGTACCAGGCTCAACACGATCGTAGGTGGCCATGTTCCCGCTCGTGACAGCCGCTACTTCTCCCCGACGACCTTGTCGAACAACACAGCAGGGTTGCCTGGTCCGCAGTCCGCGCCGAAGGCCACCAGCCGGAACTGGGCGAGCTTGCCGGTGGTCAGGATGATCATCACCCCGGCCTTGCCGCCGACGTTCACCGGGCGGATGCCCTCCGGCCGCACCTTCGGGTCCAGTCCGGCGGCCGCGATGCATGCGTCCAGGCGGTCCTCGTTCTGCAGCGGGCCGAAGTCGCGGACGCCGATCGCCTTGCCGACCAGGGCCTGCGCGCCGCTGCCGTCGCTGCCGACGGTCGGGCCCGAAGGCGCCGGCGCGGCGACGTTCGGGGTGCCGCTCTGCTGGGAGGTGTCCGGGATCGCGACCGTCACCGCGACGACCGCCGCCGCGGCCGCGGTCAGGACGCCGGCGGCCCAGCCGAGCCGCTTGTTCCGGCGGCGCCGGGCCGCCGCGAGGTCCACCACCGGGGCGTCCGGTGGTGCCGCAGCGGCCTGTTGCGCGGCCGGAAAGCGGGCCGCTGCTTCGGCGGCCAGCGCCGCGTCCAGCCGGGCCGCGTACTCGGCGGGCATCGGCGGGGCGGGCACGTCGGCGAGCGAGGCCAGGTCGGCCTGCGTCGCGTCCAGGGCGTCCAGGATCGCCCTGGCCTCCGGATCGGCGTTGACCAGCGGCCACAGCTCGGCCGCCTGCGCGTCGTCCAGGACGCCGGCGTGGAGGTCGGCGAGCACGTCGACAGACCAGGGCGGACCGACGGTCCCCCCGATCCCCCGGCTTTCGTCCGTCATCGTCCCTCCCCGTTACCCGGCAGGCGCCCGGTGCGTTTGCTTTCGTGAGTTGGGACGTTCGCAATCGCATCGGGGTTCCGCAGGTGCCCGAGAACCTTCGCGAGTTTTCCGCGGCCCCGCGCGCACCGGCTCTTCACCGTGCCTTCGGCGATGCCGAGCAGCTTCGCCGTCTCCGCGACGGAGTATCCCTCGACGTCGACCAGCACGATCGGGGCACGCTGCTCCTCGGGCAGCTGGTCGAGCGCCTCGCGCACGAGCAGGCTGGTCTCCCGCTCGGCCATCGAGTCGCGCGGGGTCGCCGGCTCGTTGAAGCCCGTCTCCGGCAGCGGCACGGTCGGGCGCGCCTGGCGGCGGCGGATCCGGTCGAGGCAGGCGTTCACCACGATCCGGTGCAGCCACGTCGTGACCTGCGACTCCGCTCTGAAGTTCCCGGCCGCGCGGAACGCCGAGATGAACGCGTCCTGCAACGCGTCGGCGGCCTCCTCCGGGTCGCGGACCGTGCGCAGGGCCACCGCCCACATCCGGTCGCGATGGCGCTGGACGAGTTCGCTGAACGCATGAGGGTCCCCCGCGGCGTGAGCCGCTATCAGATCCGCATCCGTGGGAGCTGCAGCTGTCACCCGGCAGAGCCTACTGACCCTGTCGGGTGCGTCACCCCGCAGGCAGGAAGGACAGGTCACCGATTTCGGTCATGTACTGCCCGTCCGCCTCGCTCAGCTGGGTGATCCAGATGATGAAGTACTCACCCTGCGTCGGCTGGGCCAGCGGGATCGTCGTCTCGCCGTTCGTCAGGTCGCCGTTGCCGACCACCTTCGTGTCGGCCAGGTCCGGGTTCTTCTCGGTGGCCGAGCGGATCTCCACCTTCGTGCCCGCCGTGCCGCCGACGACCTTCACCTGGCTGAGCGTGATCGGGTCCGGGAAGGTGACGACCAGCCCGACGCCCGGCTTGATGGTCGGGAACTGCTGCCGGTACTTCTCGGTCCGCCAGACCGTGCCCGGGTTCCCGTCGATCGCGTACTTCGCCCGCCCGGTGTTGTCGCCCTTGCCCTCGGGGTTGTAGACGGCCACCGACTGCGGGGCCACCGGGGCACCCACGGCAGGCGACGACGGCGGCGGCGCGGCCGGCGACGAAGGCGGCGCCGAACTGGCGGCCTGGCTCGACGCCGGCGGCGCGGCGACGTTGATGGTCGGCCCGCTCGCCTTGGAGTCGCCCTGGACGACGTTGATCAGCATCAGCCCGCCCCAGGCGAGGATGACGACGGTGGCGACCACCAGCACGGTGACGCCCAGCGCGAGCTTGCGCCGCCGGGCGACGTCCTTGACCGGCTTCTTCGTCGTCCAGACCGCGCCGTCGGGCTCCGCGGGGTCGCCGCCGACGGCCTTGATCAGCTGGGTGCGCTCCTCCGCCTCGGCCACCTGGTCGAGCACGCGGAGGATGGCCGCGCTGGTGCGGATGCCGCCGTTGCCGCCGTCCTCGATCGTGCGCACGGCCAGCGACGACAGGTCGGCCGGGACGCTCGGCACCAGCTGGCGCGGCGGGACGATCCGGCCCTGCGGTGTCGTCGGCGCGGCCGGGATCGCGGGCGGGCCGCCGGGCAGCGCCCAGCGGCCGGTCAGCAGCAGGTACAGGACCGCGCCGAGCGCCTTGACGTCGTCACGCAGCGTCGCCTCCGGCAGCGGGCCGGGGAACGCGAGCTTGAGCGCGCCGTTCGGGGTCAGCCGCAGGCGCTGGGGGTGGTCGAGGCCGAGCACGAGCCCGTTCTGGTGCGCCTGCTCGACGGCTTCGGCCAGCGCCTGCACCATCCGCGCGGCCGCGGCGGGGGCCACCGGCCGCTGCGCGACGAGGTCGACCAGGTCGCTGCCCTTGGTCCACTCCGCGACGACGACGCCGAGCAGTCCCTCACTGGACGTCACGCCGCTGCCGAGGCTGAGGACGTCGAGCACGCGGGCGACGCCGCCGTGGCCGAACTTCGACGCGTGCGTCGCGCGTTCGAGGGTGCGGCGGGCCAGGCGCGCGGCTTCCGGGTCGGCCGGGTCGCCGACCAGCAGGGTCAGGGCGACGTCCCGCTTCAGCTGCCCGTCGCGGGCGCGCCAGAGGTGCGCGTCGCCCCGCTCGTCGACGCCGAACTGCGCGAGGAGGCGGTAGCGGCCGTCGCCGACCACGCGCCCGGGGGCCAGCGATCCGACCTGGGCCTTGCCCACGTGGTTCGCACCCCCCGCCTGTTCGCTCCGCCTCGTGTCCACCCGCACTCTCCCGTTAGCTCCCCGCACCGAGGGTACCCAGAATACGACGCGGGAGTCGTCGCCTTCCGTACCGGAATCGTTACCCGCGCTTGATCAACCGGGTGAACCTGGACGTGGCCGGCTTCAGCTCTTCCACCTTCAGCGCCATGAGCACGCCGAACGAGACGACGATCCCGACCACGCTCTGCAGGAGAAGCTTCGCCCATGCCCCCAAAGTCGGCCCGAACGAGTCCGGCACGATCTTGCCCGCCACCCACGCGGCCCCGACCCCGAGGACGCTCGCGACGACCGTGAAGAGAATCACGCCGATCACCCGCTTGCTCCGCAGGTTGCCCAGCGTCACCCAGAGCCACACCTGGCCGAGGATCGCGCCGACCACGAACGTCAGCGCGTTGACCATCATGACGCCGAGCACGACGTTGTCCGGCGCCAGCAGCACCGGGCACAGGTACAGCAGCGGCACCTTGACCAGCGTCATCACGATCATGATCAGCGTCGGCGTCCGCGCGTCCTTCATCGCGTAGAACACGCGCATCTGCAGCATCACCAGCGCGTACGGCAGCAGCGCGAACGCCGAGATGGCCAGCGCGTCGCCGAGCCGCTCGGCCGTCTCGATCGTGCCCTTGCCGAAGGTGAACAGCGCGATCCCGATCGAGCCGCCGACCACGGTCATCACCGCGGAGATCGGGACGAGCATCACCGTCGAGATCCGGGACGCGTACGACAGGTCGCCGATCAGCTTCTTGTGGTCGCCGTCGGCGGCCGCGCGGCTCATCCGCGGCATGATCGCCGTCAGCAGCGAGACGCCGATGACGCCGTACGGCAGCTGGAAGAGCAGCCAGGCGTTGCTGTACGCGGTCACGCCACCGGGCGAGCCGCTGGTCAGCACGCGCGTGTTGATCGTGTAGCCGATCTGGGACACCGCGACGTAGCCGAGGATCCACAGCGCGAGGCCGCCGAACTCCTTCATCTGCTTGTCGATGCCCCAGCGCCACTTGAACCGGAAGCCCGACCGCAGCAGCGGCGGCACCAGCAGCAGCGCCTGGGCGACGATGCCACCGCTGACGCCGATGCCCAGCGTCAGCACCTTCGGGTCGGTGATCGACACGTTCTGGGTGTCGATGTCCCCCGGCATGATCCAGACGACCAGGATCGTGAAGATGACGACCAGGTTGTTGATCACCGGCGCCCACGCGGTCGGCCCGAAGATCTGCTTGGCGTTGAGCACCGCCGAGAGCAGCGCGAACACGCCGTAGAAGAAGATCTCCGGCAGCAGCAGGTAGGCGAACGCCGTGGTCAGCGCCGGGCTCGCCTTGCCGGACGAGTCGACATAGAGACTCGTGAACGCCGGCGCGGCGATCACCGCCACCACCGTGCCGACCAGCAGCAGCGTGAACGCCACCGTGATGAGCCGCTGCGTGTAGGCCGTCCCGCCGTCGGGGTCGTCCTGCGAGCGGACCAGCAGCGGCACCACCACGCTGGCGAGGACGCCACCCATCAGCAGCTCGAAGATGATGTTCGGCATCGTGTTGGCGACGTTGAACGAGTCGTTCGCGATGCCCTGGCCGATCGCGCCGACCAGCAGCAGCTTCCACAGGAAGCCGGTGATCCGGCTGATCAGCGACGCGATCGCCATCCGCCCGGACGCCTTCGCCAGCGACGGCGCCTTGGCCGGGGCCTCGGTGACCTCCCCGTCGGGGCGCGGCTTGACCAGCGGCCCCTTGAGCGCCGGCATGACCTGGGTGGCCAGCGCGTCGTACGGCCGCATGACATCCGGGTCGGCGACCGGCCACCGCGAGTTCATCGGCACACCGGCGGTCCGCGGGATGAAGCGGGTGGCTTCGGGATCCGGCGGCCGCTGAGCCTCCTCCTGCCACGGCCGGATCGGCGCCGGGCGGCGCGCGCCCCGGCCGCGAGGAGGCACGGGAGTGCCGGGCGGCGGAGTACCGGGGGGTGCGGGCGTGCCCGGCGGCGGGGTCACCGGCGGGCTGGGCTGCGGGAGCCGCCCCGTGTGCGGAACCGGGCCCGGCTGCGGGCCGCCCTGCGGCGGCAGCGGCTGCGGGCCACTGGGCGGCGGCACGGGTGGCACGGGCTGGACGCGGGTGGGTGCCGGACCACCGGCGGCGCGCGGCGGCTGCCCGCCCCGAGGCGGGGGCTGCTGCGGCGGAAGACCGGGCGGCGGGACGCGACCCGGCGGCCGTTCCTCGCGGAGAGCGCGGTCGTCGCGGGGCCGGTCGCCATGGGGGGCACGGTCGTCGTGCGGAGCCCGGTCGTCGCGGGGCCAGTCGCGTGGCCGGTCGCCACGGGCACGGTCGTCCCGGGGGCGCTCGTCGTGCGGGACCCGGTCGTCGCGGGGCCGGTCGCTTCGGAGGGCGCGGTCGTCGCGGGGCCGCTCGTCGTGCGGCCAGTCGCCTCGGGGCGCGCGGTCGTCGCGCGGTGGCACGTCGTCCCGCGCCGGGCGATCGCCACGGGGAGCCCGACCGTCGCGGGGCGGGGCGTCGTCCCGTGCGGGGCGCGGGCCTCGGGCAGGAGCGTCATCCCGCGAACGGCGCTGGCGGTCGTCCGCGGGTGGGCGGACCGGGCGCTGGTCGCGGACCGTCGCGTCGTCCGGGGGCGGCATCTGGCGCGGGTGGCCGTTGCGGGGTGGCTGGCGGCGGCCGCGCTCCGGGGGGACCGGGGGTGGCTGCTGCTGCGGGGGCGGCTGGCGGCGGACCGGCTGCGCGGCTCGCCCGTCACCCCGTTTCGGGGGCGGGGCGCCTTCGCGCCGAGGACGACTCGCACGCTCGGGTGGTAAGCCCGGCTCTCTCTCCAACGCGTGCCCAATCCTCGGTGCTCGTTCCGGTGCCG
Organism: Amycolatopsis melonis; assembly: GCF_040064235.1. Lineage (NCBI taxonomy): Bacteria > Bacillati > Actinomycetota > Actinomycetes > Pseudonocardiales > Pseudonocardiaceae > Amycolatopsis > Amycolatopsis melonis. The sequence continues at coordinate 319,628 of NZ_JBDZYD010000010.1, forward strand.
CGGCCCGGTGCCGCGCACGTGCGGACCAAGGGTAATCGCGAACCGCCCGGAACACCCGAAGGCCGGGAGATCAGTCCACGACGTCGCGGCCCGCGCGGGCCTCCTGCAGCCGCCGGTAGATGCGCCGCGAGGCGAGCAGAAGAAGCGCCACACCTGCGGCGACGGTCGCGATGATGGTGATCGCGCCGTACTCGGTGGACGTCAGCTCGAAGCGGGCGGATGACCCGAGCGGGGTACCGGCTGGGGTGCTCAAGGACACATCGACGCTGAACCGGCCCGCCCGCAGCGCCTCCACCGGCAGGAGGTAGTTCTTGCCGCCGCTGGCGGGCAGGAACCAGTCCTTCGCCTCCTCCGGGCGCAGGCCCGTGTTGTTGTTCAGGACGAACCGGGCGTTGATGCCGACCGGGAGGTCGTTGCTCACGTACACCGGCAGCGGCGAGTTGCCGGACGCCAGCGCGATCGTCTGCTTCGGCTGCGAAACGGTCACCCGCCCGCTGATCGCCGCCAGCTCCGCTTGGGCGTTCGTGGTCGCCGCGTCCGCGGGCAGGCCCCGCCACGCCGTCGACGCGCCCCGCAGCTCCGCCAGCCGGACCGGCTCGACGACGGTGTCCGGCTTCACCCGCTTGGTCGGGTCGAGCTGCATGGCCGAGGCCAGGTCGGTGGCCTGGTCGTCGACGCCGGACAGCGTCGCGACGACGTTCTCGTCGATGCCCGCCGGGTCCTGGCCGCCGTCGTCGACCACGGTGGGGCCCGCCGGGTCGGCGGCCAGCAGCGCCGGCAGCCCGGTCGGGGTGACCAGGCCCGTGCTCAGGAAGGTGCCGACCTGGCTCAGGTACGTGGTCAGCTCGGCGGGCGAGGCGTCCCAGCGCCGCGGCGGCGCCACCAGGAGGTGGTCCGGCCGCTGCTGCCCGGCCGTCTGGCCGAGCCCGGCGCGGAAGGCCAGCGCGCCGAGACCGTTCTGGCCGGCGACCGCCCGCTCGGTCGAGGCGGGCACCGTGACCGAGTCCGGCACGGTCGGGACGCCGGTCAGCGCCGCCGAGATCAGCGAGTCGGTCGGCTGGAGGCGGACGCTGCTGCCCTGCACGGTGACGCCGCCGCCGGCCGCCGCCGGCGCGATCTTGCCCGCGTCGGTGACGACGGTGCGGACGCCGGCGTCGGCGAGTGCCGCCAGCACCGTTGCGCTCGGTGCGCCGTCCGGCCACAGCACGCCCGTCTGCGGGGTCACGCCTGCCAGCTGCTGGATGACCGCGCCGCCGGTGACCGCCCGGGTGAGCAGGCCCTGGTCGCCGGGGTGGACGCGGGTGAGCGCGTCGAGATCGGCGTCGGCGAACGGCAGCGCCACCACGCACCGGCCGCCGACCAGGGAACGCAGCGAAGCCAGCCACGTCTTCGCCGCCTCGGCGCCCTTGCCGTCGATGTTCCCCGCGTCGGTGTGGACGAGGTAGCCGCGGCTCATCGCGTCGACCGTGGCGAGCAGGTCCGGGTCGAGCGCGAAGCACATCGACCTGGCGAGGTCGGAGTTGCTCCGCACGGCCGACGCGGCCGCGGTGACCAGCGCGTTCAGCCGTCCGTCGCCGCTGATCTCGGCAGCCATCCGGTCGTCGGCCAGCACCAGCGGGCTGCCGTACGGCGCGGCGTAGACGTGCGGGACGTTGCTGGTCAGCGGCCACAGCAGGGTCATGCTCGGCGCGCCGCCGCGGCTGGTGGACTGCTTGCCGGGCGGGGTCAGCACCGGCATCAGCATGCTCACCGCGCCGAGCCGGGCGGGCCCGCCGAACTCCGGCGTGCCGTTGACGTTCACCAGCAGCGGGTAGACGCCGGGGCGGGCGAACCGGTCCGCGCGGGGGCCGGTCAGGTTCACCGTCACGTTCAGCGGCGCGCTCTGCCCTGGCGCGAGCGCGTCCGCGATCGAGGTGAACTCGGTCAGCGGAGTGTCCTTGACGACCGCGCCGGACAGGACGTCGTTGATCCCGCGTTCGCTCGTCGCGCGGTCGCCGACCTGCAGCCGCACCTGCGGCCGGGTGACCTTGCGGTCGCCGATGTTGGTCACCGTGCCCGCGACGGTCAGCGTCGTCGTCGCGCCGGTGATCACCCGCGGCGCGAGTTCCGCCAGGTCGACGCGCAGGCGGGCACCCGCTTCGGCGTGGGCGGCCGGGGCGCCGGTGAGGGCGGGGACGCCCAGGAAGAGGACGGAAAGGAAGGCTGCGGCGAACCGCTTCACTCGGGGGCTCCCTCGGGGGCGTGCTCGTCTCGTCCGTGGACGTCCGGGCGCGCGAAAAGTTCCTTGGCCTTCCGGACGAGCTTGCGCTCGTCGGAGTAGGCGAGTTTGGTCTCCAGCTCGGCCAGCGGGATCCAGGCCACCTCGGTGACCTCGACGTCTTCGTCGGACAGCTCACCGCCGAACGCTTCGAGCACGAAGTGGTGCACGGTCTTGTGGATGCGCCGCTTCTCGGCCACGAACCAGTAGTCGATGGTGCCCAGCGGCTGCAGCACGCGCGCGGAGATGCCGGTCTCCTCCTTCACCTCGCGCACGGCCGTCTGTTCCACCGTCTCACCGTCCTCGATGTGGCCCTTGGGCAGCGACCACAGCAGTCTGCCGTGCCGGTCGAGCCGGCCGATCAGCACCGCCTGTTCGCGCTCGGCGTCCACCACGAGGCCGCCGGCCGACGTCTCGTCGACCGTGGTCAGGCGCCTGCCGCGCTGCCGCCTGCGCCGCCTGCGCGGCTTCGAGGCGCCGGGGCGGCCGGCTGATCCAGACATGCTGCGATGCTAGAGCAAACGGTTGCCCCGGTAGGCTGGCTCTCCGTGTCCGTGTCCGGCGGTGCCCGAGGTAATCGCACCTGGAACGTAGTGGGATTTTCGTGAACGACGTGGTCGACGCGCAGGTCGTGGAGCTGATGCGGCTCTCGCCGCTGGCGGAAGAGCTGGCGGAACGGTTCGCCAGGGCGGGCCACCGCCTCTACCTGGTGGGCGGCAGCGTGCGTGACGCGCTGCTCGGCCGGCGCTCCGGCGACCTCGACTTCACCACCGACGCGCGGCCGGACCGGGTGCTGAAGATCGTCAGCGAGTGGGGCGACGCCGTCTGGGACGTCGGGATCGCGTTCGGCACGGTCGGCGTGACGAAGAAGGGCATGCAGCTCGAGATCACGACGTTCCGCGCCGACACCTACGACCGCGTCGGCCGCAACCCCGAGGTCACCTTCGGCGACAGCATCGAGGGCGACCTGCTGCGCCGCGACTTCACGGTGAACGCGATGGCCGTCGAGCTGGCGTCGAAGACGTTCATCGACCCGCACGACGGGCTGACCGCGCTGCGCGAGAAGGTCCTGGACACGCCGGCGACGCCGCAGGAGTCGTTCGCCGACGACCCGCTGCGGATGCTGCGTGCCGCCCGGTTCGCCGCTCAGCTCGGCTTCGCCGCCGCGCCGCGGGTGGTCGACGCGATGACGTCGATGGCGGAGGAGATCGACCGGATCACCGCCGAGCGCGTCCAGGCCGAGCTGGCCAAGCTGCTGCTCGCCGACGACCCGCGGCCGGGCCTGGAGCTGCTGGTCGACACCGGGCTGGCCGACCGGGTGCTGCCCGAGGTGCCCGGCATGCGGCTGGCGATCGACGAGCACCACCAGCACAAGGACGTCTACCAGCACTCCCTGACCGTGCTGGCGCAGGCGATCGAGCTGGAGAAGACGCACGAGCCGACGTCGGAGCCGGACCTGATCCTGCGGCTGGCGGCGCTGCTGCACGACGTCGGCAAGCCGGCGACCCGGGAGTTCCAGCCCGGCGGCGGCGTGAGCTTCCACCACCACGAGGTGGTCGGCGCGCGGATGGCCCGCAAACGTTTGCGGGCGCTGAAGTTCTCCAAGGAGATCGTCGACGACGTCTCCCAGCTCGTGTTCCTCCACCTGCGGTTCCACGGCTACGGCAAGGGCGAGTGGACGGACTCGGCGGTCCGCCGGTACGTCACCGACGCCGGCCACCTGCTGACCCGGCTGCACAAGCTGGTCCGGGCCGACTGCACCACCCGCAACCGCCGGAAGGCGGCCGCGCTGCAGGCGACCTACGACGACCTCGAAGCCCGGATCGCCGCGCTCAAGGCCAAGGAGGACCTCGACCGCGTGCGGCCGGACCTCAACGGCGAGCAGATCATGGAGCTGCTCGGCCTGAAGCCGGGGCCGGACGTCGGCAAGGCGTGGAAGTTCCTCAAGGAGCTGCGGCTGGACCGCGGCCCGCTGGAGCACGACGAGGCCGTGGCCGAGCTGAAGAAGTGGGCCGCGGAAAACGGCGTCGGGAACGCGTGAGGCGTGGCCGGCGGGGGCAGCTTCCTGGTGGCGCTGCTGAAGCGCGGCGCCCCCGCGATCGCCACCGCCACCAGTGAGCTGCCCGACGAGATCGCCGACCCGGCGCCGATGCACGCGCTCCGGCGGATCGCGCGGATGTCCGGGCCGATCGACCCGGCCGAGCGCGACGGCCTGCTGCTGCGCGCCACCCGGTACGTCGTGCTCATCCCGCTGGCCTACCGGCTGCTCGCGGTGCCCGGCCAGTTCGGCGTCTACGTCTTCGAGCAGGGCACGACCGGGCTGCTGCCGGTCGGGGTGTTCACGCTGCTGTCGGTGGCGCTGAACGTCATCGGCTTCCGCTGGATGTTCCGCTCGGCGCCCTACCGCGGGCGCAACGCCGGACGGCTGCTGGCCGTCGACCTGGCCTTCACCGTGCTGTCGCCGCTGGTCCTGGCGCTGACCGTGCCCGCGGAGGGGTACTTCGACGCGCTCGCGGTCAGCAGCGTCCACCTCTTCGGCGAGGCCGGGCTGCTGACGCTCGCCCTCGGCGTTCCCAGCGGCCTGGTGTTCGGGCTGCTCAGCTTCCCGCTGCGGATGCTGGCCAACCGGCTCAACACCGGCGAGTTCCACGTCGCCGAGGCGTTCTCGACGTACTCGGTGCTGCTCGCGGAGCTGTTCCTGGCCACCGCCGCGCTGGTGCTGACCGGGCTGGGCACGCGGCTGGCCCTGGCCTACGGCACCCGCAACGGACGGCTCGCCGAGCGTGCCCGCCAGCACCGGATGCTGCACGACACCGTGCTGCAGACGCTGGAGGCGATGGCGCTGACCAGCACGGCCAACGCCGAGGAGCGGCTGGTCGAGATCCAGCGGCTCGCGCGGGCGCAGGCCATGCAGATCCGGCAGACGATCGAGTCGGCGAAGGCCGAGCGGGCCGAAGCGGGTGCCCGCCCGCTGGGCGAGAAGCTCGCCGCGCTGGCCGCCGAGATGGCCCGCGACGGGCTGCGGGCCCAGCTCGTGGTCGCGGAGCTGGACGACGACACGCTCTCGGAGGTCCGGCAGATCGCCATCCGCGACGCCGTGCGCGAAGCCCTGCGGAACACGATGAAGCACTCCGGCACCGACCGGGTCGTGGTCCGCGTCGAGGAGCGCGACGGCGGCATCGCGGTGATCACCCGCGACCACGGCAGCGGCTTCGACAAGGCCGAGCGGCCCGCCGGGTTCGGCATCAGCGAGTCGATCACCGCCCGGCTGGCCGAGGTCGGCGGGACGTCCAAGGTCGAGTCGGGCCTGCCTGGCGGCGGCACGCGGGTGACGTTGTGGGTGCCCTTCTGATATGCCCGGATCATGACTTCCACCGAGCTGCTCGCCGACGCCCTCGCCGCCTACGCCGCCGGTGACCGCGACCGGGCCGCCGAACTCGCCCGCCGTGCCGGGTCGCCGCTGGCGGACGAGCTGCGGATCTTCCTCGCCGGCGACAGCGCGGCGCCGGTGTACGACCAGCCAAGCGCGTTCACCGCGTTCATCCGCGGCGGCGGCAACGTCGAGCTTTACCGGCGGCTGAGCGACGAGCTGGCCGCCCGCTACGACGCCGCGAAGCCGGAGTCATTGCTCGACCTGGGCTGCGGGGACGGCCTCGCCGTCGTGCCCGCGCTGGAGCGGGCGGCGCACACCCCGGCGCGGATCGATCTGGTCGAGCCGTCGGGCGCGCTGCTCGACGACGTCCGCGAGCGCGTACCCGCAGCACAGTGCTGGCAGGCGACCGCTCAGGAGTTCCTGGCTCGGGACGACCTGGGCTGGGACTTCGCGCAGTCGACGTTCGCCCTGCAGTCCATCGAGCCGGAGCAGCGCGCCGAGGTGCTGCGCACGCTGCAGCCGCGGACCGGGACGCTGGTGCTCGCCGAGTTCGACGTCCCCGAGTACGCTGAAGGCTCGCCGGAGCACCTCCGGTCGCTGGCCGCGCGCTACGAGCGGGGTGTCGCCGAGTACGGCGCCGACGCCTCGCTGGTCGCCCAGGGCTTCCTGCTGCCGGTCCTGCTCGGCATCGTCTCCGGGCAGCGGCGGACGAACTGGGAGCACCCGGCCGAGGTCTGGGTGGCGCAGCTGAAGACGGCGGGCTTCACCGAGGTCGGCGTCGAACCGCTCGCCGGCTACTGGTGGTCGCCCGCCGTCCTGATCACTGCCTGCTGAGCGAGCCCGTCTCGAGGTGCTGGGCGAGCGGGCGCGGCAGCAGGTAGGCGACGCCGCCGCCGGGCAGCCCGCTCCACGGCTCGGTCACGCCGGTCAGCACCCGCACCGCGCGCTGCACCCGGTACAGCCGCCGGTCGCGCTCGCGGTCGAACGCCAGCGCCGTCTCGACGAACCGCGTCCCCTCCGCGTGCACCAGGTTGCCGGTCTCGTTGCCGAACCGGACGACCGTCGTGCCCGGCGCGAGCACGACCAGCCGCTTGCCCCGGTAGAAGTTCAGCGGCGGTTCGCCGCGCAGCGGCAGGATCGGCCAGTCGGCGGGCAGGTCGGACTCCTCCGCCGGTCGCGGCGGCAGCATCAGCAGCACGCCGAGCAGGAACCGGGCCGCGTCGCCGAGCGAGCCGAACGCCACCGGCTCGTCGGACGGCGGCCGCGACACCTCCCAGCCGTTCTCGGCGCGGCGAAGCGTCCAGACGCCCTCGGCGGGCATCTCGTTCGCGCCGATCCGGTACGCCGCGGGCGGCACGCCGTGCTCGGCGAGCCGCTGCTGGAGCAGCTCCAGCGTCTCGGCGCCCCGCAGGTTCCGCACCGGCTCACCCCGCGCGACGCGGGTCAGCGGCCGGTCGTCCGGCAGGTCGGCGGGGGTCTGCGGCGGCCGGGGACGGCCGAGCAGCTCCGCCTCCGCCGTCGCGCGGACGAGCTCGCCGACGAACGGCGGCCGGAACCCGGCCGCCCGGATGTGCTCGACCAGCTCCGGCTCCGGCGGCACGCCGTACTTGCGCAGGTAGTGCGGCACGGCCGCGGGCCAGATCCAGGTGCCGTCGGTGTGGAACGCGTTCGGCACGTCCGGCTTCGCGCCCGGCCCGCCGAAGATGTCCGGCAGCGGGGCGGGCCGGTGCAGTGCCACCGGCGACCGGAACAGGTAGTCGAGCACGCCGCGGACCTGGTCCGGCGGCACCGGCGGCCGGTTGACCACCGGGCGCTCGCCCTCGGCGTGCGAGTCGGCGGGTCGCGCGTGCCGGAACACGACGTCCAGCGGCAGCCCGGCCTTCGCGGTCAGCCACGCGGGCAGCTGCTTCGGCGCCCGCGGGAAGGTCGCCAGCTCCAGCTCGTAGGCGGCGGTCGACGGGCGGCCGCCGTCGTTCGGCGGCACCCGCCAGTCCGGCTCCCGCTCGGCGTCGAAGTCGAAGTCGAACTGCGACTGCGCGTCGAGGGTGAAGGTGCCCTGGAACCAGGTGCCGCCCTCCGGGTCGTACATCGCGGCCCGCAGCCGCGCGAACAGCCCGCCGAGCCGCGGCGCCGCGGGCAGCGACACCGACACCGGGCCGTCCTCGTCCCCGACCGCGCGAACCTCGATCTCGGCGTAGTCGCCGACCTGCCGGAACTGGGCCCCGACCCGCGCCCAGCCACCGGGCACGGTGTGCAGCAGCGTCCGGCCGATGGCGCGCAGCAGCGCGTTCTGGTCGCCGGTGCCCGGCTGCGGCCGCGCTTCCGGCGTCTCGGCGAAGTCCAGCCGCTGCTGCCACAACGCCGTGACCTGCTTGGCAGGCACGGTGACCGAGAAGTCGGTCAGGCCGAGCTGCGCGGCGCGGGCGGCGTCGTCGTGCACCCAGCGCAGCGTCAGCTCCGGCCGGTCGCCCGGCGCGATCTCGAAGATCTCGCCGTCGTACTCGGCGAAGGTGCGCAGCGTGAACGTCGCGGGCACCTCGCTCGCCGGCACGACCCGCGCCGGACGGCCGTCGTACTCCTTGTCGAACCCCTCGGGTGCCTCTTCCTCCGGCAGGACCGACAGCAGCACGGTGCCGTCGGTGGTCGACCGCTGCGCGCGGAAGGTCCCCTCACCCCACGTCGCATACAGGCCGTCCGGGCGTTCGGCCACTTCTACCCGGTAACGCACGTTTGTCCTCCCCGTCCCCAGTGACACCGGGAAACTTAGTCGACCGGGTACCGAGCGAACCACCGGTCGTCGCCCGGCGCATCCGGGCCGAACTCGGCGAGTGCGTCGTCCGCGAGGCCGATGATGACGTCCCGGAGTTCCAGCCGGTCGAGCCAGCTTTTCCGCAGGGCTTCCTCGCCGTACATCGCGCCGACGAGGTTGCCGCAGACCGAGCCGGTCGAATCGCTGTCCCCGCTGTGGTTGACCGCCGCGAGCAACGCCGTGTCGGCGTCGGCGGTGGTCAGCGCGACGTACACGGACATCGACAACGCCGTCTCGCCGACGTTGCCCTGCCCGAGCGACTCCAGCTTCTCCGGCGTCGGCGGCCCCAGTTCCGCCAGCGCCAGTGCCGCGTCGAGAGCCGCGCTCTGCTCCTCGTGCCCGGCGTGCTTCACCAGCTCCGCGCGTCCCGCCGCGACCGCGTCGGGCAGCGGCCTGCCGTGCAGCAGCTCGTGGACGATCACCGCGAAGCAGCCCGAGGACAAATACCCGCTCGGGTGACCGTGGGTCAGCGCCGCGCTCTCCGCGCCGAGCCGGAACACTTCGGCGAGGTCGTCCGACCACAGCGCGACCGGGGCCGCGCGCATCACGCCACCGCAGCCCTTCGAGTTGTTCACCGGCCGGTCGAGCGTGCCCCGCACCCCCGAGCGGCCGTACGCCTCCAGCTCGCCGAAGCAGGTCAGGCCGGGTGCGCGCCGGCTGAACAGCTCCTGGTGGGTGATCAGCCAGCCGTCCGGGGCTTCGACCTCCGACTGCGGCCCGCGGGCACGGTCCCACGGGACGCCCTGGGTGTGCAGCCAGCGCTGGTAGGCCATCTGCAGCGAGTGCACGACGTCGGCCGCCCCGGTCCGCCGCTGCTGGGCGTGTGCCCGGATCAGCGCTTCGAGCGTGAAGAGCGTCATCTGCGTGTCGTCGGTGATCCGGCCGACGCCGCCGTACGCGGGGATGAAGTCGGTGATGCCGTCCGGCCCGGCGATCTCGCGGATGCGGTCGATCGAGTCGAACTCCGTCTTGGCGCCCAGCGCGTCGCCGATCGCCCCGGCCAGCAGGCTGCCCCGCAGTCGCGATCGCAAGGAAGGTCCCTTCGGTTCGGGCGTGAAGCGGCCGCTCGGGTACCGGCGCTCCCACCGCGGGTGTTCCGCGGCCTCGGTCTGCAGGCCGGCGCGGTTGAAGTACCAGAAGACGTCGCCGGCGACGTCGTCGAGCAGGCCGAGGTCGGGCAGCGCGGCGACCCACGCGGCGGGCAGGCCCGGCACGCCGAGCCGGGCGCCGGCCAGTGCGCCCGCGATCGCGCCCGCCACCGGGCCCGACCGCGCGGCGAGCGTGATCGCCGCTTCCGGGTCGTGGCCGCGCTTGGCCGCGGCGAACAGCGCCCGGCCGAGGACCGACCGCACGCTCCGGCCGTCGCCGATGCTCTCCAGCTGGGTGACGTCGTCGGCGTGGCGGTCCCGGCGCAGCGCCAGCGTCGACTCGGCCAGGTCGCCGCCGACCTCGTGCAGGCGGATGTGCACCGGCAGCGCGAAGGTCTCCTCGGTGAGCAGGGCCTGGAACAACGCCACCAGCAGCTCGACGCCTTCGGTGACCTCGGCTCCGGCCGCGCTGCCGGTCAGCTCGCGGGCGATGTCCTTCGCGTACTGCTCGGGGTCGACGTTCGCCATGGCGACCGCGCTCGCCGGGGTCGCGGCCAGTGCCGTGGCCAGCAGCGCGGAGAACTCGGCGGGCGCCGGGCCCGCGTGCCGCGTCGCGACCGCGAGCCAGCCGTCCGGGTCCGGCCCGGGCAGCGTGGCCGGCACCTCGCCGGTCGGCACCGGCGGCAGGCCGCGCAGCACGGCGGAGGTGTGGAACAGCAGGTGCCGCGTCAGCCCGCCCAGCGGCAGCGGACCCGCCGGGTCGGCACCGCCGCCCAGCGCGTCCCCGATCGCGAAGCCGACGTACGCGCCGACGATCCGGTGCCACGCGAAGCGCCCGGCCGGGGTCCCGCCGGCGAAGAACTTCCCGAACGTCCACGGCACCGGCCGCGGCTGCGCGTCCTCGCCGACGTGCGCGATCAGCCCGTTCGCGGCCAGGTCGGCGGGCCATTCGGGAGCCTGCCCGGCCCGGCGCCGGACGCCGTTGCGGTACTGCCACGCGAACCCGCGCAGGTACCGCAGGCACTCGGCCGGCGTCAGCTCGAAGTGCTGGTCGCGGGCGTGGTCGACCGCGTACCGCAGGTGGCGGCGCAGCAGGTCGGGTGGTTCGACGCCGAACTCCGCGACCAGCGCGGGCAGCGCCTCGGCGACCTCGGGCCCGGCTTCCGGCGCGGGCTCCTCGACCCGCGGACGCGGCTCGGGCGCACCCCGGAATTCGGCCAGCTCGGCGGCGGAGAGGCTGCGGACCAGCCCGGTGCCGGGGTCGAGGGTCAGCCCGGACGACGACGGCAGCTCCCGGACCGTGGCCCGCCACCGCCGCGGGTACCGGCCGGGCACCTTCGCCGACGAGCTGTAGGCGATGACCTCCCGTTCAGCCTTGCCGGGCACCGGCCGCAGCAGCGGCTCCCCGTCGGGCAACGGCACGAGGACTTCGCAGTCGAGCAGGGCACGGACGAACTCGGCGCGGCTGATCCAGTTGACCGCGAAGTAGTTCAGCAGCTTCTCGGCGTCGGTCGACGGCTTCGGGTAGCCACGCCACACCGGGCCGGGCGTGTACTGCTCGTTGACGCGGTATTCGCCGGTGGCACCGGTCCAGCCGCGGACCGCCCGCACCGGGAGGTCCAGCTGGGGGAACGCCTTCTCGTCGAACTCCGGATCGACGTCCGGCCGCCACTGCGCTTCGGCGGGCGTGCCTGCCATCGCCGTCAGGTCGTAGCCGATCTCGCCGTCGTCCGGCACGAGCACCACCGGGCTGGGGAACAGTCCCGCGCCGATGTCGGTGCCGTCCAGGTACCCGGCCGCGTTGACCGTGAACGCCCAGCCGCCGTCGCGGCGCGCGGTGAACTCCGGCCGGATCCGCAGCCGGTCGCCGCCGGGCTGCGTGCGCAACCACTCCTGCACGCGCGCGACGGCTTCCTGTTCTTCCATTCTCCCCATCCTCGCGCTAGTGCCGCGGGTACCGCTCGATCCACGCGTCGCCGAGCGCGCTCAACGCCGAATGCCGGTCGAAGTGCCAGTAGACGTCCGAAGCGACGTTCTCCACCAGGTAGCGCAGCTCCAGCTGGTCGACCCACTTCTGCGGCAGCCCGGGAATCCCGGTGCGCGCGCCGAGCAGGGCGCCGGCGATCGCGCCGGTCAGCGCGCTGCGGCCGGAGTGGTTGACCGCGCGCAGCAGCGCCTGTTCCGGGTAGTTCTCGAAGCCCGACAACGCGGCGAACGCGCGGCCGAGCACCGACAGCGTCGTCTTGCCGTCGCCGATCAGCTCGGGCATCCGCAGGTCGGGCAGCCCGTGCTCGCCGAAGAACGGCACCGACTCGGCGACCATCTCCCCGATCGCCGTCCACTCCGGACCCTGCTGGTACTGGCTGTCCGGGTTGAGGATCTCGCGGCTGAGGTTCCAGATCGGGAAGCTGAACGCGTCCTTGGTCAGCGCCTGCTCGAACAGCCAGGTCAGGTAGGTCGCGGCGGCGAGGTCCTGCTCGCCGGGGTGGGTGACGCCGGCCAGCTCGCGCACCGCCTGCCGGGCGCCGCCGCTGAAGCCGCTGCCGGGCCCGGCCATGGTCAGCGCGGCGGGCAACGCCGGGATCAGCGCGGCCGGGCCGGTCATCGGCGCGCCCGCGGTCCCGGTCGCCAGCTGGTGGTAGCCGTTCAGCTCGGCGTCGTCGATGTCGCGCCGGGCGTGCAGGTCCGGGACCTGCACGAGCCAGCCGTCCGGGGCGTCCATCGGCGCGCCCTGGGTGCGCAGCCAGCGCTGCAGCGCCCCGCGGACGACGCCGGGGAAGAGCTGCTCGGCTTCGCGGGACTCCGGCTGCTCGCGGTGCGGGCTGCGGATCACGGCCTCGGTGTAGAACAGCAGCCGCTGCGTCAGCGAGCCGATCCGGCCGGGCTGGTCGAACGCCGGCAGCAGGTCGGTGACGCCGTCGATGCCGTACTTCGCGTGGATGTCGTGCAGCGGCATCCGGTCGACGGCCGCGCCGAGGGCCTCGCCGAGCGCGAAGCCGACGTAAGCGCCCGTGACGCGCTGCCAGCCGTAGCGGAAGCCGTCGAGGTCCCGCTCGAAGTACTTGCCGAAGGTGTCCAGCCGCGGGACGGTCCGCCCGGTGTTGTCGTAGGCCGGGGCCAGGCCGTTCGCGCGCAGGTCGTTGGGCTTGCTGCGCGGCGGTTCCGGCATGTTCATGCGCCGCAGCCACGACTCGCCGAGGATGGTCTTCGCGCACTCCTCGGCGGTCAGCTCGAAGCCGCGCTTGCGGGCCTTTTCGGCCGCCAGCAGCGGCGGCTTGACCGGCTCCGGCAGGCCCATCCGGGCCGCGGTCTCGGCCGCGACGCGGATCAGGTCCTCCTCGGCCTCCGGGCAGCGGCCGTGGAGGTCGATGCGCGGCTCGTGCCGCGGGAACCGCTTGACGATTTCGGCCAGCTCGCCGCTGGAGACGTCCTCGATGGTCGTCGGGCCGCCGTTGATCACCAGGTTCGGCGGGTGCTCGAACTCGGCCAGCGTCGCGACGTCGACCTTCCACCAGCCGTGCTCGCGCGCGGGCAGGTGCCGCGTCGAGCTGAACACCTTGAGTTCGTTGCGCTCCTCGGCGAAGTAGAAGCGGTCGGTCTTGCCGGTCTCCAGGTCGAGCGGGACGTACACCTCGCAGCGGATCAGCCCGATGAGCAGCAGCTCGCGGGTCAGCCAGCCGACGCTGGCGAACGACAGCAGCGTCTCGAGGGTGTTCTCCGGCTTCGGGTAGCCGCGGCGGATCGGCCCGGCCTTGTACTCGGGGTTCTCGCGCTCTTCGCCGGTCTGGTTGCCGTCGGCGTCGACCTTCACCCAGCCCGCGACGGCCTGCAGCGGCACGCCCAGCTCGCCCAGCCCGGCCTTGACGTACTCGGGGTCGACGACCTCGCGCCAGTTCTCCTGGCCGGGGAACGCCACCGGCACCGACAGCCCGCCGGGATGCGGGTGCGCCTGGCGCAGCTCGCCGTCCGGCTCGCGGACGACGACCGACGGCGGCGGGAAGATCTCCTTCTCCGGACGGCCCTCGTCGAGGAACGCGATGGTGTTGTAGGGCACCGACCAGCCCTCGGGGATGCGCAGCACCTTCTCGGTGTCCACCCGCAGGCCCGCGGGACCGGAGACGTCCGGGCCGTGCACCGCACGCAGCCACTGGCCGACCTTGGCAATCGCTTCCGCCGCTTCCACCTACTCGATCCTCTCCAGGCTTCCGTCGGACTCGTGCTCGGCGATCGTCTTCGGCAGCACGAAGGCCACCGCACCACCCGGCAGGTTCGCCCACGGGACCGTGATGCCGGTGATCACGTGCAGGGGGCGTCTCAACCGGTAGCTCCGCCGCACCCGCTCCCGTTCGAGCGGCAGCGACGTCGTGGCGAACCGTACCTCCCCGTGGTGGACGAGGTTGCCGGGTTCCTCGCCGAAGCGCAGGACGACCGTACCCGCCACCAGCCTGGTGATGCGCTTGTTGCGGAGCAGGGTGAGGGGAGGCTCACCCGGTGCCGGGTGCACCGGCCAGTCGTCCAGCTCCTTCGCGGTCTCCAGCGGTGTTTCGTGCCCGGCGGTCATCCGGGCGGGGTGCAGCAGCAACGCGCCCAGCAGCTGCTGCGCGGCGTCTTCGAGCCGGGCGAAGTACTTCGGCTCGCGTGGTTCGCCGCCGGCGTACGCGGCGACTTCCCAGCCGTCGGGCGTGTAGTTGAGGCACCAGGTGCCGTCCGCCCGGTCCCCGACGCGGTAGGCCTCGGGCCACACGCCGTGCTCGCCCAGCCGCTGCACCAGCACGGTCAGCAGCTCGTCGTCGGCGAGCTTCGGATCCGGCGTGGTCTCCAGCTCGGCGGCGACGTCCCCGGCGGTCTTCTTCACGTCGGCGCGGCCCGGCTTCGGCCGCGGCTTGCCCAGCAGGTCCGCCTCGGCGGTCCGGCGCACCAGCGGCTCGACGTACGGCGGCTGGAAGTGGTGGCGGCGGATGTGCGCGACCAGGTCCGGCTCGGGCGGCACGCCGTGCTCGGCGAGGAGGTCCGGCACCGCCGAGGACCAGATCCACGTGCCGTCGGTGTGGAAGCGCTCGCCGTCGACTTCGTGCACGACGGCTTCGCGTTCGAGGTACTGCAGGACCAGCGGCGCCTCGGTGTCGGTCAGCGGCGGCCGTTCGACGTCCGGCCCGCCGATCTCGGCGTGCCGGAAGACGACGCCCAGCGGCAGCCCGGCGCGCAGCCGCCACCAGTCGGGGATGTGCTCGTCGGCGCGCGGGAACGTGGCCAGCTCTTCGGGGTAGGCGGCGGCACCCGGCGCGTCCGTCCACAGTGGATCGTCGTCGAGCGCGAAGTCGAAGTCGAAGGTGCCGTCCGGGTGCAGCGTGAACCGCGCCTGCAGCCAGGTGCCGCGGCCCTCGGCGTACATCGCGGCCCGCAGTTCGGTGAAGAGGACGGCGAGTTCGTCCGGGGTCGCCGTGTTGTGGCCGACCAGCTCGGCGTGCTTGCCGACCTGGCGGAAGTCGGCGACCGCGGGCCGGGCGGCGTCGGACCGGTGCTCGCGGACGAGCCTGCCCAGCCGGACCAGGAGAGCGCGCTGCGCTTCGGGCGAATGTTCCACGTGAATCATTGCTCCGCGCGGCGGACCGGATACCTGCGCCGCGCTTCGAACGACGGCGGCTCCCCCGCGGCCCGCCGGGCGGCCTCGTCCTCCCACATCTTGAAGGTGCGCTGGTATATCGACCGGATCAGCGCGGCTTCCTGGGGTTCCAGGCGACGGCTTTCCCGCTTGCGGGCTTGTTCGTAGAGGCCGGCCACCGTCTCGTAGAGCGCGAAGATCGGCCCGTCCCCGGTCAGGTGGTAGTCCCGTTCCCGCTCGGTCTCCTGGACGAACCGCTCTTCGTCGAACGGGCCGCGGATGTCGGACTCGGTGGTCGACCAGACGACTTCGCGGATGTGGCTGTTGTCCTCCCGGAAGAACCCGGTGTCCAGATCGAGGATCGTGCCCGTGAGGCCGCCGTCGGGCGTCGAGTCGATCCGGTAGGTCTGGGCGTAGTACTTGAAGAACATCGGGGTCCGGAAGGCCATCAGCCGTCCTCCTCAGTGATCAGTCCTCGCCGCAGCGCTTCCTCGAACCGCCCGCGCACCTGCTCCACGATCGCCGCGTCGAGGGCCGCCTCCTCGGGGGACAACAGGCCTTCGCGGCCTTCCTTGCGGCTGAGTGTCTCGAAGTCGCGTCGCACTTCGTACAGCGCGTGCTCGTAGTCGGCGACGTCGTCGATGTCCTTCAGGTGCAGCCGCAGCTCGGCGACGTGCCCGTTGCCCAGCCGCACCGACATCTGCAGGTCGCGGTAGCCACTCGGTTTCGGGTCGGCGATCCGGTCCGCGAACTCGACGATCTGCACCCCGGGGTCCTGGCGCAGCTGGTCGAGCGCGCGGTAGAGGTCGGCCACCCGCGCGAACTGGATCCGGGCGCCGACGAGGTCGGTCAGGTTCGCGCCGTCGAAGCCGTACTTGCGGATCTTCGCCATCGCCCGCTCGTCTTCCTTGGGCTCCAGCCTGCCCTTGACGTCGCCGTCCTCTCCCGCGGCGCGCTCGGCGATGGCGTTCAGGGTGTCCTGGTTGTCGCGCCACCTCGCGCGTTCCTCGGCCAGCCACTGACGGCAGTAGGCCTCGTCGCCACGGCGTTCGCGGTCGAAGCTGCCCTGGACCATGTCGTCCCGGTCGGTCCCGGCGACCGTTTCCGCCACGTCGCCGACGATCGCGGCCTGCTCCGGCGTCGGTTCGAACGGCTCGACGCCGTCCTGGTGGACGTCGTCGATCACGGGGTAACCGCGCTGGTCCACCTCCCGGACGGCGTCCTCGAGGATCGGGATGGCCTCGGGGTGCTTGAGCAGGCTCTCGATGGTCTTCGGGTTGTCCAGCAGCGAGCGCGTCAGGTAGTCGTTGCCCGGCTCGCTCACGATCCGGACCAGCTCGGGATGCTGCCCGAGGTGCTCGCGGATGTACCCGGCCGAGGCGTGCCCGTCGAGCGCCGCGGCGACGTCGTCGCGGGCCAGGAACGCCTCGTGCGGCTGGGCCGAGCCGAAGCCGCCGTGGTCCGCGGTTCCCGTGCCGTGCTCGGGCTGGACGTGCACCTCGTCCGGCGTGCCGAGGTGCATCAGCTTGATGCTCTTCGGCGGCTGCGGCAGGTGCATGAGGTCCCCGGACTGCGGGTCGATGAACGCGACCCCGTCCGGCGTGTGCACGACCATCGCGACGTGTCCGTACACGACGCCGTTCGGGCCCTCGTACTTCACCGCGATCACGGCGTGGTGATCGTGGGCCTTCTCCCGCATCTCGCGGATGACGTCGTCGTAGCCGTCCCGCGCGGAGAACGTCTCGCCGAAGCGGCCTTCGAGGTGTTCGAGCGTGCCGCGGGTGCCCATCTCGTGCGGCAGGATCGGCTCGGCCGTCATGTCACCGCCGCGCAGCCGGTCCATGTAGGGCTCGGGGCCGCGCGTGCAGTTCGTCATGTAGCCGTTTTCGAAGGCACCCGGCTCGCGGAAGCCCGGGTTGACGTCGCGCAGGTGCGGGAGCCGGTCCTGGACGAAGGCCGCGCGCTCGCTCTCCGTCGTCCCGGCGGCGTGGATGGCCCGTTCCGCCGGCGGGTTCGTCGCCCGCGCCAGCCGCGAGTAGTCGTGCACCGGCGAGGGCGCCGTCGGCGGCTCGGGCGCAACGTCCTGGACGGTGTCGTGGACCTTCGGCTGTTCCGGCGGCGCCGCGACGTGCTCCGGCTCGGTGCCGCCCAGCAGCCGTTCCATGATCGCGGCCTGCTTGCGCCGTTCGAACTCGGGCGCGTTGTGCTCGTTCTCGGCGCGCCGCTCGGCCATCTTCTGCTTCGCGGTCTCGGGGTCGAGGTACCGCGGGTGGCCGGGGCCGATCTCCTCGGCCACGATGACCCACTTGCGGCGGCCGTCGACGATCTCCAGCCGCTTCTCGTGGATGAGCAGCTGGGTGCCGGGTGGCGACAGCGTCTCGCGCTCGCCGGGGTTCTCGGCGAGCTTCGAGATGTCGCGCAGGTTGTCCGACCGGATGTGCAGCTCGACGTCGTCGCCGAACTTCGACGTCGAGAACTCGCCGGTCTTGATCGACGCGCTGGAGAACGCGGGCTCGACGACCACCGAGCCCGGTTCGTACGGCTTGGCGACCAGGTCGGCCAGGTGCGCGTCGCCGCGGACGTCGAAGGCGCGGACGGCTTCCCCGGACTCGCGTGCGACCTGGTTGAGGCCGTCCATGATCGCGCGGGCGTTCTGCTGCGCGAGGTCGAACCCGGGATGCTCGGGACCGCGGCGCAGGGCCTCGTTGACGTCGTAGGCGTACTCGCCGCGCGTGTAGCCGTGCAGCGCGACGGCGCCTTCGTCGGTCAGGTGCGCCAGGTTCTCCGCGGCGTCGCGCTTGGCCAGCGCGTGGTCGTGGATCTCCTGGTAGAGGTCGTCGTTGCCGACCGCGCGGCGGATGCTCTCGTGGTCGGCGGGCGTCCCGCGGTGGTCGTCGTCGAAGAGGTAGCCCTCGTCGTGCACGACCCGCTCGGGCGCCGGGTTGAGCCGGTCGTCGATGGCCGAGGTCTCGTGGTGGACCGGGGCTTCCCCGCCCCCGAGCGGCAGCGTGTGGATGTTCGAGGCGCCGGGCGGCAGCTCCGCCAGCCGTCCGGTGACGGGATCGACGAACGCGATCCCGTGCTCGGTGTGCACGGCGGCGACCAGCCGCGACTCCCCGGCGTGTTCGAAGGCGACGGCCGCGCGGGCACCGACGGGACGTTCGCCCAGCTCACCGGCCACCCGGTCGAAGCTGTCCCGGCTGCTCCACTGGCCGCCGAGCTGCTCGCTGACGTGCGCGAGCCCCCGCTGCTGCGACGGCCCGGCCACGACGTCCTCGCCGTTCATCCGCCGCTCGAAGGCGACCATCGACTCGGCGGCGTTGGTGCGGTAGCCGTTGGCGAGACCGTCCGGGCTGTAGTGGTTGCGGGTGTTGACCGCCCCCAGTTCCGGAACGGCATCCCGCACGAACCGCGCATGCTGCTGCGGAGTCTCGACGGACCCGGCATGCACGACGGGCGTGCCGCCCGGCGCGAGCGGCTCGGCGAGCTGCGACCAGCCACCCGCGGGCTCCCCGGTGGCGGGCGGAGGCCGTTCGGGCAGCGGCGGAGCACCCGGCTCGTCGAAGGGGTTGATCTTCGACGCCAGGTCGTTGCTCGGCCGGTGCTGGGGGTTCTCCTGGTAGAACTTCTCGAGCTTGGCGTCGGCTTCCCGCTGGAACCGCGCTTCGTCGGCCTGCTCCCCGGCCCGCCGCTCGTCGATCGCCCGCCGCGCGTCGGCCTCCCCGAGGTGCCGCGGATCCCCTGGCGGGATTTCCTCGGCATGCACGACGTAGTGCGGTTCACCCCGCACGGGCTTCGGCTTGTGGTTGGGATGCCCGGGTCCCTCTTCGATGCCGGTGATCTTGAACTGCGTCCCGGCCTTGAAGAGGACTTCCCGCTCGTGCCCGAGACTGGCCAGCGCTTCGACGTCCCGGCCGGTCTTCGACTGGATCCGCATCTCGACTTCACCGGGGAAGGTGCTGCGCGGATGCTCGGCATCGACCTTCGACGAGCTGAGGAACGACGGTTCGGTGATGTGCGCACCGTCGTGGAACCGAGCCAGGAAGGCCTGAAGCCGCGAAAGATCACCCTTGAAGTCGACCCGCCGCGAGACAAGCCCTTCATGCGGCGGCAGCTCGTTCAGCCCCGAGACGAGCGCGGCCGCCTGAGGAGCGAGGTGGGCGAGTTCGGGACTGCCTGTCCGCAGAGCGTGGTTGAGCGGCCCGACCATCTCGGTCCGCGTGTAGGCATGCACGGCCACGGCCCCGGCGTCGGACATGCCGGGATGCCACCGGTCACGCTTTTCGAGCGCTTCGCGGTGGACCTGTTCGTGCCGCCACTCACCGTCCTGGTGACTCGTCTTCGCGGAGTCGATGAAGGTGTCTTCGATCCGCCGGATCCCTTCGGGATCGTCAGTGCGGAAGTGCTCATCGGTGAGGTAGGGCTCGTCTGGGCCGGTGTGCCTGTGTTCGGGCGTGGGCCCGGGTTCGTCAGCGGGAGCAGGCTGCTGTTCGTTGGCCGGGGTTTCGTGTTCGGTGGGCCGCTGTTCGCCGGTCGGAGTTTCGTGCTCGGTTGTGGGCGCCTCGGTGGGGGTGTGCTCGGCCGCGGCTGGTTCGTGTTCGGCGGGCCGCTGTTCGCTGGTGGGGGTCTCGTGTTCGGCTGTGCGCGGCTCGGTGGGGGTGTGCTCGGCCGTGGCTGATTGGTGCTCGGCGGGGCGCTGTTCGTGGGCCGGAGTCGCGGGCTCGGCTGTGCGCGCCGGTTCCTCAGGCGAGGTGTGCTCGGCCGTGGCGGGTTGGTGCTCGGCGGCCGGCTGTTCGCTGGTTGGGGTTTCGTGCTCGGTTGTGGGCGCCTCGGTGGGTGTGTGCTCTCCCGCGGCTGGTTCGTGCTCGGCGGGGCGCTGTTCGCCGGTCGGGGTTTCGGGCTCGGCTGTGCGTGCCGTGTCCTCGGCCGGGGTGTGCTGCTCGGCGGCGTGCTCGTCCGCACGCGGCCCCTGCTCGGCGGGCTGCTGCTCGCGGGCTGGGGTTGCGTGTTCGGCAGACCGCTCGCCCGCCAGCGTGTCCTGCTCGGCGAGGTGCTGTTCCGCGGGCACGTGATGGGTCGGCCCTTCCGGCACCTGCCCGGCCGCGGGCTCGACCGGCCGCGGCTGTTCCGGCGCACGCTCCATCGGCCGCGGCTGCTCGAACCGCGGCTGCGGAACCTGCGGCGTCCCAGCCGGACGGACCGGTCCCAGCCGCAGCTCCTGCGGCGGCACCGGCGGGCGGCCACCCGGCGGAGGCGGCATCGGCGGCCGTCCGCCGCCGGCGGGGCCCGGACCCTGCGGTCCCCGAGGCTGGCTCGGGTACCCCGCGGGCCGCTGCCCACCCTGCGGCGGCATCCGTCGCGGATCCTGCGCAGGCATCCCAGGCTGTCCCCCGGACGGCTGCGGTCCCGCAGGCTGCCCACCCCGCGGCGGCGACTGCCAGTTCGGCCCACCCGGCTGCCGGGGTGGCGCGCCCGGACCATTCATCGGCGGCTGGCCGCCCTGAACCGGTCCGGTCGGTGGGTGATTGCTCGGGTGTGGTTGACCGCCCTGGGCTGGTCCGGCCGGTGGCCGGCCGTTCGGGCCGATCGGTGATTGGCCTTGGACCGGTCCGGGCTGCGGGTGTCCGCCCAGGTGCGGTTGGCCGTTCGGTCCGATCGGTGGTTGGCCGCCCCGCACTGGTCCGGTCTGCGGCTGGCTGATTGGTGCTTGGCCCTGGGCGGGGCCTGCCTGCGGCTGGCTGACCGGATGCGGCTGGCTGATTGGTGCTTGCCCCTGGACCGGGCCAGCCTGCGGGTGTCCGCCCGGATGCGGCTGGCTGATTGGTGCTTGGCCCTGGGCGGGGCCTGCCTGCGGCTGGCTGACCGGATGCGGGTGGCCGATCGGTGCTTGCCCCTGGACCGGGCCTGTCTGCGGGTGTCCGCCCGGATGTGGTTGCCCGACCGGTGGTTGGCTGCCCCTGACTGGCCCAGTCTGCGGGTGGCTGACCGGGTGTGGTTGCCCGTTCGGGCCCATGGGCGGCTGGCCGCCCGGCTGTGGCCGGCCACTCTGGGCCGGGTGACGTGGTCCTGCCTGCGGGTGTCCGCCCGGCGTTGGCTGGCCGTTCGGGCGCGGCGCCGGCCGTCGACCCTGCGACGGTGCCTGCGCGCCACCCGGCGGCTGCTGCTGGAACATCCGCCGGGGGTCCGGCGGCCGCGGTCCCCCGGCCTGCGGTGACATCGGGGGCTGGTGCTGTCCGGCCGGTGGCGGGGGTGGGGGCGTGAACCCGCCCGGTGCCTGCTGCGGCGACGGTCCGTTCTGGAACTGCCCACCGGCCTCCGCCGCGAACGGCTGGCTCTGGCCGCCGGTGAAGCCGGCCGCTCCCACGTTGTCCTGGGGACGTCCGACGCTCGGACGCGCCGGTTCCGGGCCGTGGCCCGGGGGTGGGGCCATGCCGTAGCCGCCCTGGGACGTCCCGCTCGGGGAACCGCCGCCCGTGGCCTCCGCCCGATGCGATTCGGGTTGCGGGGAAGCCGGACGTTCCGTCTCGCCCGGGTGCGACGGCTCGGCGGACTGCCGCTCCGGGGCCGGGGGCTCCTGGCTCGGCGTGCTCTCCGCGCGCTGCTGAGTTTCGGCCTCCCGGCGAACCTCCGGCTCGGACGCCGCCCTCGTCTCCGCCGCCGACGCCTCCCGCCGCGGCTCAGGCTCAGACGGCGTTTCTCGCCGCGGTTCCGGCTCGGCTGGCGCCTCTCGTCGCGCCTCCGGCTCCGACGGCGTTTCTCGCCGCGGCTCGGGCTCGGCTGGCGCCTCTCGCCGCAGCTCGGGCTCGGAAGGCGCCTCCCGTCGCGGTTCAGGCTCGGACGGCGTTTCTCGCCGTGGTTCGGGCTCCGAGGACGACTCGCGTCGCGACTCCGGCTCCGACGCCACTTCGCGCCGCTCGGGTTCCGCCGCAGACCGTGGCTCTTCCCGCCGCGCCTCTTCGCCGCGCGACTCCGGCTCCGACGACGCTTCCCGTCGCGACTCCGGCTCGCCGGCGGACTCGCGCTCCGAAGAAGACTCCCGCGACTCGGGCTCCGAAGAACCCTCCGAAGAGGACTCCCGCCGCGACTCGGAAGACTCCGAAGACTCGGAAGCCGAAGAAGACTCGGAACTCCCGGAAGACCCCGACTCCCCATCAGCCCGCGGAATGTTCGCCTCGTGCACCGAGTGCATCTGCTCCTTGGCGCCCCCGACAGCACCCCCGACCGCCCCGCTGGACGCGCCCATCAGCAGCTGCTCCGGCGTCAACGACCCCAGATCCCCGGTGACCGCCGCCTGCCCGACCGTCTGCGCGACCCCCTCGACCGCTCCCCGGGCTCCCGCGCGCATCGCCGCGTCCGCAACCTGCCCGGCGGCACTGTGCGAAAGCCCTTCGGTCGCGCCGCGGCCGATCGAACCCGAGGCCGCTCCCACGACTCCGCCGACCGCTCCGGAGATTGCCGCGTCCGAGGTCTTCGACCAGTCCCAGTTCTTGCGGTCGCCCTTGGCCATCTGGAGGCCCTGGATGCCCGCGTCCATGCCGAGGTTGATCGCCTCGTTCTTGAGGACCTCCATGCCGATCTTCTTGAGGCCCTGCTTGAGCAGTTTCTCCAGCAGCTCCTTCGCGACCTGCTTGAACCCCTGCTGCGCCAGCTTCTCGAGCAGCTGCCGGAACAGCATCTGCACGGTCATCCGGGTGGCGATCTGGGCGGGCGCGATGCCTGCCGTCGAGCCGCCGAACGTCACCGCTGCCGCCGCGATCATCGCCGCGATCTGGGCCGCCAGCACGATCAGCGAGATGATGATCATGTACTTCGTGTACTCGACGTCCAGTGCCGTCTGGTCGCACGAGTCGCCGAGGGCCTTGGCCGCGTCGGCCAGCTGCTTGAAGTACGCCTCGTCGCCTTCGACGAACTTCTTCCACTGCTCCGCGAACGCGTCGGCGCCGTCGCCGGTCCAGTTGTCGCGGATGCCCTGCGCGGCCTTGTTGCCCGCTTCCGACGCCGGTGCGATCGCCGCCGACGCCGTGTGCCACGCGTCCCGCAGCGCGCGCAGCTTGGTCTCGTCGCCCTCCGGCCAGCTTTCGCCGACGACGATCGGCAGCAGCCACTTGACCGCGTCGGGCATCTCCACCCCCACGCGTCATTGCCCCTTGCTCAGCTGGGACGTCACGTCCTCGTCGGCGCCCGACAGGGCCTTCATCGACTTGGCGACGTTCTGCTGCATCCCCCGCAACCCCTGCACGAGGTTGGTGAACCCTTCGACGGCGCCCTGCGCCCCCGGCACGTAGTCCTTGGCGAACTCCTTGCCGGACTCGTCGCCGCCCCAGCATTCGCCCTGTGCGGCGAGCGCGCCCTGCAGTGCCTTGACCGCGTTGTCGAGCCCGTCCGCGGCCGTGATCAGGCCGTTCGACGCGCGCAGCACCGCGTCCGGCTCCGCGGTGAAACCGGCTCCCCCCGCCGGCATCAGTTACCCCTCGTCATCCAGGACGACGGCGGTTCTTCCTCTTCGTCGTCACGAGGTGGGCGGACGCGCTTGGGCGCGGGCTTGGGCGCAGGCATCGGTGGCGGAGGCGGTGCCTGTTCGTTGCGCAGGATCGAGCCGCCGTCTTCGAACGACTCCGGGCGCGGTGGCGGGGGCGGCTCTTCCTCGGCGAAGTCCGGGATCGGCGGCACCAGCCCGGCCAGCGACGGCGCGCCCTCGACCAGGTCGGCGAGGTCGGGCAGGCCTTCGGTGATCGGCGCCATCAGGTCCGCGATCTTCTGCTTGACCTGCAGCGATCCCTGCCGCACCAGGGTCTGGACGGTGTTCGCGAGCTGCGCGGGCGTCGTGCGCTCGAACGTGCTCGGCGCGAACTCGAGCTTCGCGAGGCTGCCGCCGGCGTCGATGGTTGCGCGGACGAGCCCGTCGGGGGACGTCACCTCCGCCGTCGTCGCGGCGGCCGCGGCCTGGGCGT
The DNA here is from genome assembly GCF_040064235.1 of Amycolatopsis melonis. Classification (NCBI taxonomy): domain Bacteria; kingdom Bacillati; phylum Actinomycetota; class Actinomycetes; order Pseudonocardiales; family Pseudonocardiaceae; genus Amycolatopsis; species Amycolatopsis melonis. The sequence goes on from NZ_JBDZYD010000010.1 coordinate 343,708, forward strand.
CGCGCAGCTGCGCGGTCTGCCGCTCGAAGTTCTCCAGGAGGGTGTCCATCCGGTCCTTCATCGCGGCATTGCGTGCTTCGAGCTGCGCACGGTCGTCGCCGGCGGTGGTCACAGGTGCCCCCGGTGTCCCTCGAACCTACTAATGACTAAGGGGCACCCTAATGCCAATGGAGCAGTCCCGGTGACCGGTTCGGGTGTTTGCCTCAGCGAATCGTGCGCCGCCGGGCGAGCAGGTACCCGGCCCCGCCGACGAGGTAGCAGACCGTCGCGGCGATGAGCAGGCCCGGCGAGCGGCCGTCGGCCGGGACGACCAGCGCGGCCAGCGAAACCGCCGCCACCTGCGTGATGTTGAAGAGCGTGTCGTACAGCGCGAACACCCGGCCGCGGGCTTCGTCGGCGACGTCGAGCTGGATCGACGAATCGACACAGAGCTTCAGCACCTGCCCGGCGCCGGTGATGAGGAACGCCGCCAGCAGCGCCAGTGGCAGCACCATCGGCAGGCCCAGCGCCGCCTGGGCGGCCGCGGCCAGCACCAGCGCGCCGAGCACCGCGCGGAGCCGTCCGAAGACGCGGACCAGCCGCGCGGTCAGCAGGCCGGCCAGCAGCAGCCCGGCACCGCCGAGCGCGGCCATCTGCCCGAGCCCGGGCAGGCCGGCGCGGAAGACGCCGTTGTCGGTGAAGTGGTTGCGCATCAGCAGCACGGTGACCAGCAGCGACACCCCGAACGACGCCCGGTGCGCGAACAGCGCGACGAACCCGGCCGTGACACTGGGGGCGCGCCAGGCGTGGCGGGCGCCGTCGGCGAGCCCGCGCGCGACCGCCAGCACCGGGTTCGGCGGCTCGTCGACCACCGACGGCCCGAGCAGGCCACGCGCGAACCCGCGCGCGAGGAACGCCGAGACCAGCGTGCCGAGCACGGCGAACGCCGTGGTCTCCGCCGAGCCGACGTCACCGCTGCCGAACAGCGCCCGCAGGCCGATCGCGCAGCCGCCGCCCAGGACGGCGACCACCGAGCCGAGCGTGGTGGCGAACGCGTTCGCCGTCACGACGCTTTCTTCCTCGACGACGTGCGGCAGCGACGCCGAGAGTCCGGAGCCGATGAAGCGCGTGATCCCTTCCGCGGCCAGTGCCAGCGAAAACAGCCCGAACCCGCCGAAGCCGAAGCCGACGGCGGCGGCCGCGGCGACGATCGCGAGGCCGCGCAGGAGGTTCGCGAAGACGAGCACCCGGCGGCGGTCCCACCGGTCCAGCAGCGCACCGGCGAAGGGCCCGACGACGGAGTACGGCAGCAGCAGCGCGGCGAACCCGCCCGCGATGGCCAGCGGATCGGCGCCGCGTTCGGGGTTGAACAGCACGGCGCCGGCGAGCCCGGCGCGGAAGACGCCGTCGCCCCAGCTCGCCGCGAAGCGCGTGAACAGCAGACGCCGGAAGTCCGGGTCCTTGAGCAGCTCCCGAGGGCCTCTTCGCGCTGTTGCCGACTGGGCGCTGATCGTCACGATGCCAGAGTAAAGGGTGGCCGACGCACTAAGGTCGCCTCTCGGCGGCTATGCGCAGTGTGGCTCCAGCCGGACGGTATTCCACAAAGGCGGTTCTTCAGTGAGCCCGGGGGACACGGAGTGCGCCGGCCACATGTTTCGAACGAGGCTGATGGGACGATTGTTCCCGAGCCGAAGTAATTCGCCGGGCCAGGGGTGGGATCATGGGTCGCGTGCCAGCGGACGCCGAGGTTGAACCGGGAACGCTCCTGGTCGCCGCCCCCACGATGGTCGACCCCAACTTCCGCCGGACCGTGGTGTTCGTCATCGACCACCGCGAGGAGGGCACGCTGGGCGTGGTCCTGAACCGGCCGAGCGACGTCGCCGTGCACGACGTGCTGCCCAACTGGGGCGGGCACGTCGCCGAGCCGCAGGCGGTGTTCGTCGGCGGGCCGGTCGAGAAGAAGACGGCGTTGTGCCTGGCCGCGCTGCGGACCGGCGAGACGGCGGCGAGCGTGCCGGGCGTGATCGCGGTCCGCGGCCCGGTCGCGCTGGTCGACCTGGACACCGACCCCGAGGTGCTGGTGCCGAAGGTCCGCGGCGTGCGCGTCTTCGCCGGCTACGCCGGGTGGGACTCCGGGCAGCTGGCGGGCGAGATCGAGCGCGACGACTGGCTCATCGTGCCCGCGCTGCCGAGCGACATCCTGGCGTCACCGAACGGCGACCTGTGGAGCCAGGTGCTGCGCCGCCAGGGCATCCCGATGGCGCTGCTGGCCACCCACCCGGGTGACCTCCAGCGGAATTAGGCGTCGTCCTTCTTGAAGACGCCGCAGCCGCCGCACGCGCAGCCGCTGCACCCGGCCGGGGCCGCCGGAGCCGGCGCCGGGACGGTCAGCGCGGCCCGGTTGCCGAGCACGCCGCCACCCATGACCAGCAGGAGCATCGCCAGGACACCGGCGAGCGCGGCGGAGACCAGCCCGCCGGTCGTCGGCATCGCGAGCCCGGCCAGCCCGGACAGCACGGCGATCGCGCCACCCGCCATGGTCGGCAGCCCGGCGACGCGGTTGGCCAGCTTGAACGCTTCTTCGCTGCGCAGCGCGGCCTGCGTGCGCACGCCGGTCCCGCCTTCGCGCGTCAAGCGCTCGCGGAAACCGAGGAACCCACCAAAGCCGACGAACAGACCCAGCACGATCGGAACCAGCGCGATAGCGAACACGAGGTCAAGGATAAGCGTGACGTCCCGGCAACCTGCCGGATACCCTGATCGACTGTGCTACAGGCCATGTCACCGCGTGTACTCCCCACCGTCCTGGCCACTGCCCTGATCGGGGGACTCCTCGCCGCCGCGCCGGCGGATGCCACCGAGAGTCATCAGCGGCCGATCCGGCTGCTCGGCGAAAAGATCGTCCCCAACGCCCTGCCGTTCCAGGGCACGACGGTCGGCGGCCTGTCCAGCATCGACTACGACCCCCGCACCGGCGGCTACGCGCTGATCTGCGACGACCGCTCGGCGATCAACCCCGCCCGGTTCTACACCGCGACGTTCCCGGTGTCCGCGGACGGTGTCGGCGACGTCACCTTCACCGGCACGAAGCCGCTGCTGCGCCCGGACGGCACGCCGTACCCGCCGCTGGCCAAGAACGACCCGTCGCTGCCGCAGAACGAGCAGACGATCGACCCCGAAGAGCTGCGCGTCGACCCGTGGACCGGTGACTACTACTGGTCGCAGGAGGGCGAGCGGACCGCGACGACGTTGATCGACCCGTCGATCCGCGAAGCCCGCCGCACCGGCGAATACGTCCGTGACCTGCCGATTCCCGCGAACGAGAAGATGACGCCGACGGCGGGCCCGCGGCAGAACCTCGTGCTCGAGGGCATCACGTTCACCGGGTTCGGCTCGCTGCTGGCCAGCGAGGTCGAGGGCCCGCTGCTGCAGGACGGCCCGGAGCCGACGACGACGTCCGGCGCGCTGTCGCGGATCACCCTGCAGTCGCGGTTCGGGCCGGTACTGGCGCAGTACGCCTACCCGCAGGAGCCGCTGTTCGCCGCGCCGGTGCCGCCGACGGCGTTCGCCACCACCGGCGTGTCCTCGATGCTGGCCGTCGACCAGGCCGACCCGACGAAGTTCCTCATGATGGAGCGCTCGTTCAGCACCGGCGTCGGCAACAAGGTGCGCGTCTACGAGATCGACACGAAGGGCGCCACGAACGTCCTGAACGTGAAGTCTCTCGCTGACGCGAAGCACGTCAAGCCGGTGAAGAAGCGGCTGCTCTTCGACGCCGCCGACCTCGGCTTGTCCACTGTGGACAACCTGGAGGGCATGACGTGGGGGCCGAAGCTGCCCAACGGGGAGCGCAGCTTGATCTTGGTCAGCGACAACAACTTCTCCGCGACCCAGGTCACCCAGTTCGTCGCACTGGCGGTCCCCTCCGAACGGCTTTGACCAGCAAGTTACGATGAAGGGGTGAACACGGCTCGGCTGCTCCTTAGCCTGCCGCGTTGACCGGGCCCGGCCCGGCCGGCGCGGCGACCCCTCATGCCCTGGTGGCTGGGGGGTCGAGTTGTTTCTGGAGCGGCTGTATCGATGAGCTCTCGGCGGGAAAGAGTGCCTCGAGCTTGAAACGAAGGACGACGTCATGACTGAGGCGACAGGGACCGACGTCCCGGCGCACCGCTACACGGCGGCGCTGGCGGGGCAGATCGAGCAGCGCTGGCAGGACCACTGGGCCGACCAGGGGACCTTCCACGCGCCCAACCCCGTCGGGCCGCTCGCCGTCGAGGGGCAGCAGGTGCCCAGCGACAAGCTGTTCGTCCAGGACATGTTCCCGTACCCGTCGGGCTCCGGCCTGCACGTCGGGCACCCGCTGGGCTTCATCAGCACCGACGTCTTCGCCCGGTACCACCGGATGATCGGGCGCAACGTGCTGCACACGATGGGCTTCGACGCGTTCGGCCTGCCCGCCGAGCAGTACGCCGTCCAGACCGGGCAGCACCCGCGGAAGACGACCGAGGAGAACATCCGGACCTACCTGCGCCAGATCCGGCGCCTGGGCCTGGGCCACGACGAACGTCGTCGCATCTCCACGATCGACCCCGGGTACTACCGCTGGACACAGTGGATCTTCCTGCAGATCTTCAACTCCTGGTACGACACCGAGGCGGGCAAGGCCCGGCCGATCGCCGAGCTGGAGGCCGCGTTCGCCGACGGCTCCCGCCCGACGCCGGACGGCCGCGAGTGGGCGGCGCTGAGCGCGGCCGAGCGGAAGAAGGTGATCGACGACCACCGGCTGGTGTACATCTCCGAAGCGCCGGTCAACTGGTGCCCCGGCCTGGGGACGGTGCTGTCGAACGAGGAGGTCACCGCCGAGGGCCGCAGCGAGCGCGGCAACTTCCCGGTCTTCCGGCGCAACCTGCGCCAGTGGATGATGCGGATCACCGCCTACGCCGACCGCCTGGTCGACGACCTGGACCTGCTGGACTGGCCGGAGAAGGTCAAGTCCATGCAGCGGAACTGGATCGGCCGCTCGCACGGCGCCCGCGTCACCTTCCCCTGCGGTGACGAGGCGATCGAGATCTTCACGACCCGGCCGGACACCCTGTTCGGCGCCACCTACATGGTGCTGGCGCCGGAACACCCGCTGGTCGACAAGCTGGTCGCCGCCGCGTGGCCGCCGGAGGTCGACGAGCGCTGGACCGGCGGCGCGGCGACGCCCGCCGAAGCGATCAAGGAGTACCGCGTCGCGGCGTCGCGGAAGTCCGAGCTGGACCGGCAGGAGAACAAGGAGAAGACCGGCGTCTTCACCGGCGCGTACGCGACGAACCCGGTCAACGGCAAGCAGATCCCGGTCTTCGTCGCCGACTACGTGCTGATGGGCTACGGCACCGGCGCGATCATGGCCGTCCCCGGCCAGGACGTCCGCGACTGGGAGTTCGCCGAGAAGTTCGGCCTGGACATCATCCGGACCGTGCAGCCGTCCGAGGGCTTCGACGGCAAGGCGTACACCGGTGACGGCCCGGCGATCAACTCGGGCTTCCTGGACGGCATGGACGTCGCCGAGGCCAAGAAGACGATCATCGCCTGGCTGACCGAGAACGGTGCCGGCACCGGGACCGTCCAGTACAAGCTGCGTGACTGGCTGTTCTCGCGCCAGCGCTACTGGGGCGAGCCGTTCCCGGTGGTCTACGACGAGAACGGCGAGGTCCACGCCCTGCCCGAGTCGATGCTGCCGGTCGAGCTGCCCGAGGTCGCCGACTACTCGCCGGTGACGTTCGACCCGGAGGACCGCGAGTCGACGCCGTCGTCGCCGCTGGCCCGCGCGACCGACTGGGTCGAGGTCGAGCTGGACCTGGGCGACGGCCCGAAGAAGTACCGCCGCGACATCAACACGATGCCGAACTGGGCGGGTTCCTGCTGGTACCAGCTGCGCTACCTGGACCCGACGAACTCCGAGGCGTTCTGCGCGCCGGAGAACGAGCAGTACTGGATGGGCCCCCGCCCCGGCGAGTACGGCGCGGACGACACCGGCGGTGTCGACCTGTACGTCGGCGGCGTCGAGCACGCCGTGCTGCACCTGCTGTACTCGCGGTTCTGGCACAAGGTGCTGTACGACCTGGGCCACGTGAGCTCCAAGGAGCCGTACCGGAAGCTGTTCAACCAGGGCTACATCGAGGCGTACGCGTACACGGACTCGCGCGGCGTCTACGTCCCGGCCGAGCAGGTCGAGGAGCGCGACGGCAAGTACTTCTACGACGGTGAGGAAGTCACCCAGGAGTACGGCAAGATGGGCAAGAGCCTGAAGAACGTCGTCACGCCGGACGAGATGGCCGAGAACTACGGCGCCGACACGTTCCGGTTCTACGAGATGGCGATGGGCCCGCTGGCGATGTCGCGTCCCTGGGCGACGAAGGACGTCGTGGGCGCGCACCGGTTCCTGCAGCGGCTGTGGCGGCTGGTCGTCGACGAGGAGACCGGCGAGCTGCGGGTGTCCAATGAGGACGCTTCCGAGGCGGACCGCAAGGTGCTGCACAAGACCATCGCCGGCGTCCGCGAGGACTACGCGGAGATGCGGTTCAACACGGCGGGCGCGAAGCTGATCGAGCTGAACAACCACGTCACCAAGGTCTACGGCGGGGCGGCGGCGACGCCGCGCGAGCTGGCCGAGCCGCTGGTGCTGATGCTGGCGCCGCTGGCCCCGCACATGGCCGAGGAGCTGTGGCACCGGCTGGGCCACGCGGACTCGCTGGTGCAGGGCCCGTTCCCGGTGGTGGACGAGAAGTACCTGGTCGAGGACTCCGTCGAGTACCCGATCCAGGTCAACGGCAAGGTCCGCTCCCGGGTGACGGTCGCGGCTTCGGCGTCCCAGGACGAGGTCCAGGCGGCGGCGCTGGCGGACGAGAAGGTCGCGGCGATGGTCGGCGACGGCTCGCCGCGCAAGGTGATCGTGGTCCCGGGCCGGCTGGTCAACATCGTGCTGTAGCGCCCTGTCGGAAATACGCCGGTGCCGTCGCCGCGTTCCCGATTTGATTGAGCGGTCAAGGAAACACGTTCGATCGAAGGAGAACCGGGCATGACCCTCGACGGCAAGGTGGCGCTGGTGACCGGCGGCAGCCGAGGCATCGGCGCGGCCACGGCACTGCGGCTCGCCGAGGACGGCGCGGACGTCGCACTGACGTACGTGCACAACGCCGCGCAGGCGGCCGAGGTGGTCGAGCAGATCAAGAACCTCGGCCGCCGCGCGCTGGCGATCCAGGCGGACTCGGCGGACGCTGCCGCGGTTTCGGCCGCCGTTTCGGCCGCGGTGGCGGAGTTCGGCCGCCTGGACGTGCTGGTGAACAACGCGGGCGTCGGCTTCGTCGCACCGCTGGCCGAGACGTCCCTCGACGACGTCGACCGCGTGCTGGCGGTGAACGTCCGCGGCGTGTTCGCGGCCACCCAGGCCGCGGCCGGAGTCCTGGGCGAAGGCGGCCGCATCATCACGATCGGCAGCTGCGTGACCGACCGCGTGCCGGGCCCGGGCATGGCCCTGTACGCGACGAGCAAGGCGGCGATGCTCGGCCTGACCAAGGCACTGGCCCGCGAGCTGGGGCCGCGCGGCATCACGGTCAACCTGGTCCACCCGGGCCCGACGGACACGGACATGAACCCGGCCGACGGCCCGTACGCGGCGGACCAGGCGGCCATGACGGCGTTCGACCGCTACGGCTCACCGGCCGAGGTGGCGGCCGCGGTCGCCTACCTGGCCTCGCCGGGCGCCGGCTACGTGACGGGAACGGTGCTGGCCGTGGACGGCGGCCACGCGGCCTAGCCGGAGTAGAGCCCGATCTCCCGGGCGAGGTCGATGAGCATGGCCTCGAACAGGACGTCCGGTTTGGACATGGGGATCGGGTAGTTGCCGAAGACCTCGAGCGTGACGTGCCCGTAGAGCCGGGCCCAGAACTGGATCATCAGGTACGTCACGCCGAGGTCGATCTTCTCCACGGGCACGTCCTGGTCGGACTCGACGAGCACGGCGACCAGCGATTCCTGGAAGGTCTGCAGGTCGTCCCGCAGCTCGTCGGGCACCCCGCTGGCCGAGGGCAGCACGATGTCGTGGCGCGCGAGAACCCGCCCCGCGGCGGCGAGGAAGATCCGCCCGAAAGGCTCATCCACCCGGCTCAGCGCACTTCCGGCCGCCGAGCCCACACCCCCGGTCGGCGACGCGAAGACCAGCGTGAATTCCTTCGTGTGGGTGAGCGCCCACCGCCGGAAGCCCTTGCAGATGGCGAAGAGCTGCAGCATCCCGTCGTCGGGCAGCTCGGCGATCTCCTCGGCGAGTTCGTCCGCCAGATCGGCACAGACGTCCAGCCGCAGGTTCTCGACGAGGTCATCCCGAGACTCGTAGTACCGGTAGAGCGCGGGCGCGGTGATCCCCAGCTCCCGAGCGATGGCCCGCAGCGTGACCGCCTCGGGCCCCTGCTCGACCAGCAGCTTCCGGGCGGTCCGCCGGATGTCCTGTTCGGTAGCCGCACGCGCGCGACCCCTCCGGGTGGGGTGGCTCATCCGGACAGTCTAGGTGCTTACTACGACAATTTTCGCATTAACGCGATGTCGGCCGTAACGAAAGGTGCAGCTCAGGCCCGCGCCTTGAGGTTGGTCAGCACGGTGCCGGCCACTTCGGGAGCGAGGTCGAAGCAGTCTTTGCCTTCGCCCGCGGCCTTGTCGCCGAGCGTCAACCCCGTCGAAAACGCCAGCTTGTCGGTCACTCCGACGACGATGACGCAGGCGCGCTTGTCGGCGGAGTTGGTGTAGGCCACGGCGGGGAATCCCCGGATCGGTGCGAGCGACTTCCATCGCGCGGCTGTCGGCTGCACGTTCTGGTAGGCCAGGCTGATTCCCTGGTCGGACTTGGTCTGGTAGGCGACGGTGATGCCTGCTCCTGAGCCGGAAGCGCTGCTCCACTGACACATCGGGCCGAGCTGTGTGTCACTGGGTTTGGCCGGGGTGGGCTGCCCGAGGAGGTGATCGACTTGGCTGCTGGTGAGGGCGCTGTCGCACGGGCTGCCGTCGAGTACCGCCGGCGAGAGCGGCGAGTCGACCGTGGGTGCTCCGGTGTGCGGAAGAGTCGCGGCAGTGGATTCGGCTGTCGAGGGAGCTGGACTGGCCGTGCCCCGCTTGCCCGCGCAGCCCGCGAGCAAGATCGCGCAAGCGGCGGCGACGGTGACAGCAGTGATTCCTCGCCTGTTCATTCGAATCCGCTCAGGCCCGGGCCTTGAGGTTGGTCATGACCGTATCGGCGACGCCGCGTCCGAGCTGGCAGGCGTCCTTGCCGGCCTGGACCGCGGAGTCACCGATGCTCAGCGAGACGGAATAGGCCAGCTCGTCCGAGACTCCGACAACGATCACGCAGGTGCGGTTGTCGGTGGTTCCGGTGTCCACATAACCGACCGCCGGATAGCCCTGGATCGGCTCCAGTGTGTCGACCCACCGTTTGGCTTTCGGCTTCTCGTTCTTGTAGGTGAGGCTCAGCCCTTGCCCTGTCTTGGTGTCGTATCCGACCAGGATTCCAGCTGCCGTTCCGGAGGCGCTGGCCCAGTCGCACGTGGGTCCCAGTTCGGTGTCGCTCGCCTTCGGCGTGGTGGTTGGCCCGAGGTAGCCCATGAGTTGTTCGGCTGTCAGAGCGGAATCACAGGGACTGCCGGCCAAAGCCGCCGCCGGGAGAGGGTTGTCGACTTTCGGGGCGCCGCTGTTCGGCAGTGCCGCGGTATTGGTCGGCACGGGGACGGCTGTGCCGTTCGTCGGCTTCTTGCCGGTGCATGACGTCAACAAAGCCGCTCCCAACGTGACTGCGACAGCGGCCAGGAGAACTTGACGGCTCATTGGAGCGACCCCTTGATCGTCTTGGTCGAGTCTGCTGCTTGCTGGTCCGCGGCCTCCGTGATGCCGAGGGCCTGCTGCAACCTGCGGATCAGCTCCGTGAAGTAGCTGAACTGGTACCGGAGATGACCCTGGTAGTACGCGCCGGCCTCATTGATTCCGTTCGGCCCGTTCACTGCGGCTTGACTGACCGGTTCTTCGGCCGGTGGCCTCGCCTGCGACAAGTGATCGGCCGCTCGCATTTGCTGGACGAGTGCTTCGCGTTGAGTCTTGGCCTTCTCGAGCATCGCCCGCATCTCCTCGGAGCTCATCGCGAACCCCTGTCCACCAGCCGGTCGCGAAGCGCCCGGCGCGTCGGTGGCCCAAAACCCGACCCCGCTGAAGATCGCGCTTCTCGGTTCCGTCATCGTGCTCCTCCGCCGAGCCCGTCCAGCGTTGCGTACAGCACTTCGGCCAGCGCAGCGCGAGTCCCCGGCTCGAACCTCACCAGCCGCCCGGGCTGCACGTACGTCAGTACCCGGCCGGTTCCGGCGATGTCCACGGCCGTGATCGGGGCGCTGCGAGATCCGTGGCTCACCGCGTAGCACTGGTGGAGGCCCGTCCGCCGGGCCGACATCAGCCGGCGGGCCCAGGGCAGTGGGTCGTGGCCGCCGTCGTCGGTTGTTGGGTCTTCGAGGTCGTACGACTCCTCTGCCGCGCTTGCCGAGAACCGTGCTTGCGGGATCGACACCGCTTCGATGCGGGCCGGCGGGACCGGGGGCAGCACGTCCACCAGGGATTCCGCGATCCGGTCCACGGCGTCGATCCGGACCGTGTCGTCCTTCCGGATCAGCCGCAGCGCGTCCGGGCCGTCCGCCGCCACCAGGACCGTGCCCGACTCGTCCGCCTCGATGTCGCCCAGCCACGCCGTCAACCGGCGGGGGCCCCTCGCCAGGACACGCAGGACGTCACGGAATTCGCGCGTCAGCGTGCCGCCCGTGGCGAGCCGGAGCGAGGCGAGGACGTCCAGCACCTTCTCCTCGAGCCTCTTTCGGGTCTCGTCGCCGAGCCACAGGTTGTCCGGGCCGAGGACCGCGGGCGGTGGGCCGTGGCGTTCCCACTCCCAGGCCGTCAGCAACGCCGTCTTCGGCAAGAAGAGCGTGTTCACAGCCCGATCACCGGGGGCACCGTCCGCTCGTCGGACCCGCCGAAGACGCTCTCCGGATCCGGTTCCACCAGGTACGACGCCCGCTGGTGCTCCTCGTCCTCCTGCTTGCCCTTGCCTGCCCCGGCGCCCATGGCACCCATGCCCGGCGCGCCCGGCTTCCCGGCGGCACCACCGCCGCGGACCGCACCGGGACGGCCTTCGCCGGGCATTCCTGCTCCGCTGCCCCGGCCGCCTCCGGGCAGGGCTCCGGTCGCCCGGCCACCCGGGCCGGTACCCGCGGACGCCCCGGAACCGGAACCCGAGCCGGAACCCGAGCCGAAACGCGAACCAGGACCCGAGCCGGGGCCGAACCCGCCACCTGGGCCGAACCCGCCGTCCGGGCCGAAGCCGGGTCCGGATCCGCCGGGCAAGTACGGCGACGGCACGTCCGGCCGATAGCCAGGGGACGGCGGGACGTACCCCTGCGCCCGCACACTGTCGTCCACTCCTGGTGTCCCGGTGTGCGAACCCGGCGGCACGACCTGCCCAGGAGGCGGCGGCTGAACGGGCGGATGCACCGCAGGGTGAACCGCCGGTGGCGGCTGCACCTGCGATCCGATCGGCCGGTCATCCCTGCCGACGTCCGAACGCGACCGCTGCTTCGGCCGCTCGGCCGGGTCCTTCACCTGGAAGTCGCCGCCGGTGTACTCGCGGAGCTGGCCGTAGTCGATTGTCCGCGCCGCGGTGTTCGAGCTGGACTGCTGCGCGTAGGCGTTGTACCGCTCGACGTTCTCGGCGGCCTTCCGGTTGTACTGGTTGATCTGGTCTTCGGTGTCGGTGTCCCACGGCGTCACGACGTCCCAGGCGCTGCGCGTCGGCGGCCGGCCGGTGACGTCGGGGTGCAGCGAGTTCTTCATCTGGTGGAACTGGTCGATCTGCGCCTGCGACAGCGTCGAGTTCCGCTCCAGGGTCGCCGACGCCGAGGTCGCCGACGCCGTCAACGGCTTGAGACGCTCCCTGGCCGCGTCCGAAGCACTGCCGGTCCACGCCGACTCCAGGCCGGCGGTCAGCTCGCGCGTGCCCTGCTCCAGCCGGCGCTGGTATTCCGCCTGCTCCAGGCCCGCGCGGTGCACGTGCTGCAGCGACTCGGTGCCCGGCCCGCTCAGGACGGCCTGGACCAGCTGCGCCGGGGACAACCCGGCCGCCTGCGGATTGTTCGCCCCGGTCCCGGTCTGCGATCCGACATACGCGCCGGCGACCGCGCCGAGAGGCCCGCCCGCGAGCAAGCCGACGCCCGCGCCGCCGAGGACCTTGCCGATCCCCTCGCCACCCGACTCGACTGCGTGTGCGATCTCCGACCCGACGTGCTTCGCAGCGTCGAGCATGTCTCCGAACAACCCCACCGAACCGCGCTCCCCTCGCGTTCGATCACCCCTCCGTCACGGACGATACCTCATCGCTCACCGGCCGTGTGCGGAATCGGCCCAGGTCAGCCGTTCGCACCTGCCGGCGCGTCAGCGGCCGCAGCACCCACATGCACACCACGGCCATGCCGAGCGCGCCGAAGAAGTGCACGGTCCACGCGCCGATCAGCGAGGGACCGCCCCACGACCCGGCCGCGCCCTCCTCCGTCCAGAAGAACCCGAAGGTCGTGATCCGGCCGACGAGGTACCAGATCAGCAGCCCGAGCGGGAAGCCGGCGAGGCACGCGAAAAACGCCTTCCCGCCTCGCGGTTCCGCGTCCAGGCAGCGTCGCGCCAGCCACCGTCTCGCGCCCGGCCCCGCGAGGTACGCGGGCAGCGCGAGAACCGCGTACAACGTCCTTTTCCAGTCGGAAATGCTCATGAACCCGACGCTAGGAGCCGCCGAGCGGCTCGGACAGCCGGTTGTCCGTAAGGCCGGGTGGGGAAAACCGCAGGGGCGCCGCCGGCGTCGATCACTCGGGGGGCTACGTGATCGGCGCCGGCGACCCGATGCCCTGCCCGGCTCGCGCCGGATGGGGCAACGTCATCACGACCGGCGTGATGACGCACCTGGAGAGCGGGACCGGGGTCACGAAGTGACGGCCGGGGGACGGACATCCCCCGATCGAGTGACGGGTAGCCGCTGCACGCATGATTGTCGCACCCGGCACCGGATAAGTTACAAAAACCTTCACTTTCCCCTTGCCCATCCTCGCTGACCTGGTCCAAGCCCGTTCGTGACACAGTTCGGGCATGAACTCTGACGTGCTCGTTGTGGGATCGGCCAACGCCGACCTCGTCGTCGCGGTGGACCGGCGGCCGGGTGGCGGGGAGACGGTGCTGGGTGGTGACACCGTCCTCTCGCCCGGCGGGAAGGGGGCCAACACGGCCGTGGCGGCCGGACGGCTCGGCGCGGACGTCGCGCTGCTCGGCGCCGTCGGCGACGATCCCTACGGACGGCTGCTGCTCGACTCCCTGCGTGCCGCCGGGGTCGACACCGGGCTCGTGCGCACCAGCGACCGGCCGACCGGAATCGCCTACATCACCGTCACCCCGGACGGCGAGAACGCCATCCTCGTCTCCCCCGGCGCCAACTCCAGCCTGGAACCCGCCGACGTCGAGGCCGTCTTCGACGGCGTCGAGGTCATGGTCGTCTCGCTCGAGGTGCCGCTGCCGACCGTCGAGCACGCCGTCGCGCGGGCGGCCGAAAACGGCGTCAAGGTGCTGCTGAACCTCTCGCCTGCCGCGAAGCTGTCGCCGGAAACGCTGGGCAGGATCGACGTCCTGCTGGTCAACGAGCACGAGGCCGCCTGGCTCACCGGGCCCGGCGCGGACTTCCGGAAGCTGCTCGACCTGGGGCCGCGCGCGGCCGTCGTCACGCTGGGCGCCGCCGGGGCGGTCGTCGTCGAGGCCGGGGGCAGCACCGAGGTCGCGTCGCCGAAGGTCGACGCCGTGGACACCACCGGGGCCGGGGACGCCTTCGCGGGCGCGCTCGCCGCTTCGCTCGCCGACGGCGCCGACCTGGTCACCGCCGCGAAGCGGGCCGTGCGCGTCGCGGCCTTCAGCGTGACGCGGCCCGGGGCCCAGCCGTCCTACCCGACCGCCGCCGACCTCGGGGAATGATCACCGGGCCGCGCGTGTTGCCCGTCACATGGGCGATTCGTTCGGTTCGGCCTGGTGGCGCGGCTACGCCGCCCAGCTGCGGGCGATCGCCGAGGCGCGGCGCCCCGACCACCTCGCGATCATGCCGCTCGACGACACGCTCCAGGCGCTGGGCAAGCAGACCGAGGTCGACGAAGGCGTCTACGACGTGCCGGTGGAGGGCATCGTCGGCACGGTGGCCCGCGCCGGGGACTTCGACCGCGAGTTCCGGCCGCGCAACCGGGCGCTGCGCGAGCGCTGGGAGTCCCTGACACGGACGTCGGCGGACCTGCCGCCGGTGCGGCTCGTGCGCCTGTCCGACATGTTCTTCGTCGAGGACGGCCATCACCGCGTCGGCATCGCCCGCGCCCGCGGGGCCCGGGTCATCCGCGCGCGGGTGCGCTGGATCAGCACGGTCGCCTGCGCGCTGCGCTGCCTCACGCTGGCCGACCTGCCGTCCAAGACCGCCGAGCGGATGTTCCTGGAGCGCGTCCCGCTGCCGGACGACGTCCGCCTCGGGCTGTGGCTCGACGATCCCGCCGACTGGTTCCGGCTCGCCGACTCGGCCGAGGCCTGGGGATTCCGCCGTATGCTGGCCGGACGGCCGGTGCGCAGCCGTGACGAGCTGGCCGAAGCCTGGTGGCACGAGGAGGTCCGGCCGGTGCTCGAACAGGTACGGCAACGCGGTTTGTGCCCGCCACCACGAGATATCCAGGCCTATCTGAGCTATGGTCTAGACCATGTCTGAGTCGTCACTGTCCGGGGTCGCCGTCAGCCCCGGCCGCGCGAGTGGTCCCGTCGTCCGCGTTGCCGAGCCGCTGGGCGAGCCCGCCGCGACTCCCGCCCCGGCCGATCCCGCCGCCGAAGCCGCCCGGATCGCGCCCGCGGCCGCGATCGTCGCCGGCCGGCTGGAGAAACAGGCCGAGACCGCGACCGGCGAGGCGGCGACGATCCTGATCACGACCGCCGCGATGGCTGCCGACCCGGCGCTCGCCTCGCAGGCCGAGCAGCTGGTCAAGACGCAGGGGCTGCCTGCCGCGCGTGCCGTCTACCAGGCCGCCGAGGGCTTCGCCGAAGCACTGGCCGCGGCGGGTGGTTACATGGCCGAACGCGTCCGCGACGTCCGGGACGTGCGCGACCGGCTGATCGCCGAGCTGCTCGGCATCGCGCCGCCGGGGGTCCCCGAGCTGGCGTCGCCGAGCGTGCTGGTCGCCCGCGACCTCGCCCCGGCCGACACCGCGGGCCTCGACCCCGCCAAGGTCCTCGCCCTCGTCACCGAGGAGGGCGGCCCGACCAGCCACACCGCGATCCTGGCCCGCGCGCTCGGCATCCCGGCCGTCGTCGCGGTCCGCGGCCTGCTGGCCCTGGACGCGCAAGCGCTTGCGGTGGACGGCGACACGGGCACGGTCGAGGTCGCGGACCCGGCGGCCCCGGTCGTCACGGCGACGGTCGCCCAGCTCGCGGAGTGGAACGGCACGGGCGCGACGGCCGACGGCCACCGCGTCAAGGTCTACGGCAACGTCGGCTCCCCGGCCGACGCCCGGGCGGCGGCCGACGCGGGCGCCGAGGGCGTCGGGCTGTTCCGCACCGAGTTCTGCTACCTCGACGCCGCGGACGAGCCGTCGGTCGCCGGCCAGCGCGCGGCGTACACGGCGGTGCTTTCGCCGTTCCGCGGCAAGCCGGTGATCGTGCGGACGCTGGACGCGGGCGCCGACAAGCCGCTCGCCTTTCTCTCGCCGGAGGCCGAGCCGAACCCGGCGCTGGGTGTCCGCGGGCTGCGCGTGGCGTTCGACCGGCCCGAGGTGCTGGACCGCCAGCTCGAAGCCATCGCGGGCGCGGCGGCCGATTCAGGGGCCGAGGTCTCGGTGATGGCTCCGATGGTCGCGACGGTCGAGGAAGCGGCCTGGTTCGCCGCCCGCGTCCGCGCGGCGGGCATCGCCAGGGCGGGCGTGATGATCGAGATCCCGGCGGCGGCGCTGAGTGCCCGCGAGATCCTGGACGTCGTCGACTTCGTCTCGGTCGGCACGAACGACCTGGCGCAGTACACGTTCGCGGCCGACCGCCAGCTGGGCGCGGTAGCCCAGCTCAACGACCCGTGGCAGCCGGGCCTGCTGCGCCTGCTGAAGCTGATCGGCGACGCGGCCAAGGCCACGGGCAAACCGGCAGGCGTCTGCGGCGAAGCGGCCGCGGACCCCCGGCTGGCGCTGGTCCTGGCGGGCCTGGGGCTGACGAGCCTTTCGATGAACGCGCCGGCGATCCGTGCGGTCGGCGCGAGCCTGGCAAGCGCAACGCTGGCGGAATGCGAGGCCTTGGCGACGGCGGTCCTGGAAACGTCCGACCCCGCGGCGGCCCGCGCGGCGGCTCGCCCCTGACCCCGCTCGGATCGGCCGGCTTGACGCACGGTCGCGGCAGCTCAGGCCGGGCTGGTCAAGTCCCGCTCCGGTCGACCGGCGGCTGACCCCGCCCTGGTCGGTCGGCCGCGCTGGGCTTGGCGAACGTCTCCCGTGGCCCGGGCGCACCTCTGCTCTGCTGAGGCCGGCTGGTGGAGCCCGGCTCCGCACGGTCGCGACGGCTCGTCCCTGACCCAGCTTGGGGCGATCGGCTGCGCGAACGTCTCCCCCTGGTCCGCACGGTCGCGACAGCTCGCCCTGACGTGCTGCCGCGGAAGTGGGGTGTTTTAGTGCTGGTAGCCGGACCACCCCCCCCCTTGAGCAATAATCTAACCCGCGGGGGGGGGGGGGGGGGCGCCGCCAACCGGCTGCCAGGCCCTCCCCCCAGGCGAAAGCGGCAAAACACCCCCCGCCCCTGGGGGCGCCCCCCCCACTTTCAGTCTATCGGTCATCACCGACAGTGCCGGACTGTGCGAAGCTGATCATGCGGAGCTGTCCACATTGTTCGAGGGGTGTGGACAACCCCACCTGCCGAAGGCCGTCCCGGAAATCGCCGGGGCGGCCTTCGGTGCAAGAAAACCGGCGCAAGAAATCGCGGCGGGTTGTCGATCCCGGGTGTGTTCGCTCGACGAGGAGGTGAAAGCCGAACAGAGAGGACGTCCTCATGACCGCCACCGTCGAAGCCCCCGCTCTGCGGGCCGGGCGCCGGGAATGGGTTGGGCTGGCCGTGCTGGCGCTGCCTGCCCTGCTTGTCTCGCTGGACGTCTTCGTCCTCGTTCTCGCCCTTCCGCGGCTGGCCGATGCCCTGCATGCCGATGGCACCGAACAGCTCTGGATCATGGACGTCTACGGCTTCCTGATCGCCGGTTTCATGGTCACCATGGGGACCCTCGGTGACCGGATCGGGCGGCGGAAGCTGCTGCTTGCCGGGGCCGCCGCCTTCGGGGCCGCCTCCGTGGTTGCCGCCTTCTCCACCAGTGCCGCCATGCTCATCGGGGCGCGGGCCGTGCTGGGGATTGCCGGGGCGACGCTGGCTCCGTCGACCCTCTCGCTCATCGGCACCATGTTCCGGGATCCGCGGCAGCGGGCCGAGGCCATCGGGATCTGGGCCGGGTGCTTCACCGTCGGGGCGATCGTCGGGCCCGTGGTCGGCGGCTTCCTGCTCGAACACTTCTGGTGGGGCTCGGTCTTCCTGCTCGGCGTGCCCGCCATGGTCCTGCTGCTGGTCCTCGGCCCGAAGCTGCTGCCCGAGTACCGCGACGAGACCGCCGGCCGGCTCGATCTGCCGAGTGTCGCCCTCTCGCTCGGGGCCATCCTGCCCGCCGTCTACGGCGTCAAGGAACTCGCGCGGGACGGTGTCCACCTCGTGCCCGTCGCCGCGCTCGTGGCCGGGCTGGCCGTCGGGTACGTCTTCGTGCAGCGGCAGCGGACGCTCGACGACCCGCTCGTCGACCTGAGCCTGTTCGCCGTTCCCGCCTTCCGCACCACCCTCGGCGGGATGCTGCTGTTCAGCATGCTCGGGGGCACCACCATGCTGTTCGTCGCGCAGTTCTTCCAGCTCGCCCAGCGGCTCTCGCCGGTCGGGGCCGCGCTCGGGCTGCTGCCGGGGATGGCCGCCTCGACCGTCAGCTTCCTCGCCGCGCCGGTCCTCGCCCGGCGGTTCCCGGCCCGTGGCCTGATCGCCGGCGGGGTGGCCCTCGCCGCCGCCGGGATGGCGACGCTCGTCTTCGCCGACGCCGCCGGCGGGCCCGTGTGGCCCGCGCTCGGCTTCGCCGTGACGTCGCTGGGGGTCGGGCCCATGGTCGCGCTGGGCACCGACCTCGTCGTCGGCTCGGTTCCGGTGCGCAAGGCCGGGGCCGCCTCCGCGCTCGCCCAGACCGTCAACGAGTTCGGGTACTCCTTCGGCCTCGCGACCGTCGGCACGCTGGGCGGCGCCGTCGTCCGCGCCCACGGGTTCGCCGCCGGGCTGCACGTCGTCGCCGGGCTCGCCGCCGTCGCCTTCGCCGTCCTCGTCCGGTTCGTCGTGAAGAACCTGCGGGCCGCCTGACGGGCGAAGGCCTCCCCACCCGATGCCGGGGGTGGGGAGGCCTTGCCGGTTGCCGGGGGCAGAGGGACCCCGGCTAGCCGAAGAGACCGCGCCGCGGGTGGCGGATGACCAGCGATCCGCCGTGGATCCGGCCGGTCAGCACGTAGCGCGGATTGCCCATCCGCCCGTTGCTGCGGGTCTTGTCCTCGAGCGAGCCGAGCGTGACGTCGCTGATCGCGTTGACGTCCACCGCGGCGTGCTCCGGGATGATGATTTCGACCGAGCCCCACTTGGCGTCCAGCTCGATGTGCACCACCGGCGACTGGACCTGGGCCTCGGTGAAGTCCAGCTTCGTCGAGCCGTACTTGTTGCGCACGACCAGCTCCGACGGCACCACCCACGGCCCGCCGCGGTGCAGCGACGAGTACTTCGCGTTCAGCTCGAAGCGCTGCCCTGCGGGGTAGCCGCTGTAGCCCGTCGGCGGCGCGTACGCCGGAGCGGCGGCGACGGCCGCGGCCGGGTGGTAGAGGCCGGCCAGGTCGGCCAGCACCGCGTTCAGCTCGCCGCGGGTCCGCGACGCCAGTGCGCGGTCGGTGCGCTCGGTGAACTCGTCGAGGTCGATCATGCCGCGGCCGATCGCCTTCTGCAGCACCCCCACGACGTGCTCGCGTTCGTCGTCGGACACCCGCAGATCGCGCTCGCTCAACGGCTTGGTGTCGGTCACCGGAGTCTCTTCCTGGCCCATGCCCACGATGGTAGAACCGGATTTCACCAGGGAGATCGGGGGAAAACCCTGAACGGACCCGTATTCCGCGGTGCCGCGGTCGTCGCGGCCCTCTTCCTGCTGCCCGGGTGCACGGCCGAAACCCCGCCGCCGCCACCGCCGGCCACGACGGCTTCACCGAGTCCCGCGCCCGACCCTCCGGAAGGCCTGCTGGGGGTCCGGGGCACCGGCGGGATCGGGGTGACGGCGCTGCTCCCGACCACCGGCCCGACCGTCTTCGACGCCGACCACGGACCCGTGGCCACCCCGCCCGGCTACCCGGACGGGAACCGGGTCCTGAGCGTGCTGCGCGTCGGCGAGCACGTCGTCCTGACGGTCTACCCGCCGTACACGCACAGCACCGAACCCTTCGAAATCCTCGAGTACACCGGCCCGGCGAGCCCGCCGCGGTCCCTCGGCCAGGCGTGGTCGGTCGCGCCGGACGCCGCGGGCGACGGCGTCTGGCTGGTCCGGCAGGACTCCACGGACAACTGCCGCCTCCAGCACGTTTCGCTTGCCGGTGGCGACTTCGGCCGCGGCGGGCCCGCCGGCTGCCGGGTCCAGGTCCGCGGCGAAATCCGGCACGGCCTGCTGATCACCGTCCACTCGGGCTCCGCCGAGTCGGCGGACGTGCTGATCGACCCGCGGACCGGCCGTTCGGTCCGCCAGCACCCCCGCATCCTCGGGGCCGCCGGCGACTGGCTGCTGCTCGACGGCTTCACCGACCTGAGCCTGCTCGACCTGCGCGACGGCCGCACCACCCCGCTCACCAGGCCGGTGAGCGGCGGCCCGCCGACCGTCGTCCCGTCGCGGGACGGCCGGATCTTCGCCGTCGACTTCGCCAACCCGTCCTATCGCGGGCCCGTGCAGACGCGGGACATCTGGTTGCTCCGGCCGGACACCCGGACCTGGGAGCACGCGCCGGGGATGCCGTTCATCACCGAGCACCTCAAGCGCGGCGGCGGCATCGACTGGAGCGAAGACGGCGACCTCGTGCTGGCCGACGGCGTCCTCGCCGCCTGGCACCCGGGCGAACCGCAGTGGCGCATGGGCACGGCCGCGCTGCCGCCGGGCGACTGGTCGGGGATCGCCGTCCTCCCCTGAACCCTCACGCGTCGTCGAGGCCGTGCTCGATCGCGTACCTGGCCAGCTCGACGCGGTTGTGCAGCTGCAGCTTCCGCAGCGTCGACTGCACGTGGTTCTCGACCGTCCGGTGCGACAGCACCAGCCGCTCGGCGATCTGCCGCGCGGTCAGTCCCTTCGCCACCAGGCGCAGGACGTCGGTTTCGCGCTCGGTCAGCCGGGGCGGCTCGGCGCCTTCCGCGGGCGCGTCGGCCATCCGCCGGTACTCCCCGAGCACCAGCCCGGCCAGTCCCGCGGTGAACACCGGGTCGCCGGCGGCGGTCCGGTGGACCGCGTCGACCAGCTCCGCCGCGGACGCCGACTTCACCAGGTAGCCGGACGCGCCCGCCTTCACCGCCTCCAGGACGTCCTTGTGCTCGCCGCTCGCCGACAGCACCAGCACCTTCGTCGACGGCAGTGCCGCGGTGATCTCGCGGGTGGCGTCCACCCCGGAGCTGCCGCCGAGGTTGAGGTCCATCAGCACGACGTCCGGCTGCACGGTCCGCGCGATGCGCAGCGCCGCGTCCGCGTCCGGTGCCGTCGCCCGCACGTCGAAGCCGTGCTCGGTCAGGTCACGGGCCACCCCGTCCCGCCAGATCGGGTGGTCGTCGACCACCATCACCGAAATCCGCGGCTCGCTCATTTCGCACCCTTCGCCTTCGGCACCCTGACCTCCCACTCCGTGCCCCGGCCGGGCCCGGTGTCGAGGGTCGCGCTCCCGCCGAGGTCGCGGACCCGCCCCCGGATGGATTCCACCACGCCGAGGTGCCCGTCCGCCGCCGCCTGCTCGAGAACGCCGTCCGGAATGCCCGGTCCGTCGTCGCGGATGCTCACCACGACCTCGTCGCCGAGGTCCTCCAGCAGGACCCACGCGTGCGCGTCCGGGCCCGCGTGCTTTTCGACGTTCGACAGCGCTTCGCGGGTCACGGCGAGGAGTTCGCCGGTGACGTGGGCGGGCAGCTCGACGTCGTCCGCCGGGGCCGATACCTGCACCGACGAGGTCGCGAGCAGCTGCAACGCCGCTCGCAGGCTCGTCCGGCCGCTGTCGTTGGGCCGGACCGGCTCGGTGGTCACCAGCGACCGCAGGGCGATCTCCTGCTCGCCCGCCAGCCGGGCCAGCTCCGCCGCCTCGCCGCCGACCTCGTTGCCGCGCTTGCGGACGCGGGCCAGCACCTGCAGGACGCTGTCGTGGATCGAGCGGGCCAGCCGCTCGCGCTCGGCCGTGGCCGCTTCCTTGCGCAGTGCCTGCTCCAGCCGGGCCGCGGACCGGCGGCCCATCGTCGCCGCCATGCCGACCAGCAGGCCGGCGGCGGCGAGCAGGACGCCGTCGCGGGCGACGTCGAGGTCGAACTTCTCCCGCGCGATCCCGGTCGCCACGCCGACCACCAGCCCGGCGAGCACCCCGCCCGCCGCGCCGAACCGCGCGCCCGCGGCGACCGGCGGCACGGCCGCCCACACCGTCGTGATGAGCGGGACGTTCAGCGCGAACTGCGCGTCGCTGAGCACCCACGGCGAGGTCAGCAGCAACGCGGTGGTGAGTACCAGGTCGAAGACCACCAGCCACGGCGGCCGCGTCCGCTCGCGCAGGTAGAGGAAGCTGCTGACCACCGACCACAGCGCCATCACGCCGAGCACCGTCCAGGCCAGCCAGTCCCGCCGGTAGTGCCCGCTCTGGACGATCACGGTGCCGCAGGCGAACGCCCAGGTGAGCACGCGGAAGGCGAGCACGCCCCGCCACATCGGCGTGACCGGGTCGGGAGTGCGCGCGGCGGTCATTCTTCTTCGCCGCGCGTGGGCACTTCCGCACCCGGCGACCCGGGCTCGGCGTCGTTCGGCTGCGCGGCCTGGTCCTTGAGGACGTCGACCTCGGCCGGGTCCGGGTCCGTCTCGTGCAGCAGCGACCGGATGCCCGCGTTGAGCACCGCCAGGATCGGCACGGCCATCAGCGCGCCCGCGATCCCGCCGACGACCAGGCCGCCGGTGATCGCCAGCACGACGGCCAGTGGGTGCAGCTTCACCGCGCGCCCGAGCAGCAGCGGCTGGAGCACGTGGCTTTCCAGCTGCATCACGCCGACGACGATGGCGAGCACGATCACCGCGCCGATGAAGCCGTTGGTGACCAGCGCGATCAGCACCGCGACGCCGCCGGTGATCACCGCGCCGATGATCGGGATGAACGCGCCGAGGAACACCAGCGTCGCCAGCGGGATCACCAGCGGCACGCCGACGATCCACAGCCCGACGCCGATGCCGACCGCGTCGACGACAGCGACCGCGGCCGTCGCGCGCACGTAGCTGACCAGCGACGCGAACCCGCGGCGCCCGGCGACGTCGACCCGGTTGCGCACCCGCGCGGGCACACCGCGGACGAGGAACGTCCAGATCGTCTCGCCGCCGCTGAGGAAGAAGATCGTGATGAACAGCGTGAGCAGGAAGCCGGTGACGATCTCGCCGACCGTGCTCGCCGTGGTCAGCGCGGTGTCGGTGAGCCAGGCCTGGTTGTTCTGCAGGAACCCGAAGACCTGGTTGATGAAGTCCTGCAGCTGCTCCTGGCGCAGGTGCGCCGGGCCGTTGATCAGCCAGTCCTTGATCTGGTTGAGGCTTTCGTTGAGCTGCTTCTGCAGCTGCGGCAGGCCGGAGGAGAACTGCGTGACGACGAACGTCAGCAGCCCGCCCAGCACGGCGAGCCCGGCGATCAGCACGATCGCCGTCGCCAGCCCGCGCGGGAACCTCACCGCCACCAGCTTCTGCACCGCGGGCGCGAGCAGCGCGGACAGCAGCAGCGCGATGCCCAGCGGGATCACCACGACCGACAGGTAGCCGATCGCCCAGACCACGGCGTACAGCGCGGCGACCACCACGATGAACCGCCACGCCAGTGCCGCGCTGATGCGCAGGCCCCGGGGGATCAGCCCGGTGATGTCCTCGTGCTCCGGCAGGAACTGGTCTTCGCGTCGCGCGTGGCTCACCGGCTCACCGTAGCGGCTGGACCGCCCGATCCGGCCGCTTTCGCCCTGCCGCGTCCGGCATGCCGGACGGCCAGCGGTGATCACCCGACGTCAGAACGGGCTACACGCTGTGTTCTTCACACGATGGGGGCATCAAGTCGTGTCGAGGATGCGCGGCGGGGCGCGGGTTTGGTTAGGTCGCTTCCGCAACGGCACGTCCATCACGGACCAAGCACGAGGAGATCACGAGTGGCGAACACCGCGGCGAACGAGGGGCAGGGCGCGCAGCGCGCCGGCCGTCTCGTGTCGCGCGTGCTGTTCGTCCTCGGTGGCGCGGTGGCCGGCACGGCCGCCGCGTGGCTCGTTTCCGGCGCCGCCGCTTCCGCCGACACCGTCTCCGTTCCGGTCGCGCCGGTCGCCGACGCGACCGCCGGCGACCTCGGCGACGTGACCGGCGGTGTCTCGGACGTCTCCGGCGAGGTCGCCACCTCGCCGCAGGCCGCGACGGAGTGGAGCAGCCCGCGCGTGTTCGAGCACGAGGTCTCCGAGCGCGTCAGCGACTCGGTCACCGACCTCGCCACGGACACCGTCGTCAGCCCGGTGCAGCGCACCCTCGGCGCGGTCGAGCACATCGCCCGCAAGCCGGAGGACGCCCGCCGGGTCCTCGAGGAGACCGTCGCCCCCGAGCCTGCCAAGGACTTCGGCCGCCAGGTGTGGCAGCTGTTCGACCCGGCCCGCGAGGGCGACCTGCTCCCGCAGCTGCCGGGTCTCGCCCCGGTCGAGCAGGCGCCGGTCACCGCGCCGGTCGGCCAGACCACGGACACGGTCGCCGTCTCGGCCGTCGAACTTCCCGCCGCGTTGCGAGCCGCGCTCGCGATGCCGACGGGTTTCCAGCACGACGAGCGCACCGGTGCGGCGGGCAAGGCCCGCGACGCGCACCGTGACCTGCCGTCGCCGCTGACCCCGGCGCAGCTTCCGGTTGCGCCGTCCGTCCCCACCGCCCCGGGTGGCACCACGGCCCCCGGTGGACACCTCGACGGCCTCAACTTCGGCGTTCCGTTCTGGACGACCGAAGCCGTCGACACCGCCGTCGCGGCGATGAGCCGCGCCGGCCTGCGCCAGACGGCGCGCACCCCGGGCGAGCAGCCCGGTGTCACTCCTGACTGAACACCTCCCTGCACGGGTAGCTGACGCACCCAAGTCCGTCTTCATCTGACGGCGTCCCCGCGTCCGCGAACCATCCGTGCCACGGCGGTGCGCTTTCGTGCGCCCGCAAGAAGTTCCATCCCCCTCTGGTGCCGTTCGAGGCACCTCCACGAGCCCGCAAGGGAACCCGAAATAAAGGAGAAAAACCCCATGCAGACGTGGGCAAAGCGCGGACTCCAGACCGCACTTGTCACGGGTGGGTTGCTGATGCTGGGTACCGGCATCGCTTCGGCTGACGAGAACGTCAACCCCGACACCCCGGCCTCGCCGCTCGACCTCAACGTCACGGTTCCGATCCAGGAAGCCAACAACGCGGTCGGCACCCCCCTCGGCCAGCTGGACCTGCCCGCCGGGCAGACGGAGCTGAGCGCCAAGCCGGTCACCACGGCCGCGAACGAGGCCGTCAAGCAGGTCGACGAAGGCAGCCCGATCGGCCAGAGCACCCTCGGCGGTGTCACCAAGGCCGATGGCGCCGGCGCCTTCACGCCGAGCCACAACCTGCTCAAGGGCAACAAGGTCACCGGCGACGTCGTCGTCCCGATCCAGATCGTGGACAACGCGATCGGCGTGATCGGCGACGCGAACGTCCAGGGCGGGAACCACACCCAGACCTGGGACCACAACCAGGACATCGCGACGACCGGCGAGGGCTCCAGCATCGCGGGCAACGCGGTCGCCCTCGACTGGGCGCTCCCCGTGCAGATCGCCGGCAACGGCGGCGGCGTCGCCGGCGGCACCGGCCGCGTGACCGGTGGGTCGGCCAGCCAGAGCGCGAACGAGACCGGGAACGTCGACACGAACGGCGACGGCTCGGCCCTCTCGGGCAACATCGTGGCGGGCCAGTTCGCCACCCCGGTCCAGGTGACCGGCAACGCCGCTTCGTGGATCCTCGGCAACGGGCAGAGCCACGGCTACTCGGCCGACACGGTCGCCACCTCCGGCGGCTCGCTGTTCACCTCCGGTGACAACAGCGCCGGGTCGGGCAACGTGGTCGGTGCGCCGATCGCCCTGCCGGTCAAGTTCAACTGCAACTCCGGTGCGGTGTGGGGCTCGCTGTCGAACTCCGACGGCTGCAACACCTCCGCCGACGCCACGGCCGGGGACACGCGCGAGGGCAGCCTCGGCATCCCGACCTACCTCGAGACCAGCGGCAACGACTCGTTCCTGTCCGGCAACGGCGGGGCGGCCTCGCTGTCCCCGATCGCGAACGTCGCGGGTGTCGCCGGCTCGTGGATCGGCAACGCCTCCTCGGGCCTCCCCGAATCCGGCAGCTCCTCCAGCACTGTCGACTCGGGTGGCTTCGTCAAGACCGCCGGTGACAACGCGAGCGGCTCGGGCAACGTCCTGAACCCGTCGGTCGCGCTGCCGGTCGAGGCCTTCGGCATCGGTGGCACGTACATCGGCCAGGCGAACGCCGCGCACGACAACACCACCGACGACAACGCCGGCAACGGCAGCTACACCCGGGGCAACGACTCCGTCCTCGGCGGCAACATCATCAACACCCAGACCGCGGGCGCGCCCGAGGTCTTCGGCATCGGCGGCAGCCACATCGGCAACGCGTCCGGTGCGGCGACCGAGGACAAGACGGTCACCGCCGGGGCGTACGACGGCACGCAGGGCAACAACTCGTCCGGCTCGGGCAACGTCGTCCAGGTGCCGGTCGGCCTGCCCGCCGAGGTCTTCGGCATCGGCGGCTCGTTCATCGGCCAGGGCTCCGGCTCGGCCGACGAGACCAAGGTCGTCTCCGGCGGCGGCGGTGGCAGCACCCACGACGACAACGGCTTCCTGAGCTCGAACCTGGGCACGGTGCCGGCGTCGCTGCCGGTGCAGGTCGCCAACATCGGTGGCGCGTTCATCGGACAGGGCCACGGCAAGGGCTCGACCGACACGACCTCCCACGCGGGCGGCGACGTCTCGGCCGACGGCCCGGCGGGTGCCGGCGCGGGCAACATCATCGAGGCCCCGGTCTCGCTGCCGCTGCAGGCGATGGGTGTCGGCGGTGCCCTCGGCGGCATCGGCACCGGCGAGAACGACAACATCACCGACTCCTCGGCGGGCGGCGACGCGCTGACCGACGGCCAGGACGGTGCGTTGACCGGCAACATCGTGAAGGCCCCGATCGCGGGTGCCGGCAACATCTTCGGCGACGGGATCGCCGGGGCGGCGCTGGGCACCGGCACGGGCACCAACGACCTGCAGTCGGCGGCGGGCGGCGACGCCACCACCAACGGTGACCGCGGCAGCGTGGCAGGCAACATCGTCGGCGTGGACGCGCTGCCGGTGGTGCAGGTCTTCGGCGACGCCGTCAGCGCGCTGGGTGTCGCCAAGGGCACCGGCATCAACATGACCTCGGTGGAGAACGCCGGCGACGACACCACGTCGGGCCTCGACGGGGCCATCTCCGGCAACATCCTCGACATCCCGGTGACCGCGATCGCGCAGCTGTTCGGCGACGCGGTGACCGTGGGCGGCGTCGCGCACGCCGTCGGCGACAACACGCTGACCACGGAGAACGGTGGCGAGCCGGTCACCGAGGGCAACGGGTCCGGCCTGTCGGGCTACAACTTCTACCACGCGTTCGCGCTGCCGGTGCAGATCTACGGGGTGCCCCTGGAGCTGCTCGGGGTCGCCACCGCGGACGCGACCGACGTGACGAGCATCGACGAGGCCGAGGACGCCATCGCGTTCCCGGTCGACGGTTCGGAGATGGCGGCCGACGAGCTGCCGTCGCTGACCGGGCTCGCCAGTGGCCTGCCGACGGCGGGGCTGCCGCTGCAGGGCCTGCCCGCGCTGCCCACCACGGCTCCGGTCGGCACCCAGCGTGCCGACGTGCCGCCGGTGACCAGCCCGCTGGCCGGGCTGTCGCAGCTGGCGCACCTGCCGACCCCGGGTGGCATCTCCGGCGTCCCGGCGCTGCCGAAGCCGACCCTGCCGTCGACCTCGGCGCTGCCCGCGGTGACCGGGCTGTCGGCGCTGGGTGGTGCCCTGCCGGGCCACAGCACGCAGCGTGCGGACCTGCCGGCCGCCGGCCTGCCCGTCGCGGTTCCGGCGCTGCCGGCCGTGCCGTCGCTGCCCGCCCTGCCCGCCGAGCGTGCGGACCTGCCGACCGGTGGCCTGCCGGTCGCGCTGCCCGCGCTGCCCGCCCTGGGTGGTCTCCCGGCCCTGCCCGCCGCCCCGGCCCTGCCGGTGAACGCGAAGCTGCCGGTGCTGGACAGCGCCGCCCCGGCCGCTCAGGTTCCGGCGATGTCGGGCCTGGACTCCACCGGCTTCCTCGCGAAGCTGCTGGGCCTGGTGAAGCGCAAGTAGTGCGGTGACGCCGGGCGGGCCCAGCCAGGGTCCGCCCGGCCCCAGACCCCGTTTTCGCGGGCGGGCGTTCCACCGCGCCGCGAGGGCGACCTCGCACGGAACGCCCCCTCCCCGCGATCACGGACCCCGGAAAGCTCTCCTTCCCTGGAGACGGCGAGCCCCAGGAGCCACCCGGCTCCTGGGGCTCGTTCGCGTTCGCGGGTCAGGAGAACTGGAGGGATCGCTTGGCGAGGCCGTGCCAGAAGCCGTCGATCACCGTGCGGCCGGCGGCTTCGGCCGAGCCGGCGCCCAGGGAGACGAACAGCGGGGCGAAGTGCTCGATCCGCGGGTGCGCCAGCGCGGCCGCCGGGGCCTTGTGCCGGAAGTCGAGCAGCGTGTCGACGTCGCCGCCGGCGAGGGCCTCCGCGCCCCAGTGGTCGAACTCGGCCGACCAGGCGGGCGGGGTTCCGTCGGCGGAGCGGGCCATGCCGCTCAGGTTGTGGGTGAAGAAGCCGCTGCCGATGATCAGCACGCCTTCGTCGCGCAGCGGCGCCAGCTTGCGGCCCAGGTCGAACAGCTCCCGCGGGTCGAGCGACGGCATCGACACCTGCAGCACCGGGACGTCGGCATCCGGGTACATCTCGACCAGCGGCACGTAGGCGCCGTGGTCGAGGCCGCGCTCCGGCGCGTCGTGCACCGGCGTGGCTGTCGAGCGCAGCAGCTTCCGCACCTTCTCCGCCAGCTCCGGCGCGCCGGGTGCCGCGTACTTCACCTGGTAGTAGCGCTCGGGGAAGCCCCAGAAGTCGTACACGAGCGGCACCGTCGTCGTCGCGCCGATGGTGAGCGGTGCCTCCTCCCAGTGCGCCGACACGACCAGGATCGCGCGGGGCTTCGGCAGGTCGGCCGCCCAGCCGGCGAGCTGGCGGGTCCAGGTGGCGTCGTCGGCGAGCGGCGGGGCGCCGTGGCTGAGGTAGAGAACCGGCGTGCGGGTCATCGAGCGCTCCAGTGATTGAAAATTCAACTACTAGAGTATCCGACGCCGGCGCGGCCCGGGATATTCCTCAGGCCGCTTCGAGGTTGGCCGCGCAGCGCTCCAGCGTGCGGATCGTCGTGCGGTAGTCGTCGTCGCCGATGCCGTCGATCGCCGTTGCGCGGAAGGCCTGGACGCGCTGCTCGACACGCGTGTGAGCTTCGCGGCCCGCGGCTGTCAGCTCGCCGGTTTCCGTGACCCAGCCGCGTTCGCGCAGGTCGGCGATCTTCGGGGCCATCGAGCCGTCCGCGGCGACGAACGGCGCCATGACCTCGTCGACCTCCTCCGGCGTGCGGGCGCCGAGTGCGATCGTGTTGAGTACCTGCCAATGCCGCCGGGTCAGCGACTCCTCGTCGAGGATCCGGCCCATGGAGGATTCGAGAAGCTCGTGGAGGTGGCGCAGCCACCAGCCGAGGGGTTTCATGGAGACTCCTGAATGTTGATGGACAACTACATGTAAAAGTACATGTAGTTCGGAGGTGAGGCAACCATGACGGACGCGGTGGCCGACGTCGAGCGCGCCATGATCGCGATCCGCCGCAGCCAGCAGCGCCGGGCACTGAGCCGGATCGGCAAGGCGCGCGGTCGCGGCGCGCACGACCCGGTGTATGAGCTGCTCGACGTCGTCGAGGAACTCGCCGAACGCGGCGAGCCCAGCACGGTGACGGCACTGAGCACGGCGATGGGCGTCGACCAGCCGCGCGCCAGCCGCCTGGTGGCGCGCGCGGTCGAGCAAGGCCTGCTCCGCCGCGAAGCCGACCAGCGCGACGGGCGGCGCGCGGTGCTCGTGCCGACACCGGAGGGCCAGGCACACCTCGACGACATGCACGCCTTCCGGCGCGGGGTGTTCGCCGAGGTCATGGCGGACTGGCCGGAGGAGGACCGCGAGACGTTCGGCAGGCTCCTCACGGCGTTCGTCCGCGGGTACAGCGCCCTCGGCTAGTCGTGCGAGAGGTCGACGAACCGGCTGTAGTGCAGCTGGTGCGCGACGGTGATCGTCGCCGTCGGCCCGGCACGGTGCTTGGCGATGATCAGGTCCGCCTCGCCCGCCCGCGGGTCGTCGCGCTCCCAGGCGTCCGGGCGGTTGACCAGGATGACGAGGTCGGCGTCCTGCTCCAGGGAGCCGGACTCACGCAGGTCGGACAGCATCGGCCGCTTGTCCGTGCGCTGTTCGGGACCACGGTTCAGCTGGCTGATCGCGATCACCGGCACCTCGAGCTCCTTGGCCAGCAGCTTCATCTGCCGGGAGAACTCCGAGACCTCCTGCTGCCGCGACTCGACGCGCTTGCCGGACGTCATCAGCTGCAGGTAGTCGAGGACGACCAGCTTGAGGTCGTGACGCTGCTTCAGACGGCGGGCCTTCGCGCGGATCTCCATCATCGTCATGTTCGGCGAGTCGTCGACGAACAGCGGCGCCTCGGACACCTCGCTCATCCGGCGGGCCAGCCGCGTCCAGTCGTCGTCGGACATCTTGCCGCCGCGCATGTCGGCGAGGCGGATCTTGGCCTCGGCCGAGAGCATGCGCATGACGATCTCGGTGCGGCTCATTTCCAGCGAGAAGATGACGCTGGTCAGGCCGTGCCGGATGGACGCCGACCGCGCGAAGTCCAGGCCCAGTGTCGACTTGCCGACACCGGGACGGGCCGCGACGATGATCATCTGGCCCGGGTGCAGGCCGTTGGTCAGCTCGTCGAAGTCGGCGAAGCCGGTCGGGATGCCCTGTGACTGGCCGCCGCGCGAGGCGATCGCGTCGATCTCGTCCATCGTCGGCTGCAGCAGCTCTTCCAGCGCGACGTAGTCCTCGCTGGTCCGCCGCTCGGTGACGTCGTAGATCGCCGCCTGCGCGCGGTCGACCACCTCGTCGATGTTCGCGCCGTCGCCCGCCGCCGCGCCGTAGCCGTACTGCACGATCCGGGTGCCCGCCTCGACCAGCCGGCGCAGCACCGCCTTCTCCGCGACGATCTCCGCGTAGTAGCCCGCGTTCGCGGCCGTCGGCACCGTCGCGATCAGCGTGTGCAGGTAGGGCGCGCCGCCGACGCGGCCCAGCTCGCCGCGCCGCTCCAGCTCCGCCGACACCGTGATCGGGTCGGCAGGCTCGCCGCGGCCGTAGAGGTCGAGGATGCAGTCGTAGATGGCCTGGTGCGCGGGCCGGTAGAAGTCGTCGGGGCCGAGCGCTTCGATGACGTCGGCGACCGCGTCCTTGGACAGCAGCATCCCGCCGAGCACCGACTGCTCGGCCGCGATGTCCTGTGGTGGCTGGCGGTCGAACCCGCCGGAGCCGGGGTCGCTCGGACCCGGGTCGGACTCCGCGTACGTCGGACCGCGGTCGTCGGTCAGCGCCACCGCCTCGGACACCTCCTCATCGTGTCGAACACGCGTTCGATTATGCCGGATCTTCGCTCTCGAAGCACGCGGCCGGCGCCCGTGCTCCCGTCCCCGTGCCCGCCTCCCGATGATCGGCGACCACGCCGGCCGGCCGTCGCAGGACACGCGGAGCGCCACCGTGAGTACAGGCCCGAGCGGGCACGCTAGATCCCCCGGAAGGCCGATGCCAAATCAGGGTGGGGACCCATCTGTGGACAACCTGGGGATGAATGGGGGTATCCAGTCACAGGTTCCCCGAGAGCTGTGGACAAGTTGGGGACAAGCGTGATCGGCTTCGGTAAAGCCGCAGGTCAAACACTGTGTACAAGATGTGGAGAACTCCCGTGAAACTCGTCCGGCGTGTCGCGCGAAGTCCGTTCTTCGGCGTGTCGTGGACCAGCCGTGGCCCATTGGGTCGCGCCACCTGTGGATGAAAATCACGGAGCGTAGAGCCGTAACCCGGTGGGCTGAACGGTGGCCGGGTCAGGCGGCGGTGAGCCGGCCCTGTGCGCTGCGTAACCGCTCAGCGAGAACGCGCTGGTCGGCCGGGGTGAAGGCGATCCGGTTCTCCCCGCGCCCGGGAATCTCCTCGGTCAGCCAGCGGCCTTCGGAGGTATCGATGTAGTTCACCGGGCGTTCGATCCGGTGCCACGCGCCGGTGCGGCTGCGGGCGGCGACGTACAGGCTGCCACTCCCCATCCGGCGCAACGCGAGGATCCGGCGGAGTTCCTCCACCTCCTGCGACCCCTCGGCCGGGCGGCCGCCGCGGAGCACGGCGACCTCGCCGTCGTCGTGGCTCGACGTCCCTTCGAGCCGGCTCTTCGGCACCGCCAGCGGCGTCCCGCGGCCGGGCGCCAGCTTCGGGATCTGGCCGAGGAAGTCGTCGAGCAGCTCCCCGGGCCGCGACGACTCCAGCACGACGACGTCCAGCTCCTCGTGCTTGGCCAGCACGAACGCCTCACCGCCGGCACTGCCCGCCAGCAGCCGGTAGCTCACCGGCTTGCCCTGGAACCCGCCGTCGATCCAGCCGTAGTACTCCAGCTGCGGCCGGGCGATCGCCTCGACCGTCGCGACGAACCCGGCGTGCATGCCGCGCGGGCCGAACAGCCCGGCCTTGGCCAGCTCGGCGTTGGCCCGCTCGTCCTCGGCGCGCTGGGCCTCGTCGCTGTACCAGGCAGGCCGCTCGGCCAGCACCGTGTGCGGCTCGCCGCCCCGCCGCCGGATCAGGTTGATCAGGGTGCCGGTCGTGATGGTGACCTGCTTGTCCAGCACCGCTCTTCCCCCATGAAGATCGAACCCAGTGAAATCGTGAACCCGGACGCCGGGCGCGCCCATCTTGGCACGCGCCCGGAAGCCTGCGAGGTTTATTCGCCGATGACCGGCGGCGCGGTCAGCTCGTCGGTCCCGAAGATCTCGTTCGGGTCGTCCCCGAGCAGGTACTTCGACGTCCGTTCTTCGTCGCCGCCGCCCTGGCCCTTGGCGCCGTGCCCCATCGGGCCCATGCCGCCCATCCCGGCGGCGCCGCCGCGGCCCGCGCCCATGGCACCGCCCGCACCCATCGCACCGCCGGCACCAGGGCCGCCCCGGCCCGCGCCCGCAGCGCCGTCGGGGACGGCCACGCCGGACGAACCACCAGGCCCGAAGCCCACGCCACCCGGCCCGAAACCGGCCGTCGGGTCGCCGATGCCGCCCGAGCCACCGGGCCCGAAGCCCGCGGTCGGATCGCCGATGCCACCCGCCCCGCCGGGCCCGAAGCCGCCGCCCGCGCCGGGCAGCTTCGGCGGCGTGTAGCCCGACGAATGGGTGCCGTCGAAGTTCGGCGGAGTGTAGGGGCCCGGCCCGGGAATCCGCGGCGGGTCGTAGTTGCCGCCCGGGATCCGGCCCGGATCGAAGTTCGGCGGCTTCGACGGGTCGAAGCCGGGGATCTTGCCAGGGTCGAAGCTGCCGCCGGGCGTGTTCGGCTGGCCGCCGAAGTGCGGCACGCCGCCCGGACCCGGCATGTTCACGCCACCGGGCACCGACCCGGAGCCGTTCGGGTCCTGGCTGCCGGTGCGGCCGTCGTCGCCGGGCTTGCGGCGGCCGTCCTTGCCGCCGCCGTCGACGGTGACGTTCTCCTGCTGCCCCTGCAGCGCGGAGTACGTCGGCATCTTCTGGCCGTTGTCGTTGCTCGCCTTGTAGTAGGTGTTGAAGGCGTCGACGTTGGCCTGGCCCTTGGCGTTGTAGTCGCGGATCGCCCGGTCGGTGTCGGTCGTCCACGGCTTGAGCGCGTTGAGCAGGTTGTTCTTCGGCGGGTCCTTCGGCACCTCCTGCACCTGGGCGTGCACCGTGGTGAAGGCGTTGTGCTGCTCGCCGAGGTACTTGTCGGACTCGGTGAGCTTCGTGCCGGAGTCCTCCATCCACACCCGCAGCGGGTGCGCGCCCGCCTTCTGCGCCGCCTCCGCGCCGCCGCCGGTCCAGGCCGCGTCCATCTCCTTCGCCAGCGCGTCGATGGTGGCCAGCCGCTCCTGGTAGGCACCCCGGAGCCGGCTCGCCGCCGACTGCCCGCTCGCGATCGAGCCGGGGCCGGGACCGTGGGTGATCTTCTCCCAGATGTCGTAGCAGTCGATCTTGCGGTCGCCCTGCACGGACGTGTGGTCGTCCGAGTGCGTCGTCGCCAGGTTGTACGCGGCGAACCCGCCCAGCAGCACCAGTTCCAGCATCTCAGGCTCCCAGGGTCCGGACCATGATCTCGCCGAACTTCGCCGCCACCGAGCACGGGTCCGACGCGCCGTCACCGTGGTCGTACTGGACCAGGATGTTGACCACCAGCTGGTCGGTCACCGCGACGAAGAGGCCGCACTTGCCGTTCTTGCGGTCGTCCACCGCGGCGGCGTAGACCCCGGGATAGCCGTAGCTCTGCGTCTCGCCCCAGTAGGCGTCGTTGGCCCTGGTGTCGTAGACGTCCTGCAGGCCGTTCTTGTTCGCCGTCACCGTGGTCACGTCGATCTGGTTGCCCGGGTCGGCGGTCTCCTGGAAGGTGCAGCTGGGACCGTTGCCGGTGGTCCGCGGCTCGCCCTCGCCGAGGCCGAGCGACGAGCGCCCGGTCGCGTCGAGCGTCGCGCAGGCGTCCGAGGTGATCGCCGTGACGTTGAGCGGGTGCGGCACGTGCGGCGCCGTGTCGGCGGTGGACCGGGTGGTGGTCTCGCTGCCCGTCGTGCCCGTGGCGAGCGCCGGGTTGGCCGTGCCGTGGGTCCGGCTGGTGCAGCCCGCGACGGCGAGCACCGCGCAGGCCAGTGCCGGGACGGCGAGGAGTCGTCGGTTCACGTGGCCTGGTTCCCCGTCTGCGAGAGGTCGGCGTGGGTGTCCGACTCCTTGGTGGTGATCCGCTGCTTCGCGGCGGTCAGCGCGTCGATGTAGTTCTTGACGTATTCCTGCATCTTGCGGTTCTGTTCCAGGAACGCCTTGCCGGAGGGGTTCGCGAGCTTCTCCCAGTCGCCGCTGGCGAACTCCTTGCCGGGCGCCTTGACGTTCGCCATCAGGTTGGCGTCGTCGTAGTCGCGCTTCAGGTCGGCCTGCAGGTCCTGCCACTTCTTGATGACGCCGTCGATCTTGTCGGCGTCGAAGGTGAAGCCGCCGCCGCCCCCTGGCCCGCCGTTGGCGGGCGCGGACATGCTGACCTCGTTAGCCATGCGATTCCATCCCCTTCACGTCCTCGCCCATTCTCCTCGGACGGGGCGCGGGCGTCCGGGGTTCCCCGAAAAGGGTGGTCAGGTGAGCGCGCTCTGGGCGTTGCGCAGCCGCTCGCCGATCGCCTGCGGCGTGCCGGGGGTGAACACGACGAGCGAGTCGCCGCGGCCGGGGCGTTCCTCCATGAGCCAGCGGCCCTCGGCGGTGTCGACGAAGTTGAGCGGCCGCGGGCAGCGCTGCCGCCGGGTGCCGGGACCCCGGCGGCCTGCCACGTACAGCGTGCCCGCCCCGGTCCTCGGCAGGCCCATGATCCGCTGGATCTCCTTGAGCGGCGAGAGCTGCTCGTGGCGCCCTGGCGCCTTCTGCATGATGGACTGCCGGTCGTCCTCGGCCGTGGCCGCGCGGCCGCTCTCGTACTCGCTCTTGCTGGTGACCAGCGGCTGGCCGGACGCCGGGCGGCCGGCCGGGATCATGTCGAGGAACGTCGGCAGCACCTGGTCGGACCGCTGCCGCTGCAGCACCACGGTGTCGTCACCGCTGACCCGGATGAGCGCGAAGCCCCCACCGCTGCCGCTGCCGGACAACGCGGAGAACTTCGCCGGGCTGCCGTCCTCGAACTCGCCGTCGAACCAGCCGTAGTACTCCAGTTGCGGATGCGAGAGCGACTCGAGCACGGCGAGCAGGTCGCGGTCCATGCCCCGCGGCCCCAGCAGGCCCGCCTCGGTCAGCACGTCGTTGACCTGCTTGTCGAGCAGGCGCTCGGCCGTCTCGTCGTAGAACGTCGGCGTCTCGGCGAACGTCTGGTGCGCTTCGCCGCCCCGGCGCTTGATCAGGTTCAGCAGCGTCGGGATGGTGAACTTCGTGGGCTGGTCGAGCACGGGTCGGTCCTTCGGGTCATTCGCCGATGACGGGCGGCGCGGTCAGCACGTCGGTGCCGAAGAGCTCGTTCGGGTCCTCGGCGACGAGGTACTTGCTGCTGTGCTCCTCGTCCTCGGCGCCCTTGCCGCCCTTGCCGGCGCCGTGCGGCCCCATGCCGCCCATCCCGCCGGCACCGGTCGCCCCGGGACGGCCGGCAGCCATGCCGCCCGCACCCCGCGTCCCGGCCGCGCCGCCGGCCCCGGCCTCGGCCGCGCCGGAGAGCGCGCCGCTGCCCGGGCCGAACCCGGCGCCGAACCCGGCCGTTCCGGCACCGGCGTCAACGCCGCCGCCGCCGGGGCCGAAGCCGCCGCCACCACCCGCGGGGCCGAAGCCACCGCCGGGCGGGCCGAAGCTGCTCGTGCTGGGGTCGAGGTACCCGGCCGCGTTCGTGCCGTCGCCGAACCGGCCCGGCCCGGGGATTTCCGGTGGCTGGTAGTGCCCACCCGGCGGGGTGGGGACCGGAGTCGGGGTGACGTGCGGCGGCGTGACCGGTGGCGGCGTCACGCGCGGCGGGGTGTCGAACTTCGGGGTGCCGATCTGGGGCGGGGTGAACGAGCCGCCACCCCCACCGCCGCCGCCGAAGGAGCCGCCACCGCCGCCGCCGAAGTTCCCGCCGCCGTTGCCGAAGTTGCCGCCACCGCCCGGGTCGGAGATGTTGTTGCCCTGCCAGGCCTGGTACTGCGGCATGCCGGCGGCGTTCTGCACGCTCGCCTGGTAGTAGGCGGTGAACGCGGCGACGTTCGTCTTGCCCTGCTCGTTGTACCGGTTGATCTCGTCGTCCTTGTCGCTGAACGGGTTGATCCCGTCCATGAACCCCGCGGACGGCGGTTCCTTCGCGATCTCCTGCACCTTGCCCTTGACGGTGTGGAACGAGTCCGCCTGGTTGGTGAGGTAGGTGTGGCTGCGCTGCAGGTTGTTCGCCGACGAGTCGAGCCAGATCCCCAGCGGGTGGGCGCCGGCCTGTGCGGCCGACGCGGCGTTGCCCTGCCAGGCGGCGTCCATCGTCTTGTTGAGCGCGTCGATCTGGCGCGAGCGCTCGGCGTGCACCTCCTGCAGGGCCTTGGCGGCCGCGGAGCCCTCGTCGAGCGACTGGGTGTTGCCCGGGCTGATCTGCTCCCAGATGGCGCGCGCGTCGATCGAGCGGCCGCCGAGGTTCGCCTCCGCGTGCTGGGCGTCCGGCCCGCCGCTGAACAGGCCGACCAGGCTCCCCGCGACGGCCCCGACCCCGGCACCGACCGCCGTGCCCACCCCGGGCACGACCGACCCGACCGCCGCCCCGATCCCGGCGCCGGCGGCGGCGTACTTCAGCTCCTTGCCGACGGTGTTGGCGTCGTTCCCCATGAGGTGCCATCCCTCCCGAGGCGCTCGGCAGCGCGGCTCACGCCGCGCCCTTGAGATGCTGGATCATCGCTTCCGCGACCTTCTGGGCCACGGTGCACGGCTGGGTCTTGTTCTCGCCACGGAGGATCTGGGCGGTGACGACGACCGCGAGCTGGTCGGTCACGCCGACCCAGATCGGGCAGTTGCCCTGGGACCGCAGGTCGGAGACGTTCGTGGAGACCGCCGGGTACCCGGCGATCGTCAGCGGCTCGAAGTAGGCGCCGCGCTCCTTGCCCGCGTAGATGTCGCTCAGGCCGTTCTTGTTGGTGGGGAACGGGCTCACCGACACGGTGTTGGCGTCCGTGCTGACCGAGGCCCACGTGCAGTCCGGGCCGGCCGGGCCCTTGGTGACCTCGCCGGGCTTGACCATGCCGATGTCGTCCTGCTGGGCAGGCGAGAGCGCACTGCAGGGCGCCGAGAGCAGGCCGTCGACCGGCAGCGGCGCAGGGACCTTCGGCGCGTCGCCGCCCTGGCCCTGGCTTGCCGTGGTGCCGGTGGTGGGACTGGTGGTGTCGGCCGAGCCGGTCCCGGTTTTCGGGCTGCTGCACGCGGTGAGCAGGGTGAGCGCGGCGACGGCGGCCGCGGCGAGCCGGACGGTGCGGAACACGGGCACTAGAATCCTTTTCCCTGGCTCTTGACCGCGTCGGTGGCCTGCTGCTCGCCTGCCTTGATCTTGCCGCTGGCCTCTTCGAGCGCCCTGATGTAGTTGTCGACGTACTGAGCCATCTTCTGGTGCTGCTCGAGCAGGGTGTTGCCGGACAGCTTGGCACCGGTGTTGACGAAGTCGCCGCTGGCGAACTCCTGCCCCGGCGGCTTGACCCAGGCGATCGCCTGCGCGTTCTTGATGTCGTTGGTCAGCTCCCGGCGCAGGTCCTTCCACTGGTTGATCACCGCGTCGACCTGGCCCGGCTCGAACCGGTAGCCGCCGGGAGTGCCGCCGCTGCCGACCTGGATCGGCGCGGGTGGTGGCACTTCGCTCATCAGAGACCCCCCTTCGCTGCGTCCCGCTGACACCTCGGATCTTAACGCAGCCGCTTCCCGGCCTGCCCCGTCAAGCACACAGGCGGGGCACCCCGTTCGTGGGGTGCCCCGCCTGGTGAGGAGCCTGGCCGGGCCTTACTGCGCGGCCTTGACCTCGAGCCGCACGTCGACCTTCACGTCCGGGTGCAGCCGGGCGCCGACCGAGTGCTTGCCGACGGTCTTGATGTGCTCGCGCAGCTCGATGACGCGCTTGTCGAGCAGCGGGCCACCGGCCGCCTTGATCGCCTCGACGATCTCGCCGGCGGTGATCGAACCGAAGAGCTTCTTCGAGCCCTCGGCCGCCTTGCCGGTCAGCTGGATGGCGCCGAGGCCCTCCAGCGTCGCCTTGATCTCCTTGGCGTGGTCGAGGTCGCGGATGCGACGGCTCTCCTGCGCCCGCTGGATGGTGCGCACGTTCTTCTCCGCGCCCTTGGAGGCCACGATCGCGTAGCCCCGCGGGAGCAGGTAGTTGCGCGCGTAGCCGTCCTTGACCTCGACGATGTCGCCGGGGCCGCCCAGGTTGGCCACGTCGGTGGTGAGGATGATCTTCGCCATGTCCGTGCCCTCCCTTAGCGCGCGGTCGAGGTGTAGGGCAGCAGCGCCATTTCGCGGGAGTTCTTGACCGCGATGGCGATGTCACGCTGGTGCTGGCTGCAGTTGCCGGTGACGCGACGGGCCCGGATCTTGCCGCGGTCGGAGATGTACTTCCGCAGCAGGTTGGTGTCCTTGTAGTCGATCAGTTCCGGGCGGCCCTTCTTCTCGGCCTTGCAGAACACGCAGACCTTCTTCTTGGGCTTGCGGATGGGTGGCTTGGCCACTGGTTACTCCTGGAAAGTCAAATCTTGCAGATGTGTGCGCTCGCGCGCGAGATCAGAAGGGGGGCTCGTCGCTGAAGCCGCCACCGCCGCCACCGGCGGGCGGGGCCGAACCCCACGGGTCGTCGGCGGGCATGCCGCCGCCGCCTCCGCGGCTGCCACCGCCACCGCCGCCACCGAAGTCACCGCCGCCACCGCGGCTGACCTTGTTGACCTTGGCCGTGGCGTAGCGCAGCGAGGGACCGATCTCGTCGACCTCGAGCTCGACGACGGTCCGCTTCTCGCCTTCCTTGGTCTCGAACGACCGCTGCTTCAGGCGGCCCTGGACGACGACGCGGGCGCCGCGGGTCAGGGACTCGGCGACGTTCTCCGCCGCCTGGCGCCAGATGTTGCAGCGCAGGAACAGCGCCTCGCCGTCCTTCCACTCGCCGGACTGCCGGTCGAGGGTGCGCGGGGTGGACGCGACGGTGAAGTTCGCGACCGCCGCACCGGACGGGGTGAAGCGCAGCTCCGGGTCGGACGTCAGGTTGCCGACCACCGTGATGACGGTGTCTCCAGCCATCGGGATTCCCCTCGGGCTCAGGCCTTGGCGGCGGGCTTGGCCGCGGCGCGCTTGACCTCGCGGCGCATGACCTTGGTGCGGAGCACGGTCTCCTGCAGCGAAAGCTGGCGGTCGAGCTCCTTGACCGCGTCCGCGGAGGAGTTCAGGTCCAGCAGGGCGTAGATGCCCTCGGCGTGCTTCTTGATCTCGTACGAAAGGCGGCGGCGGCCCCAGACGTCGACCTTCTCCACGGAACCGCCCGAAGTGCGGATCACGTTGAGGAAGTTGTCCAGCGTGGGGGCGACCGTGCGCTCGTCGAGCGTGGGGTCCAGGATGACCATTACCTCGTAATGGCGTGACACAACCACTCACCTCCTATGGGCTCGCGGCCACGGGCTGTCCGTGGCAGGAGGGTTTGTCCAGGTAAGGCTACCTGGGGGCACCGACAGGACCCGACAGCGGGGTCTTCTGGGTGGCGGTCAGCTCGCCCGGCGCAGGACCCAGGTGCGGACCAGGCCCGCGGTCACGCCGGCGAGCACGATCACGGCGAGCAGCATCGGCAGCTGGACGTCGCCCGGCCCGCCGTTCGAGGCCAGCGACTGCGCGTTGCCCGCGTCACGGACGTCGGCGCCCTGGCCGCTCTGGTCGCCCTGTGCCGCCTGCGGCGCGGCGGCGTCACCGGGGAGGGTGCCGTTCGCCGGGTACCGCACGCCCGGCGCGACGGCGGTGCCCGCGGTCGCCGTCGGGATGCCGCTGTAGTCGCGCATCGGCGCGGTGCCCGTGCCCGCCGCGTTGCCCGGGTTCAGGTTCGAGAGGTTGCCCGAGGCGCCGCCGGGTGCGGTGTCGGCGCGGCCCTGCGGAGCGCCCGTGCTCGGCTGGGTCGGGGTACTGGGAGCCACGTAGTTGCTGGCGAGCAACGTGAGGCCGCAGCCTTTCGCGACCGTGCTCTCCACACTGTCCAGCGTCTTGTCCCAGTTGAAACCGAGACCCCAGGTGCCGGAATTGGCCAGCGCGGTGCGGACAGCTTTCCCGATCGCGGCGCCGCTCGCTTCGCCGGCTGCTGCATTCGGCACCTGTCCCACCGGGATGGAGTGGATCTTTGCGATCGAGTCACCGGCCCAGGTCCCGACCGCGAGGGTGCCTGCGTTGTTGGCGCCGTTGGTGACGAGGGTCTTCACCGAAGCTCCGTCGATCGCGACCCGGTCGCCCATCTGACCGGTGACCGTGCCGGTGCAGCTGTTGCTTACGAGGGTCGTCGCGGCGGAGGCGGTGCCTGCGGACAGGAACGCGCCGCCTGCCACGAAAGCGGCAACCGCGGAAACGGTGAGTGCTCGGCGGGTCGTCTGCCAGGTGGGGAGTTTCCGCACGCGCACTTCCTCCGTGGGTTATCGGGACGTCGTCCTGGACACCAGGATGAACGAGGGAGACCCGCGAAAGATACTCGGCAGTCGGCTCAATTTGCAGCGGCCATTCGGCGGAGCACCCAGGTCCGGACCAGCCCCGCGCTGACTCCGGAGAGTGCCAGAACCGCAATCAGCAGCGGCAGATTCGACCCGTTCGTGAATCCGTCGGACGCGGACGGTAGCGCCTCCGCGCGGCCCGCGGTCTGGACACCCGAGTTGTCCGTGGCGTTCCCGTCCGGGCCGGTGAGGCCGTACTGCGGCGCGTAACCCGGGATCTGGCTGCCGTACCGGATGGCAGGCGACGGCGTGAACAGCCCGGCCATGGCGAACGGGATGCCGCTGTAGTCGCGCATCGGCGCGTACCCCGTGCCGACGCTGAACGGGAAGCCGCCGAACATCGGGGTCCCGGAGAACCCCGGCAGCAGCGGGCTGTTGGCCTCCGGGATCGGGGACTGCCCCGCCGGGGTGCCACCCTGCGGCGCTCCCCCGGTACCACCGGTGGCCGGCGGTTTCTGCTGGCTGCCACCGGTGCCGGGCTGCGGGGACTGCTGCTTGCCGCCCCCGCCGTTGAGCGTGTTGAGGCCGCCGGTGGCCGCCGTGTTGAGGCTGTCGGCGCCCTGGTTGATCGCGCTCGCCACCGGCGCGCCCACCACGGGCACCGGCGACACCACGGTGTTCACCACGTTCACGGTGACCTTGCAGACCTGGTTGAGCAGGCCGCCGACGGTGGCGGTGAGGACGGTGGTCGCCTGGCCGACGACGCCCAGGTCGACGGGCAGCGGCAGGCCGAGCAGCGAGCCCTGGATGTGGTCGCCGGGCTTGGCGGTCACGGTGCTGCCGCAGGGCACGGTCTTCGTCTCGGCCGATGCCGTCCCGGGCAGGCCGAGGACGGCCGAGCCGGCGAGCACGACCGCCGTTGCTCCGACTGCCGTGGCCCTCCGTGTCCGATCCTGCATGGTTGCCGCCCCTGGTCTCGTTGGCCTCTGCCCAGGACAACGACGTTAAAGCAGGCGAGTAACGCCCGCTCGCTCAAGTCTGTCGGGCATTCGAGTGGAACTCAGGCGGGCTTGCGGCGGATCCACGCCCGCACGAGCGCCGCCGCGACGATCGCCAGTGCCAGCACCGCCAGCAGCATGGGCAGCTTCGCCGGGGGCGTGACGCCGGGCAGCGCCTCCGCCGTGCCGGACTTCTGCGTGTCGACCGTGGGAACCTGCTGGCCGGGGATGATCTGGGCGATCACCGGTGCCTGCACCAGGTTGCCCGGCAGCAGCACGGCGTTGGTGAAGATGCCGGAGATGGCGTCGCCCGGCAGGCCCGCGTTGCCCTGGCCGGTGACCACCGGGCCGGTGCTCGACCCCGGCGGCGGGTTCTGGCCCGGCGGCACCGGCGCGGGCGGCACCGGCTGGGGCGGCTTCGGGCCCGGTCCCGGGCCCGGCGGCAGGGGCAGCGGAGGCAGCTCGCCGGTCACGCCCTGCGTCACGTCGCCAACCGTGTTCACGACACCCTGCGCGGCCGGGCAGACGCCCTTCGCGGCCAGGTCGCCGACCGCCGGCACCTCGCCGATGCCGAGCGCCTTCACGGTGTCGCCCAGCGGCAGCGTCAGCAGCGGGGCCGTGCCGTTGGTGTTCCGCGCACTCGAGTCGAGCCCGACGGTCAGCCGGTTCGGGGCGTTCAGCGGGGCACCGGCGTCGAGGACCAGACCCGGCGACCCCGCGCGGGCGTCGCCGTTCTGCAGCGTGGCCTGGCAGCTCCCGCCGAGGGTCGGGCTGGGGTCGGCGCTCGCCACGCCCGGCGCCGCCAGTGCGGCCGCGGCGGCGAAACTGAACCCCAGTGCGGTGATCCGGGCGACGTGCTTCCCCATCGATGCCCTCCGGCAGTCGGACCAATCTGGATCACGGAACGCGCTCACGGTACTCCACGAGCGTCACCAACCGGACCGGCTGCCCGGAGTTCGCCCGGGAGTAGCGTGCTCGGCATGCTGATTGGCGCCCATGTTCGCGACGACGACCCGTTGACCGCGGTCGCCGAGCGCAAAGCCGATGTCGTCCAGTTCTTCCTCTCCGACCCGCAGGGCTGGAAGGCCCCGAAGCCGCATCCGCACGGCGAGGCGATCCTGGCCGACCCGGTCGAGGTGTTCATCCATTCGCCGTACCTCATCAACGTGGCTTCGCTGAACAACCGGATCCGCATCCCGTCCCGCAAGAACGTCACCCAGCACGCGGACGGCGCCGCGGCGATCGGCGCGAAGGGCCTGATCGTGCACGGCGGGCACGTCGGCGCGAACGACGACGTCGAGGCCGGCCTGGACAACTGGCGCAAGCTGTTCGAACGCGAGCAGGAGAAGGGCGGCTTCAAGGTCCCGATCCTGATCGAGAACACCGCGGGCGGCGAGAACGCGATGACCCGCGACCTCGACGTGATCGCCCGGCTGTGGGACAAGGTCGGCGAGTTCGGCGCCGGGTTCTGCCTCGACACCTGCCACGCGTTCGCCGCGGGCTGGGACCTGGCGACGGCGGTGGAAAAGGTCCGCGCCATCACCGGCCGGATCGACCTGGTCCACCTCAACAACTCCCGCGACGAGTTCGGCTCGACCCGCGACCGCCACGCCAACGTCGTCGAGGGCGACGGCACGATCGACCCGGACGTCCTGGTCGAGGTGGCCCGCACGGCGGGTGCCCCGGTGGTGGTCGAGACCCCGGCCGACGGCCAGGCGGCCGACATCGCCTACCTGCGGGAGAAGCTCGGCTGAGTCGTTCAGGACGCCGAAGCGGCCGCGTTCAGACGGCGACGGCCTTGCGGCGGCGCCGGACGGCGTCCGGGACGATC
Source organism: Amycolatopsis melonis (assembly GCF_040064235.1). Taxonomy (NCBI): domain Bacteria; kingdom Bacillati; phylum Actinomycetota; class Actinomycetes; order Pseudonocardiales; family Pseudonocardiaceae; genus Amycolatopsis; species Amycolatopsis melonis. The sequence continues at coordinate 387,472 of NZ_JBDZYD010000010.1, forward strand.
ACGTCACGGGCGCCGTCGAGGAAGCCGCCCGCGGGGTCGTCGTCGCCCGCCCTGCGGACCAGGTCCGTGGCCGGGCGGTAGATCTCGCGGACCACCAGCACGCACAGTCCCGCCACAGCCAGGTCGCGGACCACCACCGTGCCGAGGAACCAGCCCTCCGGCAGGCCCTTGTGGTCGACGCCGAGGTAGTAGAACATCCGCGGCACCCAGACCAGCGCGTCGATCAGCATCCAGCCGAGCAGCAGCCGCCAGCGCGGGATGGCCAGCGCCGCCAGCGGCACGAGCCACAGCGAGTACTGCGGGCTCCACACCTTGTTCGTCAGCAGGAACGCCGCCACGACCAGGAACGCCAGCTGGCCGACGCGCGGACGGCGGGGTGCGGCGAGCGCGACGTAGGCGATCGCCGCGCAGCAGCCGAGGAACAGCACCGCCACCACGAGGTTCAGGTACGCCGGGTTCTGGTTCTTCTGCAGCACGCCGTCGAAGCCGGTCCAGCCGGTGGCGTAGGCGACGACGTTGTACAGCGAGTCCGGGTCCATCGGCCGCAGGGTGCTCATCCGGAAGAACTCCCACCAGCCGCGGGTCGCGGTGAGGATGAACGGCGCGTTCACCGCCACCCACGTCACGACCGTGGCCGCCGCGGTCTTCCAGAACGGCGTCAGCTTGCCCGCACGCAGGCACAGCACGAACAGCACGCCGAGCAGGAACAGCGGGTACAGCTTCGCCGCCGCGCCGAGGCCGAGCAGGAGCCCGGCCAGCAGCGGCCGCTTGCGGGACCAGGCCAGCAGGCCGGTCGCGGTGAACGCGGTCGCGATCGCGTCGAAGTTGGTGAACGCGTGCACCAGCACCAGCGGCGAGGCCGCCACCAGGACCATGTCCCACGGACGGCGTCTCGTCGTCCGGCCGGTCGCCCAGACGGTGACCAGCCACGCGACCGACAGGAAGAACGCGGTCAGGTTGAAGTAGATGGCCACCGGCAGCGCGCCGGGCAGCCAGCCCGCTTCGGCGAGGTTGTACCAGCCTGCCGCGAGCTTCGCGTTCGCCCACTGGAAGAGGCCGGTGAGCACCGGGTACTCCATGTACCGGGTGTTGTTCTCGGCCGTCTGGGAGCTTTCCTTCCACGACGTGTAGTACGGGAAGGTGCCCGGCCGGTCGAGCCGCTCGGACCCGTAGAGCGGCACGATGTCGGAGTAGCACATGGCCACGAACGGGCGGCCCGCGCGCCAGTCGAGCTGGGTGGCGCCGCTGGAGTCCTGGTACTGCTGGATGCAGGAGCCCTTGCCGAACCAGCACAGCATCAGCGCGAGGGTGGCCAGCAGCAGCCCGACGCGCTGGGGCGACCAGAACCAGTGCCTGCCGACCGCCGCGTGCTCGCCGAGCGGGCCGCCGAGGGGTCTGGTGACCGCCGCCGCGAGTGGCTCGGTCCAGCTCGGGACGACCCGGTCCGCCCGGGTCAGCGTCACCGGGCCGGGATCCGGCTCCGGCGTGGTCTCCTCTGGCACGAGGCGGATCGTAGCGGTGATCGGGGTGGGCGGCGGTGAAGCCGACGATCATGCCGGGTTCGCGTAGTACGAGGCCAGGACCTCGGCGGCGGCGCCGCGGGTGACGATCTCCTCGCCGCCGGTGTCCTCGACGACCTCGATGCGCTGCCAGTGCGGCAGCGGCAGCAGCTCCGCCAGCCGGGCCGAGACGGCTTCGCGGTGGATGCCCGGCTCGTCCCGGACCGCGCGTCCGGCCAGCACGATCCGCTCCAGGTCGAGCACCTGCACGAGGTCGGCGAGGCCGACGCCGAGGAAGCCGGCGGCCGCGCGGGTGTCCGGGGCCCGCTTGGCCATGATCTCGACGCAGCCGCGCCGCCCGCAGGCGCAGCGCGGGCCGTCGAAGGCGATCGTGGTGTGCCCGAACTCACCCGCGTTGGTCCGCGGGCCGCGGTAGAGCCGCCCGTCGATCAGCAGCCCGACGCCGATGCCGGTGCCGACCAGCACCACCGCGGTCGCCGTCGGCTCGCCGTGCGGCCAGAGCTGCGCGAACGCGGCGGCGTTGGTGTTCTTGTCGAGCGTCACGGCCAGCCCGGTGCGCTTCTCGAGCAGCTCCCGCAGCGGGACGTCGTGCCAGCCGGGCATGTTCGTCGCGTCGCGGACCAGTCCGGCGTGGTGGTCGAGCGGGCCGACCGCGCCGAGCCCGAGGCCGAGGACGTCGAAGCCGTCGGCCAGTTCGAGCGCGGTGGCGCCGATGGCCTCGACGGCCTGCTCGGGCGTGAAGCCGACCGGCAGCGGGCCGCCCGCCGTCTCCTCGATCTCGCCGGCCAGGTTGGTGCGCAGCACGTTGTATTCGTCGCGGTCGAGGCGGGCGCCGAGGGCGTGCCGGGCGCCGGCGCGGATGGTCAGCCGGGTGCGTGGCTTGCCCACCGTCCCGGCGGGCTGCCGCTGTTCGTCGAGCAGGCCGGCGTCGAGCAGCTCGGGGACGATCTTGGACACCGCCTGCTGGGTCAGCCCGGTGCGTTCGGCCAGCTCGACCCGGCTGAGGCCGCCCGCGCGCAGGATGTGCGTGAGCAGCAGGGCACGGTTGTGCTCCCGCACGTTCCGCAGGTTCACCCCGGTTTCCGCCATCCCCCGATCTTCGCATGGGTGGTCAATTAGGCAACGCTGTTGTTTAATGGCGGGCATGGCACGTGACTTCCGGGTGGGCATCCTCGGCTACGGCATCGGCGGTCGCGTCTTCCACGCGCCGCTGGTCGCCGCGACGCCCGGGCTGACCCCGGCGGTGATCACGACGTCCGGCAACGCGGCACAGGCCCGCATCGACCACCCGGACGCCGAGGTCGTGCCGGACGCCGACGCGCTGTTCGCGCGGGCCGCCGACCTCGACCTCGTCGTGGTCAGCACGCCGAACCGCACGCACGTGCCGCTCGCGCTGCGGGCGATCGAGGCGGGCCTGCCGGTGGTCGTCGACAAGCCGTTCGCGCCGACCGCGGCCGAAGCCGGGCAGGTGGTCGCCGCGGCGAAGGCGGCGGGCGTCGGCCTCACCGTCTTCCAGAACCGGCGGCTCGACTCCGACTTCCTGACCGTGCGGAAGGTCCTCGAGTCCGGCGGGCTCGGCGAGGTGTTCCGCTTCGAATCCCGCTACGACCGCTGGGTCCCCAAGCCCAAGGACAACTGGCGCGAGTTCGGCGACCCGGCCGAGGCGGGCGGCCTGCTCTACGACCTCGGCGCGCACATCGTCGACCAGGCGCTGCAGCTGTTCGGCCCGGTCACCCGGGTCTACGCCGAGGTCGACCGCCGCCGTGAAGGCGTCCAGGTCGACGACGACGTCTTCGTCGCGCTGCACCACGCGAACGGGGTCCGGTCGCACCTGTGGGCGTCGGCGCTCGCGGGCACGCAGAACCCGCGGTTCCGGGTCCTCGGCGACCGGGCGACGTTCACCAAGTACGGCCTCGACGTGCAGGAACCCCAGATCAAGGCGGGCATGCGCCCCGGCGACGACGGCTGGGGCGTGGAACCCGCCGCGGACGCGGGCCGCATCGGCGTCGGCAGCGACGTCCGGACCGTCCCGACCGAGACGGGCCGCTACGAGCAGTTCTACGCGCAGGTCCGCGACGCGCTGCGCGGCGAAGGCGAGTTCCCGGTCGATCCCGCGTCGGCGGTCGAGGCCCTGCGGGTCATCGAGGCCGCGCACCGCTCCGGCGTCGAAGGCACCGTCGTCGACCTGTGACCCCCTGACCGGCCGTGACCTCGGTGACCCCCAGCTCCGGGGTCACGGCCTCCTTCTCCCGCGTTGCTGGTCCTGCAGCTGCTGGAGCCGCTGCTGGAACTGGCGCAGCTGCTCCAGCTGGTCGTTCTGCTGCCGGTTGCCGCGATCGCCGAAGTCCACCGAATTCCGTTGCTGTTGCTGCTGCTGCGGTTGTTCCTGCTGCGGCTGGACCTGCACCTGCACGCGGTCCTGGGGTGAGCTGATCGCCTGGACGCGGGTGAAGCGTTCGGCCGGGCGGCCGGTCAGGTAGAGCTGCATGAACCGGTTCCACATCGGACCGGCCAGCGTCGAGCCGAACAGCGGGCCGCCGCCCGGGCCGCGCAGGGCCTTGTCGCCGTCGCCGCCCACCCAGACCGCGGCCGACACCGACGGCGTGTACCCGACCATCCACGTCTGGGAGTTCGCGTTCGCCGCCGACGCCGGCTCGTCGTTCTGCGGGGTGTGCTGCTGCGTGCCGGTCTTGCCCGCGCACTCGTGACCCGCCGGGCAGGTCAGCCGGGAGAACGGGATCACCGGGGCCAGCGCCGCCGTCACGTTCCCGGCGATCTGCGCGCTCTTCTGCGGGTCGTTGTCCGCGAACGCGTCGGTCGAGCGGATCTTGGCCTCGTAGGCGGTTTCGCCGTTCGCGTTGGTCACCTTCTGCACGAAGTGCCGGTCGCGCTGGACACCGCCCGCCGCGAACGTCGCGTACCCCGACGCCATGTCGGCCGCGGTGACCTGCGTGCCGCCGCCGCCGATCGAGATGTTGTTGTCCCCGGTGAACAGCGTGCTGCGGCCGCCGTTTTCGGTGGTCCGGATGCCCGCCTCCTGCGCGGCTTCGGCCACCCCGGACGGCTTGGTCACGTTGAGCACCATGTCGTAGAACACCGTGTTCGTGGACCGCTGCATGGCCTCGGCGACGGTGCACTGCTGCGAGCAGCTGCTGCTGTCGCCGGCGTTGCGGATCGGCAGGTCGACACCGGGGAACGTGCGCGGTGAGGTGCCGTCGAACCGCGCGTCGAGGCCGCGGCCGAGCTTGAGGAACGCGGCCAGGTCGAACGGCTTCATCGACGAACCGGGGTTGTGCGGTTCGTCGGCCCAGTCGCGCCCGGCCTGGTCTTCGCCGTTCGGGCCCTTCACGATCGGGTCGCCGCCGTAGTAGGCGAGCACCCCGCCGGTCTTCGGGTCGACCGCCACCAGCGCGCTGAGGATCCGGTCGTCGGTCTGGTCGGCCATCCCCTCGGCGACGGCCTTTTCGGCCGCCTGCTGTGCCCGCGGGTCGATGGTGGTGAACACCTGGAACCCACCCGAGTAGTACTGCTTCTCGTCGATGCCCTGCGCGGCCAGCTCGGCCCGCACCTGCTTCTTGAGGAACGGGTTCAGCGCACCGGCCTGCCTGCTCTCCCGCAGCGGGATGGGGGCCGGGAACTTCGCCGCGGCGCGCTGGGCCGGCGTCAGGTAGCCGTTCTTCAGCATCCGGTCGAGCGCCGTGGTCCACCGGCTCGTCGCGACGGCGGTGTTCTCCGAGCGGCCCGGCTGCTGGATCAGCCCGGCCAGCAGCGCGGCCTGCGAGTAGTCGAGCTGCCCGACGTCCTTGCCGAAGAACGCCTGCGCGGCCGCCTGGATCCCGTAGGCGCCGCGGCCGAAGTAGATGATGTTGAGGTAGGCGGTGATGATGTCCGCCTTCTCGTAGGTCTGGTTCATCTTGAACGACTTCGCCAGCTCGACCCACTTGCGGCTCAGCGTCGGCTCGTCGTCGCCCGAGGCGTTCTTGATGTACTGCTGCGAGATCGTCGATCCGCCACCGGAACCCCCGGTGACCTGGTTGTACGCCGCGCGAAGGATGCCGCTTACGTCGAAGCCGGAGTTCGTCTCGAAGGACGCGTCCTCGGTGGCGATCACGGCCTTCTTGACGACGTCGGGAATCTGGTTCGGCGCGAGGATCTGCCGGTTGCCGCCGGACGGCACGTCCTTGCCCATCTCGGTGCCGTCGCTGAACAGGTAGGTGACGGCCTGGCCCTGCGCCTGCGCGACGTTTTCCGGCGACGGGACGTCGACGGCGAGGTAGGTGACGAGGAACGCGATCGCGGGGACGACGAAGAACAGGCCCGCGGCGACGTAGGCGATCCGCCGGATCCGCCGCCACCGGCGTTTCCGCAGGTCCGCGGCGGTGGTCGGCCGGGGCCGGGACGGCGGCTGCCCGCGGCGGGGCCGCAGGATCGGCACGGTCGGCGGATCGTCCGGCTCGGTGCCGTTGTGGACGTGGTGGGTGATCAGCTCCGGTTCGCTGCCCAGCAGCCCGGCCCGCCGCACCGGGCGGCGGGCACGGCGACGGGGATCGGCAGCGCGACCGGGCGACGTGCGGGTGCGGTCGTTGTTCACGGGCCGTCCTCCACGGTGGGCTGCGGACGCAGTCCTCTCACGAGGCACACGTACCGCGGCCCACCGCGGTTCAGGCCGGCTAGTTCTCCGGGGTGTCCCCGGTGGTCGGCGTTTCCTTCGGCGGTGTCGACGGCTTCGTGTGCTTCGCCGGGCTCGACGGTGTCGACGGGTTGGTGCTGCCGTCCTGGTCGTGGCCACGGCCGTGGTCGCCGTCGTCGTTGCCGTTTCCGTTGCCGTCGGGGTTCTCGCCGGTCGGGGTCGCGTCCGAGCTCGTCACGACGTCGGACGTCGACGGCGGGGCGACCTCGCCGCCGATGCGGTCCACCTTCTCGAACCGCTCGCCGGGCTTGCCGGTCAGGTACAGCGACAGGAACTTCTGCCACATCGGGCCGGCGATGGTGGAGCCGTAGATCGGCGAGTTGCCCTTGCCGTGCAGCGGCTTGTTGCCGTCGCCGCCGACCCAGGCCGCCACCGACACCGACGGCGTGTACCCGACCATCCACGTCTGGGAGTTCGCGTTCGCCGCCCACGACGGCTCGCCCGCAACCTTCGTGTGCTGCTGCGTCCCGGTCTTGCCCGCGCATTCGTGGCCGTTCGGGCACTTCAGGTGCGAGAAGTCGATGACCGGCTTCAGCGCCTCGGTGACGTTGCCGGCGATCTGGCGGCTCTTGCCCGCGTCGCTGTCGAACGCCGCCTTGCCGTCCGTCGCGGCTTCGTAGGCGACCTCGTTCTGCGCGTTGGTCACCTTCTGCACGAAGTGCCGGGCGCGCTGCTGCCCGTTGGCCGCGAAGGTCGCGTACGCCGAAGCCATGTCCAGCGGCGTGATCTGGGTTTCGCCACCGCCGAGGGAGATGTTGTTGTCCTTGGTGGAGATGATCGACTGGCCGCCGTCCTCCTTGACCTTGACCCCGGCCTGCTTCGCCGCTTCCTTGACCGGGCCCTGCTTGGTGTCGTTGAGGACCATGTCGTAGAACACCGTGTTCGCCGAGCGCATCATCGCCTCGGCGACCGTGCACTGCTGCGAGCAGGTGCTGCCGGGGCCGGCGTTGCGCACGATGCGGCCGTCGAACGTGCGGTTGTTGGAGCCGTCGTAGGTGCTGTCGAGGCCCTTGCCCATCTTGAGCAGCGCGGTGAGGTCGAACGGCTTCATCGACGAGCCCGGGTTCTGCGGGGTGTTCGCCCAGTCGCGGCCGGCCTGGTCCTGGCCGTTGACCTGCACGATCGGCTTGCCGCCGTAGTAGGCGAGGACGCCGCCGGTCTTCGTGTCGACGGCGACGAGCGCGTCGAGCAGGTTGTCGTCCACCTGGCCTTCGAGTGCTTCGGTGGCGGCCTTTTCCGCGGCCTGCTGCGCCTTCGGGTCGATCGTCGTCTGGACCACGTAGCCGCTGGAGTAGTAGCGGTCCTCGGGGATGTCGTGCGCGGCCAGCTCGTCCTTGACCTGCCGCACGACGAACGCGGGCGGCGCGCCTGCCTGCTGCTTGCTGTCCTCCAGCGGGATCGGCGTCGGGAACTGCGCCGCCGCGCGGTCGGCCGCGCTGATGTAGTTGTTCTTCACCATCCGGTCGAGCGCGGTGTTCCAGCGGTCGTGCGCGACCTTCGGGTTCTCCGAGCGGCCCGGCTGCTGGATCAGGCCGGCCAGCAGCGCGGCTTCCGAGAAGCTGAGGTCCTTGGCTTCCTTGTGGAAGAACGCCTGCGAAGCCGCGCCGACCCCGTACGCCCCGCGTCCGAAGTAGATGATGTTCAGGTACGCGGTGATGATGTCCTTCTTCTCGTACGTCTGGTTCATCTTGAAGGACTTGGCCAGCTCGGTCCACTTGCGCGTCAGCGTGGGCGCGTCGTTGTCGGTGGCCTTCTTGATGTATTGCTGGGAGATCGTCGATCCGCCGCCGACGCCGCCGGTGACCTGGTTGTAGACCGCGCGCAGCAGGCCGCCGACGTCGAACCCGGAGTTGGTCTCGAACGAGTCGTCCTCGGTCGCGATCGCCGCGTGCTTCATGACGTCGGGGATCTGGTCCGGGCTCAGCAGCACCCGGTTGCCGCCGCGGGGCACGTCCTTGCCCATCGGCGAGCCGTCGGCGTAGAGGTAGGTGACGGCCTGGCTCTGGCTCTGCGCGACCTCGGTCGGCGAGGGCACGTCGACGAGGAAGTACGTGATGACGAACGCGATCGCGGGCAGCACGAAGAAGAGCCCGAAGAAGCCGTAGGCGACCCGCCGGATGATCTTCCAGCGTCTCTTCTTGCGCTGTGCCGGGGTCAGTGCCGGTTTTTCGTCGCTTTCGGGCTCGACGTCGTAGCCGTCGTCCGGCTCGTCGTACGCGTGGTGCGTCATCAGCTCCGGCCCGCCGCTCATCGGCGGCGGCTCCGGCCGGTAGGCCCGCTGCTGCGGCGGCTGCTGCGGGCGGCCGGGCGGCGGCGGGACCGGGCGCCGCGGTGCCTGGCCGTACGGGCCCTGGGGTGCGGACGGCCCACGACGCCGCGGATCGGGACCCTGGCCGGGCCAGGAGCGGGATCGATCGTCGGGCACGGGCAGTCCTCCAGGTGACGTGGGCAGCGGCAATCGCCACCCCTTTTCTGACAAGGACGCACGAAAAGCACCCGGGTTGCCGGAAAGATCCCTCCCGGAACGAAACCGGGGTCCTTCGCGGGTTCGCGAAGGACCCCGGGAATCAACCGCGGCGGCCGCCTGGTGGCGCGGCGAGCCCGCCACCACCACCCGAGCCGGAGGTGTTGCCGAACGGGAACGTCGGCGTCTCGCCCGGCCCGGGCCGGGACGGCCGGGTCCGCGGCGTCGTCGTCTCCGACTCGGTCTCCGACGGCTCGGTGCTCGGCGGGGTCGTCGTGGTCGGCGGGGTCGTCGTCGTGGTCGGCGTGTCCGAGGGCTTCGTCGGCGTGGTGGTCACGTCGTTGACGTCCTTGCCGATCGGCTGCACCTTGTCGAACTTCTCCGGCGGCTTGCCCTTGAGGTAGAGGTTGAGGAAGTTCTGCCACGTCGGACCGGCGATGGTGGCACCGAAGATCGGCTTGTTCCGCGGGTCGTGCAGCGGCTTGTTGCCGTCGCCACCGACCCAGACCGCGGCCGACACGGACGGCGTGTAGCCGACCATCCACGTCTGCGCGTTGCGGTCCTTGTACGCCGCCGGGTCACCGTCCCGTGCGGTGTACTGCTGCGTACCGGTCTTGCCCGCGCACTCGTGGCCCGCCGGGCACTTGAGGTTCGAGTGCGTGATGACCGGCTTGAGCGCCTCGGTGACGTTGCCCGCGATCTGCTGGCTCTTGCCCGCGTCGTCGTCGAACGCCGGGTTGGTCTTGACGTTGTTCTCGTCGAACTCGACCTCGTCCTGCGCGTTCGTCAGCTTCGCGACGAAGTGCTGCTCGTGGTAGACACCGCCGCTGGCGAAACTCGCGTACGCGGCCGCCATGTCCTCCGGCGTCACGGCCGTGCCGCCACCGCCGAGGGAGATGTTGTTGTCGTCGGTGTAGAGGACGCTCTTGCCTGCCGGGGCGACCTTGACGCCGGCTTCCTTCGCCGCCTCCGCGACCCGCGACGGCTTCGTCACGTTCAGCACCATGTCGTAGAACACGGTGTTCGTGGACCGCTCCATCGCCTCGGCGACGGTGCACTCCTTGCCGCACGTGGCGCTGTCACCCGCGTTCCGGACGACGCGGCCGCCGAGCACCCGGTTGTTGGAGCCGTCGAACGTCTCGCCGAGCCCCTTGCCCATCTTGAGGAACGCGGTGAGGTCGAAGGCCTTCATCGACGAGCCGGGGTTCCGTGCCTGGTTGGCCCGGTCCTGGCCGATCTGGTCCTTGCCGTTCGCGTCCTTCACCAGCTCCGGTCCGCCGTAGTAGGCGATCACGCCACCGGTCTTGGGGTTGACCGCGACGAGCGCGTTCAGCAGGTTCTCGTCCGTCTGGCCCTTCATGCCCTCCTGGGCGGCCTGCTCCGCGGCGTCCTGCGCGGCCGGGTCGATCGTGGTGTAGATCTTGGCGCCGGTGGAGAACAGCTTGTTCTCGTCGTAGCCCTTCGCCGCCAGCTCGTCCTTGATGCGCTGCTGGAGCTGGTAGGTCATCTTGCCCGAGTTCTGCTCCTTGTTGGCGTTCTTCGGGATCGGCGTCGGGAACTGGAAGGTGGCGCGCTCGTCCGCGCGGAGCCACTTGTTGGCGACCATCTGGTCCATCACGTACGCCCAGCGCTTCTGCGCGTAGTTCTGGTTCTCCGAGCGGCTCGGGCCCTGGATCAGGCCGGCCAGCAACGCGGCTTCGGAGGCGTTGAGGTCCTTGGCGTCCTTGTTGAAGTAGGCCTTCGCGGCCGCCTGGATGCCGTTCGCGCCGCGTCCGAAGTAGACGATGTTCAGGTAGGAAGTGATGATCTCTTCCTTGGACTGCTGGTTGTTCATCTTGAACGACTTGGCCAGCTCGGTCCACTTGCGCGTCAGCGTCGGGGCGTCGTTCTGCGTCGCCTGCTTGATGTACTGCTGGGAGATGGTCGAGCCACCGCCCTGCCCGCCGGTGACCTGGTTGTAGACCGCGCGCAGGATGCCGGTGACGTCGAAGCCGGAGTTGGTCTCGAACGTCGCGTCCTCCGCCGCGTACACCGCGTGCTTGACGACCTCGGGCACTTCGCCCGGCTTGAGCAGCTGGCGGTCGCCGCCCGGCGGCAGTTCCCGGCCCATCACCTGGCCGTTGGCGTCGAAGTAGGTGACCGGCTGGTTCTGCAGCGACTTGATGCTTTCCGGCGTCGGCACGTCGACGAGGAAGTAGGTGATGACGAACGCGATCGCGGGCACGACGAAGAAGAGCCCGACGAAGGCGTAGGCGACCCGCCGGACGATCTTCCACCGGCGCTTCTTGCGCTGCGCCGGCGTGAGGACCTTCTTGCCCTTTTCGTCCAGCTCCTCCTGGGGCTCGACGTCGTCGGCGAACTCGTTGAACGCGGCGTCCTCGTAGCCGTCGTCGTACGGGTCGCGGCCGAAGTCGTCGGTGCCGTTGTGCGCGTGGTGGGTGATCAGGTCCGGTTCGCGCTGCTCCGGGGGCGGGGGTGCCGGACGCCGTCCGGGCGGCGGCTGCCGGAAGCCCTGCGGCGGCGACCCGGGCGGCGGGCCCTGCTGGGGACGCTGGCCCGGCGGCGGGACCGGCCGCCGCGGCGGCATGCCCTGCTGGCGGGGCCGCTGCGGGCGCCGGGGCGGCTCCTCGCCCGGCCACTGGGGACCGCCTTCGTCCCCGGACGGCCACTCGGGCGCGCCGCCACCGCGGGGGACGCCTCGGGGCGGGGTGCTGCGCTGCGGGCGGCGGGGGGCTTCTTCGCCGGGCCACGCCGGTCCGGGATCCTCTCCCGGCCACGGGCCGGACTGGGCACGGCGAGGTGCATCTGGCTCCTGGCCGGGCCAGGAGCGGTTGCGGTCGTCGTTCACGAATGGGCCTCCCAGACCGGCGCCCGGTGGGACGCCGTTCTGCGCTCTTCAGCGGTAGTGATCCAGCTCACCGGCCCGTGGTCCTTCGCGGACCGGCCGGTTCTCCCGTGCCGAGGACGTACGACCGGACCAGGTGGTTCCAGTGGCACGCCCGGCACACCTCGACGTCGTACACGGTGAACTCGGCGAACAGGCCGGCCATCCTGGCCAGCTCTTCGGGGGACCTCGCCGAGCCCGCGACGTGCTTGAGTTCGTCGCCGTAGACCCAGGACACCAGGGTCAGCGGCTCCTGGCGGCAGATCGGGCAGGGCAGGTCACCGGCCCGGCCGTGGAACTTCGCCGCCCGCAGCAGGTACGGGCTCGCGTCGCAGGCTTCGAAGCTGCCGACGCGCCCGGACCGGACTTCGGCGAGCAGCGCACGGCGCTGCAGCGCGTAGTCCACGACCTGCCGCTGGTTAATCACCAGGACAGAGTACGGGCTCTTCCTGTGTCGTCCACGCCCCCTAGCGCCCGCGGGCCCCGGACCGGCGCGGACACGCCGGACATTCGATAACTCTCCGGTGAATTTCGACCCCGATGGGTACCCGGCGGAGGTTAGCTTCGCCACTTCGATGTATCGGCGCGATATAGTGGCTGAGTAGGTTGGATCGAGGCGATCGTTCGGAGCAACGCCCGTCGTCTCGGTTTGTTCCCGGAAGGGGGTGCCCGGTGCTGGAGTTCGCGATCCTCGGCCTCCTGCACGAAGCGCCCATGCACGGGTACGTGCTGCGCAAGCGGCTGCACGAGACGCTCGGCACGTTCCGGACGTTCTCGTACGGCTCGCTGTACCCGACCCTGCGGAGGCTGCTGAGGGCCGGGTACCTCGTGGAGGAGCTGGACGAAGCCGACGACCGGGCGTGGTCGCGGCGCGGACGGCGGGTCTACAAGCTCACCGCGGAGGGCAAGGAGCGCTTCGGCGAGCTGCTCGGCGACGCCGGGCCGCAGACCTGGGACGACGAGGGGTTCGGTGTCCACCTGGCCTTCTTCTCGCGGACCCCGGCCGACGTGCGGATGCGGATCCTCGAGGGCCGCCGCCGCCGGGTCGAGGAACGCCGGGAAGGTCTGCGTGCGGCACTGGCGAGGGCCGAGGAGAAGATCGATCGCTACACCCGCGAGCTGCACCGGCTGGGGCTGGAGACGAGCGAGCGGGAGGTGCGCTGGCTCAACGAGCTGATCGCGCACGAACAAGCCGAACGGCAGGGGCCGGAAACGCCCTGAGCCACCCGGCGCGGGCCGCAGCGTCGCGGCACCAGACCTACTGACAGACGGATTGAAGGAGAAACCTCCCATGGGCGACAACCGCCGCGTACGGGTGGCCATCGTGGGCGTCGGCAACTGCGCGGCGTCGCTGGTCCAGGGTGTCCAGTACTACCGCGACGCGGACCCGGCCACCCGCGTCCCCGGTCTGATGCACGTCGACTTCGGCGGGTACCACGTCCGCGACATCGAGTTCGTCGCCGCGTTCGACGTGGACGCCAAGAAGGTCAGCCGCGACCTGTCCGAGGCGATCTTCGCCTCGGAGAACAACACGATCAAGATCGCCGACGTGCCGCCGCTCGGCGTCACCGTCCAGCGCGGTCACACCCACGACGGGCTCGGCCGTTTCTACCGCGAGACGATCGAGGAGTCCGACGAGACCCCGGTCGACGTCGTCGCCGCGCTGCGCGAGGCGCAGGCCGACGTGCTCGTGTCGTACCTGCCGGTGGGCTCGGAAGAGGCCGACAAGTTCTACGCCCAGTGCGCGATCGACGCCGGCGTGGCGTTCGTCAACGCGCTGCCGGTGTTCATCGCCTCCGACCCGGAGTGGGCGGAGAAGTTCCGCGCCGCGGGTGTCCCGATCGTCGGTGACGACATCAAGTCCCAGGTCGGCGCGACCATCACGCACCGCGTGCTGGCGAAGCTGTTCGAGGACCGCGGCGTCCAGCTCGACCGGACGATGCAGCTCAACGTGGGCGGGAACATGGACTTCCTGAACATGAAGGAGCTGGAGCGGCTCGAGTCGAAGAAGATCTCCAAGACCCAGTCGGTGACCTCGCAGGTCGACCGCGAGCTGGGCAAGGGCAACGTCCACATCGGACCGTCGGACTACGTGCAGTGGCTCGACGACCGCAAGTGGGCCTACGTCCGGCTCGAGGGCCGCGCGTTCGGCGACGTCCCGCTGAACCTGGAGTACAAGCTCGAGGTCTGGGACTCCCCGAACTCGGCGGGCATCATCATCGACGCGGTCCGCGCGGCGAAGATCGCCCTCGACCGCGGCATCGGCGGCCCGATCCTGTCGGCGTCCTCGTACTTCATGAAGTCGCCGCCGGAGCAGTACGACGACGCGACCGCCCGCGACGCGGTGGAGAAGTTCATCCGCGGCGAAGTCGAGCGGTAAGCAAGTCTCGCAGGAGGCCGTCACCCACGTGGGTGGCGGCCTCCTTTCGCGTTCAGCCGAGCCCGAGTGCCCCGGGCAGGCCGGTGATCTTCTCCACCACCGCCGTGGCCTGCTTCAGCACCTCCGGGTCGGGCGGGAAGTGCGGGTTCGGCACCGCGTACACGGCCATCCCCGCCGCCATCGCGGACCGCAGCCCGTTCGTCGTGTCCTCCACGGCCGCGCACTCCGACGGCGGCACGCCCAGCAGCTCGGCCGCCCGCAGGTACACATCCGGCGCGGGCTTTCCCGCGCCGACCTGTTCGGACGACACGGCCGCCCCGACCGGCAGGCCCGTCACGTCGAGGAAGCCCTTGATCAGGATCACCGGCGACGAGCTGGCGATCGCCACCGGCCACCGGTTCGACACCTGGCGCACGACCTCCACGGCACCCGGGATCAGCGGCGGCTCCGCGGCATACCGGGCGGCCATCCGCTTGACGACCAGCGTCGCGATCTCCGGTGGCGTCGTCCGCGCGCCCAGCTCTTCCACCAGGTAACGGGCCCATTCCGGGGTGCTCATCCCCTGCAGGGCCCGCGTCGCCTCCTCGCGCCAGGTGCCGCCGTGCTCGGCGACGACCGCGCGCCGCACTTCGTCCCAGATCCGCTCGGAGTCCACCAGCACGCCGTCGAGGTCGAAGATCACCGCGTCCATGCCCCGAGCGTAGCCTGTGAGCCGACTTACTTAGCTACGCTTACTAATTTTTGTTAGCCTGGCTAAGTGACTTCCGCGATCACCGACCTCGCCCACCGGCTGCGGCCGCTGGTCTTCCGGCTCTACCACCAGGTGCGCCGCCAGACGCCGCAGCTGACGCTGACCCTCACCCAGGGCTCGGTGCTGAGTGAGCTGGTCCACAGCGGTCCGCAGCGGATGAGCGCGCTCGCCGAGTTCGAACGGGTCAGGCTGCCGTCGATGACCGACGTCGTCGGGCGGCTCGAACGGCTCGGGCTCGCCACGCGCCGTCCGGACCCCGCCGACCGGCGGGCGGTGCTGGTCGAAGTCACCGACGAGGGCCTGCGTTTTTACGCCGAACTGGTGACGGCTCGCGAGGAGTTCCTCCGCGAGCGGCTGATCGCCATGGACGAAGCCGACCGCGCCGCGATCGAAGCCGCCCTGCCCGCTCTCGCCAAATTGCTTGTGGGGGGTCCAGGGGGGGCTCGCCCCCCGGCTGGGGTCTGGGGCTCGGTCCCAGAAGACACAGCTGGTCGACACCAAGAAGGAGGAACTGATCAGCGATGAGCGCTGAACACCACCCGAGCCTGCTGGACGCGGTCAAGGGCCAGCCCAAGCAGGTGTGGATCACCGCGTTCGCCGCGGTCATCGCCTTCATGGGGATCGGCCTGGTCGACCCGATCCTGCTGTCCATCGCCAAGGGGCTGGACGCGACGCCGTCCCAGGTCACCCTGCTGTTCTCGTCCTACCTCGGCGTCCAGGTCGTCGCGATGCTGGTCACCGGTGCCGCGAGTGCCCGCTTCGGGGCGAAGCGCACCGTCCTCGCCGGGCTCACGCTGATCGTCGCGGCCACCGCCCTCTGCGCGGCCGCCGGCTCGATCGAGCAGCTCGTCGGCCTGCGTGCGGTCTGGGGCCTCGGCAACGCCTTCTTCATCGCGACGGCGCTTTCGGTCATCGTCGGTGCCGCGACCGGCGGCCAGTCCGGCGCGATCCTGCTCTACGAGGCCGCGCTCGGGCTCGGCCTGTCGGTCGGCCCGCTGCTGGGCGCGCTGCTCGGCAGCATCTCGTGGCGGGGCCCGTTCCTCGGCACCGCGATCCTCATGGCGGGCGCGCTCGTGCTGTGCGCGATGTTTCTGAAGAGCGACGCGCGCGACAGGCGCACCCCGGTCAAGCTGCTCGACCCGCTCCGCGCGCTGAAGCACCCCGGTCTCCTGCGGACGTCGGTCGCGTCGGCGCTGTACACGGCCGCGTTCTTCGCCGTGCTGGCCTGGTCGCCGTTCGTCCTCGGCTGGAACGCGATCGCCGTCGGGCTGGTCTTCTGCGGCTGGGGCCTGTGCGTCGCGGTCGCCGGTGTCGCCCTAGCCCCGCGGCTGGCCGCCCGGCTCGGCGAGCGGCACGCCGCCTCGGCCGCCGTCTTCGGTTACGCCGTGCTGATGCTGGTGCTGGCCGTGCCCGGCAAGCCGGTGCTGGTGGCCGGGATCATCGTCTCCGGCCTGGTGTCCGGCCTGCTGAACACCCTGTTCACCGGCACGGCGATGTCGATCAGCGACGCGCCGCGCCCGGTCGCCAGCGCGGGCTACAACTTCTGCCGCTGGCTCGGCGGTGCGGTCGCCGCGACGCTCGTCGGGCACGTCGCCGAGTGGTTCGGCTCGCCACAGGCGCCGTTCGTCGCCTCGGCCGTGCTGTGCGTCGTCGCGGGCGCGCTGCTCTCGCTGCGCGAGCGGCAGGCCGACCCGCACACGCTGCCGCAGGAAGCGGCCCTCGTCGGCGAAGAGTTCTGAGCTCCGCACCCACCGTGACAGCCCCGGGATCCGTGTCCCGGGGCTGTCGTGTTGTACACCCGTTGTTCACCCAGAAGTCCGGAAAGGCTGGTTTTCGGCACTTAGGTTCGCTTCGTTCCCGAATTCCCACCATGGAGGCGCTGTGCCCGACCGCCTGCTCCCGCTGTTCCCCGCTCATCCGGGCGGCCGTTCCCCGGTCACCTGCGAGTACCGCTGCGGCAACGCCTGCGCGCACCCCGAGGCGAACGACTCCGGGAACGAGTACTTCGGCGACGTGGTCAAGGACATCTCCCGCCGCCGCGTCTTCAAGGCGGGCGCCGTGATGGCCGCCGCCGCGGGCGGGTTCGCCGCGCTCTCGACGGGCACCGCGGCCGCCGCACCCGCTCCGCTCGCCGGTCCCGCGGCCAAGCCCGCGCGTCCGGTGCCAGGCACCGACTTCGACCCGGTCCCGCCGAACAAGCTCGACGCGGTCAGCATCCCCGACGGCTACGCCCAGCGCGTCGTCGTCCGCTGGGGCGACCCGGTCGTCGCCGGCGCGCCGAAGTTCGACTTCACCAGGCAGACCGCGGCCGCGCAGGCCAAGCAGTTCGGCTACAACAACGACTTCGTCGGGCTCATCCCGCAGGACCCGCTGGGGCTGACCAACCTGCTCGTGGTTAACCACGAGTACACCACCGAGGTCCACATGTTCCCGGCCGACCAGTACGACCCGGCCAACCCGACCGAGGAGCAGGTCAAGACCGCCTGGGCCGCGCACGGCCTGTCCGTGCTGCAGACCCGCCGCGACCCGGTCCACGGCGGCCTCGAGGTCGTCCCGAGCCGCTTCGGCCGCCGGATCACGCTCGACACGATCTTCGAGGTCCGCGGCCCGGCCGCCGGCTCGAAGTACCTGCGGACGTCGGCCGACCCGACCGGGCGCAGGGTCCGCGGCACGCAGAACAACTGCTCCGGCGGTGTCACCCCGTGGGGCACGGTGCTGTCCGGCGAGGAGAACTTCGACCAGTACTTCGCGCACTCCGACAAGGTCACCGACCCGGTCGCGGCGGAGCGGCTCAAGCGCTACAGCGTCGGCAAGGGCGAGAGCACCCGCAAGTGGGAGCGGTTCGACAAGCGCTGGGACGTCTCGCAGGAGCCCAACGAGCCGAACCGGTTCGGCTGGGTCGTCGAAATCGACCCGAACGACCCGAACTCGACACCGGTCAAGCACACCGCGCTCGGCCGGTTCAAGCACGAGGCCGCGAACGTCAAGATCACCGCCGACGGCCGGGTCGCCGTCTACTCCGGCGACGACAGCCGCTTCGAGTACATCTACAAGTTCGTCTCGAAGGGCAAGTACAAGCCCGGCCGGAGCGCGCACGCGCGGCGGCACAACTCGGCGCTGCTCGACGAGGGCACGCTGTACGTCGCCCGGTTCACCGGCGACAGCCCGGGCGAGATCGACGGCACCGGCAAGCTGCCTGCCGACGGCGAGTTCGACGGCACCGGCGAGTGGATCCCGCTGGCCGGCGGCGACAAGTCCTTTGTGGACGGCTTCACCGCCGAGGAGGTCTACGTCTTCACCCGCCAGGCCGCCGACAAGGTCGCCGCGACGAAGATGGACCGGCCGGAGGACATCGAGCCGAACCCGGTCAACGGCCGGATCTACGCGGCGCTGACCAACAACAGCGACCGCGGCGCGGCGGGCAAGGCAGGCGTCGACGAGGTCAACCCGCGCAACGGCAACAAGAACGGCCACGTCCTGGAGTGGGAGGAGGACTGCGGCGACGCGGCGTCGACGAAGTTCTCCTGGCGGCTGCTGCTGGTCTGCGGCGACCCCAAGGCCGCGGACACCTACTTCGGCGGGTTCCCCAAGGACCAGGTCAGCCCGATCTCGTGCCCGGACAACGTCGCGTTCGACCGGCACGGCAACCTGTGGGTCGCCACCGACGGCAACGCGCTCGGCGCGAACGACGGCCTGTTCTCGGTGCCGGTCACCGGCCCGGAGCGCGGGCACGTCAAGCAGTTCCTCTCGGTGCCGGTCGGTGCCGAGACGTGCGGCCCAGTCGTGACGGACCACCTGGTGCTCGTCGCGGTGCAGCACCCGGGCGAGAACGCGGCCAGCTCCGCGAACCCGACGTCGCACTGGCCCGACGGCGGCACCGCGCAGCCGCGTCCGGCCATCGTCTCGGTGTGGAAGAAGGGCCCCTTCGGGCTGCCGGGGCGCATCGGCGAGCGCTGACACACCGGGCCCGCACCGGCCGAGGTTCACTGAACCTTATTCAGCCGTCGGCAGGCGCGAGAGGTCGCCTCAGGCGACCGCTCGCGATCCGTAGCGCCTGCCTGACCAGAATAAGGTTCACTCTTAAGTGGACGGTTCTCGCCCGGTGCGGGCCCGTGCCGCGCGCCATAGTCGAGGCATGATGCGTTCGGCGCGCGTGGTGGCAGTGGCGGTGATGGCGCTCTCGGGAACGGTCGTGCCCGCGGCCGTCGCCGATCCCGGGCCGTCCTGTGGCGGGATCGCGGCGAACCCGAGTGTCGAGGAGACGGCCCGCAACGGCGCTCCGGACGGGTACGTGTTCACCCCGGCCGCGCCGGTCCCGCCCGGCACCCCGCCCGCGAAGGCCCCGCGGCTGCTGACCGAGCAGGCCTACGCCGTCGACGGGCAGCGGTCGGCGGTCATCCAGACCCCGGACGGCCGGGCCAGCACCGCCACCCAGGCCGAGAAGTTCGTCCCCGGCGGCGTCTACCTGCTCAGCGTCTGGACGGCGGCGCACGCGCCCGGCACCGGCCCGGCCACCGGCCTGCGGTTCCTCGACGCGACCGGCGGACAGGTGCAGGAGACGAAGCTGGTCGCCGACCACAACGCGAGCGACGGGCACCTGGCCCGGCAGGACTTCCCGGCCACGACGGCCCCGGCGAAGGCGGCCGCGGTGCAGTTCTTCGCCACGACGAGCGCCGAGCGGCTGCGCTGGGACTGCGTCGGCCTGCAGCTGGCGGCGTACTCGGTGAAGAAGGAAGTGCAGAACCCGGCGACCGGCGCGTGGGGCCCGTTCGCGACGGTCACCGCGGGCGACACCGCGCACTACCGGATCACCGTCACCAACGAGGGCACGCAGGAGCTGACCGGGATCACCGTCACCGACCCGTGGTGCACCGGGCGGTTCGCCCCGTTCGGGCTCGCCGCGGGCGCGAACAAGCAGCTGACCTGCGACCACCCGGACCTCACCGTGGCCGACACCGGGCACGTCAACACGGCGAAGGTCACCGGCGTGCACTACCCGGGCGGCACGCTCGGCGACAAGACGGCGTCGGCGACGATCACCGTGCTGCCGCCGCCGTCGATCGCGAAGATCGGCGACTTCGCCTGGGTGGACCGCAACCGCGACGGGCTGCAGGACCCGGACGAACCCGGCGTCGCGGGCGTCAAGGTGACGCTGAAGGACGGCGCGGGCGGCACGGTCGGCACCACGACGACCGACGCAGGCGGCAAGTACGGCTTCGAAAAGCTCAAGGACGGCACGTACCAGGTGTGCTTCGCGGTCCCGGCGGACTTCACGGTGACCCGCAAGGACGCCGGGCCCGACGACCGCGACTCCGACGCGGACGCCGACGGCTGCACGGCACCACGCACCCTGGGCGGCAAGGCCCGCGAGGACTTCACGGTGGACGTCGGCCTGGCCCCGCCGACGAACCGGATCGGCGACTTCGCCTGGTCGGACACCGACGGCGACGGGCAGCAGGACCCGGGCGAACCGGGCCTCGCGGACGTGAAGGTGACGCTGAAGAAGGGCGGCGAGGTCGCGACGGTCGTGACGGGCGGGGACGGCGCGTACGCGTTCGACGGCTTGGAGGACGGCGGCTACCAGGTGTGCTTCACCCCGCCGTCCGGCCTGCACCCGTCCCCGAAGGACCAGGGCGACGACGCCACGGATTCGGACGCGGACCCGGCAACGGGCTGCACCGACGTCCGGCAGCTCGGCGCGGGCCGCCGCGAGGACCGCACGGTGGACGCGGGGTTCGCCGTTACGGTGGGGGCATGACGGATCTTCCCCTCGCCCTGGTGACCGGCGCCTCCCGCGGAATCGGCGCGGCGGTGGCCCACCAGCTGGCCCCGACGCACCGCCTCCTGCTCGGCGGCCGCGACGCCGACGCACTGGCCGAGCTGGCGAAGGAACTCCCGGGCGCCAAGCCATGGCCGGTGGAGCTGACGGACCCGGCAGCCCTCGAGGCGGCGGTGTCGGACATCCCCGCCCTGGACGTCCTGGTCCACTCGGCAGGCGTCGCCCGCCTGGGCCGCGTCGAGGAAGCGCCCGCGTCGGCGTGGCGCGCCAACTTCGAGGTCAACACACTGGCGGTGGTCGAGCTGACCCGCCTCCTCCTCCCAGCCCTCCGAGCGGCCCGCGGCCACGTGGTGGTGATCAACTCGGGAGCAGGCCGAACGGCCCGCCCCGGCTGGTCCCCGTACGCGGCAAGCAAGTTCGCGGTCCGCGCGTTCGCCGACGCGCTGCGCGAGGAGGAGCCGGAAATCCGCGTGACGTCGGTCTACCCGGGCCGCACGGACACGGAGATGCAACAGGAGATCTTCGCGGGCGAAGGCCGCGAGTACGACACAACGCACCTGCTGAAGGCAGACTCGGTGGCCACAGCGGTGGTGACGGCGGTATCGGCCACCCCGGACGCCCACCCGACGGAGATCATCCTCCGCCCCCGCTGACCGGCGAGGCGGCACTTTCACGTGAAAGTGCCGC